>CALUVR010000055.1 GCA_944324285.1 Candidatus Gastranaerophilales bacterium | reverse complement strand
CTGGAACAGATCGGTATGAATATTACTGCCTTTGAGTACGAAGACAGTATTGTTGTGGTGGACTGTGGTCTGGCATTCCCGGAGGATGACATGCTGGGAATCGACCTTGTAATCCCGGATGTCACTTATCTGAAGGACAATGCGTCCAAAGTGAAGGGATTTGTCATCACCCACGGCCATGAGGATCATATCGGCGCTCTGCCCTATGTTCTGAAGGAAATTAATCTTCCCATTTATACTACAAAACTGACAATGGGAATTATTGAAAATAAATTAAAAGAGCACAATCTTCTGCGCAGTACAAAGCGCAAGGTCGTGCAGCACGGACAGTCCATTAATCTGGGCAAGTTCCGGATTGAGTTTATCAAGACAAACCACAGTATCCAGGACGCTTCCGCGCTTGCTATCTATTCACCGGCGGGCGTGGTGGTCCATACCGGAGACTTTAAGGTAGATTACACGCCGGTATTCGGCGACGCCATTGATCTGCAGCGGTTTGCCGAGATCGGAAAGAAAGGCGTTCTCGCCCTTATGTCCGACAGTACCAACGCGGAGAGAAAAGGATTTACCCAGTCCGAGCGGACCGTGGGCATTACCTTTGACCACATATTCGCAGAGCATCAGAATACCAGGCTGATCATTGCCACCTTCGCGTCCAACGTGGACCGTGTGCAGCAGATCATCAATTCTGCTTACAAGTACGGCCGTAAGGTTGTAGTGGAAGGCCGGAGCATGGTCAACATCATTTCCACAGCGTCAGAGCTGGGCTACCTGAACGTGCCGGACAACACGCTGATTGAGATTGACCAGATGAAGAATTATCCGCCGGAGAAGATGGTGCTGATCACAACCGGAAGCCAGGGCGAGTCCATGGCGGCTCTGTCCAGAATGGCGGCGGACGTGCACCGGAAGGTGACGATCCAGCCGAACGACACGATTATCTTCAGCTCCAATCCGATTCCCGGAAATGAGAAATCCGTTTCCAGAGTCATCAACGAGCTGTCCGCGAAAGGCGCGGAAGTCATCTTCCAGGACGCCCATGTGTCGGGACATGCCTGCCAGGAGGAACTGAAGCTGATCTATTCCCTTGTGAAACCGAAGTACGCCATCCCGGTTCACGGCGAGTACCGCCACTTAAAGGCGAATGCGGGAGTTGCCAGATCTCTTGGCATTCCGAAGGAAAATATCTTTATCATCCAGTCCGGAGACGTGCTGGAGCTGGATAAAGACTCCGCGAAAGTAGTAGACAAGGTACACACCGGCGCCATCCTTGTGGACGGCCTGGGCGTGGGCGATGTGGGAAATATCGTACTCCGGGACAGACAGCATCTGGCCGAGGACGGTATCATTATCGTAGTGCTGACTCTGGAGCGCAGAACAAACCGTCTGCTTGCAGGACCGGATATTGTGTCCCGCGGATTCGTATATGTGCGTGAGTCCGAGCAGCTCATGGGAGAGGCGAAAAAGGCGGTCAGCGACGCCCTTGACAAATGCCTGACCGGCAGACATACGGACTGGAACCGGATCAAACTGGTGATCCGCGACGCCATGAACGATTATATCTGGAAAAAGACAAAACGGAAACCTATGGTAATTCCGATTATTATGGATGTGGATGTGTAATATATGATAGTAGATGAACGTATCGTCACATTCATCAATTCTCTGGATACAGAGAACAGCAGAATACTTGAGGAGATTGAGAAAGAGGCTCATGCTTCGGATGTGCCGGTGATCCGGCGGGAGATGCAGAGCCTCCTCAAGGTTCTCCTTATGCTCCAAAAACCTATGCGCATTCTGGAGGTCGGAACTGCCATAGGTTTCTCTGCGTTATTGATGAGTGAATACGCGCCGGAAGGGTGCAGAATTACAACGATTGAAAATTATGAAAAGAGGATTCCCATTGCCCGCAGTAATTTCGCACGGGCAGGGAAGGAAGACGTGATCACGCTGATCGAGGGAGACGCGGCAGAAGTGCTGGAAAAGCTGGAAGGAACTTACGACTTCATCTTTATGGATGCGGCCAAAGGCCAGTACATCCACTATCTGCCCCATGTGCTGCGGCTTCTTCCGGAGGGGGGCTGTCTTGTCTCCGACAATGTGATGCAGGACGGGGATGTGATACAGTCCCGCTTCGCGGTGGAGCGGCGGAACCGGACCATTCACGCGAGAATGCGGGAATACCTGTATGAGCTGAAGCACAATCCCCTTCTGGAGACGGCGATCCTGCCCCTGGGCGACGGCGCGGCAATAAGCGTAAAACAGACCGGAGCCCGGCAGAGTGAGGAATATCAGGAAGAACGGATTCCGGCGCAGAAAGATGGGAGCCAGGCAGAGCAGGCTCCGGCGCGGCAGGAAGAGCAGGAGCAGCATCAGAAGACAGAAAAGGAAGGAGAAAAACAATGAGCAGACATCCCGAATTACTGATTCCGGCAAGCAGCCTGGAAGTTCTGAAAACGGCGGTTATATTCGGCGCGGACGCGGTCTATATCGGCGGGGAGGCATTCGGCCTGCGGGCGAAGGCAAAAAACTTTTCCATGGAAGAGATGAAGGAAGGAATCGAATTTGCCCATGCCCATGACGTAAAAGTGTATGTAACGGCAAATATTCTGGCTCACAATGAAGATCTGGAAGGCGTGCGGGAATATTTCCGGGAACTGAAGGAGATCCGGCCGGACGCTCTGATTATTGCGGATCCGGGAGTCTTTGATATTGCGAAGGAGATCTGCCCGGAGATCGACCGTCATATCAGCACCCAGGCAAACAATACCAACTACGGCACCTATAACTTCTGGTACCGCCAGGGGGCAAGCCGGGTGGTGTCGGCCCGGGAACTGTCCATGAAAGAAATCAAAGAACTGCGGGAGCATATCCCGGAGGATCTGGAAATCGAGACCTTTATCCACGGGGCTATGTGCATCTCCTACTCCGGCCGGTGCCTGCTGAGCAATTACTTTACGGGCAGGGACGCCAACCGGGGCGCATGTACCCACCCCTGCCGCTGGAAATACGCGGTAGTGGAGGAGACAAGGCCGGGAGAGTACATGCCGGTCTATGAAAATGAGAGGGGCACCTATATTTTCAACTCCAAAGATCTGTGCATGATCGAATACATCCCGGAACTGATCGACGCGGGAATCGACAGCTTCAAAATCGAGGGGCGCATGAAGACTGCCCTTTATGTGGCTACTGTGGCCCGGACATACCGGAAGGCCATTGATGACTATCAGAAAGATCCGGAGCTGTACCGGGAAAATATGCCCTGGTATCTGGACCAGATCTCCAACTGTACGTACCG
>CALUVR010000054.1 GCA_944324285.1 Candidatus Gastranaerophilales bacterium | reverse complement strand
CATTGACATGGGTCCGGGCGGCGGCGACGACGGCGGCCGGATCGTGGCTGTGGGAACGCCGGAGGAAATACGGGAAACGTCGGAGAGTGTTACGGGGAAATACATATAAGCCAGAAAGGACGCCGGTTCGGCGTCCTTTCCTGTCTGTCACTTTTCTCTTTCAATCATCATCTCAACGCCGGCAGCCCTCCCGCCGCCAGTGCGCTAAAATCCCACACAGCTTCGCTCCAGCCCAGCGTCTCTGTATAGAATGTTTTTTCCATAGCCTGCTGTTCCGTAACCGGGAAGATCCGGTCCGCATTAGCCTCGTTTATACTGGTCCGGCTGTCCGAACTGTCCAGCTCATATGCGCTGCTTGTTGTTCCCAGCACATCCCATCCGGATATCCGGCTGGCATTCACTCCGGTACTCAGGCTGACACAGCTTTCAACTGCCGCGCTGCCGCTCTGGGGACCGCCGATAATTCCTCCGTTTCCGGTTCGTTCCGGCGCGATAATCTCGACTTTTGCCAGGCACTTCTTCATAGTTCCGCCGCCCATCCAGCCGGTAATGCCGCCAATTCTGGTGCCCATCTGATGCCGGATGGTGCCTTCAAGGCTTCCGGTTACAATACAGTCTTCCAGAATTCTTCCGTCAAACTGTCCGGCCACGCCGCCTATCGTATTGCTGGAACGGGCAGAAATATTTTCCACCGCGATCCGCTTTACCGTACTGCCCGATATGATTCCCGCAAGCCCGCCTGTCTGGTCAGCATTGTTTTCAATTACAAGATCTTTTATCTTTATATCCTGCACCTCTGCGTTTCTGATCTCATTGGCCAAAGCGCCCTTCTGTGTGTTCCGGGTCAGCCGTGTGCCTTCAATCGTCAGATCAGAGACGGATCCGCCGTTTATTTTTTCAAACAGTACTCCGTCCAGACCGGTGATTGTATGTCCGTTTCCCTTCAGTCCCCCGGAAAAAGTTCCCTTCACCACAAAGTCTGCTGATCCGACTGTGCCGAAATCCAGATCCTCTGTCAGTACATACTGCTTTTTCAGAGCCGCGGCAGAATCACCAATGGCAAGAAATTCTTCTGCCGTGGCAATCTTCTTCTCACCTACCGTTATGCTCATATCGCCGTACTCATAGTATCCTTCCGTCCTGATCTTTACCAGGGGAAGAGGCATGTCCGCGTTTTCTACCCGTATATTTCCAACGGTTACTTTCCTGGACTTCACCGCAAGGATTGCCTCCGCGTCTCCTGCATATGACGGATCGGATATTGTCAGATTCTTCACCTGAGCATACTGCAGATCTTTAAGCAGCGGGTACTCCATTCCCGTCATCTCATATCCGTTTCCGTCCAGGACACCGACAAACCGATCCGGAATATAGCTGCCGCCGGATGCGCTTACATTGCTGAAATCAATGGAGTTTTCCAGCCGGTAGTATCCGTAAGGATTGTCCCCGGCAAGACGGATCAGCTGTTCCGCGGATGTAATGGAAGTCACGGACGGGCTCTTATAGATTCCGCCGTCAGTAAAGTCTCCGGTCACGCGCTTTATCATGCCGTAGAGCATCCGCTTTGTCTCTATACTCTGACTCGTACCGCCGTTTCCGGCATCTTCCTCAAATGCAGCCTTAAACTGCTCAATCACTGTTTCCGCCTCAAAGTACGGAATCTGCCCCAGCTTCGCCTCCACCTCGCGGTAACGGTTCAGCTTATATTCTTTCCATGTAATATCCGGATCTCCGGTAATGATCCGGAGCGCCTCAAGGTCGTTTTTGCTGAGAGCGGACATATAAACCATGTACCCTTTTTCATAGCCTGCAAGTCCCAGCATTTCCTGTCCCAGGCGCTTAAACGAATGAGTATCCGGAGATCCTTCGTCATTGTGGGACTGATACCAGTTCATCGTATAAAAGGACTCAAAACCATAACTTCCGTCAGTTGCCGTTCCGACCTTTTCCGGATAGGACGATGCGTTGCGGACAGATATTCTGTTTTCCCACAGATCTTCCATATCCTCCAGCTTCATAGCCGAAATCTCTTCCGCCGTCAGTTTTCTGTACACGGTACTCATGGACGCGGTTCCCCCCGCCGTATGCTCCGCCTGTACTGCTACTGCTGCCTGCTGCTGCGGTGTGAGTCTGAGGAATGCCTGGGCCGCCAGATAATCCAGCGCATACCCGGTATCAAACATTTCTTTATAGTAACTGTGGATTTTCTTTGCAGAGTCAATGCGCTTATAGCTGAAATTATTCGGCATCTCCACACCGATATCCATAGACTTTGAAATATTGAACACCATAACTCCATCCCTCATCTCCTGAGCAATATTTCCGTCCGCGTGCGCCTCGGCTCCGGTGCCCGGCCTTCTGCCCGCGCCTCCGTAAAAATACCTTCCGTCCTGATTGTGAGCAGTTTCATGGCTGAATGTAAAGAATGTATAGTCGCTGGTTCCCAGCGCCTCCGACCACATCCAGATCACATCATTTCCATTTGCCACAGCCGCGCTGCCATTCAGCGCATTAAGCATATTGTTTGCCTCATAGACCCATTTCATTACCGGATCCCTGGTTGTTCCCTTTTCCTGCATGCCTGCCGCTGCCGCTTCGCTTTCCGGAAATCCGAGTCTCGTATCATACTGAATATTGACAAAACTGTTGAGCTGCCGTACCGCACTGCTCATCCACTGTGACGATACGCCGTAGAAGATGCTCATTTTCTCCGCATAGGCTTCCGCAGTCTGACGGATTCTGTTCCGTTCCTGCCCGTCTTTATTCAGGTAGTCCTGATACCGGTTCATACTTCCGATCATAATCTGAGACGGCACGGAAATCAGATACATATCCTTCTGAGGAGCAGTCAGAATCGGAAGTACAATACTTTTTCTTCCGTCGTCAAGTCCTTTCAGATTGTCCCAGATACGGTAACGGATTTTCCTTTCCTCATCTCCGAGGGCTCCTTTTTCCACCAGCACACCGTCAAAACTGGCTGCGAACCATTCATTGGCGTCCTGGTATCCTGCCAGACTTCCGGACAGATTTCCCAGGAAATCTGTCAGTTCCTGCCCTGTATAGTTTTTCAGCACATTATTGTAATAGGTCACCGTCCGGTTTGTATCCCTCTGTCCCGCCGGCGCCGTCAGGAGCCGATCCGTCAGCACAGACGCCGTCATACCTTTGGAGAGCATCTCACCGTTAAAAAACATCAGCTCACTTAAAGCGGCTCCTCTGTAATCGATCCTGTACCATTTATCGTAATAATTGTAAGCGTACAGCATCTTTTTCAGCGTATCCTCATCTCTCATCCGCTCCTCCGCCAGAGCCTGCACAGCCGGATGCGCACAGTATACGGGATAGCTGTCGTCAGACAAAAACAGTTTCCTCAGTACATCTGCCATTTCTGTCTTTATATTTTCATTGTAATAATCTTTGTACAGGCGGCTCTCATCTTCCTGGGTCAGGCCGGCGATATCGGAGTCATAGTCATACTGTTCCGCTATTGCCGTCATCTCACTGAGAAATGTCTC
>CALUVR010000053.1 GCA_944324285.1 Candidatus Gastranaerophilales bacterium | reverse complement strand
GACCTGGACTGGATTCCCGGTCATAACCCTGGTGTGAGCTTCCTGGCCCGTAAGAAAAAGCGCAGGGCCAAAAACAAGAAGTCTGAAGGGCTTTCCCCTTCGTCTGACTACAACCCGGATGATTATACCTGGATGTATATGTTGGTAGACAGTGTAACCATCCCGGAACGTAGTTTTATTCGGGCAAGCTATGATAGCGGAAAGAATGTCATCGAAAATCTCTGCAAAGAAGCTATTGATGGGATTATCGACAAGCATTGGACCGCAGAGGAAGCGGCAGACTATATTGGGTCTGAATCGCTCAAGATGACCCAGAATTACTTCAATACACAACTCTCCCCACCCAAATCTGAGATTACTCAGCGCACGAGTACACAGTACCAACCGCTGGTTGAAACTAAGGAACTGTATCTAAAAATTGTTTATAAAGTCGAATAGGGGGAATGTTATGAGAACCTGGCGCGGCCCGAAGCTCCCCCGGCATCTGCTGCACACCATGTATGAGATGCACACCGAAGGCGGGGGATACGACAAGGAGAACGGCGGCCAGTGGGTGCCCGGCGAGACGGTGGAGACGCCGTTCCAGGGCATCGTCATGCCGCTCAACAACGAGGATCTGCAGTATGCGGACAGCGGCACCTATACCGTCAACGCCCAGAAGGTCTATACCAACGGCTACACCCTCCGCGTGGGGGCGCAGTTCCGGGACGGGTATGACGGCCAGGTCTATACGGTCAAGCAGGAGCTGACCCATGGCCCTGTCCACTCGCTCAAACGCTACATGGTGGAGAAGAAAGGGGAGAGCAATCCCAAATGACCTTCGTCGAGATGCGAAATGCGATGGTGAAAAAGCTCTGGGACTATCTGGGGTGCCCAGTGGTTCTGGCCAACCAGGTACAGCCGGAGGCCCCATTCCCCTTTGTGATCTACAGCGTTACAACCCCCTATATCCCGGACAACACGATGGGCGATTACAGGACATTGCCTGACGGCGAAGATTCCGCCGTTGTTCGCCGCGTGATGCCCACCGCGACCTTCTCCTTCACCTGCTGTTCGATGAACCGCGGGGAAGATGGGGCATTTATCAGCGGCGCCGATGAAGCCTACGAGCTGGCAGACGAGGCTATGGGCTGGTTTTTGCACACCGGCTACATGGATATCTCTGCGCTGGGGATCACCGTTGTGGAGGTCGGCCAGGTGCAGGACCGCACAACTCTGGTGATAGACGAAGCGGCCCGGCGGTTCGGCTTTGACGTGCAGATCCGTTACACCCGTGAGGACACCTTGAATGTGCCCTCCATCAAGAAAGTGACTATCAAAAAGGAGTGAGGAAATGACTGACATTCAGGTTTTTACCGAACTGGATGCGAAGGTGGTTCCGGCCGAGGAACTGGACATCCTGCTGCTCTCCACCGAGGGCGCGGCCCCTATGACGACCTATAATGACCTGGACCTGATTAAGGAAGCATTCCCGGGCAAGAAGGTCGCTGAGATGGCTGACCGGATGTTCAACCAGGCGAACACGTTGGCCACCAAGCTGATCCGCAAGGTGCGTATCGCAGGCATCGAGAACCCTCAGAACGTGGGCGGCGAGGTGTCCACCATCGCCATTACCTTCGGCGGCCTGTCCACCTCTGAGCCTCTGCAGCCCGAGACCCCCTATTACCTCAAAATTGGCGGCAAGGTGGTTGTCGAAGTTACCACCGGCGCCAGTGCCCCGGCAGATGAGACGGAATTCGCCGCTCTCTTTGCCGGGCTTTCTTTTACCGAGGACGAGGTGACTTTCGAGGCATCGGTGGAAGGGGCGACCGTCACCTTCACCAGCACCACCCGGGAGCCGGTATCCGGCTACACCCAAGATGTGGAGCTGTACAAGGATGCTGACTGCTTCGAGGGCCTGGAACTGGCCGACGCCTCTGCCTCCGTCACCATCGGCAAGGCCGATGTGACCCGGGAGGAAAATCTGATCGCCGCCATCGAGGCGCTGCGGGAGATCAACGATGACTTTTATTTTGTCCTGACTGATGTCACGGACGACGACGGCGTGGAGGCTCTGGCCGCGTGGGCAGAGACCACTGAACCCACCGAAGCCCAGCTTGGCACCGGCATCGAGGATCACCGCAAGTTCTACTTCGGCCAGACCTCCAACAAGCAGTTCGTCAATACCCACGGCCGGTCGGCCATCTTTTACACCGACAGCCCCACGACCGAATGGATCGATGCGGCCAACGTGGGCTGTGTCGGCCCCTTCTGGCCGGATTATGTGACCTGGAAGTGGAAGGTGCCCGACGGCATCGCCGTGGCCGACCTGACCAAGGGCGAGCGAGACATCCTGGAGGAAAACCGCGTCAACTTCATGACCTCGGAGTACAAGCACGAGTACATGAAGAACGGCATCTGCGGCGACGGCAACTTCATCGACAACGTGCTGGGGGCCGATTATATCACCTATCAGATGCGGGAGAATCTGTACGAGATCTTCCTGGCCAACGCCAGCATCGAGTATATGGACTCCGGCTTTGCCATTGTGGGCTCCGGCGTGTTTGATGCGCTGAATCTGGCCGTCCGCAAGAAGATCGTCGCAATCGACCCTGAGACCGGCAAGGGCATCTACAACGTGGTGCTGCCCAAACGCTCTGAGGCGACCGATGAGCAGGCCCGGAACCGTATCATGCCTGATATCGAGTGGGAGGCACAGCTCAACGGCGCGGTGCATGGCGTCAAGGTGCACGGCGTGCTGCGCGTGACCCTCAACTCCACTACTGCGTGAGGAAAGGAGGAATAACCTATGGCGAGCAATATTGCCGTAACAACCTATGACCCCACGAAGGTCAGTCTTGTCGTAAATGGCCGTGTGATTACCGGCTTTGCCACCGACAGCATGATTACTGTCGCCCGCAGCGAGGATATGGTAACAACCGCCGTCGGTGTTCAGGGCGATGTGACTTACAACGAAAATGCCAATGACAGCGGCACCATGACGGTAACGCTTTCCGGCACCTCGTCCAGTCTGCCGACCTTGCGCGACCTGGCGCTCCGCCGCCAGCAGGTCTCCGTCCTGCTGGCCGACGCCAACGACGACAGCAACGTGTATGTGTCCGGTGACCGCTGCCGGATCACCCGGCCGCCCGACCTGACCCGCGCAAAAGAGATTGGCTCCGAGACGGTCACCATCTTTGTCCCGTCTCTGGAATATAAGTAATGGCCGGCAAGGCATGGCCAGAACGGCCCAAAAGCCTGTCTGAAAGGGGATATAGAAAATATATGGCAAAGACCAAAGAAATCACCATCGGGGAGCAGAAGTTCACGCTGCAGAGCGTGTCTCCCTCCTGGTACTATGACTTCAACGATGAGTGCGGCAACACCGGCGGCCGGCGCAAGAGCACCAAGTACATGGACGGCATGTTCCGTAACTGTGTGGTTTCGCCGCCCGAAGTCAAGGCGCAGGGGATGTCCTACTTTGACAACAAGGAGGACCTGCGCACTGCCGAGAAGCTGATCGCCGCCATCGAGCAGTTTCTTAGGGAGTGAAAGCTCCCCGGCGGAAGCCCACAGGCGGGCGATAGCCAAGAAGAGCTTCTGGTGCATGGTGTGGAGCGGTAACGGCGTGACCTACACTGAGCTCAAGCAGATGGATCTGGCCGAGTACTGCGAGTGCCTGGAGGCAAAACGCCTGTGGATCGATGAATGGCACCCCAAAAAGCAGCCGGGAGGGAGGTGATGGAGATTGGATGACGCAAGAAAGCTCCAATACAGCGTCGAGTTTGATACCAGCAATGCATCAAGCTCTGTTGAGGACCTTGACGATCAGGTGTCGGGTCTGGAAGAGCATATTGGCGCAATGGAGATGGGAGCGCAACGCTTTGGCTCCGGCGCTGTGTCTGCGTGCCAGTCTGCATCTGATGCCATCCAGACCTTTGGCAAGGCCAGCAACGAGGCTGCCGAAGGAGTGGGCAACCTCTCTGCCGGCGCAGATTCGGCGGGGGAGAAAGCACGGGAAATGGGCGGCCAGTGGAACGATACCGGCCAGGACATTGCCCAGCTTGTGAGTTACGCCCGCACTGCATCCGATGCGCTGCGGGCCTTGAGCGATGGTCTGGAGGATGTGGGGGACAGTGCGGATAGAGCCGGCTCCAAGACGCGAAATCTGCCAAAACAGGTGGACAGTCTGGGAGCTGCCTTCCGCGGCGCAACAGCTGACAGCCTGGAAGCGGGGAACAGCATCTCCAAGAGCTTCGGTTCCGGCATATCGAGCGCGCTTGACTTCTCCAAAGGCAAAGTCAATACCTGGGCGTCCAACATCGTGACCAAGGCCACGGGCATTGCGAATGCTTTCAAAAATCCCGTCAACTTCATCCGCAACAACCTGGTCAAGGCCTTGCGCAGAGCGCGCGAGTCCGAGGATGACGTAGGGGACGGTGCGGATGATGCCGCCAACGACCTGGACGATATGGGCGATGCCGGCGAGGATGCCGGCAGCCAGGTCAAGGAGGCAATCTCTGGCGCCCTCCAGACGTTCCTGGGACTCGAAGCAATCCAGCAGGGCATTGACCTCCTGAAGGAGTTTGGCGCCGCTGCTGTAGAAGCGTTCGGCGCAGCAGAGAACACCGCAGCCAAGTTCGAACGTACATTTTCTGCTGGTGCAGCCGAGTGGGTAGACAACTATGCGGATGCCGTGCATCGCAGCACTGCCGAAGTTCAGAGCTTCATGGTGCAGAACCAGGGAATGTACCGGGAACTGGGATTGACCGCAGAAGCCAGTGAGGAATTGTCCAAGATGACAACCTCGCTGGCCTATGATTTTGGCAACGCCTTCAAGATGGACGATGCCGAAGCACTGGCGGCCATCCAGGCAGCCATCCGCGGGGACACAGCGGCACTGACAGAGTATGGCATCGTCCTTGATGATGCGACCCTGAAAAACAGTGCGGCCGCCCTTGGCCTCGGCACCAACATTGAGGCGTTGGATGATGCGTCGCTCGCGCAGGTGCGCTTTAATGCAATCCTGGAACAGAGCAGCGACATCCAGCAGGCGGCCATCAATGAGACCGGCGGCCTGACCAACAGCATCAAGTCCCTGAAAGGTGTCTTTGGTGACTTTATGGCGGACGCCGGCGGAAAGTTTACGCCGGTGCTGGAACAGGCAGTCGGTGTTGTGCTCGACGCATGGCCGACGCTTGAGCCAATCCTCCTGTCTTTTGTGGATACCTTGGCCGGCGGTCTGGGTGATGTGATTCCCGTGGTGGCTGAGCTTGCCCAAGACCTGATCCCGGCTTTGTCCCAGACGCTTGGCGCTCTGATGGATGCGGTCGGCCCAGTCCTGGATATTCTGGGCAGCCTGGCCAGTGCTGTGCTTCCGCCTCTCGCGAGCATCATTGGAGACCTGTCCTCCACCGTCCTGCCGCCGCTGGCCGGCGCGTTTGAAGAACTCAACACCCGCATCATGCAGCCGCTGATGCCGGTCATCGAAGAAGTATCCGGGCAGCTGTTGCCAGTGCTGGGTATGGTGCTGGACACGGTGGCCCAGAATGTTGGCCCTCTGGCAGACGCCTTTATGCCGCTGATCTCAACGGTTCTGCCGGCATTCGCGTCTTTGGTGGGGTCGCTGGCATCCAATGTCCTGCCCCCGCTGAGTGAGGTCCTTGGCATCGTTGTGCAGGCGGCCGGCCCGATTGTGGATGTGCTGTCCACGCTGGTGCAGGCGCTGCTGCCGTCGGCAGAGACACTGTTTGACGCTTTGGGCACGGTCCTGTCCGATGTGGTTCTGCCGGTCTTTGAGGCGGTTTCTCCGGTGCTGTCCGTTGTGGCCGATGTGCTGGGAACCATTGCCGGCTGGGTCAGTGACCTGGTGGGGACGTTTGCGTCCGGGATCGGCGCAGTAGCGGACTGGTTCTCCGGCCTGTTTGGCGGCGCAAAGGAAAGCACGGACGCCGTAGAAGAACTGACCGGCGCAGTGAACACGCTGGACGGCGCCACCCGCAGCGAAACGTCTTTGGCGGTGGATACCTCCGAGTACTCGGCGGATATTTCCACGGCCTCCCAAAATGCCACG
The DNA here is from genome assembly GCA_944324285.1 of Candidatus Gastranaerophilales bacterium. GTDB lineage: Bacteria > Cyanobacteriota > Vampirovibrionia > Gastranaerophilales > Gastranaerophilaceae > Scatousia. The sequence continues at coordinate 3,176 of CALUVR010000053.1, read as the reverse complement.
GATGCGGTCAACGAGGCCATGACGGCGGCCCGGGAGATCTCCGACACCAACTACAGCCTGATGGCTGACGATGCAGAGACCGCCTATGCCAGCATGACCCTCGACGCCGAAGAAGCTTGGGAGCGGATGACGGACGTCGCCTCGTCCGGGGCGGACAGCATCATATCGGAATTTGACCGCATTGTATCTGCCGCCCAGAATGTGAGCGGGGCCAGCATCAGCATCACCGGCGCGCCGGCGTCGTCTGGCGATGACGGCGATGATGATGACATCCCCCACAATGCCGGGGGCACTGACAACTTCCCCGGCGGCTGGACGCACATCAACGAGGACGGCGGCGAGCTTGCCTATCTGCCTGGAGGCTCTGCCATCATTCCGGCGGATAAGACCGATGCCATCCTGGGTGATGAAACATCCAGTTCGGCGGCCGGCGAAATCGTCAACAATGATTCGTCCAACTCTACGACCTATGAGGACAATTCGACCTTTGCCCCGGAGATCAGCATCTCCGTCACGGTAACGGGTGACACCGCATCTGATCCTGAGGAGCTTGCCGACCTTATCGCCCAGAAATGCAAAGATGAGGCTGAAAAGCTCTGGCGTCAAAAGAAAGAACAGGAGCTGCACGACCGGGCCATGCAGGAAGGACACGCGATACTGTAGAAAGGATGAGTCCATATGGCGTACACGCTTACCGGCGAAAAATGCGGCACAGTCCGCTTTGACGCTGAAACGACCGGCGTCATCACTGCCGAGAGTATGCAGGGGTCCAGCAAGGTCACGTCCAATCCCATGGAGCAAGGGGCGGATATCAATGACCATGTGGTCAATGATCCGGACAAGTACACGTTGACCGGCGTCCTGATTGGCGGGGATGAACAGAAAGAAACGTTGCTGCGGATGCGGAAGGAAAAGGACGTACTGTCCTATATCGGCCGCATCAAAATCGACAGCTGCGTTATCACAAGCCTTAAATTTGACGTCTCCGCAAAGATTAAGGACGGCTACAGCGTTACGCTGCAGCTTCAGGTCATCAATCGCACCGCCTCCGATTATGTGGAGTCCGGCCAGCAGCTTATGAGCGCCCAGGATGCACAGGCCCCGGTATCCGTTTCGACATCGCAGACCAAGGCCACCAGCGCCGACGGGCTGCACACTGTTGCGACCGAGAAAATTTCGTCAAGCGCCTATGCCGAATATGTGGACAGCTTCTCGTCAAAGGCAAGCAGTAGTTCTGGCCCCACCCAGAGAAGCACATCTGCTTATAGTGGAGCATAATCATGGAAGGTTTGCAGCTTATCGACCTTGGAAACGAGGTCAGTTACATCGATATCGACACGTCGAAAGTCCCCTATAAGTTCTCGGTAAAGCTGGATGACAGGACATTCACGTTCTGCATCCGGTATAACGAGCAAGGGGGCTTTTTTACTGCCGATCTGTCGGTCACCAGCACAGGGGAGGTGCTTGTCTATGGGGATATTATCCGCTATGGCCGGCCGCTCTTCAACACGGTCGAGGACGAGCGCTTCCCGGTGCCGGTCATCATCCCCCGGTGCCTTACGGGGGATGATATTTCAGAAGTGACGTTCGAGAATTTTGGCAAAGAGGTAAAGCTCTATCTCTACAATAGGGAGGCGGCATGATGTTTTGGAAACGATCAGCAACTCTCCAAATCGGGTCGCGCCGGTATGACATGAGCAACCTCTACTTTGAGTTTGATGTCCCTTTCAAGGACAGCGACACGCTGGGAACAGCCTCTATCACGGTGCATAACCTGGCGGATGCAACGCGGAAGGAAATTGTAAAGGGAACGCCGGTGATCCTCAACGCTGGATACGAGGGGGACATCGGCGTTATCTTTACCGGCAAGGTATCCCGTGTGGTAGATGAGCACTCGGATACAGAGTGGATCACCAAAATCACAGGGGTCGAGGCGCTGGAAGAATGGTTGAGCTCGGAGGTCAACAAGACCTATGCCGAAAACAGCACATCCAGTGCCATCATCAATGACCTGCTCACTATGTTTGGCCTTGAGGTGGGGACAATGGAGCTTGTCGAGGACAAAACCTACCCTCGCGGCCGGGTCTGCAAGGGAAAGGTCAAGGATGTACTGAAGGAGATCATCACGCTGGACTGCAAGAGCCGGTTTTTGATTCGCAACGGTACAGTCATCATCAGCGACCCGGCGGCCGGGCAGGACATGGGCTATGAGCTTTCTGCCTCCACCGGCCTGCTGCGGGCTGACACTGAGACGTCTGACACCGAAACGACAACCAACCAGACAACACAGTCGAAGGAAGAAAAGACTCCGACTTACACACGCCGGTGCCTGCTGAACTACCATCTCAACCCGGCGGACGTCATTACCATCAAGAGTCAAACCCTGAACGGAAAATATTTGCTCGTGGCAGGAAGCCATAAAGGCAAGCCCGACGGCGACTGGGTTACCGAAATCGAGGTGAAACCTGCGTGAGGCAAGATTATTACGACCTGAAAAACCAGGAAAACAAGAAACTCGCTGCCGGGGTCCATGTGGGCGCCCTGTGCCGTGTGGAAAAGTTTGACCCGGTGGCCATGACAGTGGACGTCCAGCCTCTATCCAAGGCGCTGGACGCCGCCGTCTATCGTACCCAACCGCCTGTCCTGGGCGTGCCCGTCGCACTGATTCGCGGAGCCGGATTCGTGGTGAGGCCATGGTACGCGGCAGGCGATGTGGGCGTGATACTCTACATCGACCATGACATCGACCGCATCGTAGCCTCCGGAGAGGAAAGCCAGCCAAACACTGAGCGAAACCACTCGGGCGACGATGCGGTATTTGTGGGCGCCTTTGTGCCGGCGACAAAACCTGTAACGGGGCTGCCTGACGAGGCACTGGTCATGGGGACGGATACCGGAAGTCTCTACATCGCCATCAAGAAGGATGTAATCGAGATCAAGGGGGATATCCGGCACATTGGAAATACTCAGCAGGAGGGAAGAACGGATGTAACCGTAGATGTGACGGCGGCCGGTGTGAGCTTGGTAAAGCACACCCACAACGGGAATCTTGGAACACCGACATCTCCGCCGCTTTAAGGAGGAAATATGGCAGACATTACCGTATTGGCCCTTGACCCTGAGACACGGGATCTCTACTTCGACGATGAGGGGATCATGGTAAGCAGATCTGACGG
>CALUVR010000052.1 GCA_944324285.1 Candidatus Gastranaerophilales bacterium | reverse complement strand
TTGCAAAATTAACAAAAGGATTATAAAACAGGCTTTCCGCCTTTGTTTTTGCCGGGATAAAATCATATTTCCGGTCGCGAAAAGCCTTAATATGGGCATCTCTTTTATCTAGGTCACTATAAACATAAGTACAATTGAAAAAAGGATGAAAAAGATAATAGAGATATAAAGCTGTCTTTTTGGAAGAAACAAAGATAATCATTTGCCGTTTACTATTTTTTAATAAAAGAAAGAGTCTTATTAAAAGATAAACTTTGGGGCCTTTAATAATTCGCGGAACAATTAAAGGTTTTAGGTGCGGTCTTATGGGTAAGCTGACTTCTTTGACTTCATCCTTTTTTAAAAGTTCATTTAAATGCTTATCGACGGTCGCCGTCGAATAGATGATCCGACCCTTGGCCGCCATATAGGCAATATTATTTAAGACCTCATCACCCTTAAAAGGAAAGGCATCCACCTCATCTAAAATCAGTAAATCAAAGGTTTTGGGATAGCGATAAAGCTGATGGGTGGTACAAACAATAATATCGCCATATTTTTCCTCGCTGTGGCCGCCATATACCGCTATGACCTTGGCTTTTGGAAAAAGTATTTTAAAACGGCCGGCCAATTCCTTGACGACTTCCTTGCGGGCAATGGCATAAGCGATCTTTAAACCCCGGCTTAAATAATCCGCCATCGTGGCCACCACAATCTCGGTCTTGCCGGCTCCGCAGACACAGTGTAAAAGCACATCCCGATAGCGGATATTGATAAGACAGTCAAAAGCGGCCTTGGCTTGATATGGCGTAAGGGGATAGGTAAAACGGGCATGCCCGGCCTTAAGATCTATATCATATTCGGGCGCCATCAAATCTTCACTTAAAAGAATCCGTTTAAAACGAATGCATTTACGGCAATATATGCCCTTTTTCCCCTTATAAAAATAACGGGGATCACGGTTTAAACAACGGGGACATTCTCGCATTAAATTATTGTTTCAATATCTTAGAGAAAATCCTAAAAACTTCTTTAATTAAATACTTCTATATCGTATAATTCGATATAGAAGGAATTGAATTATGAAAATGCAAGGTGGTTTTTTAATCAGTCAGATTAAACAAGTCGGCTCCCGGGTCTTTGAACGGCTTCTGCATGAAAAAAAGATTGATGCATTTAACGGCCCGCAGGGAAGAATCCTTTATGTCTTATGGCAAAAAGACGGTATTTCAATAAGCTGTCTTTCTAAAAAGACCGGCTTGGCTTTGACGACCCTCACCTCCATGCTGGACCGCATGGAAAAATTAAAACTTTTATACCGTCAAAAAGGTGAAGGCGACCGCCGTAAAACCCTCATCTACCTGACTAAAGAAGCTAAAAAACTGGAAGATAAATATACCGAAGTGAGCAAAGAAATCGGGGATATTTATTATCGGGACTTTACTAAAAAGGAAATCAAGGAATTTGAGGATTATCTTAAACGGGTCTTAAAGAATGTTGAGGAAGTTCTATAATAGCTATCCATATCAAAGATTACATCTAAAATCTTAATTTCGTTGTTTAAAAAACATTGGGGGTGTAAAAATGGCTGAAATATTGAATGGCATTTTAATCAATGAGGTCGAAACTAAAAATATCATGACCAAGTCAAATCTGCCCCTGGGCGGTTATTCGGTCAATCCTTATATCGGCTGCACCCATGCTTGCCAATATTGCTATGCCTCTTTTATGAAACGCTTTACGGGTCATGAGGAAGCATGGGGAACATTCCTTGATATCAAGCGTTGGCCCAAAATCCAAAATCCCCAAAAATATGCCGGAAAAAGGGTTGTCATCGGTTCGGTAACCGACGGCTATAATCCCCAAGAAGCGGAATTTAAAAATACCCGCAAATTACTTGAAGAATTAAAAGACAGCAAAGCCGAGATCCTCATCTGCACTAAATCGGACTTGGTTTTACGCGACCTTGATCTATTAAAAGAAATGGGAAGAGTTACCGTATCATGGTCAATCAATACGCTTGATGAAAGCTTTAAAGATGATATGGATAAAGCTGTAAGCATTGCCCGCCGTATTAAGGCTATGAAAAAATGTTATGAAGCGGGACTGCGCACGGTTTGTTTTGTTTCGCCGGTTTTCCCGGGTATCACTGATTTTGAAGCTATCTTTAAAGAAGTTAAGGATTATTGCGACATGTTCTGGCTGGAAAATCTGAATCTTCGCGGTGCCTTTAAAAAGACCATCATGGACTATATTGCCGCCAAATATTCTGAGCTTCTCCCGCTTTATAATGAGATTTATAATCATCATAATCGCAGCTACTTTGAGCTTCTTGAAGAAAAGGCCAAAGACTTAGCCGATAAATATGACTGTCCTTTTGTCGATAATGAAATGCCTTATGAAAAAGTCAAAAAAGGTCATCCCTTCATTGTCGATTATTTCTATCATGAAGAAGTAAAAGGTACCAATAACAGCGGCATCCGCAATAAAAAAGGCGATTAATGGCAATTGCCTTTTTCGCCTTTTTAAGATATTTACTCAAAAATCATCAAGATCTTCCTTATAAGTAATCTTGATATTACGATAATTGCCGTCCACAATCTTAACCGCAATCCCGCAATATTCCAAAATACTGGCCTCATCGGTAAAAGGAATATCGGTATTTAAGGCTTTTTCATAAGCCGCTTTTAAGATATGGCTCTTAGCCCCCTGGGGAGTTTGAGCCAAGTAAATATTATTTCTATCTAAAGTCTTTTGAATATAGCCATCCCTTACCGTTTTGATTGTATCCTTAGCCTTAACCGCCAAGATGGCGGCATCTTCTTTTTGTAAAGTATCCTTAATGGCCTTTAAATCAGCTATATCTAAATAAGGACGGGCGGCATCATGGACCAAAACATATGGACTTGCCGTAAGTTTCAATCCGGCATAGACACTTTTTTGTCTGGTATCTCCACCCTTTGTCAATTGCATTTTAGGCCTAAGTTCTACTTTCACAAAATCATCAGGCTTAGTAACAACGATTACTTTTTGGCAATCATCATCTTCGAGAAAAAGATGTATCGCCTTATCAAGGATAGTTTCTCCGTCTTTAAAACGATAAAAAACTTTATTATAGCCCAGGCTAAGGCGACTGCCGCTTCCCGAGGCTACAATGACCGCATCGTATTGCGCTAACCTCCAACCTCATCAGGATCAATCAGTGGTCCGCCAATAAATTCAAAACTATTAATGAAGTCTACTTCTTCTTGACTTAAATGGAAATCAAAAACTTCCATATTT
>CALUVR010000051.1 GCA_944324285.1 Candidatus Gastranaerophilales bacterium | reverse complement strand
TTGTGATTATCCTCTGCGCCGCCACCTGTATTGCGGTCTGGGGTCCGATTTTATTACTGACTTATACGGCGCTTGGCCTATGAAAGACCCTATTAAAGTCCAAGTCTGCGGCAGTAAATGCGCTGGGTTGCAGTGCGTCCGGTGTTGTGGAGATAGCAGGTTAAAGACTCCGTCAATGATCGACTATCAGAATTACTATGACTTTGGATGCTGCGCAAGATGCAGATCGAAGGCCGCAATATATCTGGCCAACGGGCAGAGAAAAGAGGCTGGAGAAACTTGTGGCCTATGCAATCCCGGATGGCGATGGAAAGGGGAACAAAAATGAAAATTCAAAGTTAGCGTGTGGATCAAAACAACCGGAGGCAAGGCAGCTGATTCATTCCGAGGGAAGAGGTGACCATCGTTGCGACCCTGCAAATCATGCGCAGAAAAAACGTACTGCACCAAGATGTGTGACAGCTGGAAAATCTGGTTTGCAGTACAGTGGCACAAAATGCGCGAAGATGCGGTTTACACTATCGAACGGCGTGACGCCAGAAAGGAAAAAGAAAATGAGCAAGTTTAAGGATGATCTCAAGCTCCTGAGTGAGCTGCAGAGCCTTATTGACGAGGCCAAAAAGATGGCCAATCCTCCTGACTACGCCAAGGATGTTTTCGGGGCTATCTCTCCGGTGCTCAAGAAAGTGATGCCGGCTGCCAGGATGCGGGCAGTGCATCAGATCGATGTCCTTACCCGCGCCAAGGCTCGCCTTGAAGAACTGATGGAGGCCGACTATGAGTCCGATTGAGTTTAAGCAGCAGAATATCGTATTCACCGCTCCGGCGGGCATGGAAGATAAAGTGGAACAGCTCCCGGCGTTCCGCGGGGAGGGACAGGTGATCTCCTGCTGGCATTTGTCTTTCTGGGAACGGCTGAAACTGCTCTTTACCGGCCGGCTCTGGTTCAGCGTGATCGGCAACGCACAGCCGCCTATCTGGCTCGGCGTCGATTGTCCGTTTATCTGAGATGGAGGTACTTATGAACAACAGCAAGAAGCGCCATGACGGCGGGGCTTACCGCCGGTATCAGACCATGACCAGCTATCATGCCAAGCCTGGCAAAGACCGCTCGAAGGCCGGCAAGCGCAAAAAGAAGAAAAAGTGAGGCCGCAGGATGTATAAAGAGTTCCTGATAAAGGAAGTTACGCAGGCAGAGGCCCACACCATCATCCAGAGCCGTGAGCCGCGTGGGCTATTCTACCGGCGGGATGGCAACCGCTGGGTTGGCATCGATAATATGACAGGGGATGCCTGGGTCGAAGAATTTGACAGCCAGGAGCAGTGCTTTGCATGGCTCCGCTGCGATTAAACCCACAAAAAAAGAGAGCCGCTTGCGCGGCCCCCGGAACACAAGCCTATTATATACGAATTTTGTGATTTTGGCAATAGGCCAGGAGGGCGCGCAATGGAACTTCCAGCAGATATCATGGCCGTCATCAAGGAAACGGCTAAACAGACCGCAAAGGCAGTTGTCACCGAACAGGATACGCAGCTCGAAGAGCGGCGGGACCGGCGACTGCACAATACCCAGCTGCTCCTGAAAAACTACCGCAAGTTCAAGCTGCACTGCACAGGGGCAGTCTACACGGATGAAGAAGGAGATCACGATGGATCCGAGGAAGAAGAGGCCATTGAGCTGCTGGATATGATGATGAACAAGAATCGGATGGCTGTGGTTGAGTCGATCCGCATGTCCTGCCGCCGCACGAAGATCATCATGAAGCACATCGACAATGTCCTGAGTATGTATGAGGTCTACTGCAACCAGAAGGCAGACAATGCGGATGGCCGGACCGCCCGGCGGGAGTGCCAGGTCTTGCGGCGCTACTATATCTCCGACGATGAGCCGACCTACGATCAGATTGCGGCCGATCTGCAGATTTCGCCGAGACAGGTCTACAGAGACCTCTCGTCGGCCACAGCGCAGGTGTCGGTCTTCATGTTTGGGGTCGATGCTCTTGACAACGAACCCTAAATTTGTCAAAATCATGTCATTGACAAGGCAATTTGAATGTGGTAAAATTGTATCCGTAAAATTCTAATCATAGCCATGAAGCCGCCCGATTCGCCTCGGGCGGCTTTTTGTTTGGCCGGAAAGGAGGCGAAAAGCCGCATCACTCCCTGTAAAGCAAGAAATGCAGAGAAGGGAGTAACAGTGAAAGAACAGCAGATTTCGTATCGAGACATTTCTGAGATTCACCCCTATGAGCATAATCCCCGCAATAACGATGCAGCCGTTGAACCGGTAGCCCAAAGCATTAAGAACTTCGGTTTCCGGGTGCCGATCCTGATTGACAGGGAAGGAACCATCATTGCAGGGCATACCCGCTACAAGGCGGCGCAGCTGCTCGGCATGGAGCGCGTGCCTTGCATCCTGGTGGATGATCTCTCCGATGAGCAGGTTCGAGCGTACAGAATCGCCGACAACAAAGTCGCCGAAGCGTCCAGCTGGGATGAGGACATCCTCCGCATCGAGATGGAGGCACTGAAAGCCCTGAACGTAGACCTTGAGCAAACCGGGTTTACCGACCTGGAAGTCGATGGAATCCTCCGCGAGATGCAGGATGTCGATTTTGAGGACTTCTTCATTGAGCCGGTGCAAAAGCCGGCAGAGAGGGCCCAGCAGGAGCCTTCACCGCAGCGGGACGAAGAGGGCGAGGTGCGGCAGCCCGCCAGTGAATCGCCCACAAAACGGATCAAATGCCCGCACTGTGGAGCCTGGATTGACCTATGAGGTTATTCCTGGCCGGAACCAACTGCGATGAGCCTGCGGTGAGAAAGCACCCGCCTGAGTACGTTTTGGAGAGCTTCTACTACTTCAAGCCGTGGCAGGCCGAAGAACTTCCGCGCTGGAAGATGTTCCTGTTGGACAGCGGGGCCTTTACCTTTATGCACAGCCAGGAGGCGGCGGCCAAGCCCGTGAACTGGGACGCATATCTGAGCCGTTACATTGCTTTCATCAATCAGCACCGCATTCAACACTTCTTTGAGCTGGATGTGGACATGATAACCGGCTATGATGCCGTCAAGAGGATGAGGGCGAGGCTGGAAGCTGAGACCGGCCGGCAAAGCATTCCGGTCTGGCATCGGTCACGGGGCCTGGACGAGTTCAAGCAGCTCTGCAAGGATTATCCCTACATCGGCATCGGAGGGTTCGCCATCAAGACGATCCGCCCGAGCGAGTATGGATATATTCGCCGTCTGGTGCAGTATGCCAATGCCTGCGGCGTCAAGGTGCATGGCCTGGGGTACAGCAAAAAGGATGTGCTGGACTACGGCTTCTACAGCACGGACAGCACGACCTGGTCTACGACGGTCAAGTTTGGAGGCACATCCTATTTTGACGGGAAGCAGATCATAGCAGTCCGGCCGCCCAAGGGAAAAATCGGGGGAGATCATCGCATACGGCGGGAATACTCGCTGGTCGAATGGATCAAGTACCAGAAATACCTTGATACGAAAGGAAAATGGCGTGAGTAAAGAAATCGTCTACCGCATCGAGGATGGGATGGACAGGGAAAAGGTTCTCTGCACCACCTACCAGATGCGGAATTTTTATTTGCAGTTCCGGGATGGGTTCTTTACCAACCTGGACGTGATGAACTATATCCAGCACTTTGCGGCCGCCCAGATGGCCAAAAAGGGCGGGAACGTTGTGGATGTCTGCTGCGGTCGGTCGCTGATGCTGCCGCTGCTGCGGTACTATGCCAAGAACATCCGCAGCTATACCGGCATCGACATCAGCAAAACCAACATCAAAGAGGCGATGCGGGGCGCAACCGCCCGCAACCTCGAACCCAAAGACCTTGCATCCTATTATCCGTTCAAGGTTTGCTGGAAGCTGGGCAACGTGGCCGAGATGTCCAAAGTCATCCCGGCGGGGTTCGCTGATTTTGTGATCTACACCTCTGCCATCGAGCATATGCACCCCGAGGACGGGGCAAAGAGCCTGGTCGAGTGCTGGAAGATCATGAGGCCGGGGGCAAAGATGTTCCTGTCCTGCCCGAACACCCCGGGCAACGGTTACGACACCCAGTACCGGGCCCATGTGTACGAGTGGGGCTATAACGAGCTCAAGGTCAAGCTGCAGGAGATCGGCTTCTCGATTCTCCAGGAGATCGGCCTGGTGGCCGGCGCCAAGGAGCTGGACGCTCTCTACGCAGAGCAGCCCGAGCCTCTGTCTGCATTTTACCGGCGGATGAGAGCATATCTCCCTTCCGTGTGGCTTACCGCGATCATGGCGATTCCCTTTCCCCAACAGGCAAAGGAGCTGCTCTTCATCGTGGAGAAACCGAAGGAGGCGTGAAGGATATGCTGGATAACTGCTACAAAGTCAAAAAGATCATCTACAAACAGCACTGCCGCTGCTTTTGCCCCATCGGTCAACGGCACTACACCAACAACTTCACGGTGACCATCTCGCCGGAGGAAACGATCCCGGACTATTGTGAGATAGACCAGTGGATTGCGAAGAACCTCGAAGGGGAAACGCTGCTCATAGAGGATGCGGCAAGGCTCCTGCAGCAATGGCTCGAAACCGAGCTGTCCTGCGGGGTGTCTGTCCTGGACGAGGTATCCGACGCCGGCCACGGCGCCGTGACAGTGGAGGTGTAAGATGGAGATGAAGGCAAAAGACCTGTGCCGGACGGCTCTCGTGGCCGCCCTCTATGTGGCGCTTACAACGCTCAACCCACTTTCGTGGGGCGCTGTGCAGCTCCGTGTGGCCAATATCCTCTGTGCGGCGCCACTCTTCAAAAAGAGCTACGCCCCGGCGGTCCTGCTGGGCATCGGCATCGCAAATGCAATGAGCCCGTTTGGCCCGATGGATGTCCTGTTTGGGCTGGCAGCCGAAGGCGTCGCCTATGCACTGGTAGTCTGGGGGCCTCTCAAGTGGCTCCCGGCGGCGCTCAAAGCCTTTGTGCTCTCGCTGTGTGTGGCGCTGGTGATAGGTGTGGAGCTGGTTCTGATGACCGGCGTACCTCTCTGGGTGGTCTGCCCGGGGTTGTTCGTCGGAACATTTATAGTTGTTGAGGCAGGGGTGTTTCTGCTGGAACATTCCCCGCTTCGTAATGTTATTTGAGTGTGACGCAGCGCGGTCTCTTTATCGAGGCCGCGCTTTATTTTTTGGGAACAACATAAAGGGCGGTGGTGATGATGTAGGTGGACCTCCGGGATAAAGGCTATACGCTCTACAAAAAAGGCCTGAAGTACAAGGAGATTGCCGAGAAGCTGGACGTGTCGGTGAACACAGTCAAGAGCTGGGCCAGCCGGTACTGGAAGGCTGAACAGGTTGCAACCAAAAGTTGCAACCGAAAGAAAAAGGTTGCAACCGAGAAAGTTGCAACCAAAAAGCAGGCCGGACCGGGCGCACCCAAGGGCAACGTGAATGCTGTGGGTAACCACGGCGGGGCGCCGCCCGGGAACACCAATGCGCTCAAGCACGGCGGCTGGTCAGCCGTTATGTTCGGGAGTTGGTCGGAAGAAAACCGGGCAGCCATCGAGCAGTGTGACAAGTCCGTTGATGTGGAAGATCTACTGGTGCAGGAGCTGCAGCTGCTCACCGCCCGCGAAAGCTTCCTGATGCAGCGGATCGCCAAGTACTCCGAAAAGCCTACACACATCCAGATGGTACACACCTCCAAAACATCGAGGTCATTCAGCCGGGTGGATGGGAATGCGGAGCTGGAGGCCAGAGACAAGGAGAGGTATATCGAGGCAATCGACAAAAAGGTCGAGCGGGGGGAACGCCTCCCTGGAACAAGCGTCGACACATCCACCACTGTTGAAGCGTCCTATCTGATCGTCGAGCGCTTGGAAAGGCTGCTGACAGACGTCCAGCGCCAGAAGGCCAAGGTCATCCAGCAGCTTGCAGAGGTGCGCCGCATGAATGGCAGCGGTGCCAATGAGGTTGTGGATGACTGGGCTGCCGCAATCGTGGGGGAGGCTGACCAGGAATGAACAGGAGAGACATCTTCCGAGAGCGGATCAGACTGTACCGCCAAGACCCGCTTATATTTTTCCGGGAGGTTACACGGTTCCAACCCGACGATTGGCAGGTGAAGGCAGCAAGGGCCATTGCAGAGGGCCGCCGCCTGGCCGTCCGTTCTGGACAGGGCGTTGGCAAGACGGCCTTTGAGGCCAATGTAGTGCTTTGGTTCCTGGCCTGCTTCCCTTACCCCCGTGTGGTCTGCACAGCCCCGACGCGCCAGCAGCTCAACGATGTGCTGTGGGCCGAGATTGCAAAATGGATGGAAAGCAGCCAGATACTTGGCCTGCTCCTCAACTGGACAAAGACCCGCGTCTATATGCGGGGCTACGAAAAGCGCTGGTTTGCGGTGGCCCGCACCGCCACCAAGCCCGAGAATATGCAGGGCTTCCACGAAGACAATATGCTGTTCGTGGTGGACGAGGCGTCCGGCGTTGCAGACCCCATTCTGGAGGCTGTGCTGGGCACGCTGTCCGGCCCCAACAACAAGCTGCTGTACTGTGGCAACCCCACCAAAGCGACGGGCGGCTTTGCAGATGCGTTCGGGCGGGACGCGGCAACCTGGTACACCATGACCGTGTCCAGCCGGGACAGCCCCCGCACAAACAAGGACAACATCGCCGCACTGGAAGCAAAGTACGGCGCGAACTCCAATGTGGTGCGTGTCCGTGTAGACGGATTGCCGCCGCTTGCAGAGGACGATGTGTTTATCCCCATCTCGATTGCAGAGCAGGCGACCATGAATGAGCCAGTAGAACATATCCGGCCGTCTCGCATTGCAATCGGCGTGGACGTTGCCCGCTTTGGCGATGACCAGACGGTGATCTCCACCAATATCGACAACGACATCGTGCGCATTGACAAGCGGCACGGACAAGACCTGTACAAGACCGCTGAGGACATTCTGGCCGCCTATATCAGTCTGCACGGCAGGTATTCAGAGAGCACGGTTTACGCCGTCATCGATGATACCGGCCTGGGAGGCGGCGTAACCGACATCCTTCGCCACGAGAAAGAGGCGCGGGATCTGAATTACCTTGAAGTCATACCGGTGAATTTTGGAGCAGCTGTACCAGACAAGGAAGCCGCTCAGAACTATGCTGATATCTCTACATGGATATGGTCGGTCCTGCGGGACCGGGCACAGGCCGGCGTGCTGCATTTGCCGAACGATGCGGAGCTGATAGCACAGCTCTCGACCCGGAAATATGTCTTCGCGGGTACACCGCCAAAAATCAAGCTGGAAAGCAAGGATGCACTGAAGAAGCGCGGGCTGCCCAGCCCTGATATAGCCGACTCGGTCGCTCTGGCCCTCTATGAGCCGGTATGTTACACCTGGGAACTTGGATGAAAGGAGGAATGCAGATGGCT
>CALUVR010000050.1 GCA_944324285.1 Candidatus Gastranaerophilales bacterium | reverse complement strand
GCCGGGTGCACGCCGCCTTCTCCCTGTACCGGCTCTACCATGATCGCGATGGTATTTTCTGTGCATGCTTCCTCAAATGCTTTCAGATCATTGAACGGCGCGTAGCTGAATCCCGGCGTCATATCACCGAATCCCACCTGGCATGCATTGTCCGGCTGTCCTGTAGCGCTCATGGACCCGAAGGTACGTCCATGGAAGGATTCTTTCGCTGTTACGATATTGTATTTGTGCGGACCATATTTCTCCACTCCGTACTTTCTCGCCATTTTGATCATGGCCTCATTTGCCTCGGTACCGGAGTTCTGGAAGAAGATCTTGTCCATATCCAGTGTGGTACATATTTTTTCCGCCAGAAGGGCCTGTGGAATCGTGTACGGATAATTAAACGTGTGCATGATATCGCCCACCTGATCTTTCACAGCTGCCACAACCTTCTCATTGCAGTTTCCGGCAGAGTTCACGGCAATACCTGCGTAGAAATCAAGATAAGGCGTTCCGTTTTCATCATAGAGGTACATCCCTTTTGCCGTCTCTGCCAGAAAATCGAAGCGTTCATACGTCTCGATCATATATTTATCTACCTTGTTCCTGATATCCTGTACTGTTAAACCTGTGTCTTTTAATCTCATAGCAATCTCCCTTCCTGAAAAACAGAAAAGGCGAAGACGCTCATAACAGCAAGCGTCTTCGCCTTTCAGATTTCATTCAATATATTGTACATTTGTAACATTATCACGGAAGTTGATTTATGTCAACATCTTTTGTTCAGTTATTATATTTTTATGAAAACTCACATTTTTAAATATATAATCAGATATTTTTTGTTGCTAATTAACAATTCCCGAATATTTAAAAATGCTGTTCAGAGTTTTTCTGTGCATTATATTGTACACTTCAGTGCTGATCCACAAACACACACAGAAAACTCACTCTTTCGTTTCCTTCGTTGATATAGCTGTGCATCTGGTCTGTCTCAAATCGCAGAATATCCTCCTTTGTCAGACAGTGTCTTTCATCTCCGCACTGTATGACCAGCTCTCCTTCAGATACAGAGATATATTCCATGGTTTTCTCGCCGTGCCCGCCGCTCTCATATGTATGTCCCGGTTCGATCTCAATCCGGTAGATCTCAAGGATCTGATTATCCTCATAGGGGAAACAGGTCCAGACTTTATACCTTCCCTCCACCTCTTTTGTGGGAACCATATCTGTAACCCGGACCCGGCTGCTGCTAAGCGGCGGCGGTCCCAGCAGTTCTTCTACTTTTACCCGCAGTCCGCTGGAAATCTTCCCCAGCACGCCAAGAGAGGGATTGGCTCTGTCTTTTTCAATCTGCGCGAGCATACTCTTGCTCACACCGGTCTGCTCTGCGACCAGATCCAGGCTCATCCCCCTCGACCTGCGTATTCTCTTTAAATTAACGGCAACATTGTGCGATAAATAATCCATCCCTGCTCTCCTTTCCGGTTACATTCCTTATCCTGTAACCTTTTCTCTGCGAGAGATTCCGGGATTATTATAAATCGGCTAAATGGACATTTCAACGGCTTTTTCAAAGATGTCAAGACCTGCCTCCAGCTGCTCGTCGGTAATGACCAGCGGCGCAAGGAAACGGATGACATTGTGGTACGTGCCGGCGCTCTCCACGATCAGTCCCATGGACGCGCATGCCTGTACGACGGCAGAAGTCAGCTCCGGAGCCGGCTCTTTTGTCGTCTTATCTTTTACAAACTCAATACCCACCATAGCTCCAAGTCCGCGGACATCCCCGATCACCGGATATTTTCCCATCATCTCACGATAACGTGCCATAACCTTTTCTCCGATCTGACAGGATCTCTCAGCAAGGTGATCCCGTTCCATGATCTCAATGACTTTCAGCGCCGCGGCGCATGCCAGAGGATTGCCGCAGAATGTTCCGCCGATGGTTCCGGGGGCGGCGGATTCCATGATTTCTTCCCCGGCAATGATTGCAGAGAGCGGAATTCCTGCCGCGATTGATTTTGCCGTTGCCAGAATATCCGGCATTACACCTGCTTCTTTCCAGTATTCCGACGCGAACATCCGTCCGGTCCTGCAGAATCCGCTCTGTACTTCATCCGCGATCAGAAGAATGCCGTACTTATCACAGACATTTCTTACTGCTTTTACCCACTCAATGGGTGCCGGAATAAATCCGCCCTCACCCTGCAGCGGTTCCACTACGATTGCCGCAACGGTATCCGGCGCGCCGCATTCTTCGAAAACATCCTCGATGGACTGCATGTAATAGTCCAGTGCTTTTTCCTGAGGCATGCCTTCCGGATTACGGTAATAGTACGGGAATCTTGCCCGGAACACTCCCGTGGCCAGCGGTCCCAGTCCGGTTGTATAAGCCTTCTTGGACGTCATGGTCATTGTCAGCAGTGTTCTTCCGTGGAAAGCTCCTGAGAACACGATAATGTTCGGTCTTCCCGTATAAGCCTTCGCCACCTTGACCGCATTCTCATCTGCCTCCGCGCCGCTGTTTGCGAAAAATACCTTTTTTCTGTCTCCTTTTACCGGCGTGATGTGCGCCAGCTTTTCCGCAAGCGCCACATAGCCCTCGTGGGTTACAATATTGAACATCCCGTGAAAATAGCGTTCGGACTGTTCTTTCACCGCCTCGATGATCTCCGGCTGTGAGTATCCGATATTCAGGACGCCTACGCCTCCGACCCAGTCAAGAAATTTGTTGCCGTCCACGTCTTCCACCATGGCTCCCTCGCCGCGTCTGATCACTACCGGATAAACGCAGCCGATTGCGGAAGGCACCGCATTTTTCCTTCTCTCAATCACCTCTTTCGCTTTCGGCCCCGGAAGCGTCTCTGTTATAATCTCAGGCAAATCTGTTCTAAGCATAATATCATCCTCCTGTCACTGTATCGTTCTTATCCCTCAGAATTTTCTGTAAACAAAAGAACGAGAAAGGCCTTCTTCCAAAAGCACTTCCTCGTTCTTTTGCCTATAAGTATTGCACAATGAGCCATCTGTGCCAATAGCCTGAGTGCACGAATATCATTCCTCTATTTGTGCTGTTAGCACAAAATCTATTGACTCACGCACTATTTCCGTGCTATTCTTGCAGTAAAATTATGCGGAGGTTTCATAATGTCATTATTACTGCAGGATATCTATTCTGAAACAAAAAACAGATTCCAGCTGGAACTGGTCTGCGGAGCGAAAGGTCTGAACCGTCTCATGAACTGGGTCTATGTGGCGGAAGACATTGCTACGACTGACTTTCTTCACGGGGGCGAGCTGATCATCACCACCGGAATGGGAAAGCAGGCTTCCTCCGGATGGCTCTCTGACTTTATCCGCGAACTGTTCCGCCAGGGCACCTGCGGTCTTATCCTTAACACGGGGATGTATCTCTCTGAAGATGACATCACTCCGGAAATCCGGAACTTCTGCGAGGAACACTCATACCCGCTCTTTACCATGCCGTGGGAGATCCATATCTACGATATTACACGCAGCTACTATAACCGGATTTTCCGGGATACACAGTCCTCTGACGCCGTTACAGAAGCATTTCTGGATCTGGTCAGCGGTTCCGACCCGGAACATGCTGTAAGTGTCCTCACGCGCAGCGGCTTCTCACCAGACTCCGGTTATCTGGCATACTGTATAGGCGCTGACGGCCCGGAGCAGGAAAAACAGCGGTTTGAAACCGCTGTAAAGCTGGAACTGAAAATTCATTTTCCCGGCAGTCATATGTGCCGTTTCCGGGAGGATATCCTTGTCGTTCTTCCCTGTACGGGCAAGCCGGAACATACTGTCTCAGAAGCCGTGGCTCCTGCCGGGCTCAAAGATGCTGTCCGGGAGCTTGCCTGCCGTATCAGCCGGTCGTTTTCTCACTGGGATATCCGCTCCGGACTGGGCTCTGTTTCAGGGCTCAGCGATTTCCCGCGGAGTTTTTCACAGGCCCGGTCTGCTCTGGCCGCATGCGCTGCCGCCGGAGAGATTTTCCGCGCTTTTGATGATCTGGGATTTTATAAAATACTTTTCTCTGTCACCGATCAGCGTGTTCTGGACAACTACTGGCGGGAAAAACTGGGACCCGTTCTTGCATATGACAAGGCGCATAAAAGCTGCTGCCTGGAAACGCTGTATCAGTACCTGATCTGCAGCGGAAGCATTCAAAAGGTCGCGGAGGCCATGTTCTGCCATAGAAATACCGTCAGCTACCGCGTCCGGATTCTCAGAGAAACACTGGGGCTGCCCCTTGATAATGTGCAGGACCGGCTTGAACTGCTGGCGGCATTTTATATCAGATCGTTTTGTGAGTCACACTCTGAATATTTACATTTGTCATGAATCGCACTCCTTACATTTCGGAATACATCATCATGGCTTAATCTTTCTTCGGTGGTTTCTGAGATTCTGTCTGCTTCATCCAATTTCATCTCCACATTATCAACAGGCTTTCCTGTCTCCGGAAATCTATTTTTCAAGTCTGAAATATGTCCGATTGGCAGCATTATAATCACTTCTTTCTTTTTCTTTCTGATTTTAGCATAATAATAAGCCGTTATATAGATAGATTGCCACAATTATTCCCGCTGTTCCTTCAGGCACTCCACCGCATCCACCTTCCGTGTCTTTCGCTGCACGAAGTACATTGACGCCAGATAGCTGCCTGCTGTCAGGACTGCGGCCATAATACAGCTTTTAACCTCCAGATACGGGCTGACCAGCATCCCCATCATATCGGCAAACATCCGGAAGAACAGCCCGCAGAATGCATATGCCGCGGGAATGCTCAGAAAGATTCCAAGTGGAAAGAAGACGTGATTGCTGCCAAGTACAATACACCCGATCTTTCGGTCCGGATACCCCAGCACTTTCAGCATGGAGATATTTCTGCGGTTCTCTGATACCAGCATATTAACTGCTACATAGACAGACGCGATACAGATCACGATTCCCAGTCCCACCATAGTATCGATCATATAGCTGGTCTGGTCAATGATCGTATCCACCTGCTCTTCAAGATCAGATTT
>CALUVR010000049.1 GCA_944324285.1 Candidatus Gastranaerophilales bacterium | reverse complement strand
AATCAGTACAGCGGAAGACGTGAGGTCTATGTGCCGGAAGAGAGGTTTAAAGAACTTAAGAAAAAAGGAGTCCCCCTCGATTCTGTGTATGCAGTGGATGAACAGGGGGAAAAATATACTCCGGAGCTTACGGAAAATCAGTTTGTTATTTTAAAGGCGGACCAGTCTGTGAAAAAGACTCAGCTGGGGCGCGTGGAAAAAGGAGTGATCCGGAAACTGGAGTACAGGAAAAGCCAGCCTTACGGCATTTCTCCCAGAAATGCCGGACAGTATTTTCTCCAGGAAGCGCTGATGCAGCCGGCGTCCAAAGCCCCTCTTGTAATTGTAAAGGGAATGGCAGGGACAAGTAAGACGTTCTATTCTCTTGCTGTCGGGCTGGAGAAGCTGCTCAATCATCCCACGGGCGAATACCGGCGCATTCTGATCTGCCGGCCAAACGCACAGTTTGATGATGATATTGGTTTTCTTCCGGGGGATGAGCAGGAGAAGATTTCTCCCCTTATGCGTCCGATTATTGACAATCTGGAGCAGCTCATCGATTCCAGTGAGGAAGACCGGTACGCGGATGAAGAGGAACTGCAGGGAAAGGTGGAAGAAATTTTCGCAAGAGGCCTGATTCAGGCGGAAGCTCTTAATTATATCCGGGGCCGCTCTATTGTCAAAACATATCTTATTATAGACGAGGCGCAGAATACGACGCCGGATCAGATCAAGGGAATTATCACAAGAGCAGGAAAGGATACGAAAATTATCCTGCTGGGTGATCCGAATCAGATCGACCGTCCGTTCCTTGACGAGCGGACAAACGGCCTGAGCTATGCGTCAGAACATATGAAAGGAAGTCCGCTTTGCTGGCAGATTACTATGACCGCGGAAGAGTGTGAACGGTCAGGCCTTGCAATGGAAGCGGCGAAGAGACTATAGAAATGAAACCAGATTACAGTCAGATCAGAAAAAACGAGGAGATTAACGCTCTGATCGAAAAAGGAAATGAAACGCTCCGGGAACTGGGATATACCGAGCATTCCCGGAAGCATGCGGCGAAAACAGCCGAGACCGCAGGAAGGATACTCAAAGAGCTGGGCTATGGAAAGCACAAGGTGGAGCTGGCAAAGATTGCCGGATATATGCATGATATCGGGAACAGTATTAACCGGCACGACCACGCCCACAGCGGCGCGATTCTGGCCTATCAGATTCTGAAGGAAACAGATATGCCCTGCCGGGATATTCTGGCGGTTACAACGGCCATCGGCCATCATGACGAGGAGACAGGAACCGCTGTGGATGAAGTATCCGCCGCGCTGATTCTCGCGGATAAGACGGATGTAAGGAGAAACCGGGTGCAGAATACAAACGCGGCGTCTTTTGATATTCATGACCGGGTAAATTATGCGGCTTTATCTTCGAAGTTGATTATTCACAAAGAAAAGGGTATGATACAGATGGAGCTGGAATTAGATGACAGCATTTGTACAGTGATGGATTATTTTGAAATATTCCTGAAGCGGATGATCATGTGCAGAAGAGCCGCGGAACGGTTAAAATGTAAATTCAAGCTTGTGGCAAACGGAAGCAAGCTCTGCTGAGAGCCGGAGAGGCAGCAGGCATAATACAAAGGAGGAGAAAAATGGAAAACATTTATATGAACAGGGAATTGTCCTGGCTGAAGTTTAATGAACGTGTACTTGAGGAGGCGGAAAACAAGTCGGTTCCTCTGTGTGAGAGAATGACATTTGTATCGATTTATCAGAGCAATCTGGACGAGTTCTTCCGGGTCAGAGTAGGATCACTTCAGGATCAGATGCTGATTAATACAAAGATCCGGGACAACAAGACCAATATGACTTCAGAAGAGCAGATCAAGGCCATATTAAAAGAGGTGAAACGGCTGAACAAGAGAAAAGACGCTGCCTATGAGGATCTGATGGAGCAGATCGCAGGATATGGAATCAGACTGATTGATTTTACTACTGCAAAATCGGATGAGAAAAAGTATCTGGAACAGTATTTTAATAATGAAATTCTGCCTTTGAGTTCTCCTACGATTGTTGGAAAACGGCAGCCTTTCCCGTTCCTCAGAAATCAGGAAATCTATGCGGTTGTAGTTCTGGAGACGAGAAGCAAAAAAGAGAGAATCGGCATTATTCCCTGTACCAACAATATGGTTCAGAGACTGATCGAGCTGCCGGGAGGAAAGGGCAGGTACATGCTCTCTGAAAATGTTGTTCTCCACTACATCGGAAAGGCGTTTAAAGGTTATAAAGTAAAAGGAAAATCTCTTATCCGCGTGATAAGAAATGCGGATATTGACGCAGACGCGCTTTATGATGAGGACCTGGATTACCGGGATTTTATGGAAGAACTGATGAAACAGAGAAAGAAACTTTCTCCTGTCCGTCTTGATATGTCAAGAGAAATGGATCCTGCCGTAATCGAAGTGCTGTGCCGTTATCTGGATGTGCTTCCGGAACGGGTGTTTAAAAGTGAAGCGCCGCTGGATGTATCTTTTATTTCTCACATCCAGGATCTGCTTCGCATGAATCCGGAACTGTTCTACGAGAGAAGAGTTCCTCAGAAGTCCGCGGATTTCCGGGACGGCCAAAGCATTCTTGACCAGATCAGAAAAGAAGATAAAATGCTGTCCTATCCATATGAGGCAATTCGTCCTTTCCTCAATATGCTTACGGAAGCGGCAGAAGACGACCGGGTTATCTCCATCAAGATGACGCTCTATCGTCTGGCAAGGCAGAGTAAAGTAATTGAGGCGCTGTGTGAGGCGGCGGAAAACGGGAAAGAGGTTGTTGTCCTTGTAGAACTCCGGGCGCGGTTTGACGAGGAAAACAATATTCGCTGGTCCCGTATGCTGGAGAAGGCGGGCTGTCAGATTATTTATGGCCTGGAAGGGTATAAAGTGCATTCCAAACTCTGTCTGATTACCAGAAGAGGAGAAGAAGGCATTGAGTATATTACCCAGATCGGCACCGGAAACTATAATGAAAAGACAGCCAGACTTTACACGGACCTGTCTCTGATGACTGCCGATGAGCAGATCGGCATGGAGGCCGCCCGTGTCTTCCAGGCTCTGACAAAGGGGGAAGTTGTGGAAGAATCCGAGCATCTGCTGGTGGCTCCGAAGTGCCTTCAGTCCAGAATCCTTGATATGATTGATGAGGAGATAGAGCATAAGAGAAACGGGGAAGAGGCATATATCGGCCTGAAACTGAATTCTCTTACGGACAAGCGCATTATTGATAAACTGGTGGAGGCATCCTGCGCCGGCGTGCACATTGATATGATTGTCAGAGGAATCTGCTGTCTGATTCCGGGCATTCCCGGAAAAACAGAAAATATCCGTATAATCAGCATTGTAGGAAGATTCCTTGAACACTCCAGAATTTATATTTTCGGCTGCGGAGAGAGAACAAAGTATTATATCGGCTCTGCGGATTTCATGACAAGAAATACGGTGAAGAGAGTAGAGGTGGCTGCTCCGGTTTATTCCGAAGCTCTTAAAAAACGTGTCAGAGGTATTTTTGATCTGATGCTCAGTGATAACAAAAAAGCGAGAATTGAGGATAACACAGGAACCTATTCTATGGTAGAATGTAAGGGAGAGCCCGTTAACTCACAGGAACTTCTGTACCAGGAGGCCTATGACAGGGCTGCAAACAGGACGGAGAACCGGGAAAATACACCCGCTCCGGAAAACAGACAGTAAGGTGATAGGATGATTTTCAAATTCGGTGAGCAGCTTCTCCCGGTTGAGATGGAAGAATGGGAAGCTGATCAGGTTCCGGCAGTTTTTATTACAGACTCGAAACATGCGGATGAAGTGCTGGGAAAAGCAGGTATTATTTATGAAAATGAGATTCAGGTTTCGAAAATCGGATTCTGCAAGCTGGAGAATCAGCAGGAGTGTATTGTAGGAACTCTGTGTATTCCCAAATTGCTGGATGTGCTGGGAAGCAGGTACAGAATGTACTTTTTCGTAAACCGAAGCAATGTAGTTATAGTGGATGACGATAATTTTTCTCTCCGTCTGATTCATCGGATTCAGCGCAAGAGAACCCATCAGGGAGAGACGAAGGAGCGGTTCCTTTATAATTATATTGCGGAATTTATGAGCCGGGATCTGGAAATGCTTGCAGCATATGAAAAACGCCTGCTTCGCATGGAAGAAGATGTAACGCAGCAGAAGATCTCTGATTTTCAGACAAAGCTGATGCCGATTCGAAGGGAACTTCTGAATCTGCGCAGTTATTATGATGAGATTATGGATCTGAGCCGGGATCTGGAAGAAAACGAAAATGGCTTCTTCCTGAAAAAGCATCTGAAGTATTTCGGAATCCTGACTGACCGTGCAGACCGGCTTATGAGCCGGACCAGCCATCTGCTGGAATACGCGCAGCAGGTAAAGGATGCCTATCAGGCTCAGGTGGACGCAAGACAGAACAGCAATATGCAGTTCCTGACCGTGATATCTACCATTTTCTTCCCGCTGACATTGATCACCGGATGGTTCGGAATGAACTTCAAGGACATGCCGGGTCTGGAAAACGGATATCCTATGATTGTAGCATTGAGTATTGTGGTCATCATAGGATGTCTCATCATCTTCAAAAAGAAACATATTATTTGAATTTACCGGGGACGTGGGGCTGGAGAAAAGGTCCGAAAACATCCGGATACAATGGAATGAAAATCGTATTCCGGAAAAAGTGGAGTGGGAATCCAGCTCCGTTCCATAACCTAGTAAAACTAAAAAACCGGAAATCCGGCTAAAAACAAGATTCACAATGGAAACTTGCGTTCCGCGCGGACAGCTCCATTGTGAATCTTAACGCCGGATTTCCGGTTTTAAGTTTTACTACGGCCATTCCAAAGTCGCCGGATTCCCACTCCACTTTCCCCGGAAAGGCACATCCATTCGTCTGTATCCCGCTGTTTTCTGCGCTCATCCAGCAAGCACTGTCCCCGATAATTTCAAATGCAGACAAGAAAAAACGAAGACAGAACTTTATCGATTACAGCCGACTGTTTATCCGATTTTCATTTTTGAAACAGGAAATAAACCTGCTTTCAAACAGCAGCACAGAACACAGTTCCCGTATCAGCCGATAAAGTTCTGTCTTCTTTCCTTCCTGTCTGAATTTGGAATTGTGAGTGGGAAAGCGCAGCCGGGGAGTCCGGGTATGGTGATGGAGAGCCGTAAAG
>CALUVR010000048.1 GCA_944324285.1 Candidatus Gastranaerophilales bacterium | reverse complement strand
GTCCGCTTCAGCTTACGGATAATAACAGAACTTGTAAAGGCCCGGTATACGCCGGCCCGGGGAAACTTTTCCGCCGCTTCCCGCTCAATCACCGCAATCGTCTTTTCCAGTGTATCCAGATGGCTTGTACCGAAACTTACGATCAGAATTCCTTTTTTCATACCGCCTGACTCCCTTCTCTGTCTGAACGCAGCCGTCCGCAAAGCCCAGACTGCTGCGTCTGAAAAATTCTTATGAAAGCATTTCTGCCAGTTCATCCATGCTCCCGGGGATCTGACCTCCGGAAAGCACTCCCTTATCTTTAAGTTTCTCATAGATCCGCAGGACTGCAGGACGCTCAAGACCTGCTTTTTTCAGCGCATTTTCGTCTTCGCACACTTCCCGGGGCGTACCCTGGCAAATCACCTTTCCTTCATGCATCAGCACGATCTCGTCCGCCCATGCCCAGGCATAGTCAATGTCGTGAAGAGCCATCAGCACGGTAATCCCCTGCTCTGTCAGCCCCCGGATCAGCTCATGGACTTTCTTCGTATGCATTGTATCAAGCGCGGAAGCCGGTTCATCCAGAATCATGACCTGAGGATGCATAACCAGAATATCGGCAATGGCCACCTGTTTTTTCTGCCCGCCGCTCAGAGCGTGGGCCGGCCGGTTCTGAAACGGTGTAATCTTCAGCTCACGGATCACTTTCTCTACCTCCTGCCGGGCAGTCTCTTCATCCACGCCCAGATTCAGAATCCCGAAAGAAATTTCCTGAAAGACACTGGCGGAAAACAGCTGGTTGTCCGGTTCCTGGAATACGATTCCCACCTTTTTTCTCACATCCAGCAGTCCTTTTCTCGTATAGGAGACAGGTTCTCCGTCGATCAGCACTCTGCCCTCATCCGGCCGGAGGATTCCGTTCAGACACAGAAAAAATGTGGACTTTCCGGAACCGTTGCCTCCCATAAAGGCCACTTTCCTGCCCCGTCCGATCCGGACGCTCAGTCCGTCCAGTGCCTTTCTGTCATTTTCTTCATAAGAATAGGACAGATTTTCAGCCTCGATCACCCAGTCTTCTGTATGGTTCATATCACTCTACTCCCTATTGTAACAGCCAGCAGTATAATTTCAAATACCGCAATATAACATATTTCTTTTCTGCTCACCGGCTGCTCCTCTGAAAGCACCCGGATAGTTCCGTCATAGCACCGGGACTCCATTGCGTCATACAGGGCGTTCGCTCTTCGGAAA
Organism: Candidatus Gastranaerophilales bacterium; assembly: GCA_944324285.1. Taxonomy (GTDB): domain Bacteria; phylum Cyanobacteriota; class Vampirovibrionia; order Gastranaerophilales; family Gastranaerophilaceae; genus Scatousia. The sequence continues at coordinate 1,517 of CALUVR010000048.1, read as the reverse complement.
GCCCGGATAAAAAGGGCGCTGCCCATACTGCCGAAGGCCCGCACCTTTGTCCGGTAATTCCGGTTTCCCAGACGGGATTTCTGAGCAGTCGTTATGGCAGACGCAGTCTCCAGAAGCACAAAGATAAACCGGTAGATCAGCAGCATCAGCTCTATCAGCAGAGCCGGAACATGCAGTTTTCTTAAAACTTCCAGTATGTCCGTCATTGTCGTATTCAGCGACAGAAAATACAGACAGCTGACTGCTGAAAACGCCACTGCCCACAGCTGCGCGCCGTCCCTTACCGAATCTCTGCTTCCGGTTATATACCAGTCTCCGACCGGAAACGCGAAAGCGTCCAGAGGCGCCTCTGAAACATTTACAATCACCGCCGCGCTTCCCAGAATCAGAAAAGCCAGAGGCACCATAAGAAGTCTGATATAACGGGGAAGGGGAATCCCCCCTTTTCTCACCGTCAGTATACCGTTTACCACAAATGCAGCGGCCGCCGCTGCAGGGGAGCGGCCCGCGACGCAGATCACAAGTGTAACCACGGTATACAGAAACTTCTCCGACGCATTCACATATCTGAGCCGGGAGCGGTAGCACAGCTTATCAATTACAATCATACTGCTGTCCCGCTGCCCTCTCCGCACGTGCTTCCTGCCGCTGCCTCTTTGCCGGGCGGCAGGAGTTTTCCTCCGGCTGTGTTTTGGGGCGTATTATCCGGTTCCTCTTTCATCCACTTCTTCCGTTCCACAAAACGTCCCATGAAAAATGCAATGACGCCCACGCCGATTCCGGTCTGCACACAGAAAATCAGACTTTCCACCTCGCCGGGCAGTTCGCCTCCCAGCGCGGTCTCAAGCACCGGGGTAAACCAGGGTTCATATTCTTCGTTTATTTCATTTACCATCTCGCTTCCCGCATTATCTGAGCCGCCAAACTTTGCGCCTTTTAAGGCAAACAGCGGCACAACTGCAATAAGAATGGCTGCGGCAAGCAGAATCAGTACTGTTTTCGTATTTTTGCTCATCTTACCGCGCCTCCTTCTCTTTGAAAAAACCAATGCTCTTTAATTCCGGTTTTGCATATGTCTCCAGCCCGATTACAATCACCACGGTCAGAATCCCCTCAATGACAGCCAGCGGAAGCTGCGTGGGCGCGAACACGCCAAGGAACTTCACCACAGAAGCCCCCACGCCGCCTGCTTCTGACGGATAAGCCAGGGCAAGCTGGATGCTGGTTACACAGTAAGTAAACAGATCGCCCAGAAACGCTGCCAGAAAGATTCCGACTCTTCTGTTTATCTTTATCTTCTGACAGAGTCTGTAGATTCCGAAAGACACCAGCGGCCCTGCTATGGCCATGGAAAATGTATTGGCACCCAGTGTGGTCAGACCTCCGTGTGCCAGAAGCACTGCCTGGAAAATCAGTACAATAATTCCCAGTATACTGACAGAGGCCGGTCCGAACAGAACCGCTCCCAGACCGGTTCCTGTCATATGGGAACAGCTTCCTGTCACAGATGGAATCTT
>CALUVR010000047.1 GCA_944324285.1 Candidatus Gastranaerophilales bacterium | reverse complement strand
GCGGCTGCATGATTATTCGAATTTCCGATCATACAATAACGCGGCGATCAGTACCACAAAACAAGAACCCGCATTATGCACCAGCGCCCCGGTAGTAGGAGTCAGCACTTCCATAAGTGACAGTACGATGGCCACAAAGTTAATGCACATGGACAGTGTGATGCTGGCCTTGATTGTCCTGACCGTTGCGTTGGACAGCCGCTTGAGATATGGAATTTTTGAGATATCGTCACTCATCAGCGCAACTTCCGCAGCGTCTACTGCGATATCACTTCCCATGCTTCCCATTGCTACGCTCACATCCGCAGTCTTCAGGGCCGGCGCGTCATTGACGCCGTCCCCGATCATGCAGACCGTATGGTTTTCTTTCTGCAGCTTCTCGATATTCTGCACCTTTTCTTCCGGCAGCAGCTCTGCACGCACCCCGGAGATTCCCACCTGTTTTGCAAAATAGTCCGCCGTTTTCTGATGGTCGCCGGTGAGCAGGACCGTACGGGTGTCCATATCCGCAAGGCGGGAAACCATGTCCTTTGCTTCCGGGCGCAGTACGTCGGACAGCGCGATAACGCCGATACATTTCCGGCCGTCCGCCACAAGAATCGAGGCTTTGCCCTGGGTCCTCAGCCGTTCCAGTGCAGACTGAACCTTCTGGCCGATCGAAGCTCCGTTCTCCACAAGGAATTTCTCATTTCCGCAGATCAGCCTGCGTCCGGATACTTCCGCCAAGATCCCTTTTCCGGCAGTCATTTTAAAATCCTCCGCCTCCGTCAGTGTGACTCCTTCTGCCGCCGCGTAAGCCACGATCGCCTTTCCCAGAGGATGTTCGCTTCTGGCTTCGGCAGAGGCAGCCAGAGCGAGCAGTTCCCTTTCGCTGACATTTTCATCAAAAGAAATGATATCACTGACGTCCAGACGCCCGTAGGTCAGAGTGCCGGTCTTGTCGAATGCGATGATATCTACCTTTCCCATTTTTTCAAGGGCTTCACCGGACTTGATAATCACGCCGTGCTTTGTCGCCTGGCCGATGGCCGCCATAATGGCGGTGGGCGTTGCCAGCACCAGAGCGCAGGGGCAGAACACCACCAGTACGGTCACGGCGGTAACAATATTTCCACTGAACACATAGGCAAGAACTGCTATGAGCAGAGCCACCGGCACCAGCCAGCTCGCCGCTCTGTCGGCGATCCGCTGCATGGGAGCCTGCTTATTCTCCGCGTCCTGCACCATGCGGATGAGCTTCTGCAGGGAACTGTTTTCTCCTACTTTGGTCGCGGAGATATCAATGGAGCCGAAACGGTTGATCGTACCGCAGAAAACCTCTTCTCCCACACTCTTATCAACCGGCAGGGATTCCCCTGTCATAATAGACTGATCGACAGATGTCTCGCCGCTTAAGATCGTTCCGTCAACAGGGATCGTCTCGCCGGGCAGTATACGCAGGAGATCCCCCTGCCGGATCTCCTCTGCCGGTATCATTTTCTCTTTCCCGTCCTTCAGCCGCCGGCCTTTTGTCGGAGCAAGGCTGATAAGCTTTTTCAGTCCTTTCTTTGCACGGTTGGTTGTGGCTTCCTCCAGAAGCGCGCCGATCGCCATGATGAATACGACCTCCCCCGCTGCGAAAAGATCCCCGATGGCGATCGCGGCGAACATGGCAATGCAGATCAGAAGGGCGGAAGATATTTTACTGATGCCGGGATTATGGATGATCCGCCAGACCGCCAGATACAAAAGCGGGATGCCGCTGATGACGATAGTTGCCCATGCGGGATCAAACGGCAGAAAAGAAAGCCGGACCGATGTTCCGCCGAACTCTTCCATCAGGTGCGGAACAAGATCCAGCAGCAGGAATGCCCCCGCCACGATCGTCATGGGAAGCCCTGCAAGAAAATCATTGAGTTTTTTTAACATAGTAATCCCTCCATTCCCGCCAGATGTGAACTGTAATTCATTCCAGACGCAGCAGCTTTACGCTTGACTCGCATTTACATCTGTCATACAATTAATTCGATAACAAACATTTTGTTCTTTTTTATTGTAGGCATGGAAATGAAGAAATACAATGGATAATATTGTTCCCGTGTTCCGTATGGAACATTTTTGAAAAATTGTACGGAAAAGGAGTTATTATGGACAGACGGCAGCAGAAAACAAGAGCGGCTGTTTTTCGCGCATTCAGCACGCTTTTATCAGAAAAAAGTTACAGTAAGATCACAGTACAGGAGATCATTGATACCGCCAATGTAGGCAGGACTACTTTCTATGCGCATTTCGAGACAAAGGACGATCTGCTTAAAGCCCTGTGCAAAGAGCTTTTCGATCACATTATCAGCAGCGCGGCAGACTGCACCCACACCCACGGACTGTATTCTGACGGAAATGCGCCGGAATCCGTATTCTGCCATTTACTGCAGCATCTGCAGGAAGACGAAAATAATATCCTCGAACTGCTCTCCTGCGAAAGCAGCGAGATTTTTCTGAGGTATTTTAAAGACAGCCTGAATGAACTGATACAGGATCAGTTTGTGGATCAGAACAGAAAGACGAATACCGGTATTCCCCGGGACTTTCTGGTCAACCATATCTCCGGCAGTTTTGTGGAAATGGTGCTCTGGTGGATCAAGGGCCGGAGAAAACAGGCGCCGGAGGAACTGGACCGGTATTTCCGCGCGGTTATTGAACCGATCTTATAATCAATGTAACCAACTGTTTTTCACGAAATACAGAAATGTTTTTCGTCACTTTTTCACGAAATGCGGAAATGTCTGCCGCGTCTTCACCACATATCGAAGCAGAAGAACTGCCAGCAGGAAGATCCACGAGAATGCCTCCGCATAGGCAACTACCATGTTTCCGAACACCGGTTTAAACGCATAGGAGCAGAGAATCCTTACC
>CALUVR010000046.1 GCA_944324285.1 Candidatus Gastranaerophilales bacterium | reverse complement strand
GCAGATGAAGCCGCAGCACTTCCAGCGCCTTCTCCGGAGTCATTTTCACATATGTCACCTTTTCTTTGCCCGGCGCCATTACTTCCACGATAGGCTCATACTGGCACAGCCCGATGCATCCGGTCTGAGTCACATTGATCTTATCGCTGAGCCCCTGTTCCTGAACCGCGTCAGAAAGCGCCGTAAGCACCGGCCTTGCTCCGCTGGCAATTCCGCAGGTAGCCATACCTACAACAACCCGGGTCTGCTTTTCGTTTTCGGCGCGGACGCCGACCCGTCCCTGCATCTTTGCCCTGATTGCACGTAATTCTTCGAGAGATTTCATAGCTTTCCTCCAATTCTGCTTTCAATTCTTCTGTCTCTTTCTGTTCATGTTTCCGATTGGTCTGTTCTTAACTTCCACTTTTTCATCTTTATTCATTATCTTAGATCTATATATCTGCTCCTCCGTCCGTGTCTGTTTTCCCTGACTCCAGATATTCCTTTATGAATGCAGACACTTCCGGCTCGCGAAGAGAAATACCGTCTCCCAGAATTTCCCGGACCTCCCGGGTATCCAGGGCGAAGCTTTTCTCTTCAAATCTGTATGTATACCGGAAACGGATATGCTCATTAAATATGACCAGCGTATGAATCACTGAGCTGATATCCCCCAGCGGCATTCTGTCAATATGAGACAGGCCGAACACCGCTTTTACTGTCGTTCCTTTTCCTTTTTCTGAATCAATCTGAAAGCTGCCGCCCGTACTCACCGCTGCCTGCCGGAAAAACGGGATTCCCAGTCCCACTTTCCGTGTAGTTCTTGTAGTGAAAAACGGATCTTCCGCATGAGCCGCTTCTTCCGCTGTCATACCCTGCCCGTTGTCGCTGACCGTTACTGCCAGAATGTCCTGCGCAGGCTGTACGTCCACTTCAATTTCCACAAAAGAAGCCTGTGCCCGGATAGAATTCTCAGCCACATCCAGAATGTTCAGAGAGATCTCCGGCATCATGCGCTTACTCGTACTTTGCCAGAATCCCGTCCAGATCGTCCACTGTGAGGCGGCCGTAGACTTCGTCGTTAATCATCATAACCGGGGCAAGCCCGCAGGCTCCCACGCAGCGGCAGGCGTCCAGAGAAAACTTACCGTCCGGCGTGCATTCTCCGCCTACAATGCCAAGCTTTTCCATCAGTGCATTGTAGATATCTCCCGAACCTTTGACATAGCACGCCGTGCCAAGACAGACAGAAATCCGGTATCTGCCTTTCGGATTCAGCGTAAACTGGGAATAAAACGTGGCGACGCCGTAAATTTTTTCCATAGGGATACCGGTTTCATCAGAAATGATCTTCTGCACTTCCATCGGAAGGTATCCATATATATCCTGTGCCTTCTGCAGAATCGGCATCAGGGCACCTTTTTCATTTTTCAGCTCGGAAATTACTTTCAAAAGCGCCTCTTCCTGTTCCTTTGTTCCGGAAAACGGAACGCTTCCTGTTTTAGCAGCCATTCTTCAACCTCCATTTCTCGCATATATTGGTGCTCATTACAACCATGATAGCATAGGGCATCACAAAATACTACCAGAATATTTGTGAAATTTTGTGAAAAATTTTAATCTTCCAGATTATTTCTTTTATTTTCGCAGTGCAGAATATACAATTTCCTGTTTCATTGCTTTTTTTATATGTAAATGTTATACTGAATGAAACTTTTGTGTGAATTCCGGCAGAATTCTGAGCGGCAGCTGTCAGCCGGCAGTTCACCGGCGATTACTTCTTTTTTATAAGATTTTATTTACAGGAGGGTTTATGACAATCAGAGAGATGCAGAAAATTCTGGACGCGCAGTTTCTGTACGGAGAGGAACTGGAGGATGTGGATGCGGAATTTGTCTTTTCCGCCGATATGATGAGCGATGTGCTCGCCTACTGCGGCAAATGTTCCGTCCTTATGACAGGTCTGTGCAATCCCCAGGTGGTCCGTACCGCCGAGATGCTGGACATTGTCTGTATTATCTTTGTCCGGGGAAAAATGCCGGACGAACACATGCTTGCCCTTGCCATGGAAAAAGGGATCGCGATCCTTGCAACCGAACACTATATGTTTACGGCATGCGGCCTGCTTTACGAACACGGACTCAGAGGAGGTGCTTAGATGGGCGATCAGCTGATATTCACCTACGACATAGACGGCAGCGACTTTACCCGTGCAGGTGAAGCCAGCAGTTCTGTCAAGAACAAGCTGAAAATGCTGGGTGTAAACAGTGAGATTATCCGGCGGGTGGCCATTGCCATGTACGAAGGTGAGATCAACATGGTTATCCACGCCGACGGAGGCCAGATCACAGTCACTGTTTCAGATGACGACATTGTCATGGTTCTCGCTGACAGAGGCCCCGGCATACCGGATATCGGGAAGGCTATGCAGGAAGGCTATTCCACGGCCAGACCGGAAGTCCGCTCCCTGGGCTTCGGCGCCGGAATGGGCCTTCCGAACATGAAGCGCTATACCGACCAGATGGAAATTGATACCGTCGTCGGGAAGGGCACTACCATTACCATGAAAGTAGCGTTTTAAAGGAGGTGCGTCATTGAACAAAGACAAATTTATCCGTTCTGTCCGACTGAAGGAATCTGCCTGTCAGGGATGCATCAACTGTATCAAGCACTGCCCTACACAGGCGATCCGGGTGCACAACGGAAAGGCACACATCATAGATAAATTCTGCATTGACTGCGGGCGGTGCATCCGCTACTGTCCCCACCATGCGAAAATTGCTATCTATGATCCCCTTTCCGTAATCAATAATTTCAAATACACTGTCGCCCTTCCGGCCCCTTCTCTCTATGCGCAGTACAACAATCTGACCAGCACGGACATTGTACTTAACGCACTTCTGAAACTGGGATTCGATGACGTATACGAAGTAAGCGCAGCAGCAGAACTTGTATCGGAGGCTTCCAGGGAATACATAAAAACTCATGAAAAAGAAGCGCCCTTTATCAGCTCCGCCTGCCCTTCTGTCATCCGTCTGATCCGTGTGAAGTTTCCCGCCCTGCTCTCCCGGCTGCTTCCCATCAAAGCTCCGGTGGAAGTCGCGGCAGAAATTGCCCGGGCCAGGGCCATGAAAAAGACCGGACTGAAACCGGAGGAGATCGGTATTATCTTTATCTCTCCCTGTCCGTCCAAAGTCTCCTATGCAAAAGCGCCTCTGGGCATTGAAAAAAGCAATATTGACAATGTAGTGGCCATCAAGGATATCTATCCCCTGCTTCTGCCCCATATGAAGCACGACGAAAGTCAGCTTACACCGCTGTCCAACTCCGGCAGAATCGGAATCGGATGGAGCAGCGCCGGCGGAGAGGTAGGCGGACTCCTGGTGGACAACTATCTGGCGGGAGACGGAATCGTCAATATTCTCCGGGTTCTGGAAGAACTGGAGGACGAAAAGCTTCACGGACTGACCTTTGTCGAGTTAAGCGCCTGCACCGGCGGCTGCGTCGGCGGCACTCTCACCGTGGAAAATGAATATATTGCCGCCACAAAGACAAAGCGTCTCGCAAAATATCAGCCGGTGTCCAAAAACCACTTATCTGACAATCCGGAAATCGAAAGCATGTACTGGGCGGATGATGTGGACTACGAACCGGTCTTCCGTCTGGGCAATACATTCAAGGAAAGCCTGCGCATGATGAGCGAAGTAGAACAGCTCACCGCCCGGTTCCCGGGTCTGGACTGCGGTTCCTGCGGCGCTCCCACCTGCCAGACTCTGGCGGAAGACATTGTCCGGGGAGACGCCACGCCGAACGACTGTATCTATGTTCTCCGCTCCAATATCGCAGACCTTTCCCAAAAAATCCGGCATCTCACCCGGGAAAGAGAATCCGGGGACAGCATGCCTGAGGAAGACAAAGTTCTCCTTCGGAAATACATCAGCGAACTGACCACGGATCTGGCCTCCTTCGGGGTGCCGGAGAGACAGAAAAGAAAGGACTAGGTGATCCACATGAAACTGCAGACAATACTGAAACTGCCGGACTGCCGTGTTCTGTCGGAAGGCAGGCCGGAGCGGGAAGTCACCCGGGTCTTCTGCTGCGATCTTTTAAGCATCGCCATGAGCAGAGCCCCCTCTGACAGTGTATGGGTGACGGTAATGGGGAATAAAAATACAGTAGCCGTCGCCTCGCTCGCTGACGTAGCCTGTATCGTACTGGCAGAGGGCGTCTCCATGGACCGAGATTCTCTGGAGAAAGCGTCGGAAGAAGGGATTGCAGTTCTTTCCACAGAACTCCCTGTCTTTGACATGGCCCTGAATATTTACAGGGCGGGCATGGAATGATCCCTCTTTTTTATGACCTGCACATTCATTCCTGCCTTTCCCCATGCGGGGATGATGACATGACTCCGGCAAATCTGGTCGGGATGGCTGCGGTCAAGGGACTGGATGTCATTGCTCTGACGGACCACAACAGCTGCCGGAACTGTCCCGCTGCCCTCTATCACGGAAAAAACTACGGCGTCACTGTAATTCCGGGTATGGAACTGACCACTGCGGAGGAAGTCCATGTGATCTGTCTGTTTCCCACACTGGAAGACGCGCTGGCATTTGACGCCTATGTATATGAGCGTCTCCTTCCCGTTCCGAACCGGGAGGACATCTTCGGGAAGCAGCAGATCATGGATAAGAAAGACCAGGTGACAGGCACGGTAGAAAACCTGCTGATCAACGCCACTTCCATTTCCTTTGACAACGCCCTTCCTCTTGTGGAGTCTTTCGGAGGCATCGCCTACCCGGCTCACGTAGATAAATCTTCCACAAGCCTCCTTTCCAATCTGGGCTTTGTCCCTCCGGACAGCAGATTTTCCTGTGCTGAATTTCATGACTTCCGGAACCTCCACCGGATCCGCAGAGAGCATCCGTATTTTGAAAAATGCCATGTAATCTGCTGTTCCGACGCTCACTATCTGGAGGATATCCACGAACCGGAATACCAGATTCTGTCCGGCTCCCGGAAAATCAAAGATATTCTGAAAGCCCTTGCGCGGTGTGAATGATAGCAGCAGAATTTATGTTCACGCCGCGCTTTCTTTTTATCCGCGATTTATTCATGTCGTTCATAATTTTAAGAAATGTTACTAACAATCCCTTGCTTTGTCTATTTCTCCTGCTATAATAAGTTTGGAAATATTTCTTTGGCGGCTGTCCGGCGGGACGGCCTGCCTGATCATATTTTTTCTAAGGAAGGAGACTCATCTACATGATACATGTTACAGAAACTATCAAATATGTCGGAGTCAACGATCACCAGGTAGATCTTTTCGAAGGCCAGTATGTTGTGCCAAACGGAATGTCCTACAACTCCTACGTCATTGATGACGATAAGATCGCTGTTATGGATACTGTGGACATTCACTTCACTCACGAATGGCTGGACAATCTGGCAAATGTTCTGAACGGAAGAAAGCCGGATTATCTGATTATCCAGCACATGGAGCCGGACCATTCTGCAAATATTGAAAATTTCCTGAAGACCTATCCGGATACAACTGTTGTTGCCACAGCCAAAGCTTTTGCCATGATGGACTGTTTCTTCAGCCTGGATCCTGAGGTAAAGCGTCTGGTAGCTGAAAATGGCTCCACTTTATCTCTTGGAAGCCATGAGCTGACTTTTGTGTTTGCTCCGATGGTTCACTGGCCGGAAGTTATGATGACATATGACAGCACAGACAAAGTACTCTTCTCCGCAGACGGCTTCGGAAAGTTCGGCGCCCTGGATGTGGAGGAAGACTGGGATGACGAAGCCCGCCGCTATTATATCGGCATTGTCGGCAAATACGGCGCGCAGGTACAGGCTGTCCTTAAAAAGGCTGCCGGACTGGACATTCAGACCATCTGCCCGCTGCACGGCCCGGTACTGAAGGAAGATCTGGGACACTATATCGGAAAATATGATGTCTGGTCCTCTTATACAGTAGAGTCAGAGGGAATTGTAATCGCATATACTTCCGTATATGGTAATACAAAGAAAGCCGTAGAAATGCTTGCCGAGCTGCTGAGGGCCAAAGGATGTCCGAAGGTGATTGTTCACGATCTGGCACGATGCGATATGTCACAGGCAGTTGCTGATGCTTTCCGCTACGGCAAACTGGTTCTTGCCACCACAACATATAACGCGGAAATCTTCCCGTTCATGAAACAGTTTATCGATCACCTGACAGAACGCAACTATCAGAAGCGCACCATCGGTCTGATCGAAAACGGTTCCTGGGCTCCTCTTGCCGCTAAGATTATGAAGGGCATGTTTGAAAAGTCCAAAGACATCACCTGGCTGAACACAACTGTAAAGATCAAATCTGCTGTCAGCGCGGAAAACAAAGATCAGCTTCAGGCAATGGCTGACGAGCTCTGCCAGGAGTATATCGCCCAGTCTCCGGAAGCTGCCAACAAGAATGATCTTACCGCTCTTTTCCGTATCGGATACGGTCTGTATGTGGTTACATCCAACGACGGAAAGAAGGACAACGGTCTGATTGTCAACACGGTAACACAGCTTACCGACACGCCGAACCGTGTAGCTGTGAATATCAACAAAGCCAACTACTCTCACCACATTATCAAGCAGACCGGTATTCTTAACGTGAACTGTCTGTCTGTAGACGCGCCGTTCAGCGTATTCGAGAGATTCGGATTCCAGAGCGGACGTACAGTGGACAAATTTGAGGGCATCACGCCGGTACGCTCGGACAACGGCCTGGTCATCCTGCCGAAATACATCAATGCTGCCATCTCTCTTAAGGTTGAGCAGTATGTTGACCTGGACACACACGGCATGTTTATCTGTTCCGTGACAGAGGCCCGCGTAATGAATGATAAAGAGACAATGACTTACACATATTATCAGAACAACGTAAAGCCGAAACCGGACACAGAAGGAAAGAAAGGCTTTGTCTGCAAGATCTGCGGATATATCTATGAAGGAGATGTACTTCCGGATGACTTCATCTGCCCGCTCTGCAAACACGG
>CALUVR010000045.1 GCA_944324285.1 Candidatus Gastranaerophilales bacterium | reverse complement strand
TGGAAACGTTCGGAACAGGAAAACTCTCCGACCAGAAACTTGTGGAGATCATCAGAGAAAACTTTGATCTCCGTCCTGCGGGAATCATCCGTATGCTTGATCTGAGAAGACCGATCTACAAACAGACTGCCGCTTACGGACATTTCGGACGCACAGATGTGGATCTTCCCTGGGAGCATCTGGACAAGGTGGAAGACCTTAAGAGATATCTTTAATTCTATAATCTTTTGGTTTTGATTTTATAGAAAATTTAGATATTGAAATCCGGCGATATGGTATAATGGTTACATAAAATGTAATCATTATACCATTTTTTATTTCATAGGAAATACCTTTTGTATGAACGTGTGGAAACGCCGGATTTCCTTTGAAATAAAAAGAAATGAGGAAATTCCATGAAATTAAAGACCAGGATTATGGTAGGATTTCTGATGGTCATTCTTGTGCCGCTGCTTCTTTTTACAGCTGCTCTATATGGATTCAGGGAATACCAGGTCAGATATTCTGAAAACGGCAGGATTTCCCAGAATGAGATATATGATATTACCATTGCGGATTCTGTTACCGGTCAGGACGGCCTTCAGATCATGACGAAGGATCTTTTTATCACCGTACTTGTAATACTTGTTTTTACCAGTGTTTCTGTAGGTCTCTGGATCTACCGCAGTATAGCGGCCCCTCTGGTGAAGTTAAGAAGAGCCACGCAGAATATCAAAGAGGGGAATCTTGATTTTACCCTGGAAGTGGACGGGGCGGATGAATTTTCCGAGCTGTGCAGAGACTTCGAGGAGATGAGAAGGAGACTGAAGGATTCGGCGGAGGAGAAGCTTGTTCTGGATAAGGAGAATAAAGAGCTGATCAGTAATATTTCCCATGATCTCAAGACTCCCATCACGGCAGTGAAGGGATATGTGGAAGGCATTATGGACGGAGTAGCGGATACTCCGGAGAAGATGGACCGGTACGTAAGGATCATCTATAATAAGACCAACGAGATGGATCATCTGATCAATGAGCTTACTTTTTATTCCAAGATCGATACCAACAGGATTCCCTATGTATTCAGCAAGCTGAATGTGGAGGACTATTTCGCCGACTGCGCGGAGGAAGTGGGACTTGAGCTGGAAACGAGAGGAATACAGCTTTATTACGCCAACTATGTGGATAAAGACGTTCTTGTGATCGCGGACGGCGAACAGATCCGCCGGGTGATCTATAATATTGTCAGCAACGCCATTAAATACATGGATAAAGAGAAAGGCGTCATACAGATCCGGGTAAAGGATGTGGGTGATTTTATCCAGGTGGAGATTGAAGATAACGGCAAGGGGATTGCGGCAAAAGATCTTCCGAATATCTTTGACCGGTTCTACAGGACGGATGTTTCCAGGAATTCCTCCAAGGGAGGAAGCGGAATAGGGCTTTCTATCGTGAGGAAGATCATGGAGGATCACGGCGGCAAGGTATGGGCAACCAGCCGTGAGGGAATCGGCACTATTATGTATTTTGTTCTGAGAAAATACCAGGAGGTACCAGTGAAATGAGTAAAATACTGATTATTGAAGATGAAGAAGCGATCGCTGATCTGGAGAGGGATTATCTGGAACTTTCCGGATTCGAAGTAGAGATTGCCAACAGAGGCGATACAGGACTTGATAAGGCGATGAAAGAAGAATACGATCTGATCATTCTGGATCTCATGCTTCCGGAGGTGGACGGGTTTGATATATGCCGGCAGATCAGAGAGGAGAAGAATACTCCGATCATCATGGTTTCCGCCAAGAAAGACGACATAGACAAGATACGGGGGCTCGGCCTCGGGGCGGACGATTATATGACCAAGCCGTTCAGCCCCAGCGAGCTGGTTGCCAGGGTGAAGGCCCATATGGACCGTTACAACCGTCTCGTAGGTTCCGGAACCGCCAAGAATGATGTGATCGAGATCAGAGGTATCAAGATCGACAAGACTGCGAGAAGAGTGTGGGTGAACGGGGAAGAGAAGACCTTTACCACCAAAGAATTCGATCTTCTTACATTCCTGGCGGAGAATCCCAACAGAGTATTTACCAAGGACGAGCTCTTTCGGGAAATATGGGATATGGAATCCGTGGGGGATATCGCCACAGTAACCGTCCATATCAAGAAGATCAGAGAGAAGATAGAATTTAATACGGCCAAGCTGCAGTATATTGAGACAATCTGGGGCGTGGGATACCGGTTTAAAGTATGATTTAGTCTTATTTCATAATAAAAACAGGATGAAATTGGATAAAACAATAAAAATCACTAAAAAATAATAAAAAATCATTGACAAATATAGAGAATGTTGATATACTGTTTTCAACAAATTAAGACAAAGTATTTTTTATGAGTATGCAAAGGAGCATGTTATATATTTAATTTCTAACTATAAGCTGCATTGATGCAAAAAGTAAGAAATACTTTTTTTGTACCCTTAATTTAATACGAAATTGTAACAAGTCAACAAATAAAAAAGAGAAAAGGAGAGAGATTTATGAAAAATCGCAAAAAACTTCTCGCAGCCCTTCTGGCAGGTGCAATGACACTTTCCATGGGCGCAACCGCATTTGCTGCAGAAGCAGAGGACGGCTACGCAGTAAAGGCTACCAACACAGAAGCAACCTCACCGGACAACGATCTGGTAATTGCCATTGAGGGAAGCGTAAGTTCCATGGACCCGGCCAACATTCCGGATACCAACGCTATCTCCGCAACCCGCGGATGCTATGAGATGCTTGTGTATTTCGATGAGAATCAGGAAATGCAGGGACAGCTTGCAGAAACCTGGGAAGTTTCCGACGATTCCCTTACATACACCTTCCATCTCCGTGAGGGTGTGAAGTTCCACGACGGAACAGATTTCAACGCGGAAGCTGTAAAGGCAAACTACGAGCGTGTTATCGATCCGGAGAATAATCTCCGTCAGAGAAGAAACTTCATCGAAACAGCAGACGACGGTACAGAGACACCCCGTGTAGAGAGCGTAGAATGTCCGGATGATTACACTGTAATCTTCAAACTGACAAAGGCATGGTCCCCGTTCATCAACCGTCTGACACAGTTCTGTATCATCAGCCCGGCCGCTCTGGAAGAGTACGGCAACGATATCATGAACCATCCGGTAGGAACCGGTCCCTTCATCTGTACAGAATGGGAAGAGGGAGATCACACCTCTTTCGAGAAGAATGAAGATTACTGGGGCGAGCCGGCTTCTGTAGATACCGTTACCATCCGTGAGGTACCGGAGGCAGGATCCCGTACAGCCATGCTTCAGACAGGCGAAGCAGATATGGTTTATCCGATGCCTGCAGACCAGATCCAGGCGATCGAAGGCAACGACGACATCAACGTTATGACAGCAGACTCCAATATCATGAGATATGTAACTCTGAATATGAACCTGGAGCCGCTCTCTGATGTAAGAGTTCGTCAGGCTATGAACTACGCTATCGACAAAGAAGCTTATATCCAGGTTATGTATGCAGGAAACGGAACGATCGCTTCTTCTGTTGTTCCTCACATTATTCCGGGATATAAAGAGCAGGAAGCATATACCTATGATCTTGACAAGGCGAAAGAGCTCATGGAAGAAGCCGGATACGCAGACGGATTCAGCCTTACACTCTGGGGCGACAACTCTACCCAGGAGATCAAGGGTATGACATTCATCCAGCAGCAGCTTGCACAGATCAACATCGAAGTAGAAGTTCTTCCCATGGAGCCCGCTACAGTAAGCGACAAGATTTATGTTGAGCCGGAAGAAGCGGAAGTTAATATGTGGTATGTAAACTGGTCCGCGTCTGACTTCACCATGGACGGATCTCTCCGTTCCCTGCTTTACAGCACCATGGCTCCGCCTACCAGCGCCAACACAGCATACTTCAACAACGAAGAGTTTGACAGTCTGTTAGACGAAGGTCTTGCAACTGCAGATCCTGACAAGCAGGCAGAGATTTATGGCCAGGCGCAGACGATCGCATGGGAAGAGTGCCCGTGGCTGTTCCTTGCAAGCGACCAGCTTCTGTACTCCACCAAGTCCTATCTCTCCGGCGCTTATGTTGCTCCGGACGGCGCGATCAGCTTTGCCAACGCAGTTCTTGCACAGTAAGGCAAACGTCTGAATCAGGCTACAATCAAATAAAATGACTGGGGCGACAGGCGCCGCAGCATAACAGAACGAAGATGTTCTGAATAGATAACTGCCGTTCAGCCGTCTGTGACCATTCACAGATGCGCGGACGGCAGTTTTTTTCTAAGGAGGTAAAAAATGGGTCGGTATTTTATTAAGCGTTTACTCAGTACCATTCCTCTTTTGCTGGTAATTTCCTTCCTGGTATTCATGTTTATCCACATGATCCCCGGCGATCCGGCGAAGCTGATCGCAGGACAGGATTCCACACAGGCAGAGGTAGAAACTGTAAGAAAACAGCTCGGGCTGGATCAGCCCCTTTTAAAACAGTATGGCCAGTATATGAAGGGCCTTGTAACCGGTGATCTTGGAGATTCCATTCGAAACGGCAAATCCGTTGTGGAAACCATCGCTCCCAGACTGAAACCGACAATTATGCTTACCGTATCCGCCATGATCTGGGCGACGATCATCGGAGTTGCGCTGGGTATCATTTCCGCCGTATTCCACGGCAGGATCCTGGATTACGTGGGAATGATCATTGCGATCTCCGGAATATCCGTTCCCAGTTTCTGGCTGGGTCTTGAACTGATACAGGGATTCTCGGTGGCTCTGAACTGGCTTCCAACAGGAGGACTGGATTCCTGGCAGAGCTACATTCTTCCCTCGCTGACAATGGGAGCCGGAATCATGGCGATCCTGGCGCGTTTTACCCGTTCCTCCATGCTGGAGACGATGCGCGAGGATTATGTGCGTACTGCCCGGGCGAAAGGCCTGAAAGAATCCCTTGTAGTTATGCGTCATGCTTTTAAGAATTCACTGATCGAGATCATCACCGTTGCAGGTCTGCAGATCGGCGGTCTTCTTTCCGGTTCCGTTATGGCGGAAACAGTTTTCTCTATTCCCGGACTGGGCCGTCTTCTGGTAGATTCCATCAACTTCCGTGATTATAAGGTAGTGCAGGCGCTGCTTCTGTTCTTCGCGGCAGAGTATATCTTCATCAATCTGATCGTGGATGTTCTCTATGGAGTGATCAACCCGAAAGTGCGTTATGATTAGGAGGGAAAAACATGGCACAGACAAATAAAAATTTAGGAAATAATAATTTTGCTGCTGCTGAAGAACTTCCCAAGGCGAAAAGCAGAGTAAAAGAATTTGTGAAGAAATTCTGCAAGCGCAAAACAGCAGTGATTTCACTTATATTTATCATATTTATTATTCTTATGGCGATCATCGCTCCCTTTATTGTTCCCTACGCGCCGGATCAGCCTGATTACATGAGTCTGCTCCAGGGACCCAGTTCCACACATATCTGGGGAACAGACGAGTTCGGGCAGGATGTATTCAGCCGTCTGATGGTAGGAAGCCGGCTTTCTCTTTCCTGCGCTCTGATCGCGACCATCGTAGGTACCATAGGAGGAGTAATCCTTGGCCTTATCGCAGGTTTTTACGGAGGATTCATTGATTCTCTGATCATGAGATGCTGCGACGTGCTCTTCGCGTTCCCGGATATCCTTCTTGCCATCGCCGTTGTTGCGATCATCGGTCCCGGTATGGTCAACGTTATGATCGCCGTTGCGGTATTTACGGTGCCTTCCTTCGCCCGTATCATACGAAGCGCTACAATATCCGTCAAGGGATCCCTGTATGTGGAGGTTGCCCGTTCCCTGGGATGTAAGAACAGCCGTATCCTGTTTGTTCATGTCTTCCCCGGAACCATCCAGTCCATGATCGTAAACTTTACCATGCGTATCGGTACCGCGATCCTGGCTGCATCTTCTTTGAGCTTCCTGGGATTCGGCGCGAACGTTACAGAGCCCGACTGGGGCGCGATGCTTTCCACCGGCCGTAACTACCTGAACACAGCGCCGCATATGGTACTGTTTCCCGGTATCCTGATTTTCCTTACCGTTCTCGCCTTCAATCTTCTCGGAGACGGTCTCAGGGATACTCTGGATCCGAAGATGAACTAGGGAGGGAGAAGCCATGTCAGAAAAATTATTGGAAGTAAAAAATCTCCGCACTGAATTCAAGCGGGATAAAACATGGGTCACAGCCGTAAATAATGTTTCCTTTTCCATCAATAAAGGAGAGATTCTGGGGCTGGTAGGAGAATCCGGATGCGGAAAATCCGTAACCTCTCTTTCTGTAATGCGTCTCCTTGCCAGAAACAGCAAGATATCCAACGGAGAAGTAATCCTTAACGGACATGATCTCTTAAAAGAAGACAAAAAAGGGATGAGAAAAGTCAGAGGACGTGAAGTGGCTATGATCTTCCAGGAGCCCATGAACTCCCTGAATCCCTGTATGAGAATTGAAACACAGCTTACGGAGGCTATTCTCCTTCATAATGATTTTTCCAAGGAGCAGGCTCACCAGAGAGCTGTTGACGTACTGAAATCCGTAGGTATCCCGGAACCGGAGATGACTCTTAAGAGTTATCCGCATCAGCTTTCCGGCGGTATGTGCCAGCGTGTTATGATCGCTATGGCAATGTCCTGCGAACCGGAGCTTCTTATCGCGGACGAGCCCACCACCGCTCTTGACGTTACCATCCAGGCTCAGATCCTGGAACTGATGGAAGATATCCGCGCGAAGAGGAATACCGGAATC
>CALUVR010000044.1 GCA_944324285.1 Candidatus Gastranaerophilales bacterium | reverse complement strand
ACCATATCAGAGGATTCGCTGGCAGATATTCTTGATAAAACAATCGCCGATTTTTATGATCTCACAGTAAGCTATCTCACTGTAAACAATCTGGAAACAATGGATATCGAGGCTGAGGACGGATCACATGAGGTTCAGGTAGTCCGTGAGATAACAGAGGACGAAGACGGCGAAGAGATCACCACATCCTCCTATAAGCTGGACGGCAAAGAGATAGAGGAAACGGCGTTTACCACTTTCTATAACAAGGTCATAAACATGACAGGCCAGCAGAGACTGACAGAAGAATATGATCCCGAAGGAGATCCTGCTTACACGTTTACTCTTACGGATATCGACGGAGAAGAAATCCTTGTGAAATATTATGAGTATGACGCAAGTTTCTATGCGGCGGTTGTGGAAGACAGAGTATACCTGGTAAACAAGATGGACGTCCGCGATATGGACGAGGCATATCAGGAAATGATAACGGCTGAAAAAGCTGAAACAAAAGAAAGTTCTGAGGATGAAGAGGCTGAAACAGAAGAAAACACTGATGATTCAGGAACCGGATCAGAAGAAGACCCATCAGAAAATGAAGAGGGAAATACAGAAGAATTATCAGATAATGCCATAGAAGAAACGGATACGGAAGCCTCTGAATAAGAGAGAATGTGTAAGAAAAAATCTCCCCCGGCGATATGCCGGAGGAGATTTTTCGTTCTGAAATAAAGAAAAATCAGAAGAAGATACCTGCCTGCTCCAGAAAATGTTCCGGATCTTCCACATGGGGGAAGTGCTTCGTGCGGGGAAGAACGGTCCCCTCAATAGAAGGATTGGCGTTCCGGTACTCTTCCATGATCGCTCCGCCGTTATTTTCGGCGGCTCCTTCGATGATATAGATGCTGTTATCGATGGTTTTAAGACTCTGGACAATATCTATGTTCATATATTTTGCAAACTTGCATGCATATACTGCTTTCGCGTGGCTGCCTCCCCGGTGCGCGCCTTCGTAATATGCGTCCAGAAGGTTCTGATCCGGATGGAAAGGATCAAAAAGCATATTTTCGATAAAGAAATTCTGGATACTGTCTCTTGATACGGCGATATGGTAAACAAGAGTGCCGAACACAGGAATTTCAAGGAAATATTTAAGCGCTTTTTCTTTCCTTCCGGGCATATGCTTCAGATTGCCAAGCGCCGGAGGATTTACCAGCATGATCTTATTGAACAGGCTGTTTTCGTTGCGGCACGCCATAACGGCAAAGGAACCGGAAAATCCGCTGGCGATCACATCTGTCTTCTCTCCTATCACATTGCGGATGAAATCACAGATGATCTGCACATATACGAAGTTGGTATAGGTAATGCCCGGTTTCTCAGAACGTCCGCATCCCAGCAGGTCGATGGTATATACGGTATGCTCCAGGGCAAGGGATTCCTCCACCTTATTCCATTCATATCCGGATCCGCCGGGAAGAATGTCGTGGATAAGGAGAACAGGGCTTCCTTTGCCTTTCTTTGTATAATAAACTTCGCCGAAGCGCCATTTATAATAATTCCTTCTGTCTGTGTCCAGCATTTCCTTCAGAATCGCGGAAGCTGCCACAATCTTGTTGATAACATGAATGATAAAAGTAGCGATCGCAAACAGAACCACAAACGTGGCTAGGCGGTTTCTGTTTTTTTTCATTTCGGTCCCCCTTTTCCTGCTGTTTGGCAGTGTGATGTCGTCAGGTGATGTACTTATTATACGCTAAAAATAAGGTTTTTACAATGCTATAAGAGAGAAAGTAATTTTTCGATATCGTCTTTTTTCGTCGCCCAGCTTGTGGCGAACCGAACGATGGTATGCGTACTGTCCTGTTTTTCCCAGAAACTGAAAACAACCTGTTCCTTCAACTCTTCTGCTTTTTTATCCTCCAGCACAACAAAGATCTGGTTTGTGGGGGAATCATTAAAAAGGACGTAACCTTTTTCCAGAAATCCCTTTTTCAGAAGAGACGCGGTTTCGATGGCGTTACTTCCCGTCTCTTTATAAAGATCATCTGTAAACAGAGCGTCAAACTGGACGCCCAGAAGCCTGCCCTTGGCGAGAAGGGCGCCGTGCTGTTTAACCATAGTCATGAAATGAGGAGGACAGCTGTTTCCGGTAAATACTACCGCTTCTCCGCACAGCGCTCCCGCTTTGGTCCCTCCGATGTAAAATACATCACAGAGCCGCGCGATATCCGGAAGAGAAAGCTCGTTTTCCGGACAGGCAAGGCCTGTGATCAGCCTCGCGCCGTCCATAAAAAGGGGAATCCTGTTTTCCCCGCATATCCGGGAAATCTCCGTCAGTTCATCCATTGTATAAAGAGTTCCGTACTCCGTAGGGTGGGAAATATACACCATTCCCGGAAATACCATATGCTCATGGCTGGGATCTCCGTAAAAAGTATTCAGAAAGGATTTCAGAGAAGGAATATCTATCTTACCGTCATGCCGGGAAACTTCCAGCACCTTATGTCCGGTGAATTCAACGGCTCCCGCCTCGTGAACATTAATATGTCCGGTAGAAGCCGCGATCACGCCCTCATACTGTCTGAGCATAGTATTTATGACGATCTGATTGGTCTGTGTGCCGCCGGAAAGAAAATAAACTTCCGCCTCCGGACACCGGCACAGATTACGGATTTTCTCCGCCGCCCGGCTGCAGTAAAGATCTGTTCCGTATCCGGGAAGCTGCTCCATATTGGTGTCGATCAGGCGCTGTAGAATTTTCGGGTGTGCGCCTTCTGAATAATCGTTTTCAAAATATAACATATATACCTCCGAAGCCTGTAATC
>CALUVR010000043.1 GCA_944324285.1 Candidatus Gastranaerophilales bacterium | reverse complement strand
TCTTATGCAGATTTTTGATCTCTAACAGCAGCCATAGCTCTTGTTAATGAAGACATAACCGCATTGATAGAGTTTGCGATACCTGATGCAGGTGAATTGATACATCCAAGCATTTTTGCAATAATTTCGTGTTTAGATGGTAAGTTAGCCAATGCTTTTGCTTCAGATGCTGATAATAATTTTCCATCCATAGCAGCAGCTAAAATTTCACCTTTTTTAGTTTCTTTAATAAACTTAGCTAAAGCTTTTGCAGGTGCAACTTGATCGTCAAAACCAAATGCAATAGCAACAGGACCTGTCAAAGCGTCAGCCAATACTTCATATTCTGTTCCTTTAATGGCAATTTTTGCTAAAGTGTTTTTAGTTACCATATAATCGCCGTCTTCTTTTTGGATAGAACGTCTTAGTTTGGTAATTTCTTCTACTGATAAACCTTTGTAATCAGTAACAATAGCAACTTTTGCCTTTTCCATTTTCTCTTTCATTTGAGAAATTTTTTCTTCTTTAAAGGCTTTTGTTGACATTTTTTGCTCCTTTGTTTTATTTTCCGGATTTCTCCGTTTCGACCTTTTTCATTACATAGTAAAAAGATTTTGCGTCTATTTACTTAACCGCAAAATCTTACACATTTCTTTGTTTAATTACTATTTTAATATTTCGACTGTGTAACCTAGGTTAGCCGGATTTACCTTTTATAATTTTGATGAGCGAGAAACTTTCTTTCTTTTACGCCAAGGGTTTTCACCTTGCAACTCCGTCACATAACTAACTGTCTGCGGTTTGTGACTATCATAATACCAGATAAAAAATAAAAATCAAGTGTTTGTTTTACAATTGTAAAATTTCTTGAAAAAAATTAACATGTAAGATATACTTTGTTTACGAATTAAATACGTTATTCACAATATTAAAGAGGTGTGGAATTATGAAAAAACAATTGGCGGCATTTCTTACCGCATGTATGATGAGTTTAAATTTTCTTCCTGCATTAGCAGAAACCGTTACAAGCGGGATAAAAGATATTCCAAATGATTTTTGGGCAAAACAGCAAGTTGAATCTGCCGTATCTGAAGGGCTTATGAAAGTTGATGAAGCAGGAAATTTCAACCCTGATAAGGATATGACAAGAGTCGAATTTGTGCAGGCATTATTAAAAGTGTTATCTAACGATAATCTTGATGTTAAAGTTGAAAATTCTTTTACGGATATCAAATCTACGGACGAATTTTATAATGATATTCTACGCTCTCAACAATTAGGTCTTGTATACGGATATCCTGACAAAACATTCCAACCTAATAAAACAATGTTAAAATCAGAAACAACATCTGTAATAAGCCACATTACAAAAGATAAATTTATTGATTGTTCAATATTAGAAAAATACACAGATAATAGTGACATTCCTTCCTGGGCAAAAATTCCGTATGCAAAATCAATTAATTACGGTATATTTGTAAACCACCCTGACAAAAATAAACTTGAACCAAACAGAAATATTACAAGAGCAGAAGCTGCTGTATTATTAACAGAATTAAAAAGCAAGCTTACCGTTGTAAAACCGGAATACAAAGGACCTCAAGAATCGCTTTTATCCACAGAACATATAAATATGGTAAGACGTGCACCTGCAAACAAGGTTCATATAACCAGTATCAGA
Source organism: Candidatus Gastranaerophilales bacterium (assembly GCA_944324285.1). Lineage (GTDB taxonomy): Bacteria > Cyanobacteriota > Vampirovibrionia > Gastranaerophilales > Gastranaerophilaceae > Scatousia. The sequence goes on along the minus strand of CALUVR010000043.1, from coordinate 1,675 downwards.
AGAATTGTTGCTCAAAATAATGTTTTTCCTGTAGCATTTGAATCAGCATTTCTTTCACAAACAGCATCTGAAGGTGATGCGGTAAATTTTGTATTTAACCAACCTTTGTGTACTGATGAAGGAACAACAATATTTCCTGCCGGTACAAAATTGACAGCAGAAGTTGCAACAATACAATGTCCGCAAAAATATAATAAAGCAGCAAAAGTTTATTTGAATTATAAACAAATTATTCTCCCAAATGGAACTGTTTATAATCTTGATGCAAAAACATATACAAGAGATAATTCCCTTCAAGAAAGTTATTGGCTTACAGGCCTTAAGTATTTATCCTTAGTAGGTGCATTTACAAAAGGTCTAAACTATAAAGCAAAATGCGGAGAAAGAGTAAAAGTCATTTTGAACGAAGATTTATCTTTGATAAATCCTGAACGATTAAATGTTCAACAATAGTTAGTATAAAAAGGAGCCTTCGGGCTCTTTTTTTATGCCTGCAAAACTATTAAGTTTTATTACAAATGATTGCAAAAAGTCTATAAATAAGCTATACTTTGCTTGGAATTAGAATAAAAATTGTAATGTTAATTAATAATTAGATGAGGAATAGAATTATGAAAAAGATTTTATCAGCATTCCTTGTTCTCTCAATGGCAGCGTTTAATATTGCCCCTGCATTTGCAATTACAGAACAAGAAGAAACAGTAGAACATTTAAGCATTAACAAAAAAGCACCGAGTAATATTGTAAAGGTTACCAAGATGAAAAAAATTATAACTCAGGGTAACGTATTAGCGGTTTCTTTTGATTCTACATTCAAATCAAAGGATCATAAGGCCGGAGATATTGTAAACTTTGTATTACCTGAGGCTTTGTATACTGATGAAGGGACATTACTTTTACCTGCACAAACAAAAATAGTAGCAGAGATAACAAGAATTGTACCGCCGAAGAAATTCAACAAGAATGCAAGAGTAAATTTAATTTATAAACAAATTGTGACTCCGGATGGCAAGGCGTATGATATAAAAGCAAGACCGTTTACAAAAGATTCTGCTTTAAAAGAAGGACCTTGGACTACAGCAGGAAAGGTTGCGTTATCAACAATTACGTTAGGTATTGTTGGTGCGGGTGCCGGTGTTGGATTTGCATTTATACCGACTCATGCAGCAATAGGAACAGGGTTGGCAATAGGTATACCTGTCGGCTGCGGAGTAGGCTTCATTGTTGGTCTTTTGACTCCGGGTGTTAATTACAAAGCTAAAGAAGGCGAACAGGTAATGATTTTATTGATGGATGATGCATCAATTGCAAAATAAGACGAATTGTTATAGAATAAGACCCGAGGACTTCGGGTCTTATTTTTATATTCAGGACCGAAGTTGCACGGCAAAACAGGTTTTCGAGTCGGAGTCGTTTTAGCAAATCTGAAAATTGAATAGTGCGGGCGTAGTTCAGTGCCCCGCGGCGAGCGTAGAGGCAAGCCGAAGGAGCGTTAGCTCCTGAGGTGGAGACGAGAAAACGGTGTCGTGCTGCGAGAGCAGTACGAGCAGGTTTTCGAGGCGGAGCCGTTTTAACAAATCTGAAAATTGAATAGTGAATGCGGGCGTAGTTCAGTGCCCCGCGGCGAGCGTAGAGGCAAGCCGAAGGAGCGTTAGCTCCTGAGGTGGAGACGAGA
>CALUVR010000042.1 GCA_944324285.1 Candidatus Gastranaerophilales bacterium | reverse complement strand
AAGCAAAGCAGCTTCATTCAACAGATTTTGCAAATCAGCACCCGTAAATCCCGGAGTTCTCTTTGCTAATACCTTTAAGTCAACCTCTTGTGCCAACGGTTTATTTTCAGCATGGACATTAAGAATTTGTTCACGCCCCAATACGTCAGGTTTATTGATAACAATTTGTCTGTCAAAACGTCCCGGTCTTAAAAGCGCGTTATCCAAGATGTCAGGTCTGTTGGTTGCGGCGATTACAATAATATTCGTATTTTCATCAAATCCGTCCATTTCAACAAGGAGCTGGTTAAGGGTCTGTTCTCTTTCATCGTGACCGCCGCCCATGCCGGCACCGCGCTGGCGCCCGACAGCATCAATTTCATCAATAAATATAATACAAGGCTGATGTTTTTTCGCCTGATCAAACAAATCTCTAACACGGCTTGCACCGACACCGACAAACATTTCAACGAAATCGGAGCCGCTGATTGAAAAGAACGGAACGCCAGCTTCTCCTGCAACAGCTTTTGCCATCAAAGTTTTACCTGTTCCCGGAGGTCCAACAAGAAGAACTCCTTTTGGAATTTTTGCACCGAGTTTAATATATTTGTCGCCGTTTTTCAAAAAGTCTACGATTTCTTCTAATTCCTGTTTTTCCTCATCAATACCGGCAACATCCTTGAATGTTGTTTTTACTTTGTTATCAAGAAGCATTTTGGCTTTGCTTTTACCAAAAGACATCGCCTGCGAACCGCCAGCCTGAATACTTTTTGCCATTACAACAAGGAAAACTATGAACAAAAGAGGAAGAAGCAGTGTTCCGAGAAGTGCCATTACCTGTGATGATTCACTTGGCTTTTTAACCTCAATCTGGACATTTGCATCTTCAAGCTTTGTCATTAAATTTGAATCTTTTGGAGTCAAAACTTTATACTGAACGAGAGGAACTTTTTTTTCAACGCCGAAAGGATTAGGTTCTGCAGGTTTTTGAGCCTGTTCTGCTTTCGGTTGATTTTTCGGTATTGCAATTAGAAAATCATCAGCCTTTTCAACTTTTGAAAATTCTCCACTTTCAAGTTTCTGGATAAAATCAGAGTAAGACAGTTCCGACGTGCTGGTCGCAGGCCCTGACATAAATACTGATGAAACAAACACCATAATGATGATTGCCAGAACTATATACATACCTGCTGATTGATTTTTATTCATTATTTCCCTCTCTTATAAATTTTGCTCACAACCATTATAACCTAAAAAAGAGAAATTTCAATTTGTAAAAAGGATTTATGTCAGGGAGATAATTTGAGATAATAAGACTTCCCACTTTGTAAATGGGAGTAAGGGGGATTGGCAGCATGTCATTGCGAGCGTTAGCGAAGTAATCCAGCCTTTGGACAGGTGAAGAGTGAGTGGTGAGTAGTGAAGGGTTCAACAATTATAAGGCTCATTACAATTCACACATTACTCTTTGAATTCTAAAAGCTGGATTCTTTCGGGCTTCGCCCTCAGAATGACACAACATTTTCCTTAGGAACTTTTTACCGCCCCTCACCCTATCCCTCTCCCTGCGGGAGAGGGAAGAAAACGAAAACCCTCCGTTGCTTACACACGACCTCCCTTTACAAGGGAGGTAATACTACTCACCACTCACCATTCACTTAATTGCAACTCATTTTTTGCTAAATTATTCAGGCAATTTCTACTCTTCTGTCAAACAAACCGCCGATATGCTGTTGAATTTTCTGTAGTAGTCAACAAAGTAATGAGTATATGAAGGGAAAAAACACCTGCCGGAGGCGCTTACCCCGATGTTGCCGTACTCGTAATTTGACCACAGGCAGAAATTATCTTCCTTTAATCCTAATAGATTAACAACATCAGATTTATATTTCAAATTTTCAACGGAATTATGTTCTCCTATATACGGCTCCCCAACATAAAAGGCACTTGCAATAAGTCCTAATTCTTCCATTGACGGAAGATTTTTGACCCCTCCGCACTTACTGACCGCACCTGCCCAGTAATCTACAGGATAATAACAATTTTTTATACCTAACTTTGCTTTTTGTCTTTCACACTGTGCCATCGTTAGTGGTTTCGGTGTGAAAGGTGCCGTATAACATTTTTTATTTCCGAGCCTTATTACACATCTGCCACCAAGCGGTGCTGCGCTGATTACAACTTCATTTCGCTTTAATTTTTTAGGCTTATTTTTTATATCAAACTCAAAAAGAGTCTCCTCTGAATGCGCAGTGATTTTTGTAAGCTTATATTTGACGGTTTCGCCTGTTGCGACCTTTGTGCCCGAATGTAAAGCCAGTCCCCATAAAACTAACCCCACAGCCAAAATTCCAAAAATAAATCCGATTATTCCTGATTTCACTAATCTCTCCTTTGCTATAAATTATATATAAATTAAAAAAACTTTTCAACTTTAAATTAAAATTATATTAAAAATTTGAGCAGGAAGCAGGTTTGTAATATAATTAAACTAACGGAAACAGAGAAAAGAGAGGTAATTTATGATAGACAAAACAGCCGTAATCCATCCGTCGGCACAAATTGCAGATGATGCAATCATCGGACCTTATGTAATTATCGGAGAAAATGTTAAAATAGGAAGCAAAACAAGAGTAATTGCAAATGCATATATTGAATATGCTGAAATCGGCGAAAGATGTACAATTTCTCCGTTTGCCACAATCGGCTCCGAGCCGCAGGATTTAGGTTATAAAGGCGAACCGACAAAAGTCGTTATAGGCGATGATACAATTATTAAAGAAAACGTCACAATCCACCGCGGTGCTGCCTGCGGCGATTTTACAACAAGAATAGGCAACAAATGTCTTTTAATGGTGGGTTCTCACGTTGCTCATAACTGTGTTCTTGCCGATCAGGTTATTTTAGCAAACCTCGTAACACTGGGCGGCCACGTTCATGTAGGCTTCGGCGCTTTTGTCGGCGGAATGAGCGTATTCCATCAGAATATCCGAATAGGCGATATGGCTATCATAAGCGGATTTTCAGCTTCCCGCCAGGATATTCTTCCATACTCCAAGGGTGAAGGCAGACCTCCTGTTCCGCGCGGATTAAATGTAGTAGCAATGAAACGCAGAGGGGTTCCGCAGGAAATAAGAACTGCAACAAATGAAGCCTTCAAACTCTTGATTTCGGAAGAATACAACACAACTCAGGCTATTGAAAAAATTAAAGCTGAAATTCCGATGAACGAATACATTGAAAAAATGATTGATTTTATAAAGACTTCAAAACGCGGAGTGCTTCTCAAATCACACAAATCAGGTCACGAATCACTCGAAAGTGAAGAATAAATTAAGGTCGATAGGTTGCGGAATCGCAGAAGCGTTGGATGCAACGATTATGCGATCCCGGGTCAAGCCCGGGATGACGAAAAAACATCACACTACTGTTACAATATAACAGTTATGCGATTGCGGGTCACCAGGTAGGGGCATAAAATCACGTTTCGACTTCGTCGGATTTTGCAGCCAGCCCGCAATGACGAAAGAACAGCACGTCATTCCGGAAGCGTAGCAAAAACTGATTGAGCCGAAAGGCGAAATCAAGTTTTTCAAGCTATGCGGAATCGCAGCCCCGTGGAATGCAGCGACAATGCGATCCAGGGTCACAGCCAGCAATGACGCAGTAAACTTTTCCAATAATAAATCACTTACACACAATAAGGGAGAAAACCAATCATGAAAACAATCTGGGATAAATACGCAGAAGTTCTTGTTGACTATTCTGTTGACGTGCAAAAAGGCGATCTTGTCCAAATCAGAGGAACAAGCGTCTACACAAAAGATTTAGTAAAAGCTGTTTATAAAAGAGTTCTCGAACGCGGCGGTCATCCGCTGGTCAGAACTTCAATTGAAGATTTGTCCGATACTTTTATAAAATTAGCAAGCGACGAACAACTGGATTACGTTGACCCGATTACAAAACTTGAGTACGAAAAAGTCGATAAATTCATAGCAATCGGCGGTCCTATGAATACAAAAACAATGGCGCACGCTGATATGCAAAAACTTGCGCGCCGCGGGAAAGCAACAAAAGCTTTATCCGAACTTTTGATGAAACGCTCTGCAGAAGGAAGTGCAAAATGGGTTATCGCTGATGTTCCGACTCACGCTCTTGCGCAGGAAGCAAAAATGTCTTTTGATGAGTATTCGGAATTTCTTTTCAAATCCTGCTATCTGGATTTGGATGATCCTGTTGCTAAATTAAAAGAACTTGATGAAAAACAAACAAAATGGGCAAACTATTTAAACAACGTGAAAAAGCTTCACATAGTCGGCGAAAAAACAGACATAACTTTCGGCGTTGAAGGCAGAAAATGGATAAGCTGCTCCGGCTTAAACAACTACCCTGACGGAGAAGTTTTCACCTCCCCTGTGGAAGATGATATTAACGGCGAAATCTATTTTGACTTCCCTCAAATCTACCGCGGAAACGAAGCGCAGGGCGTCCACCTCACAATAGAAAACGGAAAAATTATAAAAGCAACTGCTGAAAAAGGGGAAGAATTTTTAAACGCTATGCTCGATATGGATGAAGGATCCAGATACATAGGCGAGATTGCAATCGGTACAAACGATGAAATTCAGGAGATTACAGGAAACATTCTCTTTGATGAAAAAATCGGCGGCGCAATCCACATGGCAGCAGGTGCATCTTATCCTGAAACAGGCGGGAAAAATGTCTCAGGACTTCACTGGGATTTAATAAAGAATATGAAAAACGGCGGAAAAATATATGCCGACGGTGTACTGATTTACGAAAACGGAAAGATGATTATATAGCAATTAATTTTTAAAACGGGGATTGAACATGAAATCCCCGTTATTATAGATAATTTTTGTTTATTATTTACAGCTTGTTTTGGTATTCCAGTTTAAGTCATTGCAGCGTAAGTAGTCCATATTTTCGTTTTGAAGCACCCAGGCTGTACAACCGAATCCTTGTTGAGTATTCTCAATAGCCATATTGCATTTCTTTTCAAACGAACCTGTATTTAGCGTCGTATCATTTCCTCCAAAAGGAACTATTTTACCTTTATCTAAGTCAACTTTAAAATAAAATATATCTATACCGTATTTGCATACCGATTTGAGGCATCCAGGAAATACTGTAGCAATATCCATTGTTGTAAATTCTCCGGAAGAATATCCTGCTAGAATAAGTGTTCCATCCGGCATTGTCAAATATAATTCCGGAGGTTTGGTGGTTTTTGTTCCGGTATTTTTGTTCATTGGTGCAATAGTTAATATTAGATCAACGTCACTTTTTTTCCCTTTTATGCCTTCAGCAATATAATTGAGAAATTTGTTAGAGGTAGAATAATCAAGAATAGGATTTCCGTTTTCGTCAGTTTCACCTGTGTCAGTTGTTGTTATTTCTCCCCAGTATTTTGATTCTCCGTGTTTTGACTGTGCCAGTAAAAATGCCTGCTGTAAAACCGAATAAACTTTCTTAAGCTGAGTAACTTTTTGTTTTTCTCTGTGATTAGCGATTAGCACCGGCAGCGTCATCGCGGCTACTACTCCGATAATTCCCAGGGTAATTAATACTTCAGCTAACGTAAACCCTCCCACTGAGAGGAATTTAGTTACCCCCCCC
>CALUVR010000041.1 GCA_944324285.1 Candidatus Gastranaerophilales bacterium | reverse complement strand
GTCCTTAGTTCAGTTGGTAGAACGTCGGTCTCCAAAACCGGATGTCGAGGGTTCGAGTCCTTCAGGGCGCGATTTATTTAAACAAATAAGGAAAATCAAATGGATCCGAAATTAGAATCAATGGTAAATTCAATACAATCGTACTTCCGCGGTGTCAGAACCGAATGGGGTAAAATTAACTGGCCGGAAAAACGCCAGGTTATTACAGAAACAGTTTTCGTAATTATAATTGTTTTTGTCTTTACTGTTGCAGTCTATTTGATGGATATAATCTTTAAAAGCATATTCAGTTTGATAAAATAACACGCAAAATTTTTGCACAAAAAAGATAAGGTGGCTTATGACTAAAAAAGAAAAATCTATGGAAGAAGAATTGAACGAAGATAAACAGCGCGAAGCTGAAGAAGTTCAAGCCAAGGAAGAAGCAAAACAAGCGAAAAAAAATCAAAAACGCTGGTACATAGTCCATACCTATTCAGGTCACGAAAATAAAGTAAAAGTGAACCTTGAAAAACGTATCGAATATATGAACATGGGCGAAAAAATCTTCCGTATAGAAGTACCGCAAAAAACCGTCACCCAGATGAAAGGCGGCAAGAAACAAGAACGTGAAGAAAAAATCTTCCCGGGCTATGTTTTAGTCGAAATGATTATGGATGAAGACAGCTGGTACGTTGTAAGACACACAGCAGGTGTTACAAAATTCGTAGGCTCGGCAAAACGTCCTATCCCTGCAAAAGACAGCGAAATCAAAAAGATTATCAACCGCTCCACATCTACAACTCAAAAAATTGAACTTGATGTTAAAGCAGGCGACAAAGTCAGAATTATCTCAGGACCATTCGCTGACTTTATCGCAGATATTATTGAAGTTTACCCTGACAAGTCTAAACTTCGTGCAAACGTTTCAATCTTCGGACGTGAAACTCCGGTTGAATTGGAATACAAGCAAATTAATAAGATTTAATTTTCTGGAAAGTGACGCGTTGTAAAACTCGTCACAACCACAGCAAATATATTAAAATAAAACTAACAGTACAAAAACGTGGAAGGATTTTTGTTGAAGTCGGCAAAAACCGCTAGTACCACAAAAGGAGAAAAAAATGGCTAAAAAAGTAGTAGGAAAAATCAAGCTTCAAATCGAAGCAGGTAAAGCAAATCCGTCACCACCGGTTGGTCCGGCTTTGGGTCAGCATGGTGTGAACATCATGGATTTCTGCAAACAGTTCAACGCTAAAACAGAATCACAAGCAGGATACATTATCCCGGTTATCATTGATGTTTACGAAGACAGAAGCTTCTCATTCGTAATCAAATCACCTCCGGCACCTGTATTGATTAAAAAAGCATTGAATCTCTCTAAAGGTTCTGCAGTTCCTAATAAGGACAAAGTTGCAGAAATCACAAGAGAACAGCTTGAAGAAATCGCAAAAATAAAAATGAACGACCTCAACGCAACAACAATGGAAGCTGCAGTAAAAATGATTGCAGGTTCTTGCAGAGCAATGGGCGTTACCGTAAAAGAATAGTAAATGGAAGGAGTTAAAAACTCCGCTAACACCATGAAAGGAAATTTTAAAATGTCAAAATTAACTAAAAAACAGAAAAAAGTGCAGGAAATGCTCGCAGACTTCACTCAGCCTGCAACAGCAGTAGATGCGCTTAAGAAATTACAAGAAATATCAAAAGAAACATCAAAATTTAACGAAACAGTAGAATGCCACATGAGATTAGGTATTGATGTTCGTCAGGCAGACCAGCAAATCAGATCTACAGTAGTATTGCCGGCAGGTCTTGGTAAAACTGTTAGAGTTTGCGTTATTGCAAAAGGTGCAAAAGCAACTGAAGCAAAAGACGCAGGCGCTGATTATGCAGGTGCTGAAGAAATCATTGATAAAATTTCAGACGGCTGGTTTGAATTTGATACACTTATTGCAACACCTGATTGTATGGGTATGCTTGGTAAATTAGGTCGTGTATTAGGTCCTAAAGGCTTGATGCCAAACCCTAAAACAGGTACTGTTACAATGGATGTAGCAAAAGCTGTTAAAGATGCTAAAGCCGGTAAAGTTGAATTCAGAGCCGATAAACAGGGAATGATTCACTGTCCTATCGGGAAAGCTGATTTCTCTAATGAAGACCTCGTTAAAAACTACGCAACATTGGCAGATGCAATTTTAAGAGCAAAACCTTCATCAGCAAAAGGTACATTTGTAAAATCAGTTTACCTTGCAACAACAATGGGACCTGGTATCAAATTAGACCCTAAAAACTTTGCAGCAGAAGTTAAAGAACTGATTGCGTAAGTTTTATAGATATAATCAGAAAAGCACTCGAGTAATTCGGGTGCTTTTTTATTTTATAATACAGCCAAAATTAATTTTTTAATAAGTTCAAGCTGTTCAGGTTTTGCAAGAGTAAGGATGTCATTTATGTCAGATTTTAAAGACGCATTTTCGTCAGGCGTGTTTGTTGAAAATTCCAGCAAATCATTCGGGCTAACAGTAAACACTGAACATAATTTCAATAACGTCGGGATAGAAGGCAAGGACTCACAAGCCTCTATTCGCGCTATTTGACGAACATCTATATCAACAAGTTCAGCAAGCTGTTCTTGCGTAAATTTTTTAAATTTTCTTAATTTTTTTATCCTTTCCCCGAAATGATTTACCAAGATAATAACCTCCTTTTATAAGATTACACTTATAGAAGTAAAACATTAATGCAATATACATCTTGACAATATGCAATTAATTGCATAAAATTATCATAAATATGCTATGGAGGTCAGGATGAAAAAGAGGGTAGCATTTACTCTGGCAGAAGTTTTAATTACTCTTGGAATTGTTGGTATAATAGCGGCAATGACCATCCCACAGCTTATACAGAACTATGAAAAACATGTCATAGAAGTGCAGCTAAAAAAAAACATATTCCGACCTTGAAAACATGATAAAACGAGCAGAAGCCGACAATGAAAGCTATGAATACTGGGATTTTACAAATAATAACTGGTATGAAAAATATTTTAAACCATATTTGAAAGCAACACCTTGTAAAGGGAAAGACTTGAAGCACTGTTTTTTACAATATCCAAATAGTGATCTTAGAGTATTTAAAAAAGCAAACGGAGAGCTGGTTGATGGGGGAGAAGGACACTGGGCAGTAGCACAAAAATATATGCTTCCTGACGGCAGAGCATTTTTAATAGAGCCAATATACGACACCTCATTTGACAGATACTGGCAATTTGTATATTTTGTCGTTGATGTCAACGGTTCAAAAGGACCTTGTAAAATGGGATGGGATGTATTTCAATTTACATTATTTAATTACACAAGAGGCGACGGGAAAAAACAAGGATTAAGACTTGGGGGAATAGGGGGCGGAGACGGCGCCTACACAAGAACAAGCGAAAGAATACAACAGGAGTGCTACAATGACGGCGGCTATGACTGTGGACTATTGATTCAGCGCAATGGATGGAAATTCCCGGATAATTACCCTGTCATCAAATAGTAATGTCAAATATTTGACCATATCAGCTGTTAATGGTTTAATTAATGTATGAACTATATTTTTTATTTATTGATTGTAGTGTCAATAATAGCAGGGGCTGTGAACGGAAGATTACAGGATGTTGTAAACGCTGTGCTTACGGGTGCCGAACTTTCAGTTAAGATAGCCTTTTCACTAATAGGCATAATGGCTTTTTGGCTTGGCATGATGAAAATAGCAAAACAATGCGGTCTTATTGAGATTATTTCAAAACTCATAAAACCGGTTACGAAACGTCTGTTTAATGAAATTCCTGAAGATTCACCTGCAATAGGGGATATTGCAATGAGTTTTACGGCAAACGCCTTCGGACTTGCAAATGCGGCAACTCCAATAGGTATAAAGGCAATGGAAGAATTACAGCACCAAAATAAAGACAAAAATTCTGCATCAAATGCAATGTGCATGTTCCTTGCAATGAGTACAGCGGGATTTCAGCTTATCCCGGCAACTGTTATAGCGGTTCTTATTGGTATTGGATATAAAAATCCGACGTCAATAATCGCACCTACACTTCTTGTCACAACAATCGCTTTTGTAAGTGCAATTATTTTGGCAAAAATTTTCCAAAAATATTGGAAACCGCAAAAAAATAACGGAGGGAAAGATTAATGTTTCAATCCGTAATGAATTTTATATCCCTCTGGGCGCTTCCGGCAATAATAATAACGATATTAACACTTGGATTAATCAAAAAAGTTCCGATATACGAAGTTTTTACGGACGGAGCTAAGGAAGGTTTCAAAGTTTCTGTAAACATAATTCCGTACCTTGTTGCAATAATCGTTGCAATATCAATGCTTAGGGCATCAGGAATAATAGAATTGACGGGAGAAATTTTAGCGCCTGTGCTTTCTCATTTTAATGTTCCGGCAGACATAATACCAATAATGATAGTAAGATCGCTTTCAGGCTCTGCGGCACTTGGAATTTTCTCAGATATTGCGCATAACTTGGGACCAAATAATTACGCAACGACGCTTGCTGCCGTAATGGTGGGAAGCAGCGAAACCACGTTTTATGTATTAGCCGTATATTTTGGTGCAGTAGGTATAAAAAAACTCCGCTACGCGCTTCTTGTGGGTCTGCTGGCAGATTTAATAGGAATAGTTGCAGCCGTAAGCGTCTGTAATTTAATGTACATTAGATAAAAATTCAGAAATGCAATTTATATACATTTCTGAATTTTATTTATCTGCAAGTTGAACAAGAATACATAACCATTAATCTTTTTTATAATTTACGGAATGAATACGTCTTGAATATCTTCAAGTCCTTCATACTTGCCAAAATCAGCATTCTTGTCATTCAATGCATTTAATAATTCTTCTTTTGAGGAATATATAGTGTAGCTTACCATTTTAGCCATAGTCGGATACTCCGAATTAGGGTCGTATACAAATCTATCAAGCTGATAACTACCATCTTTGCTATTATATTCCAGAAGCATTTGCTCATTGTTAACTGTTATAGCGCCTACACCAGGTTTTGCATTATGTGGTACAAAGTTGAAATTTTCTAAGCCTTTAAATTCCGGTTGTCGTATTTCTTTTGGTTTATTTGGAGTTTGCGGCTTACTTTCCACCGTTTGAGTTGTTACAGAGCCGCTGACATTTCCTGTACCGGTATGTTCAAGAGACCATCCTTTCATCGGCTGTTCCATAGCTTCAGCCTTACTACTGCCATTCAAGAGGTTTCCTATTGCACCCATAAGGCTTCCTTTACCGGCTTCCTTCGCAATTTTCTTTGTTTCAATGTTCTGAGCAACTTGTCCGTTTGCTCCAACACCATTAATACTCATAAAATACTCCTTTCTTTATACTTTTTCTCGTTGCAACTGTCAGTATATTTTTATTAAAATATATTCCTCGAAAGTATTGACACGACGCCCCTCTATCCTATCCTAGGAGGCAGTATAACTGGATTTCAGGCATTTTGAAATTTATTTTTACATTTCGTTACATTTAACATAACATTTACTGAAATAAGTAGGTTGGGCATACTTGCCCAACAACAATCTCTGGAATATAGTTTGCCTCCCTTTATAAGGGAGGTGGCACGTAGTGACGGAGGGTTTTCTACAAAACATCTTAAATCCTCACTTAATTTCCGCCCCCTCTCCCAACCCTCTCCCGTAGGAAGAGGGAATAAGTAATGTAGGTTGGGCATACTTGCCCAACAACAATCTCTGAATATAGTTTGCCTCCCTTGTAAAGGGAGGCGGAGCCGTTAGCGCCGGAGAGATTTTATGTCACAAGATCCGCAGCATACATATACACAAAAAAACAGAGAACTGAAATATCAATTCTCTGCTTTTCTTAAATTAGGTGCTGGCATCGGGTTATCTTCCCAGGCGGTGGCCCGCCAAGTATTTTC
>CALUVR010000040.1 GCA_944324285.1 Candidatus Gastranaerophilales bacterium | reverse complement strand
GTTCGTCTTGCGAGCCGTTAAACCTAAAAATCTAGCTTGTGATGCTGCCATTCCCATGACGTTCGACCTTTCCTTTCTTAGTTCGTCACTTTGTACTTACACATGGGAATACGACAACCATGGCAAAAAACTTTAACTTTTAGCTTCAACATGTTAAGAAATTGTAACATGTTGTAAATACAACTAATTTCTAAAACGCGGGGAAAGGTATGCCAGTATTGCGCCTCCGACCTCTTCATTAGGATCAAAACATGTCGGCTGCGGGTTTAGAGAATTTCTGATTAACATGGCAACCAGCGGTCCAAAAGCATCAGGAATTTGTGTTTTTCTGTAAATTCCTGCCAAAAAGGTCTGGATATTCGGAGAATTTGTCATATTAAAGCGGGAGAGAACCGGATACATTTTATCAACACCTTTTGTTCCGTTATCAATCATTCTGTCAACAATATAAAGGGTTTCTGTTATTTGAGCTTCGTCGTTTGAACGTGCCAGAACTCCCGACAAATAAGGAAGCGCGAATTCTTTACGTTTTATAAAAAAATCAACCTTATTCCGGTTAAACAGACAGTAATTTCTTTGCGGTGTCGGCATTTGAACACATTTATTATTATATGGCTGCGGACAAGGACGCGGACTATTTACAATATTATTAATATACATCTAATCCTTCCTTCTTTTTTATGAATATACAAACGGCGGACCGTTTTTGATTTCCAGTAATATATTATCAGCCATAATTTTCAATTCTTCTTTAGGCTTGCCCTGCGCTACCTGCCAGTAGAATTCATCAATAAGCGGCTGGATTGCGGCATCTTTTTTGGATTTAAAATTGCGGAGTTCGGTTGCAACAAGCCGCTGCTGGAGATTAATTTCTGTTTCCGCGTTTAGTTTTTTCACCTGAACTTCTTTTATGGCATCACCTACGAGTTTTCCGCCGTAACTTATTGCAGTAAGTCCTGTTATACCGAAAAATAACTGTTTAAAAGATTTGTTATCCGTATCAAGAAGGTAATTATACAAATGCGCGCGATAATCGTTCACGTGCGAATAGAAGGTTGTTTTGTCGGTACCGTCGCCGCCCATTGCTTCGTTTACCTTGGCGGTTGCTTTCAGGGCTTCGCGCGTAAAATCTTTTTTTGTATTTTCATCCCACTTCAAAGCGCTGATGGCATCTTCTATTTCTTTTTTGCTTGAATCTGCCTCATGGAAAAGGGTTTTCAGGGTAATTTTATCGTGTTCGATAGTTTGAGGTGTAGAGGTTTTAACAATTTCATCAATAGATTTTTTAGCGCCTTTTACAAATTTTGCAATTTCTTTTTTGCCTGCGTTAAGATTTTTCATGGATAAATACCCGAGACCTACAATTGAGGCAAGGGTTCCGGCACCAAGAAGAAAATACTTCCAGTTGCTTTCGCTCTCGGTGCTGCCTGCACTATATCTACCACCGAAACTAATCCCGCCAAAAGTTTTACGAGTTGTTGAAGTATCTGCCGGCTTTGCATTTGAGACAAATCTGTTTAATTCTTTTGCTTTTTCAGAAAGCATACTTCTTATAATCTGGATTTTGCCGCCAAAGGATTGGGTTTCTATTGAAATTAGTCTTTCCTGAAGATTTTTCTGGATATCCGCTTCTTTTTTCTTAACCCAGACTTCTTTGTAACCGTCAAAGAATGTTTTTCCCATAAAAGCCATTGCAGTAAGCGCAAGGACTCCGCTGCCGGCGAGGATTGTCTTTGGAGTCGGGTTATGAATCATTCTGTAGATTGCCTGATGCGTTTCCTCATTTATGGCAACGTTACGTGTTGTAGAGGGCAGACGATCGAGTTTGCTTGTAGAGCTGTTAATTTTTGCGCTGCGTCTGACAAATGCCGTAAAAATCGCGATTATCCCCATAACAGTTATTGCCGCGGCACTTATCGGCACAATACTTTTTTCTTTCGGGGTTTCATACTGCGTCAACTGCACCGGCATTTTTACATTGTCGGAAATTACAAGCGAATCCCTCGTATCATCAAGGTTAAGCTCCGTTTTTGAGCCGTCTTTTATAAAATTATTTACAAGAACACCTTCTTTAGTGTCCGAATTATTCTTTTTCTGCTGGCGGGTAAGATTTCGCTGCTGCCTGAGCGTTTCCCCGTCATGGAATTGTGTTGCACTAATTGTCATCTAAATCCTTTTCGTCTTCGCTTGTAAGCTTTTTATATAAATCATGAATAAATGTTTTTAATTCAAAAGCCTTTTTGGTTTCATCAATTTGTTTTTCGTCATCGTCCGCGTTTTGCGGATTAAAAATAGAAAAGATGGATTTTACCTTTTTCTTTATTTCATTTGTAACTTCGGAAAGTTTCTTTGCGATTGCAGTTTTGACTTCTCCGTAGACCGCTGCGAGTTTATCAGATATATCTGCAAGTTTTTGCCCCAGAGTCTGTATAGCATTTGAGATTGCGGCAGGAATACTCCTTAATACATTAACCGTCCCGCCTATCACTGTGTTAAGGACAAAGTTAACAGGTTTTGCAATAACTGCCGGAGTATTTGCGGAGAAAAACTGCGTTACGGCAGCCATCCTCTCTGACGCCTTTGCCATTGCGTTTTGAAAAGCTATTGCCTGCTGTGCAAAGTTTTGGGCATCCTGCTCGCGGGCAAGTTTCGCATTTTGCTGTGCTTTTAAAAACGCGCCGATTGCCGCGCATTCATTCCAGCTCATTTCTCCGGGTTTGGCGGAAAAATCGGCTTTTCTCATACCGCCTCCGCCACCCATACCGTTACAGATAGGACAAGCCCCGAGCGGAAGTCCGTGAGGACAAGTTCCGACTCCCCGTGCGCTATTTGCCTGTACGGCTGCAAATGACATGAAAAAATCCTCCAGCTTTTTGCTATAGAGGACTCAAAGAATTTATGTACATTTCCGGACTGCACGCGGAAAATGTATTTTCCTTGAGTGTTCCGGCTTTTACGGCTGCGGCAGCAGCTGGAGATATTCACTCCATTTCCTCTTACAGAAAAATTCTAAAATAAACAATTTTCTCATGCAAATACATGTTAAATTAATTTAACAGCAGGTAGTTTTTTTAAGTGAATAGTGAATGGTGAATAGTTCAACAAAGAATTAGCATATTAGTTGGGCAGGTATGCCCAACCTACAAACTTCGTCTGCTTCCTTTGTATCCCTCAAGGGGAGAGGCGCTGTGACGTCATTGCGAGGCGTTAGCCGAAGCAATCCAGCCTTTTTTAAGTGAATAGTGAGTGGTGAGTAGTGAATGGTTCAACAAAAATTAGTCACTTCACTCTTCTCTTAATTGCACTTATCGTCCTAACGTCCTATCGTCTTTTACCCTTAGCGCCTTAGTATCTTAGAACTTCTATTTAATGTATTCTTTTACAAAATCCGAAATTGCGTATGCCTCAACGGTTCCGACAACAATTTCAAAATCGTCGCCGGCTTTATGAATTTCTTCTTCTAATTCCTCTTTCATGTGTGCCAGAAGCCCGGGGATAATTATTTTTCTGTTTTTAACTTTGTTTGCAAAATCCCATTTTTTAAGAATTTTCGCGACCATCTGTGCGGTGAATTTTTCAGCAGACCACGCGGTCAAAACGCTCATCCCGTCAGCAGGTGTCACAATTAAATATGACGGAACATTCAAACTTTCAAGTTCATTTGCCACTGCAAAAAACGTCAGTGCAAAGTTCGTTGTCATAAATATTATTGAATTTTCATCAGGGTTGTTAAATTCATAAATTTTCGCTTCCACCTGTAGAGGTTTTTGCGGGTCTGTGAAAATATTCTGCCTCAATGTCATCAGGGTCGAAATCAAAGCTTCATCGAATTTATCAAAAATAAGCATATTTGCGTATTTACAAATATAAAATGACGCTCTGGCACACAAATTTCCGCCTTCCCCGTGCATAATAACACACACAGGTTTTGCATACTTTTCGTCTTTTTCTTTGATTGCTTTTGTCCTGATTTCAATTAATTTTTCGCGTGTGGTTTTAAAATCCTTATCCTCTAATACCTCAACCGGAAGCGATTTAAATTCCTCATAAGAAATGATATTCAAACCTTCTGTCAGGTCTTTCGGCACTGCACCTTTCAGAATCACAAGGTCAATTTTCATTGTTTCATTGACCCTTGTAATCTCAAAATCACGCACACGTTTCAGTTTTTCCTGCCAGCCTTTTAGTTCTGTATCAATTAAAATTGCAATTGCGGTTTTATTTACAAAAGTTTTTTCGTGGCGGTAGAGAACGTTTTCCCCGCCTATTTTTAAACCGTTAATTTCAACAGTATTTTGCGGCTGTTTGCTGTTCTGTGCAAAAAATTCTTTCAAATCCTCAGGTGCATAAGGACAGTTTGAAATTTCAACCTGTTTTTTTGCAAGTTTCAGGGCAAACGCCATACAGGTCGGACATCCGCATTTTTTGCAGTTGGAATTTTCTGCCTTTTTGGCGGCAGGTAAGTATTTGAAAATTTGCAATCCCGAAAGTTCCATTATTTAAAAAGTCCTTTCATAATTCCGACACTATGAGGGTTATTCAGCACTATTATATTAGCGCCCGCAGCCGCAACTGCACCGGCAGAGGCAATTTCAAACATCTCAGCACGCTCATTTAAATTTCCCCAGCTTGAGGAATAATTATCAGACTTAGCCTCTTTAGTCTTTAAAGATTCTTCCGTCACAAAACTGATTAGCGGCATATCGAGGTAATCATCCCCCTTAAAGCCTTCCAGCTTAACCTTTTCCATAATACTGTAACCGTATTCAAGCCCGTAGCCCAGCCCTCCGATATCAGTATCAATTAAAATTTTGTCAAGCGGCTGCCCGAGGTCTGACGATAGAATATTTAGTTCTTTTGCAAGATTAATATCAATCGGGCTTCTCAATACGATAAGGTGTCCGCCGGCTGCAACAGGCGGCACAATTGATTTATAGGTATTTTCATTTGCAAAAGCAACTATAGACTGACGGTCAAGAACTTTAGTCAGCGCCGGCAAAAGTTCGCTGTCAATCGCATCGTTATTTACCCCTCTTATCATAAGAGGCTTTTTTATTTCAGGCAAAAGACTTTTTAAAACCAAGCAGGCTTCTTCAACCTCTGAGATATTACTGATATTAAATTTCAGCCCTAGAATGTCACAGTCCGCTTCCTGCGCCATTTGAATAAGTTTCAATCTGTCGGAAGTTTTATAAAAATCTTTTACAATTTGAAAATTCTCTTCCGGATTAAAGATTGAAAGCTCAAGACAAAATAGCGGTTTAAATTCAAGTGAACGTTCACCGCCAATATGAAGATTTTGTAATTCTACTGTTCTTATACTATGCGCGCTCACTTCTGACTCTATCCATTAATTCGACAAATTCTTTTTCATCAAGAGTTTCTCTATCGAGAAGTTCTTTAGAGATAACTTCAAGCATATCACGGTTTTTGGTGAGAAGTTCTTTTGCCATTTCATAGCGTTCATCAACGATTTTCTTAACTTCTTTATCAATTTCAGCAGCAACTTCTTCCGAGAAATCGCGTCTCATACCGAAATCACGACCCATAAAGATGTGCTGTTCATCTTTGCCGTAGGCCATGTTGCCCATTTTTTCGCTCATACCGTATTTGGTAACCATATTGCGTGCAAGTGCCGTAACTTTTTCAAGGTCGTTGCTTGCGCCTGTTGTGATAGAATCTTTACCGTAGACAATTTCTTCCGCAACTCTGCCGCCCAAAATCATTGTGATATTATCCAAAATCTGGGATTTTTTCATTGTTAAATGGTCTTTTTCAGGAAGAGTCATCGTAATACCGAGAGCCATTCCGCGCGGAATTATTGAAACCTTATGCAAAGGGTCCGTGTTTTTCAATAATTTAGCCAGAAGAGCGTGCCCGACTTCGTGGTAGGCTGTATTTTCTTTTTCTTCATCAGAAATAATTCTGCTTTTCTTCTCAGGCCCTGCCATAACCTTATCAATAGCTTCTTCCAGATTTGCCATTGTAATTGTTTTCTGATCGTGGCGCGCCGCAAGAAGTGCGGCTTCGTTTAATAAGTTCTGCAAATCCGCGCCGGTAAATCCTGGCGTACGTTTTGCAAGAATTTTCAATTCAACTTCTTTATCAAGCGGTTTATTCTTTGCGTGAACCTGTAAAATCTGTTCACGAC
>CALUVR010000039.1 GCA_944324285.1 Candidatus Gastranaerophilales bacterium | reverse complement strand
GCCGAAGTGATGAAATTGGTAGACGTGCCAGACTCAAAATCTGGTGTGGTTCACCCCACGTGCCGGTTCGACTCCGGCCTTCGGCATTTTTAAACTCCCTTCGGGGAGTTTTTTAGTACGGAGTCGAACCTCCGGTTCTTACCTCTCGCAAATTGATACTCAATCAATTTGCTCGGCAGAGTGACCTTCGGCAAAAAAAGAGACAACGCTTGTTGTTTCTTTTTTTATTTAAAGGTCGGTTGGGCATACCTGCACAACAAAATAGATTTTATGTTAATATTAAATTATGAATTACCGCAGAGTATTTATTCCAAACGGATATGTCCACATTATAATAACATCTTATGAACGAAAACCTGTCTTTATTGATAATATTGAAATATTAAGAACTGCATTTAGAAATGTGCAAAATTTGTATAAATTTGAAATTATTGCAATTTGTATTATGCCGGAACATATTCATTTAATATTGCATCCTGAAAATATCGATAATTATCCTAAAATAATATCTTCCATAAAACATTATTTTTCAAGAAATGTTGGGCAAGTATGCCCAACCTACGATTTAAAAATCGGATATAAAAATAAAAGGGAAAAAGGAATTTTCCAAAGACGTTACTGGGAACATACAATTAAAGATGAAGAGGAATTAAACAATCAAATTGATTACATTCACTACAATCCGGTTAAGCATGCACTTGTTAACAGCGTAAAGGACTGGCAATATTCTTCTTTCCATAAATTCGTAAAACAAGGCTTGTATGAAAATGATTGGGGAAGTGGAGATGACATTAAAGATATTAAAGATTTAGATTTTGAATAGTCTATATCACATATTACTTGGCAGTTGGTATAATAAAAAGTCGGTTGGACATATCCGTCCAACAATCTCTTTTTATTTATACGTAAAATGTAGGTTGGGCATACCTGCCCAACTACACATCACTTTTGTTGTCTTTTTTTATTCAAATGTAGGTTGGGCATACTTGCCCAACTACGCATCACACAAATATATTTGTTAAAATTTTTGAACATTTTGTAAATTTTTTGACAATTTTCATTTTGTTTGTGGTTTATTGGAGTAAAGCTGAGCAATCAATAAGGATTTATCAATTGCAAAATACAATAACAAATACCTTTACATCAAGACAGAGAACGTCTTTCAAATGTTTGGGAAATGACGAAAATAATCTTATTCAGTTTATTGAAAAAAGATTAACTGCTATCTTTCAGGAGGAAATTGATTCTCCAAATTCTATTTTTTGTAAGGTGTCTAAAAGAGTAATTCACCGTATGGCATTATTTATTTCAGGATGCACCACTAGATCTTGTTCTATTGGTATTGCGGGAGAAACTGCCAGCGGTAAATCAACTATTGCTTTTGATATTATTAATACTCTTGAGGCGTTTGCTCAGGAGTATTGTATTAAGGACTTGATTACAAGGATTAATACTGACGATTATTACTACGACCGCTCCGATATGGTGAAAGCTGCGGGAAGTTTCGCGGAATTCGCCAAGCATTACGACCTTGATGTGCCGGAAGCGCTGGAACTTTCTCTTATGAAAGAGCATATTAAAGAACTTCTGGCAGGAAAAAATGTTTATCTTCCGAAGTACGATATGTCCGGAACTGCCAAAAGAACCGATAACGTGACGCTTGCGGTTCCGTCAAAAATAATTATCTCGGAAGGTTTGTTTACTCTAACAGAAAAAGTCGTTGATGCATTTGATTTTAAGATTTATGTTGATGTTTCTCAAAATGTTCAAAAAGAAAGGTTTTATAAACGCGCCAGCGAAAGAAATTTAGGTGCTTCTGTTGATGAAGTTTATAAAAACGCGTCTGATAAAGCGAAAATTCATATTCATCCGACAGTTGAGAACGCCGATATAATTCTTTCTGGAGAGGCTGATAGAGAGGCTTATAAATCTTTTATAAATAAGATTTTAAACGTAGTAAGAGATGTTCATTTTAAAAGTGTGCTTCTTTATTCATAAAAGATTTTTTATTATACTTGACCCTGGAAGGAATTAAACATGTCAAATATTAAATTCGGAACAGACGGCTGGAGAGCTGTGGTTGGTAAAGACTTTAACGCGGAGAATGTTTCGCTTGTTGTGAATGCTATCGGGAAATATGTGTTTGAAACACTTGGCGGCGATAAAAAGATTTTAATAGGTTATGACCCGCGGAATATGGCGGATGTTTTTTCTTATCAGGCTACGGAAATTTTATCGGGGCTCGGGTTTGAGGTTTTATACAGTGAAAAGATAATCCCGACACCTATTTTAGCGTATAGTGCAAAAGATTTAAATGCATGTGCTTTAATGTTCACGGCATCACACAACCCGCCGGAATACCTCGGGATAAAATTTATCCCTGATTACGCAGGACCTGCAACATCTGATATTACGGATAAAATAGTCGGCAGTATCGGTGACTCTGTTGAAAAATTTGCCGAAGGCAAAATTGAAAAAGTTGATTTTAGAAAAAATTATTATGAACATCTTGCATCATTAATCAATTTTGACAAAATCCGTGAATATGTTTTAAAAAGCGGAGAAACTGTCATTTTTGACGGTCTTTATTCCGCATCTATCGGATATTTTTCGGAACTTTTGACAAATTATGTAAAAATTCCTTTTAAATCTTTGCACATGGAATACGACGTGAACTTTGGCGGCGGAATGCCGGAACCGAAACCGAAATATTTATCTGAATTGATAGAACAAATAAAGAATTCACAAAATGCAATAGGGATGGCAAACGACGGTGACGGTGACAGGTTCGGTGTTATAAACGAAAAAGGCGAATATGTTACGCCGAATGAAATTATTTCAATTCTTCTGATGCATTTGAAAGAAAACAAAGGTTATGAAGGCCCGCTTGTAAAAACTGTCGGAGCAAGCCTTTTATTGGATAGAATTGCCGTAAAAGAAGGTATTGACGTTATAGAAACCCCTGTCGGCTTCAAACATGTTGGAGAAGCTATGCGCAAATTTAATCCGATTATCGCAGGAGAAGAAAGCGGCGGTTTGAGCATAAAAGGTCATATCCCTGAAAAAGACGGGCTTCTGGCAAATCTTTTAATATTGGAAGCTATGGCGTATTACAATTCCACCCTCTCAGGGCTTCAGGAAAAACTGTATTCAATTGTAGGCGAGCATTTTTATAATGACAGGATTGATTTGAAGCTTGATTCTCAGGATATGGTAAAAACTGTTCTGGAAAAAACAAAAACACTGAAATCGGTCGGCTCATATTCTATAAAAAATATAGATACAAAAGACGGTGTAAAGTTATATCTGGACAACAACTCAAGCTGGGTACTTGTCCGCCCGAGCGGGACAGAACCGCTTTTGAGAATTTATTTTGAAAGCAGCAGTTTAGAAAATATTGAAGAATTAAAAAAGAACTTTATGGCTAACTATAAAAACTTAAACTAATCCCATCCTTTCAACTTACTTTCTCAGTCAGTACACGATATCCCTCATTTCTCATTAAAATGTCGTCAAAATATAATCAACGGACTATTATTTAGCAATTTTTTGATACTCAAAAACTTTATTACTATATAGGGGAAAAGAAATGGGACTATCAATAACTGGTATCACTAAAGTTCTGTCTTTTATAAAAAAGACAGATACAAAAACTCTTTCAGCAGCATCTAAAAACATTCCGCAAGCCGCACCTCAAAAGCTATACTGTCAGGATTACTGGCGTGACGCTCTTGCGGAAGGGCTTGTTAAACGAAATGGAAGGAAGGAATCTGTTTCACTGCACGGATATTTGAACAGTATTAACCACCACTTTATCAACAGTCCGAACCCTAAAGCCATGGATGAAGTTTCTCCTTTCACCCAAATGACCCCACGTGAAATGATATGGAAAACAGATTTTGAATTCAAAAGCTTAAAACCGATTGAAGAACCCTTAAAAGCATACCGCTGTATTGGCGAAAAACCGGATTTTTTTTCAGAGTATCCTCTGTATCTAAGACGACTTAGGACTAAAAAAGGCGATATCATTGATATGAAAGAATACGCCTATGCAACCTCCGATATAAATTATGCTAAAGGATATCTAACAAACGATAAAGGTATAATCTATGAAATTGATATTCCTGAAAAAGCGAGGGTTTCTGTTAGAGGCTATGGAACAAATAATGAAATAGTTTTCCCGAGGAGTTCCCGCTTTGAATGTATAGGGAAAGAGAAAAATGGTGACGCAACTATAATTAAGCTGCGTTATATCCTGCCGGATGAAGGTTTCCGCTCTCAATTGTAACAAATAGCCTATTTTAAATATAAAGATGTTGTAAAGATACGCCAAACGTGTGGTAAACTGATATTATAGAAAAAAGGAGAGAAATATGATTCCAATTTTAGATTCAAAACGTCAGTACGCCACTATCGGCACAGAAGTTGAAAAAGCGGTTTGCGAAGTTTTACGCTCGGGTTCTTACATACTAGGTCCGAATACAAAAGCTTTGGAAAAAGAATTGGCAGATTTTATCGGCTGCAAATATACAGTCGGTCTTAACTCAGGTACAGATGCCCTTCACCTTGCATTAAGAGCACTTGATATCGGAGCAGGCGATGAAGTTATTACAGTTGCGTTTACATTCGTTGCAACAACCGAAGCTATCGGCATTGTAGGCGCAAAACCTGTTTTTGTTGATATTGATAAAGACACATTCAATATGGACGCTTCTAAACTTGAAGCTGCAATCACTCCTAAAACAAAAGCGATTATTCCGGTTCACCTTTACGGTCAGCCTTGCGATATGGATACAATTATGGCAGTTGCTAAAAAGCATAACCTTCATGTTATTGAGGACTGCTGTCAGGCAATCGGCGCTTTATACAAAGGCAAAATGGTCGGTACATTCGGCGACTTTGGCTGCTTAAGCTTCTATCCGACTAAAAACCTAGGCGGGATGGGTGATGGCGGCTTGATTATGACAAGCGACGAAAAACTTCGCGACAGAGTTGTCGCATTAAGAAACCACGGCGGTGCTGTCCGCTACCATCACGATGAAATCGGGGTTAACAGCAGATTGGACGAAATTCAAGCGGCTATCTTACGTGTAAAACTTCCTCACATTAAAGAATGGAATGAAAAAAGACGTGAACACGCTTACTACTACAACAAATTGTTCGCAAACTGTCCGGACATTCAAACACCAAAAGAACTTTCTGACACTTACTGTGTTTACCACCAGTACACAGTTAAAATCCCTAACCGCGACGAAGTTCACAAAATGCTTCAGGAACGCGGTATAGGTGCTATGTTGTATTATCCTATACCTCTTCATCTGCAGAAAGTTCACGAATATCTCGGCGTCGGAAAAGGTTCCCTTCCTGTTTCTGAAAAGAATACGGAAATGGTAATCTCGCTTCCTATGTTCCCTGAACTTACAAAAGAAGAACAGGAAACCGTTGCAAGCACACTCATTGATTGTATTGAAAAATCAAAATCGCTTGCTAATGCATAAAAATAATTATGCTGAAAAATATAAAAAAGCCTCTCCGCACAATCGGAGGGGCTTTTTAGCACGCAATATTCAGACTCATTCCCTGTTGTATCATCTGGGGAACAGTCATCCCATTCATTTCAACATCGTGATAAGGTTTACCTATATGATGTGTACCGTTAAACATATCCAGCCCGCTGCCGAATGTAGTATGAGCAACCGTCTGGGCTGAAAAGACATCTTTCATGGTAAGCCCAAGGAACTTACCCATACTGTTAATGCCTTCATAACCAGTCTGGTATTTCTGTGTATTATCATTTTTCCTTACAGTGCTGACATTATTTATCTCGGTAGGTCTTGTTCCGCCTTCAGCCTGAATCGCAGAATCTCTGACTGCAGCTGCAGCCTCATAACTTGGTATGGAATCTGCGGCATCCGTCTTAGGCATTCCGACTTTGTTGATAGTCATATTATCATTAGGAGCCATGATATAAATTCCTTTTTCTCTATACTCTTATATATATAAAGTATATATCTATTCAAAAATTGCTTTTAATTGTTATTTGGTATTAACATTTCTTTACATATATCCCATATATATCCCTTGCCCTAAATCGAAGGGTTTTTAACATTTTGTTAAGAATTGTAAAGTGTAAAATCTACACTATATAGCCGTTTTTCACCTTTTTAGAAATTTTATGAAAACATCTTGTTGACATTTTAGTTAATTTGGTGCATAATAATTACATAAGATTTAAGTGTAGTCGAAACACTAAATATAAATAGATTCATTAACCCCAAAAA
>CALUVR010000038.1 GCA_944324285.1 Candidatus Gastranaerophilales bacterium | reverse complement strand
CTCCCCAGGTTGGACTCGAACCAACAACCTACCGGTTAACAGCCGGTTGCTCCGCCATTGAGCTACTGAGGATTATTATCTTTATTATTAGCGCGGGGCATCTTTTGATTTACCGCCCCCTCTCACCGCAACCCTTTCAGGTGGGGCTTATGTATTAATTATAAAATAAAAAATTTTTATTGTAAAGTACTTTTTAGTTAATTTTAGATAATTTCACTAAATTTTCAAAATCCGGATAGCGGTAGGACAACTCTTTAAATGTACCGGTATCTACGATTTCTCCGTCTTTTAGGTATACTAATTTATTACAGGATTTTAGAGTCGATAATCTGTGAGCCACAGCTATTATTGTTTTT
Source organism: Candidatus Gastranaerophilales bacterium (assembly GCA_944324285.1). Taxonomy (GTDB): domain Bacteria; phylum Cyanobacteriota; class Vampirovibrionia; order Gastranaerophilales; family Gastranaerophilaceae; genus Scatousia. The sequence continues at coordinate 6,256 of CALUVR010000038.1, read as the reverse complement.
TTGTTCTTTAATTTAGAAAGCATGTCTGTTATTTCATGCTCAACTTTTACATCTAAGGATGAAGTCGCTTCATCAAGAATTATTATTTCAGGCTGCCTATACAAGGCTCTTGCAATCGCCAGCCGCTGTTTCTGCCCCTGTGAAATACCTTTTGAATCTATAAAAGGAACTGCATTAATTCCCTCCGGAAACTCTTTCACAAATTCATTTAGCTGTGCATCCATAAGCGCCTGTATAACAAGATTATCGTCTATTTTATCTGCAGGAACGCCCCAGGCTACATTTTCCCTGAAAGATTTTGCCAGAACATTAATATCCTGAGGAACATATCCGATTAGTTTTCGGAATGCCGGAAATTTTTCTTTAGTCAGTTTCTTTTCATCAACAAGAATTTCGCCTTCATCCGCTTGTAACAGTCCTGTCAAAACATCTGTCAATGTACTTTTCCCGGCTCCTGATAGTCCGATAATTCCGACAAAATCTCCTTTTTTTATCTCCAGATTAATATCTTTTAATACAGGTTTACTGTTTTTATATGAAAATGAAACATTTCTAAATTCGATTTTGACATCGAAAATCAAATTTTCTTCATTTGTACTTTTTGCTTCTTTAAAATCAAACATGCCGCAATCTTCATATTCTTTTAGAAGGGATTTTAGAAAAGTTCTGCCGACGGATATATTTATAATCGAGGTTTGAATTCTGTTGAGCGCAGGTGCCATTCTAAAGATTGCAGCCCCTACAAGACCAAATGATGCAACTATGGCTGACTGGTTCGAAAATGCTTCAACAGAAATAACGACACCTAAAATTATAAGAGAACACACTATTAATATTTCTACGATATATGGCGGAACAGCATTATAAAATTCATATTTTGAGCCGTACTTTACTAATTCATACCCGGATTTTTCGTATTTGTCAAAAAATACATTCTCGCAGTTCAGCATTTTTACTTCTTTTAAACTGTTCAAATATTCGTAACACAGACTGTTCATTGATTTTAATTTCTGATTAAAAAATTCAGTAAGTTGTTTTGTTTTACTTTTAAAAAATCGGTTTTGAATCAGCATACTTGAAACCACAAATATAATAGTCAAAACACCTGCTAACGGGAACTTTATCAGAACCAGAGAAATTACCATAAAAACAATTATAGAGTTTGTAATAAGGTTCAAAATGCGCATCAGAAAGTTCGCCATCACCTGAGTAGGCAAAGAATTTACAACATACAATTTATCTGCTGCGGAGTTCCTTATAACATCTCCATATCCTGCATATAGATAGTATTTCATAAATTTAGAAGAGATAGCCTGTTTCCAGTTATTAATAAATTTAGTCTGTAAGTACATGTAAAAAATCATAAATATGTTTTTCACGACAAAAAGAACCAATGCGCCGAAACCTATCAGCAGAGCATTAATTGTTGTGTTAGAAATTCCGGACAGTTCAACCCAGCTTTGATAAAAGGAATTTTCCGCAAGGATATCCGGCTTAATAATTATTAAAATAAACGGGTATATTAATGCAATCCCTAAAAATTCAAGGCATCCTGCGGCGAATGAAAGCAGTGTAAAACCTATAAGCTTTAATCTTTTTCCTTCGCCAAAATACTTCATAAACTTTTTCAGGTTTTCCAGATACATAAAACTCCCGAGCGGATTAATATTTATGATATAATATTTGTATTATATTATAATAAAAAGAAAAAGGAAAGGAGTTAATATGGCAAATCCTATACTAAGTAATAATTTCAGCGCGGAAGAACGCGTATATGAAGGAGAACCGATGACAGTAAGCGGAGCAATCAACAAAACGCTTACATTGTTGGCACTAGCTGTAGTTGCGGCAGGTTATACCTGGTGGCTTCTGGCATCTGGATTTACTGATAAAGCCTCTATGTTTTGCATTGGAGGCGCTGTTGTCGGGTTTATACTTGCTCTGATAATTTCTTTTACCGGAGGAAGAACCGCACCTGTTTTGGCGCCTGTATATGCCTTATGTGAAGGATTTTTCTTAGGCGGAATCTCTGCATTTTTTGAAGCTGCACAGAGCGGAATAGTCGTTCAGGCAGTTGCCGGAACTTTTGCTGTATTATTTTCAATGCTGCTTCTATACCGTGCAAAGGTAATTCAATGCACTGAAAAATTCAGAGCTGTCATTTTTACTGCGACATTATCAGTTGGTCTTATTTATTTGATTGATATTGTTGCATCATTTTTCGGGAGAGGTATCCCGCAGATCTTTACATCAAGCACGGTTGGAATTTTGTTCAGCATTGCGGTCGTATTAATAGCAGCATTTAACTTTATTATGGATTTTGAATTCATAAAAAGAGGGGCTGATACTTTAATGCCAAAAGAATATGAATGGTTCGGCGCATTCGGGTTAATGGTTACCCTTGTATGGCTGTATCTGGAAATTTTAAGATTGCTCTTAAAATTATCTGACAGAAATTAAAAACTTTTATTATTAAAGATGGGGCTTATTATATATAATTCTAAACACGCTTCCGCACATGCTCTCGCTATCGTTTAGAATTATATATAATAAGTCCCATCACATTAATTAAAAAACTTTTTATTGAAGTGTCCCGTAAATTTTCCCGTTTACAAACTCTTCTATTCTGACATTTTGCAGAGTGTTCAAAAATTTTATATCTTTTGAATTTGTAATAACAGTCAGATAGTTTCTTGTAACGCCTTTTAAGAAACCGTTTTTATCAGGGTGTTTTTCTATCAGGATTTCGCGGGTAGTTCCGATATTTTTATTCACAAAGTCATTGTACTTTTTGCGTGAAATTTCTTTTACAATATCTGCACGCTGCTCTTTTACATTATCGTCAACCTGAGAGGATAATCCCGCACCTACAGTTCCTTTCCTCATTGAATAAGGAAATGTATGGATTTGAGAAAGCCCTGATTTCTCAAGATTGGATCGTGTAATTTCAAAATCCTCATCAGTTTCACCTGCAAATCCTGCAATAATGTCACTGCCAAGAAACGGCAAATCAAACATACTGTTAATCTTATCAATTTGCGCGAGATAATCCTCAACCTTATAAAATCTGTTCATTGATTTTAAAGTCTTATCGCAGGCTGATTGAAGGGAAAGATGGAAATGCGGGCAAAATTTTTCTGATTTTTGAAGAAAATCAAGCATTTCATTCGTAATTTCAAGCGGATTAAGTGACCCGAGGCGATAGCGTTGGATGGACGTTTTTGCATCAACCTCTTTCAATAAATCAAGCAAAGTCAACCCTAAATCCCGTCCCCAGAGTCCTATATGAATTCCAGTAAACACAACCTCTTTAAACCCATGGGCTGAAAAATTATTAATCTGGTCAATTATAAAATCAATATTGGCGCTTCTGCTTTTACCGCGGGCAAAAGGTATAATACAATAAGTGCATCTGTTGTCACAGCCATCTTGAATTTTCAGACTCGCACGGGTTTTAGACATATCAGAAAGTTCCGTCGTATGGAAAGTTTCTAACTGCATAATATCTGAAACCGCGCATTTTTTATCTTTTGCAATGTAGTCATATAAATTTAATTTTTCATCGTTGCCGATTACATAATCAATAAAATCATTTTTTAAGAGTTCTTCTTTTTCTATCTGGGCAAGACAACCAGTCAACACAGTAACAATACCCGATTTTTTATGTTTTGCATTACGCAAAAGATAAAGAGCTTCGTTATCACTCTTATGTGTTACGGTACAGGAATTTAAAATATAAATATCAGCATCTTCAATATGCTTAACGTGCGAAAATCCGTACATTTCAAGATTTTCTATTATTACAGAAGTTTCAAACTGGTTGGCTTTACAGCCCATTGTGTGGATGACAAATCGTTTCATTTCTGTATCTTATAATAAAAACAATTTAATTGTAAATATTTCTTAAAATTAAATCTTCAATTAGCAAAAAATTTTACATTCAGACTTTAATATTGTATAATAAATGTGAAAGTGTAGGTGTCAAAATATGCAAGTTAATGCGATTTCATCTTATGATAAGGGGTTTACCGGAAAAAGAGACAATATTGATGGAGCTATTGCTCAGGATGACAGATATGTCAGAGCTTATGCATACCAGAAGGCAATGCATGACGTCAACGATAAAAAACACAGAAAAATTTCAAATGCTTTATGGTATTCAATTCCTGTAGCAGCAGGTCTTTCAAGCGCATTATTAACAAGAGGCAAAGTTTCTTTATTCGGGAAGGAAATCGGCGGACTTGCATCTAAATTGACAGCAGGTATTGCTGGCGCATTACCTTGGGCAGTAGGTTTTGGTATCATTGACGGTGTCGCCAGAGCGAATAATCTTGCTGTGAAAAAATCTGAAAATCTCAGAGAAGCGGAAGCTAAACATCCAATTTTAACATTTGGCGGACTTATTGCAGCTGCAACCGCTGTCTTTATAGGTGCCGGAGCAGGACTTTCAAAACTTCTTAATAAAATGGGACCTAAAACATTCGCAAACCTCGGTAAAAAATCTGAAGCTATTGCAAATGTAATTAATAAAGTTAAAACACCTGAATTTATCAAAAAACCAGTATCTAAATTTATTGCAGGTGCTCCTCAAATTATTAAAAACGGCGCAAAATTGGGGATTGCTGTGGCACCTCAAGCACTGCTTCTGACAGCATTTTTCCACAACATCAGCCATAACATTGACAGACGTCGTGAGTTTAACAAAAATTACGACGCAATGAAAGATACCCAATTAAGACTTGCTCAGGCCAGATTGAATGAATTAAAACTCCAAAACGATTTTCTTATGCAGTCTCCGGAAAACAAAGAAGACTTAGAAATTGTAAAAGAGCCGCTTAAAGATATGCCGGAAGAAGTTATTGATAAAATTGAGGATTTAAAAGCAAACGCACCTCAAGAAGAAATTGTTCTGGAAAAAACAGAAACAGAAGCTCCTGTTGATAAAGACGTTGAATTTACAGAAACAGAGAATGCAGACGAAATCTCCTCTGATGATAACGCTGACAACGAAGATTAATAATAAAAAAAATATTCAATAAAATTTATAACCCGCCAGCAAAACTGCATAGGCGGGTTTATTACAAATAAAATGTAAATAAGTTTTAAGATATTAGCAATTATTCCTTATAAAAAACGTTTATATAAATATAGGTTAGGTGTTTTAAATTTAGGTAGAATTGTAATGGAAAATTTAATTTCTGAGGCGGATGTAAAAAATCCGTTTACGTGCAGCAGCGGCTTACCGGTTGATGAACCTGTGCCAACGCTTTCCGATAATAATATTAAAAATAATGTTACCACTCCGCAGGATTTGGAAAAAACTTCTATAAAAAAGTATTATCCTGAGGTTCCGCCTGTTGCGGAGCAGGGCTGGTATAAAAAAATAAATAATGTAAATGTGCAGCACGATTTGCCCGGCGCAACATTAAATGATGCCGCTATATATTCAATTGTGGCACACAATCCTTTACAGCGACCTGATGAAATAGTGATTCAAAAACCAAAGCCACAACCGGTATTTACTCCACCCCCTATGACAAATCCTATGCCGCGGCGAACGCGAATGTTTGCTTATAATCCTTATCAAAGGCGCGGTTTGTATTAACACAAAAGCGAAGCTGTCAGAGCTTCGCTTCTTCCTTTTCTATTTTATAAAAAAGAGCCCGGATTTCTCCGGACTCTTTTAATTTTTGCAGAATTGAGAAGAGTGTTACTTCATCAATTCGCCGACAGCTTTGTAAACTGCCATACGTTTTGCTGCATCTTCTTCAGCCTGAGCGTACAATTCAGCTGCGTGTTCAGGGTTAGTCTTAAGCAGTGATTTGTAACGACCTTCAGACTTAATGAAGTCCTGATAGCTTTCTTTAGGATCTTTAGCATCCCAAGTAAACGGAGCTTCAGGGTTTGCAGGGTTGTATCTGTAAAGCGGGAAGTATCCTGCTTCAACTGCACGTTTTTGTTCAGTCTGAGTTTTAGACATATCAATACCGTGAGCGATACAAGGAGCATAAGCAAAGATGATTGATGGTCCGTTGTAAGCTTCAGCTTCCTGGAATGCTTTAAGCGTTTGTGCTCTATCTGCACCCAATGCAACTGATGCTACATAAACGTAACCGTAAGACATACTCATCAATCCCATGTTTTTCTTGTAAGTTTTCTTACCGCCTGTAGCGAATTTAGCAACAGCACCGGTAGGAGTTGACTTAGAAGCCTGACCGCCGGTATTTGAGTAAACTTCGGTATCAAGAACAAGAAT
>CALUVR010000037.1 GCA_944324285.1 Candidatus Gastranaerophilales bacterium | reverse complement strand
GTTCGTCTTGCGAGCCGTTAAACCTAAAAATCTAGCTTGTGATGCTGCCATTCCCATGACGTTCGACCTTTCCTTTCCTGTCTTGGTGTATCTTATGTATATACTATCGGCATATCAATCAATTATCTTTAAATTTTGCTTTAATCATGTTAAGATTTTGTTACAATAAAAGCGAAAACACCCTATTTATAGGGTGTTTTCGCTTTTATTTGAAAACTGTTAATATTAATTACTTAGCAGCTTTAGCAGCTTCAAAGACAACATCAAAAGCTTCTTTATCGTTTACTGCGAGTTCAGCAAGCATTTTTCTGTTAACTAAGATGTTAGCTTTTTTGCAAGCATTAACGAATCTAGAATAGCTCATACCGCGTTCTCTAACAGCTGCGTTAATTCTTACAATCCATAATCTTCTCATATTACGTTTTGTAGTACGTCTGTCCCTGTAAGCATATTTTAATGCTTTCATAACAGCAGTATTAGCTACTTTAAAAATTCTGCTTCTTGCGCCGATAAAGCCTTTAGCAAGTTTTAATATTTTTTTATGTCTTTTGCGACTTACATTACCACGTTTAATTCTCATTTTATGCTCCTATCTTGAATACTTCTTGTATGGTAACTCTTTGGAAACCAATTTTAAGTGTGACTCTGAAACCGAAACCATTTTAAAGATTTTACGTTTTCTTGATTCCGATTTGTGTTGGAGCAAGTGGCCTATACCTGCATGTCTTTTCATAATTTTGCCGGTTGCAGTAACTTTGTAGCGTTTTGCAGCGGCTCTGTGAGTTTTCAATTTTGGCATTTTCTTCTCCTTTTTTAAGTTTAAGTAGTTACTTAGAAGTTTCAGGCATACCAAAGCCGTAAAACTTCCGCAAAATAGATATTACAACAGTAGAAAATGAAAATCAAGCAAATATTAAAATTCGTTATCAAAGTTGGTCAAATCGCTGACAGTAGTATTGAGAGCATCGGCAAAATCAATAAGGGTATCAAGAGAAGGCTTTGAAAAAGCCACCTCAATTTTACCCATAAAATTCAGGGATATATCCATTTTATCGGCAAGCTGCTGCTGGGTAAGTCCCAGTTTTTTGCGGCGAGCCTTGATATTTTTCCCGAGTTTTACATAAAAATCCGACTGCATACGTACAGTGTATACGTAAGCCCTGCTTAAATATACGTATTACCAATACGTAGATAAAATCAGGCAGATATCTAATAATTAATATGGAGGTTGATTATGAAAAAAGCATTTACTTTAGCCGAAGTATTAATAACATTAGGGATAATAGGCGTTGTAGCCGCAATGACTCTGCCTGCGCTTGTTAATCAAACTAAAGGTAAAGAACTTGAAACAGCTCTTAAAAAAGCCTACTCAATACTCCAGCAGTCACTGCAGCAGATGCAATATGACACAGGTTTGATTCCGAACAACGCAAATTTTGGCTCAAAACAAGGCGGAACTGCGGCCGGAACAGGCGGAGGGACTTTTATTGATTACTTTAGACCATACTTTCTAAGTCACGGAAACTGCAAGACCAGAGGCTGTATTAAACAGTCATATACAGATGAAGAGGGAAACACAATATTGGAAACAAAAAAATACAAAAATTATACAAATACTGCCAATATAAGTACAAATTTATTAGATGACGGGCAAATGATATTAAGTGACGGAATGCTTGTATTGATAGAAAATTACCAGTCTAACATTTTAATAACTATAGATGTAAACGGAATTGGTAAAAAACCAAACCGCTGGGGACATGATTTATTCACATTCCAAATAGAAGAAAGTTCAGGAAAACTTTTACCTATGGGGGCAAATAATACACAATATACATATAATGCAACCTATTGTTCAAGTTCATCTACAAATTCATATAACGGAATCGGCTGTACATATAAGGCACTTACAGAAAAAGATTATTTCAAAAACCTTCCTAAATAGCGTCATCCCAGCTATAAGTTGCGCCGGTTGCCACATCTTCTATTTTTACATACTGTGAAAGAATTATTTTTGCTTCCAAATCAGTACAGTGGCACGGGAATATTCTCTGGATATTTTGGCTGCGCAGGTATTCGCCGACTCTGTTTATTTCTGCTTCATCTTTGTTAATCAGGTAAAGCCCGCCTATAACAGTGTTGACTTTATATTCACCTGTTACATATTTTGCGTGTTCTATAATATTATCAATACCGCTATGTGAACAGCCGGAAATTATTACAAGCCCGTCTTTAGACTTAAAGGCTATTGCTGTTTCATCAGGAGAATAATCCGCCGTAATATGTTTTGGCTGCGGAATTTCACCTAAATACATAATTGTGTTGGAGATAGGTGTAGGATGCTTTGTTAGAACAAGCGTGAAAAATTTTTCCATTTCTTCCTGAGAAAGATGAAATTCTTCGTCATCCTTACGGATATTCTCGGAAGCCATAAAAACATTCGGATGGGAAACAACCTTTTTATTCGGGAATTCTAAATCTATATTCTGGAATTTCTGATAAAGAGATTGCAGCCAAGGCAAACCGCCGATGTGGTCAATATGGCTGTGTGAAAGCACAATATCCGTAACTGCTGCCAAATCTATGTTCATATTATATGCATTTTTTATAAATGCATCAGTGGAGCCGCAATCAAACAGTAATTTTGTGTCATAATCTTCAATATAAAATGACAGCCCGTGTTCCGCTATCAAACAGCTTCCAGACTTTGAATTATTATCAACCAACACTGATAAGTTCATATATCCATTTTAAATCATTTTTTAAATTTTGTCAATCGTAGTAAGGCTTACAGGTTTACAAAACGAAATTAGAACATCCGCTGCACAACAGGCAAATCTATGCCGCCGCAGAAGGAACGCTCTGTGAGTCGTATCCCGAGACACCCCTGATGACGTTTATACTGCATTCTGTAGGTTTTTCTGATGACTTCATCCACAATGGATTTATCGTATTTTTTATAAATATCCTCCTGAGGAATATTCTGTTCAAAATACATCTCCAGAATATCATCCAAAACTGCGTATTCAGGGAGCCTGTCCTGATCCTTCTGCCCTGGGTGAAGCTCTGCAGAAGGTGCTTTATCTATTATTGCCTGAGGAATTATTTCTCCGGCTTTATTTATGTAATTTGACAGTTTATAAACATTGGTTTTCGTTAAATCGCAAATTAAATTCAAACCGCCTGCCAAATCGCCGTACAGAGTACCAAACCCCATCGCGCTTTCGGATTTATTGCCCGTAGATAGAAGCAGACTGCTTTCCCTGTTTGAATGGAACATTAAAATCAGTGCACGGAGTCGCGCCTGAAGATTTTCTTCCGCTAAATCGTGAAGTCTTTCTCTGCCTGTCATAAATGCATCAAACAAAGGCGTAATCGGTTCTGTTACCGTCTGCATTCCAAGGTTTTCAGCAAGTTTAAGACTGTCTGTCACGCTGCCTTCCGATGAAAACATACTTGGCATAAGAACACCTTTTACATTTTCGGCTCCGATTGACTTGACCGCAAGCGCCGCGGTCAGGGCACTGTCAATTCCGCCGGAAAGCCCCAGTATTACCTTTTTAAATCCTGTATTTTCACAGTATTCTTTCAGTGCAAAGGTTATAACCCTATAAACTTCTTCTTCCGCAGAAGATACTTTGAAATCTATAGTTTCTCCGAAATCAATATCCTGAATACCTTCTTGACACAGTGGCAGCTGGGCAACAGGCACGCCAAATTTATTTTTTGCAAAGCTTCCGCCCGCGTATACATTGGAATCCGCCATCCCGACAGCACTTACAAACACAAAATTCATATTTGATTCAATGCTGTCAACAAAATCCGAATATGAATTCATCGTATAGTAACGGTTTTTCGCTAAGATATAAAGGTCGCATTCAACCTCGCTGTTATAAAAATCAGCGACAAAAACCCTCTGTGAACATATATCATAAAATCCGTCTTGAGAAAGCGAAATTTCACCATTATCAATCAAAACATCTCCTAAAAGCATAGTTTTATCAGGGAAAGACTCTGCTATCTTTGTATACATATCGGATTGAGCCTTATTAACATTCTCATCCAGCAGCAAATCTTTACCGCCTAAATCCTCTAATCCCGCCTGAGGGAATATTACAAGGTCGGAAACAGTGCTTTGGAGATTTTCCGCTATTCGCTCGTAATTAAAATTAAAATCTCCTGTTTTAAATCTTGTTTGCGCTAATGTGATTTTCATAAAAGCTTTCTCCTTTTGATATACTCTGCTTCTGGTTTTCTGTCCGCATAACGGATTGAATTACTCGAGTTTTAGATAATTAACCTTTTCCCAGCTTAAATCCAGATATTTTACTTTTGAATCAACCAGTTTTACCTGAGGAAGAATTGAAGGAATTCTCGCAATTCTTTCATATATTTGTGCATCAGGTTTTCCGAGGCGTATATTTACTGTCTTTATTTTAACGTAAATATCCTCGGGATTTCTTAAATCAATATATTCCACAGGTTCTTTTGAATAAGTTTCAACATATTTAACAATTGTTTCTATCTGCTTAACCTTTGCGGCTTTCCATTTCGTGTAATCATCTCCCTTTGTCCCGTAAGAGAGAACTTTTATGGTTTTAAATTCTTTGCTTAGAGGAAGATATTCACGCCCGAGCATTACTCCGTCGCTTGTGTATGCCGCAACTGCAGGCACATTCACATCAGGAGATATTGTCAGGACAGGAACCCGCTCATTTATTATTATCTGCAGCCGCGCAGGAAATGCATACCTGCGGATATAAACATCCTTTACTGGCGGAAGTTTTTTTAATTCCTTTTCTATGTAATCAGTTTTTGCCATATAAACGGGAACATCAGGAACCTCACTCCTTTTTAATAATGCAAGAATTTTATGGGATTTTATAATCTTGTTGTTAATAATAACAACTGAATTATTTCCCGTAACTGTAAAAATATTTTTATCCAGATACCACTGAGGCATTTTTGATATATAAACAAATGAACACAAAAGAAATACCGTCATACCAAAACGGCAGAATTTTCTCAAAAAACTCTGTTTTTTTCTGGTTTTACGGAGTTTCCTTTTTCGCTGAACGTTTTTGACTAATCGTTCAGGATCAATTATTTCTTCTGTATCTTTTGGTTCTTTATCTTTTCCCATTATTAACCTATTTGTTTAAACTGGCGCTTTGTAATATATTTAACACCAGATGATCATAATCTATGCCCATCGCAGCAGCTTGAGCAGGCAAGTCGCTGACTGCAGTCATTCCCGGACTTGTATTTATTTCAAGAAGGTAAGGGATATTATCCTTCATCATAAAATCAATTCTTGAAACCCCGCGGCATCCTGCTGTTTCAAACGCTTTTACGGCAACTTCTTTTACATGTTTTGTAACATCCTCAGGAAGTCTTGCGGGAACTATAAATTCAGACATTCCGCTTTTATATTTTGCTTCAAAATCGTACCATTCGTTTTTCGGTCTGATTTCAAGAATTTCCGTGGCAAAAGGCTCGCCTTCACACTCCAGAACCCCGACGGTTACGAAAAATCCGTCGATAAATTCTTCTACCAGAACATCGTCATTGTATTTTTCGGCAAGTTCATAAGCTGCCTTTAAATCCTCAGGTTTATCCACCTTTGTCATCCCAAAACTGGATCCTTCACATACAGGTTTTGTAAACAGCGGATATTTTAAATCTTTCGTCTTTTCCATAACATCGTCGCCTTTGCGGACAAAGGCTGATTTTGCCATAGGAATATCAGGACAGGTTGAAAGAATTCTTTTTGTGAATTCTTTATTCATACAAAGAGAACTTGCCATAACGCCGCAGCCCGTATAAGGGATTTGCAGTATTTCAAGAATTCCCTGAATACATCCGTCCTCGCCGTATTTTCCGTGAAGAGCGTTGAAGGCGTAGTCGTAATTCCCTTTTTTAAGAGTTTCCGCGATATTTTTGTCAACGACAACGAGTTCTGCGTTTTCAAACCCGAGCCGTTTTAAAGCATCATAGCAGCCTTTGCCGGAACGCATTGAAACCTCAGCTTCCGAGGACATTCCGCCGCATAATACCGCGATTTTTGCATCTTTTTTTATTTTATCATTTTTAATTTCCTGCATATTTCAACCTCTTTTTCGTTATTTCCGCCGAGGTACCTGACCTCGGGTTTTAATTCAATTCCGAACTTCTCTTTTACTCCATTATACATCTTGTACATAATTTCCAGAATATCAAGGGAAGTTCCTGACTTATCATTGATTATAAAATTCGCATGTTTTTCATAAACGTGAGCACCGCCGACGGAGATATTCTTTGCCCCCGAGGCTTCCAACAGACGCCCTGCGGAATTCCCTTCAGGATTTCTGAATACGCTCCCGCAATTCGGCAGCGCAAGCGACGGCTGCTTTGAGTGTCTGAAATCCAGATTTTCTTTCATTTTAGCATTTATTTCTTCTTCGGGCGCTGGTTTTAAGTTAAATTCCGCGGATAAAATGATGAAATCTTCCTTCTGGCAGATTGAGGTTCTGTATGAAAACTGCATTTCCTCTTTTGATAATTGAAAAACTCCTCTATCCCGCGACCAGCAGGTGGCTTTTACAAGTACGTCACTTATTGATTGCCCGTGCGCGCCGGCATTCATAAAGACTTCTCCGCCGATAGAACCCGGAAATGCAACCATAAATTCAAGCCCGCTTAACCCTTCTTTTGCAACAGCCTGCGATAACTTTGGACCTTTCAGTCCGCATTCTGCCGTAACTTTTGTCCCTTCAATTGAAAAATTCTTCATGCCCGTTGTAATTACGACAACGCCGTCATAGCCATCAGAAGAAACAAGAGTATTCGTGAGGTTGCCAAAAACTTTGAAATCGGCTTCTTTTTCGGTGATTTCAATAAAATCGGTTTCACTTTCAGGGAAATAAACTTTTTTTATCTTCCCGCCGGTTTTAAAACTCGTCAATTTCGCAACTTCAAAATCTTCCTCAACCCGCAACTTCGCTCAACTCCTTATCTAAGGCAATAAGCTCTTTTCCGAGTGCCGTAATTGTACCTGCTCCAAGCCCTATCACTATGTCATCCTCTTTAAGTTCCTCAAAAAGGATTTTTGCAACAGCTTTCATATCCCCTGAAATGTATTCACAAGGAATACCTTTTTTCTCAAGTTCCGCCTCAAATGCAGAGGAATTTACTCCCTCAATAGGGTCTTCTGACGCTGCATAAACATCTGTGACAACAACCTTATCAACCCCTTCAAAAGCGTTCAAGAATTCGTCCCAGAGGTTTTTAAGTCTTGTATATCGATGAGGCTGGAAAACTGCAATAACGTGTTTATCTTTGAAACTTAATGCTGATGAAAGCGCTGCCTTGATTTCGGTCGGATGGTGTGCGTAATCATCATAAATAACGGCACCTTTTGCCGAGCCGACCTTCTGGAAGCGTCTGCCCATACCGGTAAACGTTGCAAAGTGCGGTTTTACAAGAGATAAATCTATCCCTGCCTGATGTAGGCTTGCAAGAACCGCAAGAGAATTATAGACGTTATGTCTGCCTTTCAGGATAATTTTTAAATCTGTCAGGAATTTACCTTTATAGTAAATATCAAACTTTGTATATTCAGAATTGTACTCAATATTTTTCGCCTGATAATCCGCGCCATCCGAAAGCCCGAAAGTAACGGTTTTATGGCTGTGAAGTTTTCTTGTCGCTTCACAATCATTGTTTGCCAGAACAACTCCATCCTGCGGCATTTTTGCAATAAACTCTTCAAAAGTTTCTAAAATAGATTGAAGTCCGTTTTTATAAAAATCAAGGTGGTCAGCCTCAAGATTATTTATAACAACGATATTCGGAACATATTTAACAATGGTGCCGTCACTTTCATCAAGCTCGGCCACAAAGCACTTTCCGTCCTGACAGTGTGCGTTTGTATCCAGTTCGGGAATTATGCCGCCGACGACATAAGAAGGCTTCAATCCCGCTTTTTCCATTACATAAGCGGAAAGCCCGCTGGTTGTCGTTTTCCCGTGAGTGCCTGAATACCCTAAGAAAAATTTCCCTTCCCTTGAAATTTCCGCCAGTAAATCAGACCTGTGATAAATCGGAAGCCCTAATTCTTTTGCTCTTACCATTTCAGGATTATCCTGACGGATTGCCGTACTTGCAATCACGACACAATCTTCCGGCACATTATCCGCACTGTGTCCTATATGAACTTGAGCGCCCATTTTCTTTACTTTTTGAACATATTTTCCGTCGCAAACATCAGACCCTGCAACTTCACAGCCGTTTTCCAGCAAATACTTTGCAAGCCCGCTCATTCCGACTCCGCCTATTGCTATAAAATAATATTTCTGCTTCTTCAAAACTCTCTATCCCTAATCATCTGTATTTAACATCTATTATTATAATACAGAAAAACTATAAAATCAGTAATTTTACTATTTGTAAATTTAATTATTAAAAATTAGGCAATTAATTTTTTCAGGGACTTTCATAATTGTGTGATAAGAATAATCTCACCTAAAACGCCAAGTATTTTATCAAGACATTTTCCGCAAGAAATGCCTAAATATCTCATATATACAAAGCGGGATGTCAACCTTTTGGATTTAACTTCAATGAAAAGCTTCAAGGCTGATATATCCCGTATGGCAGATACCGAAACCGGAGAATATGCAGGTGAAATGATTACCCGAACGATGCGGGATGTAAAACTTCACGAAATATATCCAAAACAAAAGAAAGTTGACGCCTTGAAAATTGAGCGTCTGATTGTAGAAAATAAAAGACAGGGTTACGGAAGCGCATTTTTAAGGTTCGCACAGGCAGAAAGCGAACGAAAAGGCTGCGGGGGAAAAGTTTTTCTTGTTGCAAGCCGAATTTATGATCCGAAACATCCGTGTCATATTTTTTATAAAAAACAGGGTTATACATCAACCGATAGTTATATCAACCATATTCTCGACAAATGTATTAAAAACCACACAAAACTTGACCCTGAATACGCCGATAATTTACTTATGTTCCGCCCGGTCGACGAAACAAAACAGCCTCAACATCAAGAGTCAAGGCTGCTTAAATTTTTAAAAAAGTTATTTAATATTGTTACTTAACAACGATATTGACCAGTTTTTTCGGAACTACAATGGTTTTCACAATTGTTTTTCCGTCAGTCAGTTCTTTTACCTTTTCGCTGTTCATGGCTAAGGCTTTCAGTTCATCTTCAGATGAAGCCTCATCAGCCTCAATCTTATCCTTAACCTTTCCGTTAACTTGAACAACGAGAGTAATTGAACTTGCTTTTGCGAGGTTTTCATCCCACTTGCACCAAGGTTCATCATGGATTGAAGTTGTCGCACCTAAATCGTGCCATGCTTCTTCTGTCAGGTGAACCGCAACCGGCGACATGAGTTTAAGCAGTGTCACAATCGCAAAGCTCATTACTGATTTATCCTCAGCGTCAAGCTGTGACTTTTTGCCTCGCCATTCATAAATTGCGTTGGTGAGTTCGCGGTACTTGGAAATTACAGTATTAAACTGGAAGTCGTTTGAAATGTCGTTTGTAATTCCCTTAATCGCAATATGAACACAGCGTACAAGGTCATCATTTTCTTTTTTGAGTGAAGCGTGATGTGTGAAGAGTGATGCGTCCTCTAATGAAATATCATTAGCGTTTGATGCCACAAGCCTCCATACTCTGTTCAGGAACTTGTAACAGCCTTCAACACCTGCATCTGACCAGTCAAAATCTCTTGCAGGCGGCGAATCCGACAGGATAAACAATCTTGCGGTATCAGCCCCGTAATTTTCAAAGATTTCATCAGGGTCAACCGTGTTACCTTTAGATTTTGACATTTTAGAGCCGTCCTTTAACACCATTCCCTGAGTTAAAAGGTTTTTGAAAGGTTCGTCAAAATCGAGCAATCCTAAATCACGCAAAGCCTTTGTAAAAAATCTTGAATACAAAAGGTGGAGAATTGCGTGCTCAATTCCGCCCACATACTGATCAACCGGCAGCCAGTGATTAACTTTATCCTTTGCAAACGGCATTTTATCGTTTTTAGCATCAGCATAACGCAGATAATACCAGCTTGAACAAATAAATGTATCCATTGTATCGGTTTCTCTGACAGCTTTTCCGCCACAGCAAGGGCAGGTGGTTTCAAGGAATGTCTTTGATGTCAGAAGCGGAGATTTTCCGACTACGCTGAAATCAACATCCTTCGGCAGCAATACTGGAAGCTGGTCTTCCGGAACCGGCTGAATACCGCATTTTTCGCAATATACAACAGGGATAGGCGCGCCCCAGTATCTCTGACGAGAAATTAACCAGTCACGGAGCCTGTATTGTGTTTTAAATTCGCCGAAACCTTCTTTTACAGCTTTTTCAGTAATTGCCTTTTTAGCTTCCTCATTCCCCATTCCGTCAAATTCACCGGAGTTTATGAGAACCCCGGGCTCGGTATAGGCTTCTGTTAAGTCCATCGCGCCTTGCGGGATAGGGTGTCCGGAGGACGGGTGAGGGGTTATAACGACTTTCATCGGCAGATTATACTTTTTCGCAAAATCAAAATCTCTTGTATCGTGCGTCGGAACAGCCATAACAGCACCTGTTCCGTATTCAACAAGCGCATAATCAGCCGTCCACAGAGGGAAAATTTCTCCGTTAAACGGATTTCTGCAGTGAGTACCAAGAGGAACACCTGTTTTTACACGTTCTGTTGAAAGTCTTTCGATTTCCGTCATTTTGCGGGCATTCGCACGGTAGGCTTCAACAGCCTCTTTATTTTCAGGAGTTGTAAGTTTTTCAATATCTTTATATTCAGGTGCTACAACAAGGTATGTTATACCGTGAACCGTATCAGGACGTGTTGTATATACAGGAACATCAATTTTTTCGCCATCAGGCGCATCTACAACAGGAAATCTGAAAATTGCACCCTGAGATTTTCCAATCCAGTTTGCCTGCATTGTTTTAACGTTATCGCCCCAGCCAGGAAGCTTATCCAAATCATCCAGCAGAACCTCTGCGTAATCCGTAATCTTTACAAACCACTGTGAAAGGTATTTTTTCTCAACTTCATGGTCGCATCGCCAGCATTTGCCGTCAATTACCTGTTCGTTTGCAAGAACTGTTCCGCATTCCTCGCACCAGTTTACGGCAGCTTCTTTTTTATAAACCAAACCTTTTTTATACAATTGCAAAAACAGCCACTGCGTCCATTTATAATAATCCGGCTTGCAGGTGGTGACTTCTCTGTCCCAATCGTAAGAAAGCCCGAGCATTTTCAGCTGCTTTGTCATA
This sequence comes from Candidatus Gastranaerophilales bacterium, assembly GCA_944324285.1. Lineage (GTDB taxonomy): Bacteria > Cyanobacteriota > Vampirovibrionia > Gastranaerophilales > Gastranaerophilaceae > Scatousia. The sequence goes on along the minus strand of CALUVR010000037.1, from coordinate 736 downwards.
TAAGCGATATTTTCCACAGTCCATTTTTCAGGATCCGCACCGTGTTTCATTGCCGCATTTTCAGCAGGAAGCCCGAAACTGTCCCAGCCCATCGGGTGAAGAACATTATACCCCTGAGCCTTTTTAAATCTTGCAATAACATCTGTAATTGTATAGTTTCTGACATGACCCATGTGAAGCTTGCCTGATGGATACGGAAACATAGAAAGCGCGTAATATTTCGGCTTATCACTCTCGTCAGGAGTCTTAAAAGCTCCTGTTTCTTCCCATACTTTCTGCCACTTCTTTTCTATTTCCTGAGGAAAATAACTTTCTTTCATACTTATATTTTTCTCCCTAACTCTTTTGCCGCGGGGGTTAAGCCAATAACGGCAACTTAATCTTATTTCTGTTAAAAGGTTAGCACAAAAGAATTTCTGACGCAAATTCCATAAAATATGTTATCGGAAATACATAAAGCCCTCCAGCTTTTTATAATTGGGGCTTGTGCAGCCCCAAACCCTGCACCAGTATACTTTCTTTTGGTTGCGATGCCAAAAGAAAGTATACTGGACAAAAAAGAAAAACACGCTAAATTACAGCACTGCTGCGCAGTGCAAGACCAAATGGATGTAGTTAAATGCTCTCGTATTTAACCTTTGAGCCTCACTATCGCACTTCGTGCACGTTCGGCAACTGCCTACGGCAGGTCTGAATCCCCCCTGCCCCCCCTTTACAAGGGGGGTAGTTCAGAACC
>CALUVR010000036.1 GCA_944324285.1 Candidatus Gastranaerophilales bacterium | reverse complement strand
TCTTTTTCGGTTCACTTTTTCTTTTTTCATCGCAATAAAAAAGAAAAAGTGAACGTAATGAAGAAGTTGGAGAACTTCTCTCTTCTTCCGATAACATGTATTATGTTTATAGTAAAATTAAATTATGGATATTGTATCTAACAGTTTAAAGTCTTTGGAATTCGATAAAGTTCTGGAAAAACTTGCAGGGTTTGCTAAAATAAAACAAAGCCGCAAACTTTGTCTTGAACTTTTGCCTTTTGACACAATAGAAAAAATCGAATCGGAAATCCTTTTTACACGTGAAGCTAAAAAAATTCTCGATACCCCTGCAGACATTCCGATAGGTTTTGTTGCGGATATCGCGGAAATCCAAAGGAATTCTCTTGTAAGCTACCTTTCCGAAGGGGAACTTGTAGATATTGCAAAAACTATGAAATCGTCAAGGCTTGTGAAAAATTTTCTGAATGAAAATTGCGAAGAAAATTCCAAACTCAAAGGGCTTGCCGCAAATCTTATTTCTTTTAAAGAACTTGAGGATAGAATTCTTGATACGTTTGATGATGACCTGCAGATAAAAAAAGACGCAACTCCTGAATTAAAAGGGCTGTTCGCATCTCTAAGAGAAACCGAAAAGAATTTAAAATCAAAGGTTTCAGACCTATTGAATTCAGCGGATTTCACAAAACACCTGCAGGAAACGATTTACACAACCCGCGACGACAGAATTGTTTTTCAGGTAAAAGCGCCGAGCAAAAATAAGGTTAAAGGGATTGTCCATGACGTTTCCGCGACCAACAAGACCTTCTACATTGAGCCGGAATGTCTTGTACCGATAAACAATAAAATAAGAGAAATTAAATCACAGATACATGCAGAATTTGTACGGATACTTGCAGAACTCACGCAAGCCGTAAAAGAGGAAATTCGCAGGATTAAACACAGCGAAGAAATTTTGGCAAAAATTGATTTTCATTTTGCAAAAGCACGGTATGCCGTGAAAATTCACGCCTCGGAACCTGAAATTACTAAAGAGAGAATTGTTGAATTTGAAAACATGAAACACCCGCTTTTAATCGGCACTGTTGAAAATATTGTAACCAACAACTTTGAAATCGGAAAAGATTACAAATCCATAATTATTACAGGCTCGAATACCGGAGGAAAAACCGTTACGATAAAGACAATCGGGCTTTTTATACTTATGGCAAAAGCCGGAATGTTTCTCCCATGTACAATGGCAAAGCTTTATCCGTTTAAACAGGTTTTTGCAGACATAGGAGATGCGCAGAGTATTCAGCAGAGTCTTTCGACATTTTCATCGCACATGACAAATATTATTGAAATTATCAACAAAAGTGGCAGTGATACATTTGTCCTTCTTGATGAAATATGCGCCGGAACTGATCCTCAGGAAGGGGCTGTTCTTGCAAAGGTTATACTTGAAAATCTTGCGGGGAAAGATGTTTATTCAACAATCACAACCCACTACGGCGAATTAAAGGCGCTTGAATATTCAAATCCTTACTTCAAAAATGCGTCAGTTGAATTTGACACGCAGTCGCTGCGCCCGACATACAAATTACTGATAGGAATTCCGGGATTGAGCAACGCAATTTCAATTTCAGCAAACCTCGGGCTTCCGGCAGAAATCGTCAATAAAGCAAAAGAAATTCTGACATCAGAAAAAGACCAGTCGCTTGTTGTGGTTGAAAAACTGCAGGAAACACAGCAGAAACTTTCTGAAAACCTTAAGGAAGCAGAAGAATTAAAAGAGGATTCAGAACTCATCAAAAAAGAATACGAAGCAAATTTGTCGGAAGTAAAAAAAGATAAGAAAAAAGCGATTAAAAATATCAAAGAAAAATTCAGCCATGAAATGCTTGCGGTGAGGGCTGAGATAAAAGATATTCTGGACGAATTAAGAAAAGAAAAATCCGAAAAAATTGCCCGCCGCTCTTACGCACGGCTTGCAAAACTTGAAGAAGGCTTCCATGAAAAAGTTCACGGCTATGAAGATAAAGAACAGTATGCTGAAATCCAATGGAATGATGTAAAAATAAACGATAAATTAATATTAAAAGAAATTCATCAGCCTGTCGTGGTACTTTCCATGCCAGATAAAAATGGGAATGTTTTCGTTCAGATGGGGAATATTAAAACCAAGATTAAAAAGAATAAACTTGCGCCGTACGATAAAGCGTTTGAGAAAAAAGCGTCCGGCTACAAACCTTCAAGCTTTGAAAGTTTTGAATACAAACGGACAAATCTTTCAAACAGACTGGATTTGAGAGGATACAGGGTAGAAGATGCGCTGGATGATTTAGAGATTTATCTTGATAAAGCAAGCCTTGCCAACCTGTCGCCTGTCACAATAATCCATGGGCACGGAACAGGCGCTTTAAAATCCGCCGTGAGGGATTATCTTTCGACATCGCCTTATGTTGCAAAATTCAGACCCGGAGAGGATTCAGAAGGCGGCGACGGAGTTAGCGTTGTTGATATAAATTAAGGAGGTAGTTTATGGACACAAAAAATGTGCACCCGCAAAAAGCTCACTATAATGGTATTTCCACGAGGGGGGTGGGGGCTTTACCGCCAATAGACCTGGTTTACCTCTGGGTAGACGGAAACGCTCCAGAACTTAAACAAAAAAGACTCTACTGGCAAAATCAATATGGGGAAAAAATTGACCCGCTATCCGTTGACAAAAGCAGATTTGTCGATAATCAGGAATTAAAATATTCACTCCGTTCTGTTGCAAAATATGCCCCGTGGGTTAACAATATCTACATCGTAACTGATAACCAGGTTCCAAAATGGCTCAATAATAATAACGAAAAAATACATATTGTTGACCACAAAGAAATTATGCCCGCTGAGGCTCTTCCGACTTTTAACGCTTCCGCAATAGAAACCTGTATATGTAACATAAAAAATCTTTCCGAATATTTTTTATTTGCAAATGATGATATGTTTTTTGCGGATTACACGGAACCTTCTTTTTTCTTTACAGAAAAAGGATATCCAATATTCAGGATCGGAACCCCTATTACTAAAAAGCATTTAGAAGATTGTAATTATTTCAGAATGCTTAAAAATTCCTACGATTTAATTGAAAAGGAATTCGGATACAAATTGAATTATGAACCGCATCACAACATCGACCCTTATAGAAAATCAGATATCATAAAATGCAATAAATTATTTAAAGAAGAAATCGAAAAAACAACATTCAGTAAATTCCGCTCTGATACAGATGTTCAAAGAGTTCTCTATTCCGCTTACGCCTGTGCAATCAAGGAAGGAAAGCTGAAAAAATTATCCCGATTTGATTGGGAGTTGCCTTTATATAAAAAACTCTTCAAGCTGATAACTCTGAACCTAAAAAAAGATTCAGCCTACTTTGGTGCAGGAGATGACAGAATGTTTAAGAAAATCAAAAAATACAAACCTAATTTGATTTGCATTAATGACTATGATGAAGTGAGTGATACTGAAAGAGCCGGAATAAAACCACATCTTGAAAAATTATTTCCTGAAAAATCTCAGTTTGAATTATAAAATATATATTAATAAATGTTGTAAGTTTTCTAAAATGTGCTAAAATTTAATTAATCACACGTAGGAGAATATTATGGATTTAGCAAAAATAAGAAAAGAAAACGAGCTGGTCGATTTATTCTGCAATCTTGCGGAAATACCGTCGCCATCATTAAAAGAAGAAAATGTTGCAAACTGGATAAGAAAATATTGCGATGATAACAATATTCCTTGTGAACTTGATGATTATCATAATGTTTATATAAATATTCCTCCAACAGATTCAACAAAACAGCCGATGTTGTTATCTTCCCACATGGATGTTATCGGTGACAACAGCCCTGTAAAGCCTTACCTTGACGGCGACTTAATCCGTGCGGAAGGCAGAACTCTCGGCGCTGATGATAAAGCCGGCGTTGCAAACGCTCTTTTCTTAGCTAAAACAGTTGCAAATTCCGATTTAAAACACGGCGGACTTGAGGTTGTGTTTACAAGAGATGAAGAATCCGGTATGTCAGGGATTAAACACGTTGATTTCGGAAAGCTAAAATCAAAATATGTTCTTGTCTGTGACAGCGATAGCCTCGGGCAATTGATGACGTCCGGTGCAAGTTATACCCTTGCTAATATTGAGGTTAATTCCTTCCGCGGCGGACACTCCGGAATTGATATCGCCGACAACACACGCGAAAATGCAGCAAAATTAATCGCAGATATTGTTTCAAATCTTCCTCAAGGTGTATTCTACTCTGATAATGAAGGGAATGTCATCACTTCATGCAATATAGGTGGAATCACTGCAGGCAACCCGGATGTCACAAACGTCATTAATACGTACGGAAAAGCTACTTATTCTATCAGAAGTTCAAGCAGAAAATACGAAGAAGAATTAAAAGACCGTATGAAGTTTGAAATTGAAGAATTTAACAAGGATTATAAAGGAGTTGCGCAGGCTTCCGTAACCTTTGAAGAACATCTGCCGCCTTTTGAAAAAGTTGAAGATGAATATATACCGCTCTTATTTGAAGCCGTTGCTAAAAAAATCGGAGTAACGCCCGAAATTTCATCTTTCCACGCAGGGGCTGAAACTCATATTTATGCTAATAAACAAAATTCGCACGGAGAAAACTTTGCCCCATATCTTGTCGGACTTGCCGATGTCTGCAATATGCATTCTCCTGAAGAAAATGTTAACTATAAATCTATCATAAAAGGACAAGAATTAATTCAGGAATTCTTCAGAGCCTATAACAGCTAAATGTTTTTGTTGGGCTGAAAGACTGACCTGCAGTTCTAAATTACACGTTTTATGAGAAGGACGAAGCAATCATTAAGATAGGTGAGGGGTGAAGCGTGAGGGGACTAATTATTTTATTGAACTATTCACCACTCACTTCTCACTTTTTACCCCTCACCCGAATTTGTAAATTCGCTCACGCTCATTAACAAATTCCACCCTCTCCCTCAAGTGGCGAGAGTGAAAAAACCTCCCTTTATAAGGGAGGTGGCGCGTATGCGCCGGAGGGTTTTCTCTAAAAACCATTCACACTTCACTTAATTTCTGCCCACTCTCCCTAATCCTCTCCAGCAAGGGTAGAGGGATTAATGGTCCCCCCTTGTAAAGGTCGGTTGGGCATACTTGCCCAACTACAATCCTCACTTTTCACTTAATTATACTTATCCTCCTAACGTCTTTTCTTTTTTCCCCTCACCAAGATGGAGAGGTGGGGGGGAAGTTTTTCATCCATTCACCCGTTCAACCCTTTAACTAAATTCCCCCTCACCCGACACTACGTGCTACCATCTTCTGCATGAAGAGGGGATGTGATGTCGTTCTTCTATCTTTTCAGCCATGCAACAAAAAAGCAATCCCCCTGAATATATCAGAGGGATTGCTTTTTCTTTCTTTTTCAGAACTCTTTTAGATTGCTAAACCTGAAGCCTCAAGTTCGAGTTCAATCGGAGCCATTTCAACTGTTTGGATTTTTGTACTCAATTCATTTTCCTTAGCAGCTTTCGGAACAGGTGCCGAGGCTGTCGGCAACACCTTTGCTCCGGATGGTACCGATGAAACCTGTGTCGACGATTTTGCTGCCACAGCTGCTCTCATTGCAGGATCAGGATTTGCTTTTAAATGATGATAATCCGTCATAATTTTGCTGACAAAGCGTTTGGTTTCTACATAAGGAGGAACCGCATTATATTTTTTTACGTTCCCCGGACCGGCGTTGTATGCAGCCAGCGCCAACTCCATTGAGCCGAACATTTTATACATCATCTTGTAATACATAATACCGCCTTTGATGTTGTCGTTCAATGAATACGGATTCAAACCCATTTTTCTTGCAGTGGATGGCATGAGCTGAAATACTCCTACCGCACCATGACTGCTCCGTGCATTGTGTCTGTAGCCTGATTCCGTCTTTGCTATACTTAAAGCGATTGCCGGGTCTACCCCCATTGATATTGCGTGTTTCACAATAGTCGCTTTTACTGTATTAGTATCGGATGCCTGTACAGGCGCAGCCAACATTAACACTAGCGTAATAGTGAATAGTAATAGTTTTCTCAAAATGTAATCCTCTGGTTGTAAATTGAAAATCCTTAAAAGCAAGTGCACTCTCTCTTTAGTGTCAAGTTTTAACTTCTAAGAATAAAATCTATATACAGAGTATAGTACAAACTTTTTAGAATTTCAACCCTTTATTTAAAAATACAACCGCTATACGACAACAAAACTCTTATTATATAAGGGTTTTAGCCTATTGTAAATTTTCAGTTTCAGTGTGTTTTTTACCATATTTAGAGGATTAATTTGTGATTATCAATTTGAATTATCTTTTTTATCTATCCAGATTACCGTAATATTTTGAGGTTTACAAAAAGGATTTTGCGAACCTTTTTCCGTATAAGGATTTTTCGCAATCTTATCGTAAGCGTTTATCTTTTCATATAATTTTTTTGTGTAAGCTAGTAAGTTCATAATTTTCTATTCCCGACTATTACCTGCCTATATTATGGGAGTTTTTCTTCTTCCTATAATCCCCGAAAAGTATTGTCTTTTTAAAGATTACTCCGACTTTAGGATAATCTGCGCCGGCAATTGAAAAACACGAAAACAGAGGTTAAACTGCACAAAGTAAAAGGAGATAAATACAATGAAAGAACTAAAAGGAACAAAAACCGAACAAAATTTAATTAACGCATTTGCCGGAGAATCTCAAGCCAGAAACCGTTATACAATATTTTCTAAAGTTGCGAAAAAAGAAGGCTATGAACAAATTTCTCAGATATTTCTTGATACGGCAGAAAACGAAAGAGAACATGCAAAACTTTTTTACAAATATCTTGGTAACATAGAAGGACATGTCGACGCAACTTATCCGTTTGAACTCGGGACAACTGAAGAAAATCTTGAAAGCGGAGTAAAAGGTGAACGAGATGAGTGGGAATTCATTTACAGAAAAGGGGAAGATGATGCAAACGAAGAAGGCTTTGATGAAATAGCCGAAACCTTCCGCCTCGTGAGAACAGTAGAACAGCACCACGCCGAACGATATGCAATACTGCTTAAAAATTTTAAAGAAAAAACTGTATTCAAAAAACCTGAGCCTCAATACTGGGTTTGCAGGAAATGCGGATTTATAGCATATTCTGACGCTGCGCCGAAAGAGTGCCCATTATGCCATCATCCGCAAGGGTATTTTGAAATAAAATCAGAAAAATTCTAACCCGCTGCTGCATAAACTTTTCCACGCCCGTAATCTTTAATATACGGGCTTTTTTATACGGTGCCGCAGTATTGGCGGATTCTTATTTACAATTTGATTTTAAGCCTTTTTCGTCATATAATAAATAGGCGTATGGGTAGAAGAACAATCGCGACTATTTCAATAATCTCACTAATAGCTTTATACGGGCTTTATTACTGTGGAATTCCGGCAGCACTTAATACCCCTCGTTTTGAAAACTTTATTGAACGTCAAATACAAAAAAACAGCGGATTAAATATTGATTTAGTTAACCCTGAATTTAAAATGGGACTGCTTCCGGCAGTCTGGCTGAAAGCTGATGAAATTTCCGTCATAAATAATGATAAATCAAAGCCGTTAAAACTTGAAAATACTGCCCTGAAACTTCAGTTGTTTCCGCTTATTTTAAAACACGCAAACATTAGCGTATTCAATGCAAATAACACAACTGCAGAACTTTCCATTGATAAACGCGGACAAATATTTCTCGGGCAATACCCTCTCAATTTTGATAAAAAATCAAAAATAACTTTAAACAAAATAAAGATTAATCTGAACAAATACTATATTACGCTCAACGATAACGTTTTGGGCAAAAAGATTATTGTTGACGGGAAAACATTCAAACTTGAAGATTTTGAAAAAGACAAACGTGCGAAATTTTCTACAAAATCAAGCCTCACTGTTGACGGCAAGCCATCTTTAATCAATGCTTCAGTCGATTTACGGCTTCCGCTTAATAAGATTAATGAAGATCAGCTTCTATTAAACGCTGATATAGAAAACCTTGATTTATCCATTTTTAAAATTTACGTAAAATATTTTTCAAAAAACAGATACACTGATTTAAAAGGGATTTTAAATTTCCACGCAAAAACAGATGTAACAAAAGAAAAACACAAAAATATCACGGCAGATTTAACCCTTGATAATTTCGGTTTAATGAAAAAAGATACGGCGGGTTCAAGCTTCTGCAACGGACAGCTTGAAATAAAAACAACCCTTAACACTTTAAAAAACGGTATTCATCTGGAAAACCTGACGCTTAAAGCACCGAAAGTTGACCTTGCTGCAAGCGGCAATATCACAGGTTTAAATAAAAAATTTCCGTACCTTGACATACAAACAACAATTAACCCGTCAAGATCTGAAAACATTATTCCGCTTCTCCCGGGAGAAGAAAATCTTCTGCCTGATTTCAACTTCTATTTATTAAAAAAACATATTTTTTACAGCAACGTTATGGGGCATCTTAATATAAAAGGGATTGCCAATAATCCTGAATTATTCGGCAATGTCTTGATAACGGACGGATATCTGATAAAAAGAATTCCTGATACGACAGAAGGTGCGACAGTTAAACTTTCTATGGAAAAACAGATGATGCACCTTGATGCAAATGTCGAAACCGCCCCGAAAGAAGGTGTTGATGTCACAGGAGATTTTAAACTTTTCACAAACAGACGCTCTGATATACATATAAAAAGTACAAAAAACATAAGTCTTTTAAAGGCATATAACGTTGTAATGCCGCTGCATAACATCATCAAATTTGAAATCGGACCTGTTCCGATGATGAAGGTTACAGGTACCGGAAATATTGATTTAAGAATATCAGGGACAAAAATAGAACCTCATGCCTGGGGCGAAATGAATTTTAAAGACACCAATGCTTCATTTAACGATATCCATAACCTTTCTGTCACGGGAATTAACGCAAAACTAACATTCGATGACAGACTTGCAACATTTAAATCATCAAAAGCTTTTATTCTGGGACAGCCTGTCACGATAGAAGGTACAAGTTCACTTTCAGGCGATATGGATTTTACGGCAAAATCTAAAGGACTGCCAACAGAACATTTATTAAAGGTAATAAACACCTCGCCTGTACTTGCAGAATTGCAGGAGGTTGTTGAACCTATAAAAACCATCTCCGGAAAGGCTGATTTGCTTTTAAATTTAACAGGACACATGAAACCTGGCGTTGAACCTGTTTTCAACGAAAACCTGTTTGCCAAAGGTACAATAGATTTTCATAACAACAAAGGTGAATTAAAAGATATTCCTGCAGAAATTTCTCAGTTATCCGGAACCGTGAATTTCGTAAATGAGGACGCTGATTTTGATATGGAAACTCTTGTTGAAAAATCAAAAGTTAAATTCAAAGGCACAGTTAAAAATGAAAACATTAATCTAACTGCATATTCAAACAAGTTCAACGCAGGAGATGCCCTCAGAATTACCTCCAGAATGTACTCATATATTCCGTATGTAAAAGATTCAGAGTCGATAAATTCATCATTTACGGCATTTTATCAGGCTAAAGCCGACAAGATTATTCATTATGACAAAATTATAATGAACGGAAAAATCTACAACAATTTCGGCTCAGGAAAACCAATCCTTGTCGGGAACGGGGAATTTAATCTGAAAAATAACCACCTGACAGTTTCCCCGCTAAAAGGTACATATAAAAGCAATCCGTACAACTTAAAAGTCGATGTCACAGGATTTTTAACGGATAACTTCAAAATAAACGGTTATGCCTCAATGAAAAACTTTAACCTTGCGGCGTTGAATGAACTCGGACCGATAGAAGAAATTTTTCCTGAATACAAAGACCAATTGAAACAGTTTGGAAGATATGAAGGGAAAACTAATATTGCAGCCAGAATAAACAATAATAATCTGCGGGTTTTCTCTCAACTGAATGATGTAAGTTTTGTATATCTTCCGAAACACTTGAGAATAAGAATAAAAGACGGTCATTACCTTTTAAATAATGACAGGCTTAATCTAAGCAGAATAAGCGGTTTTGTCGGCAGAATGCCGGTTTTTGTAAACGGCAAAATCACTAATGTATTTAAAAACCCTGATGCGGATTTATATATAAACGCAAAACCTACACAGGAATTCTTTGACCAGTTCTTTAACAATAAAGCGGTGTATCCGATAAAACTTAAAGGGGATGTCAATTGCACAGCAGAACTCAACGGAACTCAGGATAAATTAAGTACAAAAGTTGATTTAAAACTTGATGAAAGCTCCAGTCTTTACTATATGGGCGCCACAATCGGCGATATGGTAAGCCCTGTAGAGATAAAAGCGGATGCCGTTCTCTCGCCGAAAAGCATCAAAATCAACAACTTTAAATACGACAAAATTATCACATCTTTAAATAACAAAGAAAACCCTAACACCCAGCTTACGGCTAGCGGTTATGTTGAACAGCTCGGAGAAAATTACTTCAAATTTAAAAATCTCCGCATAACAACCCACAACCCGACGGACGCTAAAATTTTCAACATAATATTCAAAAAACCGCTTATGAAACAAGGCGTATTTACCTCCGATATGATTATCAACGGAACTTCTAAAGCCCCGAAAATATTAGGAAAACTTGATGTCACAAGCATTGATATGCCGTTTTTTGATGCGACAATCAAAGATATACATACAGATTTCAAAAAAGATATAGTAACAATAAATGCACGCGGGAGCATTCTCAATAACGCAATAACTCTTGATGCTATTTTGAAAAACTCCTTCCCTGACCCGATTGTATTTAAGGATATCAAACTCCACTTTATAGATTTGAATTTAAATAAAATCACCGGCTCGCTGCAGGATTACGATGCTGATATTTATAAACAGCAGATAGCAACACCATACCAGCTCCAGCCGCTTGATCCATCAATAATCCGCATAGAGAATTCCGAAGTTACTGCAGATAACATTCTATTAAAAGCACTTTCCGCCACAAACTTTAAAGCTAATCTCAAAATGGGCGCTGATTCAGTCATAAATGTGACAAATTACACTTTTGACATGGCACAGGGAAAAGTGACGGGGGATTTGAAATACAATCTTATAACAAGTGATTTTAAAATAAATTCACATATAGCAGATGCAAATGCTCAAATAATAACGGAATCACTGTTTGATTTAAAAGGACAACTGTACGGAACAACAACGGGAGATTTAACTCTCTACTGCAACGGGAAAACCCAGGATTTATGCTTGAATACACTCGGCGGCAAAGGAAATTTTGAAGTTGCGCACGGCAGAATGCCGAAATTAGGGTCACTGGAATACCTTCTGAAAGCTGCAAACCTTGCAAAAAGCGGATTGACAGGACTTTCTATCAACAGTATTATTGATATAATTACACCTTTAAAAACGGGTGAATTTGAGAGTATCAGCGGAAGCTACGAGGTTAAAGACGGTATCGCTCATGATATTAACGTATATTCTAAAGGAAAAGACCTCAACCTTTACCTCACGGGCGCCTATAATGTCACTAATTCCAATGCTGATATGAAAGTATACGGAACCCTTTCTAATAACATTACAAATGTCCTCGGACGGATTAAAAATGTTTCGTTAAATACGCTTTTAAATATGATACCGCTATTGAATAAAAACGAAATTTCACCTGAACTTGAAGCAGAGTTAAAGAAAATTCCGAATTACGAAGTTTATAATAACATATTCAGAATATTTGCCGTTGACATCGACGGTGACATCAACGGCATAAACTATGTTAAAAGCTTCAAGTGGGTGAAATAGGAAAATTACAAAAGCTGCAACAAGTTTCAAGTTGCTTAGTTAAAAGGGTGGCAGACAAATCGCCTTTTTCATTGATGGAATAGGTGACTGATGGACTGGTGAGGGGTAAATTTAGTTGAAAGGTTCAATGCTTGAAAGAACAATGAAGAACTTATTATTATTGAACCCTTCACCATTCACTTCTCACC
>CALUVR010000035.1 GCA_944324285.1 Candidatus Gastranaerophilales bacterium | reverse complement strand
AACCTTCCGCCCGCCCCCTTTTGACGAGGGAGATAGAATTTGTAAAAAGGCAACCCTGCATTTGCCTCCCTTAGTAAGGGAGGTGGTGCGTTAGCGCCGGAGGGTTTTCTTTTTACCCCTCACCCCTACCCTCTCCCGTAGGGTGGGGGCAGGTGGTTTTTCCTTCCTTTGTAAAATGGGCTGTGAAATTAAATTTTGAGAGGGGATAAGATAAGAATTTTCCCCTCTTAAAATTTTGAAGTCTGGATTTTTTTTTTAATAAATTTTTGCGTTTTCTTTTTAATTAAAATTAAATCCGTCAGCCTTAAATCTATCTATAACTTCCTGCAGTTGCTCATCAGAACATACGAAAGATAATCTGAAATAGCCTTCGCCGTGGGCGCCGAATGCGTTCCCCGGAACCAGAACCACTCCTGATTTTTCAAGAACGTCCTGACAGAATTTGAATGCTGAATCGTATCTCGGCGGTATCGGAAGCCAGAGATAGAAGGTCGTATGCGGAACATTCTTCTCATCAATCGGCCAGCCCAGTTCTTTAAAGCCTTTTACCATTATTGACTGTTTTTTAGCGTAATTTTTGTTGCTTTCTTCAATGTAGTCATCGCCGGCTTTTGAATTTAAAATTTCAGCACAAGCTTTTTGGAGTGCTTTAAATATTCCGTTATCAATTGTGGATTTACCTTTGCCAAAACGCTGGATTATAGTGCTGTTCCCGCAAACCCAGCCAAGGCGCCAGCCGGTTATTGCGTAAGGTTTTGAAAAACTGTAAAATTCTACTGCAATATCCTTTGCGCCTTCAAGTTCAAACACGCTGAACGGCTTTTCTTTTTCGTCAAAATACAAATCACAGTATGCAGCATCGGAAATCAAAAGGATTTCGTGTTTTTTGCAAAAATCAATTACGGATTTTACATATTCTCTGGTAGTGCTTGCGCCGAGCGGGTTGTTCGGGAAGTTTATAATCATGGCTTTGACATTTCCCGGTTTAAAGCCGTCTTTGATTAAATTATTCCAAACTTCTTCCATATCAGGTTTGTAGTCATTTTCTTCCGTCAGTGGAATAGGATATGCGTATCCGCCCGAGCATTTAATAAATTGTAAATATGACGCATACCCAGGATCAGGTACAAGAATTACATCTTTTTCTTTAATTTCGTGTTTAGGCGTAATTAAAAATCTTACAAGGTTTGCAATACCTTCTTTTGAACCCATAAGCGAGAAAATTTCTTTATCAGCGTCTAATTCAACTCCGAAACGGTTTTTCATTCTCTGTGCAATTGCTTTTCTAAAAAAGGCTTCTCCTTTTGGTATAGAATAAAGATGAATACCGTCCTCGGTTAATACTTCTTTTAATCTGTCGATAAGTTCTTTTGGAGGGGCTGCTGTCGGTGCACCCATGGAAAGCGAAATCGGTGCTCGGTTTTTTGCGATTAAATCAGGTTTTAATCTTTCTGTAATTTCTTTGAGTTTAAACATAATATATGTATCCAAAGTCATTACATCTTCATTGAACAATTTTTTTTCTAATTTTTCCATAGTTTCCATAACATCCCTCTTAATTTCTAACTGCCTATTGTCGTGTGGAAGCTTCCCGCGCAGTATCAGGCAATTTTTGCGTGTCTGATTTTTATTCTAGCGCAAATAAAATAATTAAGCAATCATTTTCATCGGACCCTCGAGAGAGGCTGTTACAAACTGTTTGGTGTATTCGTTATCCATTTTAAGCATTTCCTCCGGAGTGCCGGCGAATACTATTTTTCCGCCATAGAGCATGATGAGTTTGTTTGCTGTTCTTGTGATGGTGGACATCTGGTGGGTTACTACGATTGATGCTGCATTGGTTTCCTCTTTTAATCTTACAATGTAATCTTCGATAAGAGTGGAGGAGATCGGGTCTAATCCTGCTGTCGGTTCGTCGTAGAGGATGGTTTTCGGCTCTGTAACTATAGCTCGGGCGAAGCTTACACGTTTTTGCATGCCGCCTGACAGCTCTGACGGAAATTTCTTTTCAATCCCTTTTAACCCAACAAGTTCAAGTTTTTTAGCAACGATTTCGTGTAAATCTTTTTCTGTATATTTATTTCTTAATTCTCGGCGTTCTCTCAGTGCAAAAGATATGTTCTCTGCAACGTTAAGTGAATCAAAAAGTGCTGAATACTGGAAAACCATTGCGATATCGCCTTCTGATGTGATAATTTCACCGCCGTCTTTTTCAATAAGTCCACAGATGAGTTTCAGTATGGTGCTTTTGCCGGAACCGCTGAACCCGACAATGGCGAGTGTTTCTCCATCTTCAACTTTAAATGAAACCTCATCTATAACTTTTTTATCATCAAATATTTTTACTAAATTTTTAACTTCTATACTCATAAATTTATCCTTGTTAGTTTGCGGCAAATCCCGCATGTGCTATTAGAAGAAGAACGCTATTGCAAATATCATATCCCATATTACAATGGCAACAAAAGACCAGACAACAGCTTTAGTTGTTGCAAGTCCGACCCCTTTTGCGCCGCCTGAAGCTGTATAGCCGCAGGCGCAGCTTATGAGAGCTATTGTACCTCCAAAAAATATTGATTTTAAAAGGCAGACGCCCAAATCTTTCATATAAAGCCCGAGCCATGCTGAATCAAAGTATGCGCGATAGCCTAAATCAGTTGTAAGCGTTGTTGTAACAGCTCCTGCCAGCACACCGGCAATTGACGCTATAATTACGACAACAGGCATCATAAGAATTCCGGATAAAACCCTCGGCACAAAAAGATATCTTATAGGATCGACTTTTAAAACCTTTAATGCGTCAATTTGTTCAGTAACACGCATTGTGGCAAGTTCGGAAGCTATAGAGGAACCTATCATTGAAATTATTGCAAACCCTGACATAATTGCACCGACTTCTCTTACGATAAGTAATGTCATCATTAAGCCTACAAAATGTCCGCCTCCCTGTTTAACCATTTCAGAGGCAACCTGTGAGGCTACAATTATTGATGTCATCCCGACAATTGAAAGCGTAATCGGAAGCGACGTCACGCCGAAACGGTTGCATTGTTCCACAAGCTCCTTAGGCTCAATCTGCAATTTTACTAAATATCTGAAAGTTTTAAATCCGTCTTTTACAATTTCTCCGAGAGTATCCAGAAAATCATACAGTTTTCCTGACATGCCCTTAAAAATTTTATATGTAGCGGATTGCCGCAGATATTTGCGTAAGGTACCCATTCTTTGATTATACCTGAAATCGTAATTTTAAGTCAATTTTAATAAGGTTTGTTTATTAGCGAATTGTGAGCGGCAGTTTCAAGTTTGTCATCAAGAAGCTTGAGCGGAATGTGCTCTCCGTAACGTTTTTCAATCGCCAATTCTATTAAATAATCCGTAAACTGCGGGTTTTTCGGTAAAAACGAGCCGTGCAGATATGTCCCGAAAACATTTTTATATCTGGCGCCTTCTGTTTTATCTTCTCCGTTGTTGCCGTTACCTGTTGTAACCGTAGCAAGAGGCGTTGTATCGCCTTGTAGATAAGTCAGTCCGCTGTGGTTTTCAAATCCCACAAGAGTTTCAGGGGTAAGAAAATCCGTTTCTGCGGTAACATTACCGATAAATCTGGTATCGCCTGCAACTGTATATGCATCAAGAAGGCTTATACCTTTTAATTTTTCTTTGTCGTGCGGCTGATAATAGTGTCCGAAAAGCTGGTATCCGCCGCATATTCCTAAAAATACAGCGCCTTTATCCCTCTGCCCGTGGAAGAACCACTTATGCGTGAATAATTCTTCCGCAACTTCTTCCTGCTGTTTATCCTGTCCGCCGCCGATAAAATATATGTCATGCTCTTTTATATCGTCGCCTGAATGAATTTCAGTAAATTCCACTTCAATTCCGCGCCATTCGCAGCGTTTTTTTAATGCAATTATGTTGCCGATATCGCCGTAAAGGTTTAACAATTCCGGATAAAGGTGTGCTATTGATATTTTTAAATCTCTTTCTTCCACAAGTGTGATTATATCACAAATTTTCCGCGTGGTATAATCATTATATGAACGAAACATATTTAATTGATACTCATTCCCACGTTGATATGATTGAGGGGCTTGGTGTAGAAGATATTATAAAAAGTGCTAAAGAGGCAGGTGTTCAAAAAATTATTGTTCCGTGCGCTTACCCGAAGGATGTCGATAAAATTTTTACCCTTGTGAATAAATACGATGAACTCTACGGACTTTTAGGGGTTCACCCCTCTGAGGTGAAAGACTGGGACGACATTCTTATTGAGAAAATAAAAGAGTATGCAAAATCCCCTAAAATTGTCGGAATTGGTGAAATCGGGCTGGATTACTACTGGGACAAATCTTTTAACGACCTTCAGAAAGAGGTTTTTATAAAGCAGATTAAACTTGCAAACGAATTAAATCTGCCTATCTGTGTCCACGATAGAGAGGCGCATAAAGACAGCTTTGATATTTTAAAAGAGTATAATAAGGGGTCAAAAGTTGTTATGCACTGCTTTTCGGGAAGTGTTGAGTTTGCACGTGAATGCATAAAAGAGGGCTGGTATCTCGCACTCGGCGGTGTTGTAACTTTTAAAAATGCAGTTAAGATGAAAGAGGTTGCAGTTCATATTCCGCTTGACAGGCTTTTATTGGAAACCGATGCACCTTATTTAACTCCTGTTCCGTACCGAGGGAAAGAAAATCAACCGGCTTATGTAAAATTCGTAGCGGAAGAAATTGCAAAACTCCGCGGTATCTCTTTTGAAGAAGTTTCAGCTGTAACTTCACGTAATGCAGAGGCTGTTTATTTTTAATATCCGCAGACTGACCCGTCTGAAATTATAGAAAAATAATTTCTTATTTTAGCCATTTTTGTCAAGAACTGCACCGGATTTTATCCATTTTTTGTATGAACGGACACGTAAATCGTATTTTTCTTCAAAATCAAGATAAAAATTTTCTTTTTTGAATTTTGGTAATTGAGAGATTGACTCCTTATATCTTCGAATATATTTCCATAATTTGTCGATTTCATCCGATAGAGGTTTACCAAACTTCTCGGCAGTTTTTGACACATTTTTCGTAACTTCTTCTATATTTCCGGTCTTGATAAGTTCGTTACGCTGTTTTTTCGCAAATTGGTGTACAAGAGTTTCATCAATTTTTTGTATTGCTCCGGGGTATAAATTTGTAATATCAAAATCAAAATCCAATATAGTACTTTCATTAAGACTATTATTGTAAGCAACCATACGCGGGACTATCTCGTCATTATAATTTATGTCATAGCCTATATCAATGACTGTATCCTTAGCTAAGTTTTCCTTTACACAGCTTATGATTTTTTCTGCGCGTTCATTTGGTGAAATAATAGAAGCCCCCCTGTCAAACCATTCATGAGATTTTCTGATAGCATATTTCAAAGCATCATCTGTAATATAACCTTTAAAATTAACTTTTGGCATAGTTGTTTGAGTAGAATTGATTTTCATATTTCTCCTTTTTCTTTATAAAAATATTAGTATATTAAACTTAAAATCCCTGATAAAATTTTTTGCTATCATTTTTATTCTTATCAATTGGTAAAAATATCGTTAGTGTGGTATTTTAGAATTATGAAAAAGGAAAGACTGGATAAATATCTCGTAGATTTGGGCTACTTTGAAACTAAAAGCAAGGCGGCATCGGCAATTCTTGCCGGACACGTGAAAATTAACGATGAATATATTACAAAAGCAGGGTTTCAAATCTCACCGGATAAAGAATATGATATAGTTGTGAAATCAATGCCTTTTGTTTCCCGCGGCGGGTTTAAGCTTAAAAAAGCACTTGATACTTTTCCGGTACAGGTCGAAGGTCGTATTTGTTTTGATGCAGGCGCTTCAACCGGAGGGTTTACGGATTGCCTTTTACAAAACGGGGCTAAATTCGTTTATGCGGTTGATGTCGGATACGGACAATTAAATTGGAAAATACGTGCTGATAAGAGAGTTAAACCTATAGAACGTACAAATCTTAAAATCTGTTCATTTGAAGATATTTACGCACCCGATGAGCCTGTTGCGGATTTACTTGTGAGTGATTTGTCATTTATTTCTCTGACAAAAGTCCTTTCCAATTTGAACACTCTTCTAAATCCTGATTTCCACGAAATGATTTGTCTTATAAAACCGCAGTTTGAGGCAGGAAAAGACAAGGTTGAAAAGGGCGGCGTTGTCAGAAATAAAAAAACGCACGAAGAAGTTATAGAAAATGTTGTAAATTATGGTAAGCGACTTGGTTATGCAGTCAAGGGGCTGACATATTCCTCAATAAAAGGTCCATCCGGAAACATAGAATATCTGGTGTGGCTGTCAACAGACAAAGAAAGTATAGAAATAGCTATTCCGGAGATAGTTGAGAATGCCTTTGCCGCGCTCAGCTGACGGCAGGAATTAATGTATTATCATGATTTCATCTAAAACTCTGCATTGGAATTTGAAAAAGCATTAAAAAAGAGCCTTTTCGGCTCTTTTTTATAAATGGTGGGCCCGGAGAGACTCGAACTCTCACACATCACTGCGCTAGATCCTAAGTCTAGTGCGTCTACCAATTTCGCCACAGGCCCAAGGTATTGTTAAATTTTCAACGGGAGCTGCGGCTTATTGTTAGACGGCGTCTACCACCCTCCAAAATTTGATACTCAATCAAATTTCGGAGTCCTTGCCACAGACCCAAGGTATTATTCAGTTTTCAATCAAAGCCGCAGGCAATAAAGACCTCGCTTTAGTCCGGCTTCCTGAAAAGCTACATTTACTACTCTATCGGAATATGTTCTTAAAGTCAAGTCCGCTTTTCTATAGATTTTTGTAAATTTAAAATTTTTTATACTTGTATTAATTTTTTATTCCTGATAGGTTTAAGGTGTTTATAGGGATATTTTAAAATGCGAATTTCAGCAATCGGCACTTATAGAACAGCTCATGCACCGCTTCAAAATAGAAAAGAGCTTAATGCTTCAGCTAACAATATTAATTTGACTGTGCAAAACAGGGATAGTGTTTCTTTTGAAGGTTTTAGCCTAAAAAAATACAATCCGGCTTACAGATTTTGTATGCAGCTTTTTGAACGTTCTCAGATTGCCTCAAGGCGGCGTATTTCACAGCCTATTCCTGAGCTGCGGGGTAAGCTGAGAGAAGTTATGTTGCCGATTAAAGGGCGGCGTAAAATTGTTGCATACGATATAAACCCAGATAACAGAGAAAATTATATCGTATTTTTCCACGGAACTTCTCAGAATATTTCCAACTGTCAGGCAGCTTATAAAGAATTTTTGAATTCAAATTATGCGGTTCTTGCCCCTGAGTATAGCGGCTTCGGCAAGAATAAATCAAAACTTGCCGACGAATATACGCTGGAAGATGATATTGCGGCAACTGTAAGATATTTAAAGAAAAAGAAAATTAAACCTGAAAATATCGGAATCGTCGGGCATAGCCTTGGAGGTTTTGCGGCAACACGTATTGCAGAAGAAATTCCGGATGCAAAATTTATGATTTTGGTTTCACCTGTTAATACATTGAGTTATGAAGCTGAAAATATTGTGAAACAGCGTAAATTTAAGGTACCTAAATTCTATCAATATATTTATAAACATTACCCGAAAATTCTGGCACCGCTTGATAGAATTTTTAAAACAGAAGAACGAATTGCCAGGACAAAGGTGCCGCTTTATATAATACATTCGGCAAATGACAATCTTATACCTGTGAAATCGTCAAAATCGCTGGCTATGAAATCTAAATCTTTGCGCGAACTTGTAATTCTTGATGGCGGCGGGCATCGTATGGATGAAACGAAAATTGAGTCCATTCATAACATCCTTACAAAAATATAAATGTGAATGGTGAAGAGTGAGGCGTGAGGGGGTTCTGCATACGAGGTCGAAAAGTTGAATATGGTTTCTTTTTTCACCCCTCTCTTTGCCATCCAGCTTTTGAAATGTGAAGAGTGATGTCTGAAGCGCGATAAGACCTTTTATTATTGACCCTCTCACCTCTCACTCTTCACCCTTCACTATAAAAAGGCTGGATTGCTTCGGCTAAAGCCTCGCAATGACAACACATCCCATCTCCCATTGAGGGAAGTGGCTAAAGATTAAAACCCTCCGGCACTAACACACCACCTCCCTTGCAAGGGAGGTATTAAAATTAGGCTTTTTTCCCTACGCAGTAGTATTCAAAACCGCGGCGTTTCATTTTGTCAGGCTCATACTGATTGCGCCCGTCAAATATTACAGGACTTTTCATTAATGTTTTTATCCTGTCAAAATCCGGTCTGCGGAATTCGTTCCATTCAGTGAGTAACAGCATACAGTCTGTATCCTTTAATGCGTCATAGGAATTTTCTGCATAAGTTATTTTGTCACCCCAGATTGTTTTTGCAAGATCAAATGCTTTAGGGTCATACGCCTGAACTGTTGCTCCGTGTTCTAAAAGTGTATTTATTATAGTTATTGCCGGCGCCATCCGCATATCGTTCGTTTTTGGCTTAAACGCAAGCCCCCATACGCCAAATGTCATGTCTGACAAATCTTTGCCGAAACGTTTCAGAATTTTATCAATGAAAATTTTGCGCTGTTTCTGGTTAACTTCATCTGCAGCTTCCAGTAACTGGTATCCGCAGTTATGGTCTTTTGCTGTTTTTAGTAGGGCTTTTACGTCTTTTGGAAAACAGCTTCCTCCATATCCTAAACCAGGGAATAAAAATTGTGAGCCGATACGTTTATCCGAACACATGCCAATTCTGACCATTTCAGCATCAGCTCCGACAGCTTCACAGATATTGGCAATTTCATTGGCGTAAGATATTTTGACTGCAAGGAATGAATTTGCCGCATATTTTGTCATTTCAGCAGATTTTACATCCATGATTATAACAGGGTTGCCTGTTCTTAAGAAAGGAGAATACAATTCCTGCATAATTTCTGTTGCTCGCTGTGAATTTGAACCTATTACGACTCTATCCGGCTTTAAAAAGTCATCCACAGCCGCTCCCTGTTTTAAAAATTCAGGGTTGGAAACAACATCAAAATCGTGTCTGGTGTATTTTTTTATGATTTCCGTAACTCTATCCGCAGTACCTACAGGAACGGTCGATTTATCCACTATAACTTTATATCCGTTAATTGATTTTCCGATACTTTCGGCTACTGCTTCAACGTATTGCAAATCTGCGGCGCCATCTTCACTTTGCGGGGTTCCGACTGCAATAAAGCATACAAGTGAATTTTCTACCCCGTATTTTAAATCAGAGGAAAAAGTCAGCCTCTTTTCTCTGACGTTAACTTTAATTAAATCTTCCAGACCGGGTTCATAAATAGGAACAATGCCGTTTTCAAGCTGCGCAAGCTTTTTTGTGTCATTATCTATGCATATAACGTTATTTCCCATTTCAGCAAGACATGTTCCGACTACAAGTCCGACATAGCCTGTTCCTATAACACAAATTTGCATAACTAATCTCTCCTTTTATCTTATGTCTATAATAGCACAAAATTCTATTTTTGAAATTAAGTTTTTTTGTAATATCCTTGTATGTATAAGTCGGAGATTTTAGTTATGGCAAATTATATTATAAAAAAATGGATTGAACCTTATGTCCTTTTGGAAACCTTGAAATCAAGTTATGATATGACGGATTTAACCTTTGACGGGTTCTCAAAAAATGCCCTAAAGGAGGAATTTCTTAAAGAACTTAAAAAAGCTGGTACATTCGGGCTTTATATGAAAAACGTGAATAAGTTTTATATATTTAATGGTTCTGAGCCGTTAGATATTGAAAAAATGTTTAATCTTGATACCGGGGATTATGTAGTATGTGACGACTATAACGAACCATTGAAGCTTGTTGATTTTGGCAAGGCGGAAGCCGGAATTATATTCCTTTAATATTTATTAATATAAGGCAATTTTTATCTGCAAAAATACTTTATATATGTACAGGGGATATATAAAGGGGATAAAAATTGTTTAGCACAGTTGGTCATACAACATATATTCAGAATAATTTTTTCAATCGGATGCCATACAATACGCCTTGTGCTTTCGGCAATAATTTTTACAATGGCTCGCTGTTCGGCTTCGGTTTTGGCTGTGCCCCTTCAATACCGCCAGTATGCGGATTTCCGTCATACAGTTTTATGCCAATGCCGGCATTCCCTATGTTGAATACATTTTGTATGCCTTGTCCGACTTTCGGAATATATAATTTCCGCGCGATGAACAGAGTTCTGGATGTTTTTACCTTATTAAACTCTGTTAATGCTACAACCAATATGACGAAAAACTTCTTTAATACATTGTCATCTTGGACATCTTCAAGGACAAGTTCTAATAATTCTGCAGCAGTAAGCAGAAGTTCAAAAGCAAGTTCTGCTTCAATAAGTACAAATACAAATCTTCCGCAGTTAAAAGATGCAGGATATGATAAGGAAAAAGGCGGAGCCTTAGCTCGGGATGTCGCAAGCAACGCTGTAGGATTTACAGGTTATTGCGCAAAATATGTTAGACGGGCACTGGATAGAACCGGTCTTGGTACAGGCGAAAGAGGTAACGGTTATGAATATGCCTCTATTCTTTCTCGTAACCCTAACTTTAAAGAAATTTCAACATCTAATTTGAATTTATCTTCTTTACCTGCCGGTTGTATTCTGGTATATGACAGAGGGGTTTCCGGCTACAGCACTTCTGCAGGGCATGTTGAAGTTACTCTCGGTAACGGGCAGGCTGTAAGTGACGGAGTTACTAATCAGATTAAAGACGGTGCAAGAGTCTTTATTCCGGTTTAAATTTTATCAAAAAATCATGAACGGCACTTTCAAGTTCCTGTAAAGTTCCGTTGTTATAAATTACATAATCGCAAAGGGATTTCTTTTTATCCTGCGGTATTTGTGAGTTCATCCTCAAACGGGCATGGTGAAGTGAATACTTGTTTCTCAATATTAAACGCTTTTCTCGTATTACGTCATCCGTATAAATAAGGAGAATTTTATCAAATAAATCTGTCATATTTGCTTCAAATAAAAGCGGTATCCCGACAAATACAACTTTTTCAGCAGCGTTTTCAGTAAAAAAATCTGAAATTTTTTTGCGTATCTCAGGATGAAGTATGCTTTCCAGTTTTTCTTTTGCATTTTTATCTGAAAATACAATTTCTCCTAATTTAGGACGGGAAATTTTATCGTTTTCAATGCAATAGGGGAATTCTTCTTTAATCGCATCAAGACAATCCAGAAGTTCATGTGCTGTTTTATCCGTATCAAGGACTTTATAGCCGTTTTCTTCAAGAATTTTTTGCACCGTGGATTTTCCTGATGCTATATTACCAGTCAATGCGATTTTAAGCATTTTTAGCAATCCTGTTTAAGAAATTTTTGAGTTCTTTTATCTGTTGAGGTTTTACAGGTTTAAATTCTCCGCGTTTTAACCCTTGCAGAGTAAGGGTTGCATGCTGGATTCTTTTTAATGATTTAACTTCATAACCGACATATTCAAACATTTTTCTTATTTGGCGGTTTAACCCCTGATAAAGTGTTATTTGCATAGTTGTCTTTTCACTATTCATTTCGATAACTGATATATCAGCATAAGCGATTTTGCCTTTTTCTATTTCTACTCCGTTAGCAAGCCGTTCAAGTTCATGTCTGTGAATTTGTCCATTTATAGTTACCAGATAAATTTTCGGAACTTTTATTGACGGGTGAGTCAATTCGTTTATCAAATCTCCGTCATTTGTGAGAATTAAAAGTCCTGTGGAATCTTTATCCAACCTGCCGACAGGCTTTAAGTGCTGCAAACTATCAGGCAGGAGGTCATAAATCGTTTTTCTGCCCTTTTCATCGTCTGCTGTTGTAATATACCCTGCGGGTTTGTAAAATCTGTAATATTCATGTTTTACGGGATGGATAAGCTTTTTATCCACAAAAACTTTATCTTTATCCTGAACAAGAAACCCGAGTTCCGTTATTTTTTTACCATTAACAAGAACCCTTCCTGCTTCAATGAGTTCATCTGCTTTTCTGCGCGAACAAAGTCCTGAAGATGCAATATATTTATTTAAACGAGTGCCGGACATTTGAGCGCTCCTTCAAAGAATTTTGCAAGCACTTCAGGCATTTTTCTATATAACTTGCCGGAATCTGCATGGATTGCGACAACTTCAACTTCTGCCTCAATAAAGGTTTTACCAGTTTCTTTTGAAATTATTTTTTGAGAAAAAGTTACGCTTAAACCGTTGAATTTTGAAATTGATGTTTCAATAATTAATTCGTCATTAATTCTTGCTGAAGCCTTATATCTGACATTTAAGTTAACGACGGGAAGTACAATGTTCATAGCTTCAAGTTCAATCAAATTATGTCCTGACATTTCGCACCATTCGACGCGACCCATTTCAAGCCATCTTAAATAAGACCCATGCCAGACAACGCCGTAAGCGTCAGTGTCCGAATAAAAAACTTTTTGTTCAAGTGTATGTTTCATACGTTAATTATATCATAAAATTATAATAAATAAAAATTTTTATAAGTGAGGGGTGAAGGGTGAGAGGTGAGGGGTGAATTTAGTTGAATGTTTGAAAGGGTGTATGGATGTATGGATGTATGGATGTATGGATGAGGGGACTGTTAAAAGCTACTAAAGCTTTAGGAAATGTTCCGTCTTTCTGAGGGCGAAGCCTAAAAGAATCCAGCTTTTGGAATGTGAAGAGTGATGTGTGAAGCGTGATGAGCCCTTTTATTATTGAACCTCTCACCTCTCACTCTTTACCCCTCACTATAAAAAGGCTGGATTGCTTCGCTATTGCTCGCAATGACGAAAAATCCAGTATCCTTTACATGTGGGCAGTATTCATTCCCTCACCCCTTGAGGGAGAGGGATGGAAAGATGGTAAAAGAGAAAAACCCAGGCGCATACGCGCCACCTCCCTTACAAAGGGAGGCACCGGCTGGGTGGCTTTGCTATCGCTCGCAATGACGAAAAATCCAGTATCCTTTACATGTGGGCAGTGTTCATTCCCTCTCCCCTTGAGGGAGAGGGTTAGGGTGAGGGGTGTAATGAATATGTTTAATGTTTTACCAATAACATAATTTAGCTAAACTTAAATTCAAAAAAATACAAAAAACTCTTGACGTAAAAAAATGTTTGGGTTAATCTAAGGAAGCACGCGAAAGTGTAAGGATGTGGCACTCTAACTGGTATCACATTTCAGTAGTAAGTTTCGCGAAAGGTTTAGCCTTTCAAATGTGAAACATTTGAAATCTAAATAACCGTCGGGATGTGGCGCAGCTTGGTAGCGCACCTCGCTTGGGACGAGGGGGTCGCACGTTCAAATCGTGTCATCCCGACC
>CALUVR010000034.1 GCA_944324285.1 Candidatus Gastranaerophilales bacterium | reverse complement strand
GAGCGTGCGGCTTTGCCGCGATAGCGAGCATATAAGGTTGAAGGCTCTGCCTTCAACTACTTCCATTTTATTTCGCGGCGCGCAGCGACGCTGGAACTGTTGCGTTTTTCTCTTTCTTTGGTTCATTTCTTTCTCTTTTACCCGCAATAAAAGAGAAAGAAATGAACATATATACCGATAACATATTTTATGTTGAAAATATTTTTTGATATTTTATACTTTTTCTAGGTATAATTTATGAACAAAGGTCTATTTATTACATTTGAGGGCGCTGATGGCTGTGGAAAAACTACGCAGCTCATGCTTCTTGCCAAATATTTAAAACAACATAATTACGAAGTTATTGTAACTCGCGAGCCGGGTGCAAAAGGACTTGGGGAAAAACTTCGCGATATCCTTTTAAATTATGACGGCGATGTTTCTTCCAGGGCAGAGCTATTTTTATTTCTTGCAGATAGAGCGCAGCACATGGATGTTGTGATTAAACCTGCTGTTGCTGCCGGTAAAATTGTCCTTTGCGACAGACATACTGATAGTACGGTCGCCTATCAGGGCTATGGACGCGGGCTGGATATTGAACGTATTAAATATTTAAATGTTATTGCGACGAGCGGCAGAAAGCCAGATTTGACTTTTGTTTTCGATATTGATGTTGAAACCTCTATGCAGCGTGTAGGAAAAGACAAAGACCGCATGGAAAGCGCAGGCGATGAGTTTTTTAATAAAGTCAGAAACGGTTACCTTGCAATAGCCAAGCAGGAACCTGAACGCGTAAAAGTTTTTGATGCTACAAAGCCTATTGAAGAAATTTTTAAAGAGGTTGTTACTGCAATAAAAGGTTTTATTTAAAATTTATAAGGATATTCTTTAGGAACTTTCCACCCATTATGTTGAATTATGGCTGTACAGTAGAAATTTTTTGCGTTGCTGTTGCAACCATAGTTTGACTGAGTGTATAAACTTTCTTCTTTCCCGTCCCAGGCATGAACGTAGGGTTCTACTCCTTTGTCTTTGTGATATTTCATCCCTGTGTTTGTTTGTTCATTAGGCCAGAAACCGAAAACAAACTGACTTTTTCCCCATTTTTCGTAATCGTACCCATTAATACAGTTTTTTGCAACCGGACAGAATATAAAATGTCCGCCGTTTGTCTTGGTTGTCTGGTTCCCATCTTCGTCCCATACTCCGTAAATATCAAAGATAAATGCGCTTCAGTCCGGTAAATAAACAAGCCTCCAGTCATTTGATGTTCCAACTCTTTTATTCTCATATTTTAAATATTTTATGTAGGGCTGAAGATAGATATTCCAGAAATCATCCGTGTCTTTTTGGGTCCAGTATTTTTTATCACCGTTTTTTAATTCCGAGAGTTTTATTGCTTGATTTATGCTTGAATAGAATTTTTCAAGTCGCGTTTCGACAACAATAGTATTATTTTTTTGTATTAAAGCAGGCAGTGTCATTGCTGCGACAACTCCAATTATGCCAAGTGTTATCAGCACTTCTGCAAGTGTAAACGCATTTATTCTTTCAAAATTCATAAAAACCTCCTGTTCGGACAAATAGGTCACATGTCAAGGTTACAAATATTAGGACAAAATATAGCAAAATACAGGCAGCGCAAAAATCTTTCTCAGGAAAAGCTTGCAGAGCTTGTTGACCTTTCAAGAGAATATATTACCCGTGTTGAAAGAGGGCAGAAAAATATAAGTCTTAAAAAACTGTTTGCTATAGCGGATGCTTTAGAGGTTGATTTTTGTGATTTAACAAACTTTAAGTAAGTTCGGATTTTTTATAACATCAATGACATTTAGACCTTTAAATGTTGAAATCACTTTAATATTGTTTTCTTTGTTTTTATAATTCTCTCTGGCAAGAAGCGCTCCGACGATGGCTTCTAACTGCGACATTGGCATCATGTTTTGCGGAAGTTGTATTCCCCATTCGTTATTAAGGGTTTGCTGAAGAAATTTACAATCAGCTGGCGAGCGCTCAAGATAGCAGGAATTCAGATGCATGCTCTGGCGTGTTAAGTATATTTCAAAGCGGTTGACGCCTATTCCATTATCTGCTAGCGATTTAAAGTATTCACTGCCGCGGGTTGCGTATCTTTGAGTCCAGTTATCCTGATTAGGTATAAGCTTGTTCGTTGAAACCATCTGATACGGTTTTGATAAAATTCTCCATTTTCCGTTGAGCATAGTCTTATCCCAGGCAAGGGAAACGCATATTTCTGAGTCTTTTGTGGATGAATAATTATCAAAAAAATGCATAATGTCATTCATTTTGTATAATTTGTCCACCATTATCAAATTATTGTAATCGTCAAATATAGCAAGCCCTGAATCCATGCTTGAGCCTGCGGCTAATGATAGACCTATATAATATTTCATTGTTACTCCATTAATTTTGTTGTAATCAACGGACCTTCATCAGTTGCGATTACTGTATGCTCAAAGTGCGCGGAAGGGGTTCCGTCGGCAGTTGAAACTGTCCATTCGTCATCAGCAACAACAACTTCATCTTTGCCAAGATTAAGCATCGGTTCAATTGCTATAGCATAGCCCTGTTTGATTAAGGTATTATCCCCGACTCTGTAGTTAAAGAGGAACGGTTCTTCATGCATTTGATGTCCGACACCGTGACCGCCGTATTGTCTTACAATACCGAATTTATAGTTGTTTGCGACATCTTCAACCGCGCCTGAAATATCATCAAGAACGTTTCCGACGCGCATCTTATCAATTCCTGCATATAAGGCTTCTTCTGTAGCCTTCATCAGACGCTGTTTATCTTCGTCGATTTTTCCGACAGCATAAGACCATGCGCTGTCCCCTACAAGCCCGTGGTAGGTTGCACCGACATCAATGGCTATTATATCGCCTTCTTTAACCTTGACATCTTCGTGCGGAATTCCGTGTACAACCTGTTCGTTAATTGATGTACAGATGCATCCCGGAAAGCCGTTGTAGCCTAAAAATGTAGGGATTGCACGATTTTCTTTTATGACCTGATGTGCAATATTGTCAAGTTCTTTGGTAGAAATTCCGGGTTCCAGAACTTCTTTCATTTTTTGATGAACAAGCGCCACAATATGTCCTGCGTGGCGCATTAATTTGATTTCTTCTCTTGATTTTCTGTGTATCATTTTCTTATTATAGTTTACGCGGCTTTCGGGTATTTTTTATTTCCCCGAAAGCTTGCGTAATCCTTTCTTTTTATTTTAGTACTTCCAATAATCTTTCCCATACTTCGTCGATTGTTCCGTTGGCATCAATTGTTTTCAGAAGCCCTTTTGATTTATAGTAATCAATTAGCGGAGCAGTTTCTTTGAAGTAGGTATCAAATCTTGCCTGAGCAACTTCTCTTGTATCGTCTTTTCTCTGAGTCAATTCAGCGCCGTCGTTGTCGCAGTGGTTTGCAACTTTCGGCGGTTTTGATTCGAGGTTGTAAATTTCTCCGCACACAGGGCAGGAGCGGCGGTTTACAATTCTTTCAACCAGAAGATTTGTGTCAATATCAAAGTAGATTGCTTTAAATTCTGCGTTTTCACCATTATCAATTTCTTTATTGATTAATTCTAATCTGTCTGCCTGTTCGGTGCTTCTCGGATAACCGTCAAGGATGTATCCGTTTTTGCAGTCAGCTTGAGAAAGTCTGTTTTTGATAATTTTTGCAACTAAATCTGCAGGAACAAGCTGACCTTTATCTATATATGCTTTTGCTTCTTTTCCTGCTTCTGTTTCATTTTTAATTTCTGCTCTTAAAAGAGAACCGGTATCAACATGCGGAAAGTTCAAATATTTTGCCAGTTTGTCGGTTTGAGTACCTTTACCGCAGGCAGGCGGTCCTAAAAAAATAAGTTCTTTTTTTGTCATTTTCATCTCTTTTCTTCTTATTAACCCTTCACAAGAGAATTATACTACAATAATGATACTATAGCAATCATTTTGCGCGTGTATGTTTAAACTATGCGACGCAAAGTAATGGGCTTGGAGTTTTGAATTAACGCAAAATTGTATTTATTTTCTCAACACGCTTCCGCACATGCTCCCGCTATTGTTTTGAAAACAAACACAATTCTGCGTTAATGTTATAAGAAAGTAACAAAATGTGATAACAATTTATTACTATGTATCAATATTTGTTGCGTAAACAGCGTTGGCTTCGATAAAGTCGCGGCGCGGTTCAACTTTGTCGCCCATCAAGACATCAAACAACTGATCGCAGAGCATTGCATCTTCGATGCTTACTTTCAGCAATGTTCTTGTTGAAGGATCCATTGTTGTTTCCCAGAGCTGCTGCGGCATCATTTCACCTAACCCTTTGAAACGCTGGATTGTCATACCCTTTTGACCTCTGTCATCAATGATTTTTTGCAGTTTTTCAAATGACTTGATTTCATATTGTTCGGTGTCGGTTTCCAGAATAAGTCCGTCGGATTCTTCTATTAAGAAATCCCTGATGAGTGGGTATGAAGTTTTCAATCTCTTATATTCCGAACTCTTTATAATATTTTGGTTGATTATTACGTGTTCTTCTTCGTTTGTGAAGAGCATTATTGAATACTTAGAGTTTTCAGGTGTGTATTTAAGTTCTGCTTTATAATTTGCCGCTTCATGAATATTGTAATTCTTTGCGTGATCCTGCAGATAGTGATTTAAGTAAGCAATAATTTCGTTCATTTTTGCCTGATCGTCAAAATCTTCAGGAGTTATGCCCGAGCGAACGAGACCTCTTAAAACAACCGCAGGGAAAAGGTTCAAAATCGGGTTGTTGTATGAATTGTAGAAGGTTGACATGTTCTTAATCAATTCTAATAATTCATCGCCGGTTTTGACTTTTGATTTTGCTTTATCTGAAAGACTGAGAGATTTAATTCCTCGTTCTTTCAGCATTTTGTCTAAAGCATGCTCGTCGTAAAGGTATTCAATTTGTTTTCCTATTGTAACCTTAAACAACGGCGGCTGTGCAATATAGATGTAGCCGTTTTCGATTAACGGTTTTGCATAGCGGAAGAAGAATGTCAGAAGAAGCGTTCTGATGTGAGCACCGTCAACATCCGCATCGGTCATGATAATAATTTTGTGGTAGCGGAGTTTTTCAAGGTCGACTTCTTCTTCGTTTTTGGAAATGTTTATGCCGAACGCCTGAACCATTGACTGGATTTCGTTGTTTGCATAAATTTTATCTAATCTTGCTTTTTCAACGTTAAGAATTTTACCCCTTAGAGGGAGAATTGCCTGAAACATTCTGTTTCGACCCTGCTTAGCAGAACCGCCTGCGGAATCACCCTCAACAAGATAGATTTCACAGCGTTCAGGTTCTCTGTTTGAGCAGTCGGCGAGTTTCCCCGGAAGGGTGGAATTTTCAAGAACTGATTTTCTTCTTGTAAGTTCTCTTGCGCGTCTTGCGGCTTCTCTTGCACGCTGCGCCTGAAGTGTTTTTTCGAGAATTGTTTTTGCAATCTTAGGGTTAAATTCAAGCCATTCCTGCAATTTTTCTTTAACAGCATCCTGAACAGCCCCCATAGCTTCCTGCGAACCTAATTTTTCTTTAGTCTGCCCTTCAAATTCAGGGTTTGGAATTTTAACGGAAACGATTGCCGTCAAACCTTCTCTAACGTCCTCACCTGAGAGGTTCTGGTCAGAATCTTTCAGGATGTTATTTTTTCTTGCATAATCATTAAATACACGCGTGATGGAGTTTCTGAAACCTGTTAAATGGGTTCCGCCCGAATGAGTGTTGATATTGTTGGCAAATGAAAGAACGCTTTCGTTGTAGGCGTCAGTATATTGCATAGCAACTTCAACCTGCATATTATCAACAACTTTATCAATATAAATAGGCTTGTCGTGGAGAACTGTTTTATTTTTGTTTAAAAATTCAACATAACTTCCGATACCGCCTTCGTAGTGGAAAACTTCCTCAGAACCTGTGGCATCAACGTGAAAAATAATTTTCAAACCTTTATTCAAAAATGCCATTTCACGCAGGCGGTTAGCGATTACGTCACAGTCAATTTCAGTTGTTTCCGTGAAGATTTCAGGATCAGGCCAGAAGGTTGTTTTAGTACCTGTTTTATCTGTCGGAGTGCCTTTTTCAACAGGAGAAAGCGGCTCGCCTCTCATGTATTCCTGACGCCATACATACCCCTGTCTTGAAACTTCAACAATATATTTTTCGGAAAGAGCGTTAACAACGGAAGCACCAACTCCGTGCAGACCGCCTGAAACCTTATATCCGCCGTCACCGAATTTTCCGCCGGCATGGAGAACTGTATGAACGATTTCCAGGGCGGATTTTCCAGTTTCCGGTTTTATATCAACAGGAATGCCGCGCCCGTTATCTTCTACTGTAACACTGTTATCTTTATGCACGGTAACATGAATATCCGTACAAAAACCTGCAAGGGATTCGTCAATTGAGTTATCAACGATTTCATAAATACAATGGTGAAGCCCGCGCTGTGAGGTTGAACCTATATACATACCCGGTCGCATTCTGACAGCCTCAAGCCCTTCCAGAACACGGATGTTGCTCGCGTCGTAACTTGCCGAAGTCTTGGTTTCTATTGCTTCGTCATTATCAGGAATATCAACTACTTCAACACTTTCGACCTGAGTAGTTACATTTTGAGTTTCTTCAGCCATTTATATAATTCTCCCCTTATTAAAAATCTTTTACTATACCAGAATTATAGCATAAACATTTATTTTTGGCTATTTTGTATTGTCATTAATCG
Source organism: Candidatus Gastranaerophilales bacterium (assembly GCA_944324285.1). Classification (GTDB taxonomy): domain Bacteria; phylum Cyanobacteriota; class Vampirovibrionia; order Gastranaerophilales; family Gastranaerophilaceae; genus Scatousia. The sequence goes on along the minus strand of CALUVR010000034.1, from coordinate 7,294 downwards.
TTACATTTTCAGCTTTAGTGATTTTTACCGTATCGTTTTCAACTTTAACTTCCAGATAATCTGTTTCCGGATTAACATCAATAAGTTCAAGGAGAGTTTTAGGCATAAAAAGTGCCCATCCGCTGCCGGAACGTGAAAGTTTTTTCTTCATATTAACTGTTTCTCCATTATTTTGTACTTACAAACACTTTACAAAATAAGAGTTAGGAGTTATACTAATATAAAATACGAATAATATAAGTATAAAATATATATATTATAAATGAGGTTTATTATGCGAAAAGGATTTACTCTGGCGGAAGTGCTGATTACACTCGGAATTATCGGTGTTGTTGCTGCAATGACACTGCCGGCTTTAGTTACAAATAAACAAGCTAAAGAACTTCAAGTCGGACTCAAGAAAGGGTATTCGCTTATAAGTCAGGTTTTTCAAATGATGACCTATGGAGAAGGTCAGGCTATTACGCCTAAAGAGTATTCAACTCATACATTTGCTCCTGCTTTCGATAAATATTTAGTTGCGGCTAAAGCCTGCCCGTCAAGCCAATGTCTTATCATTAGACTTGATGAAGTTGATGAAGAAGGAAATTCCTTAGGGTATGATTTCGCTGATTATAAAACATATAATAAAAAAGCTAATATTGAGGGCAGTCTGTTTGATAACGGACAATTTTTACTCAGAAACGGCATGACTATTTATATCGAAAATGAGGCTAGTATCTATTTATCCCTTGACGTCAACGGAATGTACAAAGGTCCTAATAGATGGGGACATGATTTATTTACGTTCCAGATAATGAATAACGGGAAATTGCTTCCGATGGGTGCGGACGGAACTGCTTATAAAGATGCATCAAAATTTTGTTCAGCAACAAGTTCTTCAAAGTATAACGGTATTGGCTGTACAAATAAAGCACTTACCGAAGAGGATTACTGGAAAAATCTGCCTAAGTAGTTTAATTTTTCTGGCAATAAATTTGTTGAAAATCTCCTTTATAATTCTCCCGTAATTTAATATAAGGAGATTTTTTTTATGTCTAAACCTATTTCAAAAGCAATTTACAAAATCGCCGAAAAAAATGATTCAGGCAGAATTGTTCTTTTTACCAATTATCTGAAAATTGATGGAGAACTTTATACAAAAGATTCAAAATGCGACGAATGCCATGAAGATATTTTGCCGCTGCAGAATGTTATTATCTGCAGACTGAAGGATTACTGCGAGTGCGAGGATGATGAATGCGGCTGCAATGATTACGTATGCTTCCGCTATGACTGGCTGAATGTCAATATTGATGAAATTGTAGCGTTTAGTATCCTTGATGAAGATGATTAATATAGTCTCCCTCATAAGGGAGGCTATACTGAAGCTACAGTGTTTCCCTCATTTTTCTTAAGGGAATAGACTAGTGCGCAAATGGTACTAGCCTATTTTCTTATTAAGTCTATTTCTTTTCTTTTGTTGCGAAGCAAAAGAAAAGAAATAGACGAAAGAAAAGAAAACACGCGACCAAAAGAAACGAGTTAGCAGAAACCAAGGTTTCCGCACCTTCCTTTGACCGACCAACAGGTCGGTAAGGTGTGCGTGTGCGATAGCACGATAGCACACCTATAGAGGTTGAAGGCTTTGCCTTCAACTACTTCCATTTGATTCGCGGCGCGAGGCGACGCTGTAAACGATTGCGTTTTTCTCTTTCTTTGGTTCATTTCTTTCTCTTTTAATTCGCAATAAAAGAGAAAGAAATGAACATACAAAAAATAAAATTAATAAAAGGAATATGATAGTGCCATTTGCGCACCAGTCTGTTCACTTAAATTATCATGTGCTAACGTAGTGTCGCATTTTATAAAAATTTATTACAATTTTAATCCGCAAAACCATGCAAAAAACCGCTTCTGAAAAGAAGCGGTTTTTAAATTTTTTGTTTACCCAAAAATCTTAAAACTATTTGAGTCTTACACTTACTGAAGAACCTTTTTTAGAAAGTTCAACTTTGTCTTCTCTTGCTAACCAGCCAAGACCTAAGTCTGCAAAGTTTCCTTTAAGGTCTAATTCTTTTTTAATTTTAGAGAATGTAGCTTCTCCGTTGCTGTTCAAATAGTTGTAAATTTGACCTGCTGATTGTCCGATTTGTTCTTGTAATTCCTGCATTTCTACCTCCTACTTTTTCCGTACAATGCTTTGTAACTTTTGAAATTATCTTCTATGTTTAAATACTAGACTAAATTTTAAAAAAATGCAATAGTGTAACAGTATTAAATTATTTGTATTTTTTACACTTGTTTTTGTGGTAAAATACACTGAAAAGAGGATTGATTTTTTTGTGATTATTGACGGAAGTGTTTCATCTGAAAAAACAAATATTTTAATTGGAAAATATGCTTCTCTTTTGAATTCAGGAGTTGACGCTTCTAAAATTTTAGTGCTTGTTCAAAATTCAAATCTTAAAAACAAATTTGTTAACGAAACATTAAAAAAACTTAAAGTTGATTGTTTTGAAAAGTTAAAAGTTTATTCTTTTTTTGGACTTGTTTATAATTCAATAATTGATAACTGGGCATTTATTGAAAACGGAAACCCGTTCAAAGGTAATCCGAAAATTTTGCCGAATATGGCAGGGTTGGAAGTGTCGCAGTTTGTATTGAAAGATATTTTGAAACAGGTGCCTTTTAAAGGGTATAATTCAAAAAAATCCCTGCTTCATCAATTGTTTAGAAGATATTCATTAATCGTGCAGAATAACTTAACCGATGATGAGGTTGATTGGCGTGCCGGAATTTTGCAGGAAAGTTTTTCTGATGATGCGAAGGCGGCTTTAAAAAAACTCCTTGCAAAAACTCTTTATCTGAGAGATTTCGATTATCTGAGGCAGGGGCTTGTTTTTAATTATATTTATAAAAACACAACTTATTTTAAAGATATCGAGTATTTAATTCTCGATGACGGTGATGAAATTACGCCGATTTGTTATGATTTTATAAAATTTCTTGCGCCACAATTGAAAGATGTTTTTGTTGCTTATGATTCAAAAGGCGCGAGTCGTATCGGATATTTGAGTGCGGATAGAACTGCCGTCTGGCAGTTCGGGGAACTATTTAATCAGCCCGTAACTGTTTTGGATTCTGAGACTAAATTGAAATTCGACGCTGAGAATATTTTTAATAATGTTATTAAATGTGAAAAAACTCCGCTGAAATTTTTTACGGTTCAATCTCCTTCAAAGCGTTCTTCCATGTTAGAACTTGCTGTTAAAAAAATTAACTCACTTTTAAAGGATAAAGTTTTGCCGTCGGATATCTCTATTGTAACTCCGGTTATTGATGAAATGCTAAAGTTTTCAATTTCTGAAAATTTAAATCATCTGGCAAGACCTCTTTATTTATCCGGAAGTGAAAAATTAATCCAGAATAAATATGTTCTTGCAGCTCTTACGATTTTGAAATTGAACACAAATTTGCGTGAAAATTTATCTGAGTTTGACTTGCGTTCAGTTCTTACCGGTATGCTCGGTATTCCTGTAAAATATTGCAAAAATATTCTGGAAGAATTTGATAAAACTCATACGCTTATTGAGGCTGAATTTGCTGATGTGGAGCATAATGCGAGGTATAAAAACTTATGCGAAATCGTAAAAAGATTTGAAAATTCCGATAAAAAATTATCTGAACAAGTTTATGAAATTTATACAAAACTTTTTGAATTTTATTCAATTAATCCAAACGAAATTAATAAATTTAATTTCTTTATAAAACAACTTCAGGATTTTGAAAATGTTTTCGGCGACGAATTTTTAAACCGTAAAGAAGAAATAATTACTCAGATTGAAAATTCAATTATTGCGGAAAATCCGTATTCTGTTTTAGAGATTGGGGATAATGATTTAGTAATAAGTACTCCGCAAAAGATGATTGATAATCAGATTAAAACAAAGTATCAAATCTGGCTTGATACTTCAAGTGATGAGTGGATAAAGAGCGACACGGGACCTTTGTATAATGCGTGGGTTTTCCAGCGCGGCTGGAGTAAGGATGAATATACAATTGATGATAATATTGAACTCGGGCGAGAAAAAACTGCAAGAATTTTGAGAAAACTTACGCTTGCGGCAAGCGAAAATGTTTTTACTTATTCGAGTCTTTTTGACGGAAACGGAGTTGAAAATTTTGGCGGAATTGAAGAATTTATTGTTGTTGAAGAAAACTCACAGACTGCGCTCGAGGCTCCGAAAGCACGTCCTATAATTCCGCGTGATGATCAGAAGCCTGTGCTTGATTATGAAAAAGGACAGATGGCGATTTCGGCGGTTCCCGGGGCGGGCAAAACGACAATTCTTCTTGCGCTTATTTTAAAACTTCTTGATAAGGGAATTAATCCTGATAATATTTTTGTCATGACTTATATGGAATCTGCCGCAAGAAATTTTCGTGAAAGAATTAAATCAATTCGTGAAAATTCTACACAGCTTCCGAATATAAGTACAATCCACGGACTTGCCTTGAGAATTTTAAAAGAAAACGGAAATTTTGAACGCCTCGGACTTTCTTCCGATTTTGATATTTGCGACGATACTCAGCGCACAAGAATTGTTAAAGAAGTCGCGGCAGGTTTGAAGTTAAAGAAAACCGAAACTGATGAATTCGATAGAGCTATTTCCGTTTTTAAAATCGGCGGCGGAAGGTTTGTACCCCTCACCCTTAATCCCTCTCCCGCAAGGGGCGAGGGAAATAATGCAAAAATTGCAAAGTTCCAACAGTTTTTTGAAAGTTATCAGAAAATTTTAAAAGAAGCAAATTTAATTGATTATGATGATATGCTTATTTCCTCAGTAAAACTCCTTGAAGAAAATGAAGATATCAGAGAGTATTATCAGAATATTTGTATGTATATTATTGAAGATGAGGCGCAGGATTCCTCATCTGTTCAGCAAAGACTTATTAACCTTCTTTCAGCTAAACATAAAAATCTTATTCGCTGCGGGGATATTAATCAGGCAATTACGACAACTTTTACGAATGCAGATGTAAAAGGTTTTAGAAAATTTATCGCTGAAAGTCAGAACGTAAGCATGAATTGTTCACAACGATGCTGTGAAGATGTTTGGAAACTTGCAAACAAACTCCTTCTGTCAGCAGAAGAGGAGGACACCACAAAGGACGCATTTTTCCATATTTTGATGCAGCCAGTTGAGGGCAGAAACCCGGTGAGCGAAAACGCAATTGAAGCCAGAATTTTTGAAAAAACTCTTGAAGAAAAGAATTTTGTTTTAAAAGAAATTAAAAACGCATTCAGAAAAAATCCAAAGGCGACTGTCGGAATTTTACTCAGAAATAATTTTCAAGTTGCACAGTGGACATCATTTATTAATGACAGCGGGCTGAAAAGTATCACACGCAGTGAATGTCTTGAACAAAAATCAATTTTCAGAGCAATTTTTGCCGTGATAAATATGATTTTACATCCGTTTGACAACGGCATTATCGCTGATAGTTACGAAACTCTTGCAGAATTAGGGTTTTATAAGCAGCGTCTGGGTGCTGAAATACGAAAATATGAAAATCCGTTTGTATCGTTGGATTGTGATTTGCTTGAAAATACTTCGCTCATTCAGTTCTACTGGGATTTGAATTACTGGCTTTTCTTCCCGCACCTAACTGCGGACGAACTTGCAATAAAAATCGGTCTGCATTATTTTAACGGCGAAATTGAAAAATCAAATATCTATTTAATAGCAACCCTGATTAAACGTATTTCTTTTAATACAAAAAATCTTTCAACGATTATGCAGCGACTTGCGGAACTTGCAAAAAGAAACAGCCTCAGCGGATTTAAATTTTTCTCGGAAGAAGATGAAAGCGATAGAGGATTTCTTGAAGGTAAGGTGCAGATTATGACGCTTCATAAATCAAAGGGTGATGAATTCGATTATGTATTTTTGCCGGAAATGGCAGAGAAAAATTTGACGCTGGATTTTCCGCAAATAAAATTGAAATCTTCCGATTTTATTGAGGATGTTAAAAAACTAAATCCAAATTACAAACCAAAATCAGAGTATGAAATGAAGCAGGAATTAATTGCCGAAAACCTTAGATTATTATATGTCGCAATAACCCGCGCCAAGCGAAAACTCTATTTTTCTTCCGCACGTAAGACAAAATCTTTTGAAAAAATCGTTAATCAGGAGCCGTCAATTATCTTTGAAAAATTGCTCGGGGAGGTCGTTGTTTATGAATAGTTTTTCGCCTAATATGCTCAAAACTTTTGAAATATGTCCGAAAAAATATTATTTTAAATATGTTCAAAATATTTCGGTTCCGCAGCCTGTATCGTTTTTTGAAAAAGGTAAAAAAATCCACGCACTTGCAAATTATTATCTAAAAGGCGCGGATATTTCAAATCTTCTGCGTGAACTTTCTTTCGAAGAACATCAAATCTGGGAAAATCTTTTAAATAATGAATTTTTTCAAAAAAGTTACGTGAATTCAGAGTACAATCTAAGTGCTAAAGTCGGGGATTTTTGGATTGGCGGAAGGCTTGATGCTTTGATGAAAAATTTATCCCTTACTTCGCCCCTTGCGGGAGAGGGTGCAAGTTTGGCGGATGGGGGGTTAAAATCTGATATTTATTATATTCTTGATTACAAAACAGGTTCAATTCCGAAAAATCCCGAATACGATTATCAAACCATGGTATATCTAATCTGTGCTGACAGGCTTTTGAAAACTTATGGGACTTTAAAATTTGTTTATATTGATTTAAAAAATAACAAAAATTGTGTGATTGAATTTACGCCGGAACGCAGGATTGAATATACAGAAAAGCTCACGAAAATTTGTACCGAAATTTCTCAAACTCAAGATGTTGCAAGCTCTTCCGATAACTGTAAATTCTGTGAATACGTTAAATTCTGTTTCTAAAAAACAAAAATCCCCTGCTTTATGCAGGGGATTTTTGTTTTTTATATTGAAAATACAATTACTTGATTTCAACAGTAGCGCCAGCAGCTTCAAGTTGTTTTTTGATAGCTTCAGCGTCTTCTTTTTTGATGTTTTCTTTAACTGGTTTCGGAGCTGCATCAACTAAATCTTTAGCTTCTTTCAAGCCAAGACCAGTGATAGCACGAACTTCTTTCAATACAGCGATTTTGTTAGCGCCTGCAGATGCAAGGATTACGCTTACTTCAGAAGCTTCTTCAGCTGCTGCTTCACCAGCTGCTGCCGGAGCTGCTGCTGCAACTGCTACAGGAGCTGCTGCAGATACGCCGAATTTTTCTTCCATAGCTTTTACTAATTCAGC
>CALUVR010000033.1 GCA_944324285.1 Candidatus Gastranaerophilales bacterium | reverse complement strand
GGTGAGAAGTGAATGGTGAAGGGTTCAATAATAATAAGTTCTTCATTGTTCTTTCAAGCATTGAACCTTTCAACTAATTTTACCCCTCACCAGTCCTTCAGACACGCTCTCCCGGAGGGAGAGAGAGGGGCTGAGATGGGGTACATTCCCTAGCTTATTCAACCAGGCTCAACTCTAATTGCTCTCCGGCTTTACCTGAGTTAGCGGCGCTGATGTGTTAATATCTATGTATTTAAAGGTGTTCGTTATTATTCCAGGCGCAAAATAGTAACTCCCGTCTGTTGGGGTTATTTTTAACATACTTTTCTGGGTACCCAGTTTTACTATGCTCGCAAGAAATTCTTTCCCTACGGCTTTAAACAATATGTACCCGGTTTTTGCCTGCAACTCCTCTACTTCAAAGCGGTTCGCATTGATTGCTCCAACTGTTAGATAATATAATTTTTCAGGCGCAAGATTATACTGCTTTGTGCATTCCCCGAATTCTACGTTTTGCGGTGTTATTAAGGCGCTGAGAGTCGATTCCTCTGCGGTTGCACCTAAAGCGAAACCGATTATACATATAACTATTATTAAAATCTTTTTTATTCTTTCCATGTGTCACCTGTACTTATATCTATTACAAGAGGAACTTCAAGCGGCTGGTTTAGTTCCATCGCCTCTCGTATCAGTTTTTTTATTATATCAAGTTCACTCTTTAAAGTTTCTACTACCAGTTCATCGTGAACCTGCATTATCATCTTTGATTTCAGATTATTTTCTTTTAGTTTTTGTGCGAAATTTATCATTGCAATTTTCATTAAATCAGCAGCTGTACCTTGTATTGGCTGATTTATTGCTGCTCGTTTTGCAAATTCTCTTATCATTGTGTTAGAGCTTGCAAGTTCCGCTTTCAGATACCTTTTCCGCCCGAAGATTGTTTCTACAAATCCGTCAGTTTCTGCTTGTTGTACTGTCGCTTCCATATACGCTTTTATCCTCGGGTAAGTCGCAAAATATTTGTTTATAAAATTTTCAGCCTCTTGATTTGTAATGTTTAAAGCTTTGGCAAGTCCGTACTTGCTTTGCCCGTATATAATCCCGAAATTTACAGCCTTTGCTTTGTAGCGCATTTCTTTTGTCACTTCTTTTACAGGAACTTCAAATACTTTTGAGGCAGTCAGTGTGTGCACGTCAACGCCTGATTTGAAGGCTTCTATAAGATGTGCATCTTTTGAAATATGCGCTAACAGACGCAGCTCTATCTGTGAATAGTCCGCTGATAATATTAATGCTTCAGTTTTATCCTCAGGAACAAATGCTGCTCTGATTTTGCTGCCTTCATCCGTTCTTACCGGAATATTTTGTAAATTCGGGTTTGATGATGAAAGTCTGCCTGTTGCTGTTATTGTCTGGTTATATGTTGTATGTATTCTTCTATCCCTGTCAATCAGCGCAGGAAGCGCATCTGTGTATGTCGATTTTAATTTTGCATAACGCCTGTATTCCAGGATTAATCTTGCAATTTCGTATTCAGAGGCAAGTTCTTCCAAAATGTCTGCACTTGTTGAATAGTGACCTTTAGTGCGTTTCTTTTTGCTTTTTAATCCCATTTTATCAAAAAGTATTTCACCCACCTGCCGCGGTGAATTTATATTAAATCCGCAGCCGGCTTCATCGTATATCTTTTTTTCAAGCCTGTGAAGATTAAAATCCATATTTTTTGATAACTGTCCGAGATATTCAGTATCAACCGAAACCCCGTTGTATTCCATATCCGCAAGTACTTTTGCTATCGGAACTTCTATTTCGTAAAGAACTTTTAATTCGTCAGAATCAAGGGTTTCAATCCAGAATTTTGTAAGTTCAGCAATTACTGCTGTTTCGTCAGCGGTGTGAGAAAGTACATTATTTATGTCTGCATTTTCTATTGTTATTCTTTTCTTTTTGTCTGTTTCATAAGGTGCATAGTCACATATTGCATGCTCAAGGTGTTCTATACTCTGAACGTCCAGTTCGTGTTTTCTTGATGGATTTTTTATGTAACTAGCAAGCTGAACATCAAATATAACTCCGTTTAAATTTGTTCCGTGTGAACGCAATATGTTGTAGTCAGTCTTTGAATCATAGGTTATTTTTTTTATTTGAGAATTCTCTAATACAGATTTTAATTTTTCTAAAACAAAATTTGTATCCAGTTGTGCTGTTAATAAGCTATGTCTTAGAGGTATGTAGAAGATTTTACTTTTTAAGTTTTCTTCTGCTGTAAGTTTTCCGTCAACAGTTTTAATCCCGCTGCCATATCCAATCGTAATGCCGATTATCGTGCTGTTTATTGCATTTTTTACCTCTGCCTTTATATTAATGTATAATACAGTTTGGTTTTCAAGTTCATTTATTAGGTTGTCAAAATCCGTGCTGTCTGTTATAAGTTTTTTAGAATAATCCAATTCTGTTTTATTAATTTCAGATTGTACCGCAGTTGTAAATATTCCAAGTTGAAGCTGTCCTCCTCGCCCTTGTAATTCCTGAGAAGTAATAATTTCAGCAGCATTAGCAGCATCCTTGTTAAATGATGTTAAAATCTCGTTAATGTTTTTTATGAAGCTGTAAAACTGCATCTGTTTCAGAAATTCTGTGACTCTTTTTATATCTGGGAGTTCTACAACTGCATTGTCAAAATCAAAATTAATATCCAAATCTCTTATGATTGTCGCTAGATATTGGCTTAAACGAGCGTCCTCAATGCCTGCACAAAGTTTTTCTTTCAATGCTTTTTCAGGAATTTCTTCGCGGTGTTCAAGAACTTCATCAAGGGTATAGTATCTTGATAAAAGTTTCTGAGCCATTTTTTCACCAATTCCTTTTACTCCGGGAATACAATCTGAGGTGTCCCCTCTAAGAGCTTTATAATCTATTACCTGGTCAGGATAAACTCCAAGTTTCTCGTGGATTGCTTCCCAGTTGTATTCTTTTAGTTCGCCTTTAGAAGGCAGTATAACTTTTACGCATCCATTCTTATCCACAAGCTGAAATGCGTCTTGATCTCCTGTCAGGATAAGAACTTTATGCCCGAGTTCACACGCTTTTTTAGATATTGTGCCGATAACGTCGTCCGCTTCAAAGCCCTCTTTTGTGTATATTGGAATGCTGAAAGCTTTTAACCCTTCATAAATAAGACCCATCTGAAGCCGCATAGCATCAGGCATTGCTTCTCTGTTGCTTTTGTATTCAGGGTATTTTTCTGTCCGGAAGGTCTGATGGCTTACATCAAATGCAACTGCAATTGCGTCTGCTTTTAGGCTGGGGTTTTTTAATAAATCAAATATAGCTTTGAAAAAACCAAAAACAGCCCACGTAGGTGTGCCATCAGTCGTTTTCATGTTTGTTCTTTCCAGTGCAAAATATTGTCTAAATGCTAATGCATGACCGTCTATTAATATTAAAGTTTTTTCTTTTCCCATATTCAACCCTAATACTTTGCGGATAAAAACATTTTAAGCTGTAATCTCTTTTGAGCTGTCGTTTTTAGTCGGCAGCTGAATCAACTCCCCCGTGTTTCTGTTTTTAACCATATCTGCAGTTATTACTACTTTTCCGTTATTTTCTTTTGACGGAACATCATACATTACATCCAGCATAATTTCTTCAACAATAGCTCTTAGTGCTCTAGCTCCGGTGTTACGTTTGAGAGCTTCCTGAGCAATTAGATCAATAGCTTCAGGTTCAAATTCAAGCTCTACTCCGTCCATTTCCAACAAACACTTATACTGTTTCAATACTGCATTTTTAGGTTCTGTCAAAATCATTTTTAAGGTTTTTTCGTTCAGAGGGTCGAGAACCGCATAGGTTGGAATACGTCCAATAAATTCAGGAATAAGTCCGAATTTCAATAAATCGTCAGGCTGTAATTTTTTCAGTAATTTTGCAGCGTTAGCTTCTTTTTCAGCCTGTGAAAGTGGAGCCTTTGCGCCAAAACCGACTGAACTTCCGACCTGAGCACGTCTTTCTATGATTTTTTCCAATCCCACAAACGCACCGCCTACAATAAACAGAATGTTTGAGGTATCAACTTCAATAAATTCCTGATGCGGATGTTTTCTTCCGCCTTGTGGAGGTACATGAGCTACCGTTCCTTCTATCATTTTTAATAATGCCTGCTGAACACCTTCTCCTGATACATCTCGGGTAATTGACGTATTTTCGGATTTTCTGGAAATTTTATCAATTTCGTCGATATAGATAATTCCGCGTTCAGCCTTCGAAGAATCAAAATCGGCATTTTGATATAAACGCAGAAGGATATTTTCAACGTCATCGCCGACATAGCCTGCTTCTGTTAAGGTTGTTGCGTCAGCCACCGCAAACGGAACATCAAGCATTTTAGCCAGTGTCTGCGCTAACAGGGTTTTACCTGAGCCTGTAGGTCCGACTAAAAGTATGTTTGATTTTTGGATTTCCACATTATTTTTTAAATCTGTTGATTTATTATGTTTCAATCTTTTGTAATGATTGTATACAGCTACTGCCAAAACTTTTTTAGCATCATCCTGTCCGATTATGTACTGGTCAAGGTATGCCTTGATTTCATGCGGTTTTGGAATAGGTTTTTCCGCATTGATTTCTTCGCCTTTTTCGCCGTCTTTCTCTTTGTTTTCGAAGAATTCTTCATCTAGAATTTCGTTGCAAAGTTCAACGCATTCATCGCAAATGTAAACGTCAGGTCCTGCAATAAGCTTTTTCACCTGATCTTGCGATTTTCCGCAAAAAGAACATTTTAATCTGCTGTCATCATGCTTTGGCATTTTTCTTTATATCTCCATTATCATTACTGCCCTGCGGTTGATTTGTTTTTTATTTAATTCCGTCGCGGGTTACTATTTTATCAATCATACCGTATTCAAGTGCTTCTGATGGTGTCATGATATAATCTCTATCGGTATCTTTTTCAATCTTTTTGATAGACTGACCTGTATTTGAAGCCAAAATTTCATTCAAGGATTTTTTAATTCTGATAATTTCGGCTGCCTGAATTTCGATATCGGTAGCCTGACCTTGAGCGCCGCCGAGAGGCTGGTGAATGAGTACTCTTGAATGAGGCAGTGCCAATCTCTTACCCTTAGCTCCGGAAGAAAGGAGGAATGCACCCATAGAGGCTGCCTGTCCCAGACAAATTGTAGAAACATCCGCTCTTATGTGCTGCATTGTATCATAGATTGCAAAACCTGCAGTAACGCTTCCGCCAGGGCTATTGATATATAACATTATATCTTTTTCAGGGTTTTCGCTATCCAGCAACAACATTTGAGCCACAACAAGGTTTGCAACCATATCATCTATCGGGGTTCCCAAAAAGATGATTCTTTCTCTCAATAATCTTGAGAATATATCAAACGAGCGCTCTCCTCTGCTGGATTGTTCTATTACTACAGGTACAAAACTCATGATTTAATTTCCCTTTCTTATTTCATTATAATTTTAGTCTTATTTATTGTCTACTTCTTTAGGTTCCACGTATGAAATTTTGTTGTTGTCCATAAGGAATTGTTTGACTTTATCGTTCATTGCCTGTTGGGATAATGAACTTAATATTTCAGGATTTTTACCTATTTGTTTTATTATATCCTGCTGGGAAAGTCCGTATGCAGTACCCAGTTCGTGGAATTTTTGTGCAATATCTTCCTGTGCAAGAGTTATTTTTTCTTCTTTTGCTATTTTATCTATAACAAGTGAATTTTTAATTCTGACTTTTGCATCTTCACGGATTGTATTCATGATTTCTTCTTCGCTCTGGGTTTTTAAAAGCATTTCCCAGCTTACTCCCTGGGCTGCAAGTCTGTTTTTATATTCTGCAAGCAGGGATTGTGCTTCTCTTTCAATCATTCTGTCCGAGATGTCTACGCTTGCGCCGTCTATTGCTTTTTTGAATACGGCATTTTCTGCATTAATTCTTTTAGCGTTTTCTCTTGTCTGTTCAAGATGTTTTTCGATATCTTCTTTCATTTTGTCGAGATTTTCAAACCCTACTTTCTGAGCGAATTCGTCGTTTATTTCAGGTAAAATTCTTTCTCTGATTTCATTGATTTTTATTTTAAAAGTTGCTTTTTGACCTTTTAATTTTTCATCGTGGTAATCTTCCGGGAAGGTTACGTCGATATCAAACTCTTCTCCGGCATCTTTGCCGACAAGCTGTTCTGCAAAGCCCGGGATAAAGTTTGAATTTCCGAGATCTAGTCTGTATCCTTTAGCTTCGCCGCCTTTAATTTTTTCACCGTTTGAAGAACCGTCAAAGTCAATATTTACGATATCAGTAGCCGTTGTTTTTCTGTCAGTGACTAATTTCTCTTCTGCAAATCTAGATTTAAGATTTTCAACTGCTTTATCGTAAGCATCTGCTCTTTCAGGAACATCGTCTGCTTCAATCGTAAGGTTTTTGTATTCTCCCAATTTAACTTCCGGTCTTGTTTCAACGCTTACGGTTACGTTTAAGTCTTTCCCGAGTTCAAAGTCGTAGGAGGTAACATACGGCTGAGTGATTAAGTCAAGCTTATTTTCAGCAACAGCTTCGTTAACAACTCTTGGCATTAAGCCCTCTATGGCTTCCTGTTTAATGCGTTCTACGCCGACTCTCGCTTCTACCATACTCCTAGGTGCTTTTCCTGTTCTGAAGCCGTCAATTGTAACGTGCTGTGCAATTCTTTTTACTGCGGAATTATATGCATTTGTGGCTTCCTGTGTAGGTATTGTAATATTTAATTTAACTAAATTCTCTTTTTCATTCTCAACTGTAACTTTCATTGTCTTTCCCTTATCAATTTTACTATATTATATACATGTATCTGCCCCGATTATACCGCAAAAAGTTTTTTTAGCAAGTCCGCCAAAGAGATGAGAATTTTATTTCTGAGGGTTTTGCAAAGATAATAAGTTTATGTTATATAAAGTGTCATGGTAAGATTAGCAAGCAGAGATAATTTAAAAGTTTTAAAGAAAGTAATCGTCGGATATATGCAAATTCAGAAGTATTTGACGAATATAATAGAATTTGGTAACCCCTATATAAAGCCCTGTATATATGCGATGTGGCATTCAGATCAGTTCAGCATATACGGAGTTAAAAACCGCTCAGAGGTGAATGTGTTAATCAGTACTTCTAATGACGGTGATATGGTTGCTGCCGGATGTGAATCTTTGGGGTTCAAAACAATAAGAGGCTCCTACAAAAGCCGCGGCGCAGTTGAATCTACAATGCAGATGATTGAAAGGTTAAAAGAAGGCGAGAGTGTTGCAATTACCGTTGACGGTCCTCGCGGTCCGTTGCATTCCGTAAAAAACGGAGCAATAAAACTTGCCCAAAAATCAGGCGCACCTATTATTCCAATGGTGTGGTATTCTACGGATAAAATGTTTTTCACCCTGCCTTCCTGGGATAAAATGACGGCTCCAATTGGTTATGCCGAAATTGTGAACCTTTACGGCGAACCGATTTATGTTCCGTCGGAGCTTGATGATGAAAAACTTAAAGAAATTAAAAATCAAATAAAAGAATCTCTGGAAGCTTTGCAGAAAAAAGCTCCCGAAGTATACAGGGAGGCGAAAAAGAATAAATTATGGAAGAAGAAAAAATCTTAAAAGTTGCGGCTTTACAGATGCAGTCCGTTATAGGGGACAGATTTGCTAATTATAAAAAGGTTGGGGAAATCATAAATCGTGATTTTGAAAAAGACACAGATCTTCTTGTCTTACCTGAGGTTTGGACTGTAGGCTGGTCTTGTGAAGATTTTCCTTTCTCCGCTGAATATATTGAAAATTCCGATACAATAAATTTCCTTTCTCAAATTGCAAAAAAATATAATGTGAATATTCTTGGCGGAAGTTTTATCCAAAAAATTGAGGGTGAAAAATGTTTAAACACCTGCCCTGTTATAAATCGCCGTGGAGAACTTGTTGCAACTTATTCAAAAAATCATCTCTATTCTTATTGCGGATGTACGGAGGGAGATTATGTTCAGGCTGGAAAATATCCTGTTATGGTGAATATTGAAGGGATAAATATAGGGCTTACTATTTGTTATGATATCAGGTTTCCGGAAATATTCAGAGCGTACAGAAAAGCCGGTGCGGATTTGCTCGTCAATATGGCGGCTTGGGGAGTGAAAAAGCCTATACCGTGGGAATATCTTACAGGCGCGCGAGCAGTGGAAAACCAGTGTTATATGATTGCGCTCACCCAGTCCGGTAAAATTAAAGGAGATGAATATAATATCGGGCATTCAAGAATTTTTGATTTTTGCGGGGAAACTATCGCTGAAATTAAAGACCAGAGGGAAGGTATTATCTCTTGTAAAATTAATTTCAACCAAATGTATGAATATAGAAAAATTTGTACTATACTAAATGACATCAGGGAAAATTATGAGGTAAAATCCGTATGAAAAAATTTTTGTGTATCTTAGGGCTTTTTATATTCGCAAACCTTTCACTCTGTGCTTTTGCGGTTGATGATATAAAAAAAGTCCTCTCGGATTCAACCATAAAAAAGGATACTATTTCTATTTCTATAAAAAATACGGAAACCGGTAAGGCTGTATATGAACTTAATGAACATCGTCTGGTAAGTCCTGCCTCAACCCAGAAAATTGTAACACTTGCTGCATCACTTTGGGCGCTTGGTCCTGATTACAATTTTGAAACTTCCTTGTATAAAGATACAAACAACGATTTGTATTTGAAGCTCGGGGCTGATCCTTACCTGAGAGAAAAAGATTTGGAAAAAATAATGAATGATGCAAAGAATAAAAAAATTCTTGCACCAAAAAATATTTATATAGATGATTATATCGTAGACGGTGTCAACTGGGGCGAAGGCTGGCAGTGGGATGACGATTTAAATCATCTTATGCCGAAATTCGGCTCTTATAACATTGACGGGAACCTTTTATATATTGTTGTTGCACCGACTGCTGACGGTGCTCCCGCTAACATTTATTCTAAATTCTTTTATCCTGTAACTTTTATGAATTATGTTGTTACGGATTCAAAACAAAAAAATGGTGTTGCGTTTGAAAGAAATAATTCAGTTTCGCCTGATATGCTTACTGTGAAAGGACATGTTTCAGAGATTAAACCGTATCCAATTCCTGTTCCGAATATAAAAAGATATTTCAGACTGCGGCTTGAGGAGGCAATCTCGAATGCGAAAATTGAATATTACGGAACTTTTACCCAGAAAAAGCTCCCTTCAGAAAATGTTTATATTGTGTCATCTGTAAAGCATCCGATAAAAATTGCAGTAGCGGATATTTTGAAAAATAGTAATAATATGGCTGCAGAATCCGTTTTTAAAATTGCCGGCGGAAAGTATGTTAAAAATACAGGTTCTGTTGCTGCGGCGGTTAAAATGTTTGAAGCTTTCTGCAAAAAACTCAACGTAAATTGTGAACATATAAAAATAGTTGACGGAAGCGGAGTTTCAAAAAATAATCTTATGAGTGCAGATTTTATGACAGATTTTCTTGTTGCACTTTCGCAAGCACCGGGGTTTGATATTTATAAAAATGTTATGCCGACGTCCGGTGAGGGCACTCTTGCTGATAGAATGCTGTATTTTAAAGACAATATCAGGGCAAAAACAGGAACCCTTTCCGATATAAGCGCTATAACAGGATATCTGACCTCAAAGTCAGGAAAAACTTATGCCTTTGATATTATGATAAATGATGCAAAATCTTCTTCCGCAGATAAAAAAATGCTTGAAGAATATATTTTAAGAGCAGTTTATAATTATTACTAACAATTGGTATGCGTATGGAGAATCTTGTCAGACGCGTCAAGTTTGAGCGTTAGTCAAAGTAATTCGGGAATTTTTATAGTGAAGTGTGAAGAGTGAGTGGTGAAGGGCTCAATAATAATAAGTTCCTTCCCTATTCTCACGTCACTCTTCACTTATCCCGAAAGAATCCAGCTTTTGCCTCCCTTGTAAGGGAGGTGGCACGCTAGTGCCGGTGGGTTTTCTCTAAAACTCCTTCTCACTTCACTTAATTTCAGCCCCCTCACACTATCCCTCTCCCTGAAGGGGAGAGGGCAGAATGTCTTTAATCCATTCACTCGTTCAACTAAAATTTCCCCTAAAAAAAAGAAAAAGAGTTGAAAGATGTTTTCAACTCTTTTCTACCTATTTGCTGTGTTGGGGTGACGGATTAAAGAAGATAATCCCCATTGCTGTCAGTGTTGATAGTAATAGTGCGCCATTTAAGGCTGTTCGGGTTCTAGCTTTAGGTAGAAATTTTGCTATGGTTTTGTAAGCTTTTTTAAGTTCAAGGCGATTAATTATTTCAAAGAGTTTATTAGCCGAAACCGTACGTTTTGCGGCATAAGCTTTTTTCAGGTTCTCGAAGGATTGTTTTACATCTACACCGCGATTCGGGAGAAGTTTTAGGTTTTTAACCCTTTGTCTGTAAGCTTCTCTTACTACCTTCTTGTATTCTTCTATTGGTTCTTTTAGGTTGTCTGTAGCAATTCGTAACTGTTTTTTCATTTTGTTGTAGTATTCATGCATAAATTTGTTATCTAAATCTTCAAGTAAAAGCTCTCTCGCAAGGGTGTAGTATTTTCGGATAAGTATAATATTGTTATCTTCAGCAACTTTATGCAGAAACAGTTTTTTATTAATGACATTTTGGGCAAGAGTTTCATCTATCGGAACAGCTTTAAATTTTTTATACCATTCTTTAGCGGCTTTTTTTACATTTTCTTGTTCAGGTTTACCAGATGTAAAAAATTCTTTAGACGCGGTTTTTATTTTTTCAAGAGCGTCTAATTCATCTTTACTCATTTTTTTGGTTGGAAAGAGTTTGGAAAAAGTATCTTTATCCAGAGTGAGTAATTTTTTCAGAGAATACCGTTCCGGCGCTGCAATATAGCCTACGCACATACCAATAGCGCCGCCAGTGGCAATTTTAGCGACAGCAGGATTTATAGTGAGGGATGATTCTTGCATATCAGCCTCCTGAATTAATGTAAACTCCTAATAAACCTGTATACAGGTTAACTCATAATAAAAATTTTTGTTGTTTTTTTCGAAAGAAATTTACATGTTGTTACAATTATGCGAACTCTTTATTGCGTGTTATACTTAAATTTAAGGAGAATGATATGGATCCGAAGTTTACCATAATAACCACGACTAAAAATATTATTGATAAAGATCAGACAGATGATTTTTATTTGCAGATTAATCTGCTTGATAAGCAGACATATCCGGAGATTGAGCATATTGTAATAGATGGTGCATCCACTGATGAAACGGATGTTCTTTTGAAAGAGTATAAATCTAAAGGGTATATTAATTTTTATTCTGAAAGAGATACAAGTAAAGTTCAGGCGTATAATAAGGGGGTTATGCGCGCAAAGGGAAAATATATTTGTTTTTTGAGTGTGGATGACTTTTTCCATGATGTTACGGCTATTCAGGATGTTGTTAACCTTATGGAAGCAAATAATGCGGATTTTACATTTTCTCCTGCATATTGCAGACATCCGGAGGGTTTTGTATTTCTTTTTCAGCCGGCAATGCATAATGCTTTCCAGGTAATGCCATGCGCAAGACAGGGAATGGTGTTTAAACGTGCGGTGCTTGAAAAAGAAGGCTATTTTGATGAAAAATTTAAGATTTTATCTGAGTATGATATGATAATTCGTCTTATGCTGAAAAAATATAACGGCATTTATTTTGACGGTAATTATACAACATATAAACTCGGAGAAAGAGCTTATGAAAATCCTGATAAGGCTTTGCAGGAATGTAAATCTATATTTTATAAGAATTATAAAAATCTTGTGCGGCTGGATGATCAGATACTTGATTATATGGCACAGTATTCGGAATTTCCGCGTGAATTGCTTGAAAAATTGGCGGCTTGTTATCCTCCTGAGGACAAGGAGCTTTTCTTTGAGCGCTGTGAGGATATGCATAAGTTACGCGTAGAAACCCAGCGCGGATAGATAATAAAGCGTTTACAAAATAAATTTTTAAACGTATTATAGTTGTAGAGTAGTATATAATAAAAGGTTAGGGATAAAGATGAAACATCAAAAGATAGCGGTAATCGGCTGCGGAGTGTGGGGAAGAAATATTGTAAGGAATTTTTATAACTTAAATGTTCTGGAGATAGTCTGCGATTTGGACGAAGGGAATTTGGAAAAAGTAAGGGCGCAGTATCCCGGAGTCAAAACGACAAAGGATTTTAATGAAATAATTAATAATCCTGAAATTACTGCTGTGGCTGTTGTTACCCCGAGTCATACACATTATAAAGTTGTTAAGGCTATGCTTGAGGCAGGTAAAAATGTCTATGTCGAAAAACCGATTTCGACAGTAGCGCAGGAAGCAAAGGATTTAACGGAACTTGCGCATCAAAAAGGACTTGTTCTTATGGTCGGGCATTTGCTTCTTTATCATCCTGCGGTAAACAGATTAAAAATGCTTATTGAAGAAGGAATTCTCGGTGATATTATATATGCGCAGAGCGACAGATTGAATGTCAATTTCTTCAAAAACGACAGGAGCGTGATGTGGGATTTGGCGCCGCATGATGTATCCATGATGAGTTATGTAACGGGGAAAGATCCTGTTAGGGTAATATCTGCGGTCGGATGTTCTTCCGAGCAGAATGACATTATGGATATAACCCATATTACAATAGAATTTGACGGAGGAATGGTCGGGCAGATTTCAGATAGCTGGATTACACCGAGGAAACATGTACAGCTCCTTGTGAGAGGTACAAAAGCGACAGCAATTCTGGATGACACGGTTCAGGAGGATAAACTCGTTATTTACGATAATTACAAGAAAGATACTCTGCAGAATATTACGCTTGATTATTTAGAAATAGAACCGCTGAAACTTGAGTGCCAGCATTTTATCAGTTGCTGTGAAACCGGTAAAAAAGCCCGTTCGGACGGAGATAACGGTTTTATGGTGACCGCAATTCTCGAACAGGCTGAAAAAATAATGCTCGGGGACAGAAGAAAAAAACTGGATGAAGTAAATTTTGCATTATCAAGAACTAAGAAAAAGTAGAAGAGAGGTTTGTTATAAATGGATATAAAAAATAATACAGCAAATATAGTATCAATAAGCCGGGTTTTTGTAGCATTTGTGGCAATATGGCTATTGTTTACGCACAGCTTGACTGCATACGTAATTTCCCTTGTTTTAACGATTATAGCGTTTATAATGGATGGCGTTGACGGATATATAGCAAGAAAGTATAATCAATCTTCAGAACTCGGGTCAGTGCTTGATATAATGGGAGATAGAATTGTAGAAGCGTCTTATTGGATAGTGTTTGCGGTATTGGGAATGCTTCCTGCGTGGTTCCCGATAGTATGTATTACGCGTGCATTTGTAACCGATAGCATTAGAAGCGTTGCGCTTTCAAAAGGAATGACGGCATTCGGTGAAAAATCTATGCAGTCAACGGCGTGGGGAAAATTCATCTGTTCTTCAAAATTTATGCGAATAAGTTATGCTGTTGCGAAGGTTGCGGCATTTGTTCTTCTCATTGCTGCGTTATTACCTCCGTATGTTGAAATCAGACGAGTTGTGTATTTTATTGCTGTAATTCTTGCGTATATTGCGATTATCTTTTGTGTGGTAAGAGCAATCCCTGTTGTATGGGAAAGCGGAAAGCTGTTTGATAAAAAGGATTAAGAATAAAAATGGCAAAGCTGAATATAGTGCTTTATGAACCAGAAATTCCGCAAAATACGGGAAATATTGCAAGACTTTGCGCCTGCACCGGTGCTTCATTATATCTGGTTGGAAAATTAGGTTTTTCGCTCTCCAGTAAATACACAAAACGTGCAGGGTTAGACTACTGGGACAGTGTAGATTTGCATAAGATTGACTCGATGGACGAATTGTTAGAGTCGAATAAGGGTGCTAATTTTTATTATCTGACGACAAAGACGAAGCGTTTATACACAGATGTACAATTTCAGGACGGGGATTTCATAGTATTCGGACCGGAGACGAGGGGGCTGCCTGAGGTTTACGTCAAGGATAAAAACGCCTTAACAATACCGATGAAAGAGGGTCAGAGGAGTTTAAATTTGTCAAATTCGGTTGCGATAGTAGCGTATGAGGTGATAAGACAAAATGGACTTTAAAATGCCTGAGCGGGTGCAAAACTCGCATAAGGGAACATTTGGCAGAGTGTTAAATGTATCAGGTTCTGATTATATGCCTGGGGCGGCTGTATTATCGTCGTTGTCAGCTTTGAAAATTGGCTGTGGGTATGTATTTTTATGTTCAACGGAGCGTGTAATAAACGCAGCAGCAGCACAGACTCAAAATATTGTATTCGTGCCATTAAACGATTTAGAAAATCAATTAGAGAGAGCGGATGTCCTTTTAGTTGGCTGCGGGCTTTCCTTGTCAGGTGAAGCTGAAGAAATTTTTGAGAGAACTTTTTCAAGCTGTCGTCAAATTCCGACGGTAATAGATGCTGACGGGTTAAATTTGTTATCAATGAAGCAGGATACGAAGCTGCCAGAAAATGTTATATTAACACCGCATCCGAAAGAGGCATCCAGACTTCTTTCTGTAGGACTTGATGAAATTCTAAATAATATGGAAGCTTCAGCGAAAGAAATTTCCCAAAAGTACAACTGTGTAACTGTCTTAAAGTCACACAGAACCGTTGTATGCTCAAAAGATAAGGAAATTTATACGAATAATAGCGGCAACAGTGCAATGGCAAAGGCGGGTAGCGGGGATGTGCTTGCAGGCATGATAGCGGGACTTTTGGCGCAGAAGTGTGAGCCGTATAATGCGGCAAAATTGGGAGTTTATTTACACGGTGTAAGCGGAGATTTAGCAAAAAATGACCTGACCGAATACGGAGTAATGGCTCAGGATTTAGTCAGGTACATTTCAAATGCAATAAAAACAATATTATAGATTAACCGAAAAAGTGAAAGTTTGGTTCAACAGATTCAGTAGATTTAGATATAAAATTAGGAACGAGAGATTTGCTGGCAGTAATAGATTCTAAAGTTTTATCAGCGCCGATAGCTCTTTGAGCTGTTGGCACATTACCGAAGTAAGCGCCAATTCCGACATATTGACGGGACTTAGAAGCTTTTTGATTGTTATTGATAAGTAAACGGGCAGCTTCTTTAGTTTTTTCAGCAGCAATTTTAGCTTGTTCAGACGCTTTTTTCTGTAAGTAAGCTCTAGCCATATTTCCGGTGAAAGAAACTGCATTGATAGTGTTGTTCATAATTTCTCCTTTTAAATTTTAGTAAATTCGGGGTAACAAATATTTGGTTATATGATATTTATAACTCATAAAAATAATAATTGCTAAAAGTATATCCTAACCGTTACAAATATTAATAATAAGAAGAAAAAACAATACCTCATTTATCATCTCCGCACCTTTTACCATCACCTGTCCTTTGTGCACCCTTTTCCAGAGTGAGAGGGAATTAGTCCCCCCCCCTTGAAAAGGGGGGGGGATAAAAGCGGGCAAGGGAGCTAAAAAGCCCCCCCTCCTAACGGGCAGGGGATTAGTTTACCCCCCCCTTGAAAAGGGGGATTAAGGGGGATTTTTATTCATTTTTGTATCCTACCCCTCTCCTCTTAGGAGAGAGGAACTAGGATGAGTGGCTGTACGAAAAGAACTCTTCCTTTACAGGTGGGAAGTTTTAACTCCCTCTCCCCTTGAGGGAGAGGGCAGGGGTGAGGGGTAAAAGAAGAAAACCCTCCGGCGCTGACGCGCCACCTCCCTTACAAAGGGAGGTAAAAGCAGGATTTCTTCGCCGCACCGCTCCTAGCAAAGCCCAAAAAATCGCCTCTTTACAAATTCTATCCCCTTCTCCCACTTGGTTCTGGCAGAAGGGTTTTACCCCCCTTTGAAAAGGGGGGGGATTTTTATTCATTTTTGTATCCTGTACCTCTCCTCTTAGGAGAGAGGAACTAGGATGAGGGGCTGTACGAAAAGAAATCCACCTTTACAGGTGGGAAGTTTTAACTCCCTCTCCCCTTGAGGGAGAGGGTAGGGGTGAGGGGTAAAAGAGGGAAACCCTCCGGCGCTGACGCGCCACCTCCCTTACAAAGGAAGGTAAAAGCAGGATTTCTTCGCCGCATCGCTCCTCGCAAAGCCAAAAAAAATCGCCTCTTTACAAATTCTATCCCCTCTTCCACATGGCTCTGGCAGGGGGATAAAAACGGGCGAGGGAGCTAAAAGCCCCCCTCCTAACGGGCAAGGGATTAGTTTACCCCCCCTTGTAAAGAGGGGGGCAGGGGGGATTCCCCTCTTACGACCCCCGCGATGAATTGTTAACATTTATTAACCTCTTGACATCACCTTTACAAATTTTTACAAAGTTGAAAAGTATTGGAAACAGGGCGTGCAGCAGGGGTTTAGAAGAAGGAAAAGAGGGGAGGGGGCTTTAAAAAGAAAAAGAAACGAGTTATATTAAATATATCCAGAGGATATCTAAATAATATCCGATGTAACGAAAGGTAAAACCTTTTGAAAAAAGTTAAAGAAAGCGCAAGCCAAGACCGATAAGGAATGGGTGAAGCGTGCGCCGGAGCCTTGAAACCTTGAGGATTCGGCGGACACAAACAAAGCGGAAGCGGAGCGCCTAGGAGTCGAATAGGCGTGACGGCGGAAGCGAACCCGCGCAGGAGC
>CALUVR010000032.1 GCA_944324285.1 Candidatus Gastranaerophilales bacterium | reverse complement strand
ACTTTTATTCCAGCGTTTTCTGTAATTTGTTTATAAATGCTTACAATCACTCTCTGCGTTCAATGGGTTCTTAATCCACCCTGCCCCTCTTTTCAAGGGGGTAAACCTTATCCCCTACTTTTTCAAGGAAATTTTTTACCCCTCCTCGAAATCAAAGATTTCGTTACCTCTCACAAAACGTGACATTTAGTCACCTTCTGTTCGGCAGAGTCTCAAGGGAGGACAATAAAATAATAAAACCTTACCCAATGAAATGTTAACAATCCACCCTTTATAACGAGGGTAATGTCTTTCACCACCTCACCAACTCTTTTTACGCCCTCTATCAGAGGAAGAGGGGATGTGGTTTTACCCCTCTTCTAAAGGGGGAGTTTAGAAAATAATGGATTATATTGAATATATTTGAACATGATTTGAACATGATGCAAAGCTAACCCCTTGAAAACCTCTGCTATTGCGCAAATACAAAAATCGGAATGACAGGATTTGAACCTGCGACCCCCGCGACCCGAACACGGTGCGCTACCAAGCTGCGCTACATTCCGATAAAAAAAGTTTATTTAATTTTTCAAATGTTCCATTTGAAAAAGGTGCGCTACCACCTCTCGAGAAACAATTCACCGGATTGTTTCTCTCGGCAGAGTGCTACATTCCGATAAAAAAGAAAATATTTAATTGTTATTGTAGCTTGCTTGGTAGCGACGCTACCTAAGCCCATCCAAATTTGATACTCAATCAAATTTGGAGTCCTTGCTACATTCCGATAAAAGGTTTCATAATAATCTTAACCTGTGAAGGTTCTGCGATTGCGGGTCGTAGCCCGCAATGACGCTACAAACTCGGCGTCCTTTCTGTAATAATATCTACATCATTGACGTTAAAGACTCTCCGTCATTCCGGAAGCTTAGAAAAACTGATTAAAGCGGACGCTGAAATCTGGTTTTTCAAGCTATGCGGAATCGCATTTCGTAATGAATGTCCTGTTAACTGAATCAGTTTATCTCAACTAAATTTACAGCAAACATACAATAACGTATCACACGTCTGCGATTATTACTCAACACTTTTATTCAATTGTCAAATGTTCCATTTGATGTTTGTCTCGCTCCGCCCTCTCGGGCGTCCCGATATCTCTATTCTAAATCCAAAATAGTTTAATTACAAGAGTTTATTTTATTAATTATCTCTATGTATTCAGAAGGCTTATCTATAATATATTTTGCACCCTCTTCTTCCAGAAGTTCTCTGTCGCGGAAGCCCCAGGTGACACCAATACAATCTATTCCGGTATTTTTCGCTGTATGAACATCCACATCGGAATCCCCTGAATATATACAATTTTCTTTGTTGGAACCAAGTTCCCTTATTGCTCTCAAGACACTATCCGGAGCCGGTTTTTTACGGACATTTTCAGATTCTCCTATTGCGATTTCTATCAAATCTCCAAAGTATTTTCTGCAGAGTTCTTTTACCGCTAAGTCGAATTTATTTGATACAACCGCTGTTTTTATTCCTTTAGTCCGTAATTCTTTCAACATATCAAGAATCCCGTCATAGGGTGCGGTTTTATTGTACATGTTTTGTTCGTAATGCTTTTTAAAAGTTTCAAGGCATGCTTCGCAATCAGGATTTTCTTTTCCGGCCGGAATTGCTCTTTCTATTAGTTTTCTGACTCCGTTTCCGACAAACCGTCTAACCTCATCCAGAGTTCTTTCAGGGTAGCCGAATTTTTTCAAAGCATAATTTGTACTGTCTTTTAAATCTTCAAGCGTGTTTAAAAGAGTGCCGTCAAGGTCGAATATTATTGTATCAATCATAGTTACTCCACAGGGATTTTTACGACAACTTTTTTAACTTCTTGAGGTTCTGAGCCTGAATTCATTTGAGGTCTGTGGGCATCCTGCGGGAAAAGCAGGGCAAAATAATCTTTTCCGAGTTTTACGCTTCCAGATTCTTTTTTATCAGTATAAAAAACAATATCCCGCTCGTCGTCATAGTCTTCGCGTTCTGTCAGACCTTCAATGTTTGTAAAATCAAGTCTTTCTTCCCCTTTTATAAGAAGCTGGATATCTATATATTTTTTGTGTGCCTCAAAGTAGCAATTTTCAGGAAATTTTGTTTCGTATTCTTCTATATTGGCGTAAGCCCCGTCATCAAGCGGATATTTCCCTAGCGGCTTATTTTCATCAAGATTAAATAAAAATTCCAGAATCCTATCCGAAACAACATCATATTTTCTTAAATTTTCAAGTCTATCAAATATCATTATTCCAACTCTTTCATTGCTTTTTCAAATTCTTCCTGATTTGTAGCTTTGCCGTGCCAGCCTGCATTGTTTTCCATAAAGCTTACACCTTTGCCTTTTACTGTATCGGCAATAATGGCAGTCGGTTTATCAGCTTTTTTAGCGGCTTCTATGGCGTCATAAATTGCATTTATATCGTGTCCGTCAATTTCTATAACATTCCAGTTAAATGCTTTTAATTTTTCATCAAGCGGGTCGAGTGCTTTAATATTTTCCGTGCAGCCGTCAATTTGAAGTCTGTTGCGGTCAATGATTGCGATTAAGTTGTCAAGTTTGCGGCAAGGTGCGTTCATAAACCCTTCCCAGACGCTTCCTTCCTGCAATTCGCCGTCCCCCATAAGTACAAAAACATGTGCAGGATTTTTGTCTAATTTGAGAGCAAGCGCAATTCCGCATGAGATAGATAACCCTTGCCCGAGAGAACCTGTAGCGACTTCAACTCCCGGGCAGAAAGGAGCCGGGTGTCCCTGTAAAAGAGTTCCGAATATTCTGAACGTCATCAAATCTTTTTTCGGGAAATATCCAAGCTGTGATAAAACAGAATAGTAAATCGGCGAAGCATGCCCTTTTGATAATACAAATCTGTCGCGTTTTTCGTAATTCGGGTCATTTTTCCACTTTGGCGCTGTCTGCATGCATTTGTGGAATAGTACAGTCATAATTTCCGTTGCGGAAAGTGAGCCGCCCGGGTGCCCGGATTGCGCATTATGAACCATTTTTATGATATTACGACGGTTTTCTTTACAAAGTTCTTCAATTTTTCTTATTTCTGTATTATCTAACATTTATTAAACTCCGCTTACTCTTTCTTTTAAAACTTTTAACACAAATAAAGGCAGTGTCGGGAAAATTCTCTTAAACCTTTTAGGCTCTTTAATAGTTCTATAGAGCCATTCAAGCCCCATTTTCTGATAAATTTCCGGTGCTCTTTCAACAACCCCCGACCATACGTCAAAACTTCCGCCGAGTCCTATAAAAACTGTTTCCGGTAAAAGTTTTTTAGCTTTTGCAATAAATATTTCCTGTTTAGGAGAACCAAGCGCGATGAGGGCAAGCTTCGGGTTTGATTTTTGTAACTCCGATAACACGTTTTCATCATCTTTGAAGTAGCCGTCCTGTATGTAAACGGCATTGAGGTTAGGCACCTCTTTTTTAAGATTTTCCACTGCTTTTTCGATAATCTCAGGTTTTGCACCGATAAAGGCTGTCGGCTGTCCTGCGAATTTATCAATAAGTTTCCTGCCGAATTCAATGCCCGCAATACGGTGAACATTATTGCCCAGAATTTTTAAACCTATTTCAACGCCTATTCCGTCAGGGATAACGAGTTCAGCGTTATTGATAATCCCTGCAAATTCAGGATTTTTAGAGGCTGTTTGAATCATTTCGGGGTTAATTGTGACAACCTGTCCCTTTTCAATAAAGTTTAATGCCTGGTCAAATGTGAAAGTATCTACATTAAAACCTTGTAATTTTACAGTATTTCGTTCCATACGTTAATTATAAATCATTTTTTGCGGTAGCGCAAGAAGTTAAGGACAAAACATCTCACATTTCACCCTTTTTCCCGCCCCCGAATTTCTAAGCATTCTGAGGGCGCAGCCCGAAAGAATCCGGCTTTTGGAATATGAAGAGTAATGAGTGAAGTGTGAAGGGACTAATTATTGTTGAACCATTCACTACTCACCATTCACTATTCACTTAAAAAAGGCTGGATTGCTTCGGCTAACGCCTCGCAATGACACGTTCTCCATCATCCATTTTTTGTCACCCCTCACCCGGCACTTCGTGCCACCCTCTCCCTCAAGGGGAGAGGAAATAAGTGAACTTTTCAACTGTTCATCCTTTCATCTTTTAAACTACTTTATATTGAACCACTCACTACTCACCATTCACTTTTTAAAGACTGAATTGCGTCTCTTACCCTT
Organism: Candidatus Gastranaerophilales bacterium; assembly: GCA_944324285.1. Lineage (GTDB taxonomy): Bacteria > Cyanobacteriota > Vampirovibrionia > Gastranaerophilales > Gastranaerophilaceae > Scatousia. The sequence continues at coordinate 12,914 of CALUVR010000032.1, read as the reverse complement.
TATATGCATTTGCAAGTTTAAACAGGTATTCGTCTTTGGCGCCTCGCTGAATTCCTATCGGGATAAAGTGCTCTTTGAATTTTTCGATTGCGTAACGGTCTGTCATGCCTGAGATGTAATCCGTGACAATCCGCTCAATCCTGCTTTCTTCACAGATTGGTTTCAGCATTTCTGTATAAAGAAGGAAAAGTTCTTTTATTACTCGGCGGGCTTTTTTCTCTTCAAGTTTTGCAGGTGAATCTATATATACGTTATCAAACATCCACTCACGCAATTTTGTTGTATAGTGCCAGCCTTCTTCACTCATTGAAACAGTCGGCTTCCCATAGGAATTTTTGATTATCTCCATAATCATTTTATTTAAGCGCTCGCTTTGGTGTGAAGAAAAGTATTCTATACAGTCTTTAGGCAGGTCGTTTTCCACAATAATTCCGGCTCTTATGGAATCTTCTATATCATGGTTGATATAGGCAATTTTATCTGCTAATTGAACAGTCTGGGCTTCCGGAGTGTGCGGAGTGTAGCCCCATGTGTGGGTTAAAATTCCGTCAATTGTTTCGCGGCAAAGGTTCAGATGTTCCAGAACTTCCACAACCCTTACACTTTGTATATTATGATGAAATCCGCCTTTTACAAGTTCGTTTAAGACACCTTCCCCGCAATGTCCGAAAGGTGTATGCCCTAAATCATGCCCGAGTGCAATGGCTTCGGTTAAGTCTTCGTTTAAATCGAGTGCGCGGGCAATTGTACGCGCAATTTGCGAAACTTCAAGCGTATGCGTCAGCCGCGTTCTGAAATGATCGTCAAACGGTGAAAGAAAAACCTGTGTTTTATGTTTCAGACGGCGAAAGGCTTTTGAATGTACAATTCTGTCACGGTCGCGCTGAAAACACGTTCTTATATTGCATTCTTCTTCAGGTTCTTTTCTGCCTTTTGAATAGCGGCTTTTAGTGGCAAATTCACTGAGCGTATTTATTTCTTTTTCTTCAAGTTTATGTCTGATTTCATCAATTGCTTCAAGTCCGGTCATGGTGTAATCCTTTCAGACTGATTATAACAGAAAAAGAAATCGTTCCTATAGTGCATTTGTACCAGATTCAGCAGGTTTTTGGGTTAATTTTTTACGGAATTTATCAGCGGCTTCGCCAATTCTGTTTAAAATCCAGCCGGATACAAGACCAACGCCCATTGCTTTTCCGCCAGATACAAGTCTTGCTGTACAGTATAGAGAGGTTGCAACAGCACCGATTACAGGAATACCTGCTTTGAGGGTTACGGAAATCCTTTCGTCATTATCTTTTGCTTTTGCAAGCCCGACGCCTATCATTGCCGCAGAACCTAGGATTGACAGAGCATCTGTCGGGGCTGAACCTATCTGTAAATCCCTTACTTTGTCGTAGAACTGTTCGGCTTCTATGTTTATTGATTTGTCTATTGCTTTTACGGCATTTGCTGTCTGTTTTTCGATTTTTGCATAATTTTCAGGTATCAATTGTTTATAAATGGCAAGCAACTCTTCCATTTTGCCGGTTTTATCCGTTGCTATAAGTTCTTTCACCTTATCGAGTCTTTCAAAGACATAATTCTGCGCGTCAATTTTTGCATTACCTTTTTTCAGAGCTTCCCGCAAATCGTCAATATTCTGCATAAGTTCTTTATCCGGCACACCATTTTTAAGATTTGTTTTCAGTGTATTGAATTTTTTAAGCAGGTCATAGTCGTTTGTAACTGTAAACCCTTCTATTTTTTTCAATATATTTCGTGCCATATCAAGCTTATCTTCTCTATTGAAGCTTATTGCTTGTCGGAAAAGATTCATTTCATCATAAAGAGCAGCTTTATCTTTCAGAATTACCCTGTCCGCCGCAAAGGTCTGGTATAAATCTTTATTTCTTACGTCCTTAAAAATTTCTATTGTTACGTCATCAAGATGCTGTGTAGAGGTTTTTATTCTTTTATAACGCACGTTTGATTTAGCCTTATTCGTATTATCTTCAAGAATTTTGGCGATCTCTTTTTTGTTTGATTTAAGAATTTTTACCCACTCGCTGCCTTTTTTCGTAACCCCGTTTATTGTGATATCTTTTGCGCCGTTTTCAAGCAAAATTTTATCATCAAGTTTATCAAGCGATTTGAAAGTTTTATCCAGTCTGTGCTTTGTGTTTGCCCACGAAGTAACAACCGTTTCCCGGCTCGTTCTTTCAAATAAATTCGTTATTTTTTGGTACATATTTTTTGACCAGTTCTTTTTGAACATAATCTTTTTACATACGGCATCCTTTATTGAAGTAAAATTATTGATACTCTCGCACTTTTCAATAAATGAATTAACTTTATTCAGGGAAGAAAGATAAAACTGGTTAACAGCAGTACCGGTTTTTGAACTTTTTGTCTGTGCAATCTTTTTCTCTAACAGATCTTTTATTTTAGACAGGAATTTATTTGTCCCTTTCGGCCCTCTCATCAATAGCAGAATTCCAAACCCTAAAACAAGCGCACTTGCACCTAGGGTTATAACCACTTTGTGGCTCTTTTCCTCTTCTACTTTTGCTAAATATTTTTGTGGAACAAAAAAGTTTTTATCTTTACGATATTGCGTAAAGTTATTAAACGGAGATTGCTGTTGTGTTATACTGCCTACCTGATTAACCATAGATAAAAACCTGCTACATCTATATAAACGCAAATATACAAGATTTTTTGCTTAATTTATAAAGATTTATTAAGAATTAAGGGTATTTGAAATCTCTATAGCAGCTTCTTTTGAGGAAATCTTATCGGAAAGCAGTTTTTTCACTCCGCTAAGTTCTTTTATATACTCGGTACGGTATTCCGTATCGTATAAGATTTTTTCTACGTGATAAGTAATACAATCAGGATTAACGTTTTGCATAATAAGTTCCGGCACTATTAGTTTACCGCTTATAATATTCGGTAAACTAATCATCTTAATACACCTTACCGCTAGATAGATAAAATAGAAAATCCACGGACCTCTATAGGCAATAATCATAGGAGTAGTGTATAATGCCGCCTCAAGGGCAACTGTTCCCGACGCCAGTATAAGCGCATCCGAAACACTTAAAAGCGCCTGATTTTCACCTTTTATTACCTTAAAATCCGTATCTTTTAAATATTTATTATAAACATCATCCGATAAATTCGGTGCATGTGATATGCAGAATTGAAGTTCTGGATGCTTTTTCTGCAAAAGTTTTGCTGATTTTATAAACACTCCCATAAGCTGTTTTAATTCAAAAACCCTTGAGCCGGGAAATATTGAAACGAGTTTTTTATTTGTATCAAAGCCGTGTTTTTCAAAAAAATCTTTTCTATCAGCTTTTTCAGGAAGCTGCGATACAAGCGGGTGCCCGCAGTAGTGCGTTTTTATTCCGTTATCTTCATATAGTTTTTTCTCAAACGGGAAAATACATAAAACTTCATCTATATTTTTTTTGATAACGTTAATTCTCCAGGGTCTGCTTGCCCAAACCTGCGGCGGAATATAATATAAAATCTTTATACCCGCTTTTTTTAAAAATTTTGAAATGTTGAGATTAAATGCACCATAGTCAATAAGTAAAACCAAATCAGGTTTATATTCTTTTGTTATGTAATCAACAACTTTTTTCCCGAGTGTCAGGTGATCTATAATTATTTTCGGCGAAATCCCGACTGCGCCCATTTTCTGCTGGGTTGCAAACAATTTAACTCCTGCATTTTTCAGGTTTTCGCCGCCGACACCCTCGATTTCAATATCAGGGTTTAATCTTTTCAATTCTTCCGCAACTTTTCCGGCATGGATGTCGCCTGAATAGTCGCCGGTTACAATGAATACTTTCGTCATAAACTTACTGCCATTAATACTATATGATTATCATCCGCGTATTTTATTACTTTTTCTTGATCCACTATAATTGTTTCGTTCGCTTCAACAGCAAGCAGATTAGCTTTATATCTTTTCATCGTGTGAAGTGTTCTCAAACCGACTGTTGGAATGTCAAATCGTTTGTCCTGTTTTGGCTTTGAAACCTTTACTACACATGCATTTTTCTTTGCAAGTTTAGCACCGCGTTTGATGCATTTGTCGGTTCCTTCAATAGCTTCAACTGCCATAATCATTTTATCTTTTATTACAACAGATTGACCGACATCTACTTTACCCATTTCTTTCGCAAGCCAGAAACCGTAATTTACATCTTCCATCTGTTCTTTTGTTGGTTTATGTTTACCTAAGACTCCTGCCGGTATCATAAGGTTTTTGATAAAAATCGTCTGGTCAAGAACAGTAATCCCTGCTTTTTCCATCTCTTTTACAATTAAAAGCATTACTTCATCATCATTTAGTCTTTCAACTGTTTTTAGAATTTCAATAGCTCTTGAATCAAACTTATAAAGCTGTAAGAGTACACTCTTGTTTACTTTTCCAAGGAATGTAAGCTGTTTTATCTGTTCATCTTTTAATATTCCTTCAATCTTATTGATTTCCCCCGGGTGGCAGGAATATACCTTCGCGCAATATTTTTTCAATTGCGCAAGATTATCTTTTGAAAACGATATACAAATAACCTCAAAACCGTTTTCTTTGGCGTATTGAGCCATTTTTACCGGTAAGGTTCCGTCGCCTGCTATTAATCCCTGTTTGTTTTCCAACATTAATGACACTTTTATATTCCTCTTTTTTTTGTGTGTAATATTTATCCTTTTAGGGCTAGTATTTCTTCAATCTGCTTTTCATTAAGCATTCTGGCTCCGCCCAAGAGCCTGCTGTTTAATACAACCTGTGCGTAAGATTCCGCAAGTTCAAGTTTTAAATACGCGTCTTTTAACGTCTTATCGCCGACTATAAAGCCGTGATTTGCCATAAGTACTGCACTGTAGTCTTTAAAATATTTAGAGGTCTTTTCTACCAAATCTCTTGAAGACGGCAGTCCGTATTCTGCGATAGGAATTCGACCGAAATAAAATACGTTTTCAGCCATGTAAGCTTCATCCAAAGCTTTATTACATGCCGCAAATGTGCTTAAATAAGGAGAATGTACATGAATTATATAATTGATATCTTCTCTCATTTTATAAAACTCACAGTGCAAAAGCTTTTCACTTGAGGCTTTAGGGTTTTCTCCCACAACGTTTCCTTCGTAGTCTATCAGCGAAAAATCATTTTCCGATAAATATCCGTTAGCAGTCCCTGATGCCGTTATCAGGATTTTATCTTCAAAACGCGCAGACATATTACCGGAAACTCCGGGTGTAAAATTTTTTACGCCGCATAATTTCCCGTATTCTATTAATTCCTTTTTTAAATTATTCAGAGTCATTATAACTGTTCCTTGCTAGGATCCTCAATGTCTATTACTTCCGCATAAGTCCGTTTTACTTTTTCCTGCGGTTTTTGCTCTTCAAATGTAATTTCTTTTATATCCTTTTTGGTGCTCGCAAGCCTGTCTGGATTTTTAATTACCATTTTGTCAAAGTTTAACTGGCTGTTTTTCGTATCAATTGCAACGTTTACGCCAAAGTATGTATTCTGACGCATAAAATCATAACCCAAACTTATTTTAAAGTCATCAGGACCTATCGCAAGAATAAACGCGTTTTCCTGCCACTGTTTACCGTTAGGTGCATCGTTTGTGAGGTTTATGGAGGTCGCGTAGGCAATTGTTAAATATTTACAAACCCTTAATGCTTCTCTTAAATAGAGGTTTGAATGACCGTATCTGTATGCGTCAAACATCTGCATCGGGGAATCATCCTGATATGCTGATGCAAAATACCCTATATCCTGCATCCAGTATTTATACTGGGTGTGCAACCTGGGACCGATTCTGCCGATAACCTGTGTATCTCCGGTACCATATAACGCAACGCTGCCTTGCATTGCCAAATCCAGAGATACCATCTTTAATTCTTCCTTATTTTCATATTTCCAGATATTCTGTCCAATATCCGCCATATAGCGGAATCTTGTAGTTCCCATGCCTGTGGAGGTCATGTTTTTTGAATCATAGCGGGCTGTATCATTATCTTCCATATAACCTGCTGTAAATCTGTTTCTAAAAGTCAAATCTCTTTTAGGCGCAAGGAAATTTTTATAACGTTTTCCGTCATTATAAACTAATTCAACCCCGTAGTTTGCCATACGGTTTCCTAAAAACCAGTCGTCTATATAGGAATTAACACCGTATTGGATATAGAGTTTATCGTCAAGCTGCTGCTTGCCTCGTGCAACAAATACATCTTCCGCGGAGCCGTACATTAATTCCGTATAATTTGTGGCACTTCTGTATTTAACGGCACCGCCGATTCCGAAACCGCTACGGTAATTTACAAACGGTATAACTTTAACAACTGATGAAAACGGTGTTTTGAATACAAACCCGGGTCCTAAGAAGGCGCCAATTCTTGAACGGGTTCCGAATTCAGGATAATTTGCCTCAAAATAATCTCCTTTTTTATCAGCATATATTTTTAAAGATTTAAAATCCAGAAGATGTCTGTCATTATAACTTAAATCGCCGCCTTTGACTGTTATAATATTATGGTCTTTCTGGGCGTCAACGTCTATTTCCTGCGCATCTAATTCTACTTTTGCTTTGCCGGATGGATCAAGTTTTGAGCGGTCATCTTCGTCAATTATCATGGCGTTAAGGTTTGTCCCGAGTATTCTTGTCTTAAATCTCGCAACATAAGAATGTGCAGCCTGCATATCTCCATCTTCCAGGATAATTTTATTATCAACAGTCTGGGCATTTTTGGCTTTTATACGCAAATTCATTCTCTGGGCGGTCATATTTGTGAGAAGAGTTGTTTCTTCGTTCATATTTATTTGAATGTAATCACCGAATATGGATTCGCCCTGTTTTATAATCTCTACGTTTCCGTAAGCTTTTATTATATTTGAAACGGTGTTATAGACAATTTTATCAGCCTTGAGAGTAACTTCCTGCGGAGGAAAATATAATACGGGATGTCCTGTCGCTTCAACTTCGTTTTTTTCTTCATAGTATTTTACATTGTCGCAGTCAAGCTGAGCCTCTTTAGGTGCGTCCAGTGTATGAACATTTCCTGTCAATTCTACAGTATCTTTGCTCTTTTCAGACTCTGGCTGAACATTTTCCTGTTTTTCTATTTGTTCAGTTTTGGTATCGTTTTCATCTTTTGGCTTTCTTTTGAAAAATGAAGCAAAAGTTCTTTTTTCTTTGTCTGGTTTTACTTCTTCTTCCTCAGAGGCTTCTGTTTCTCCGTAAATCTTTTTCAGATTTCGTTCGGTCAGTTCTTCTATGCTCAAATCTTTGGAAAGTTCTTTTTCTTCTTCCTCCTGAAGCCGTTTTAATTCTTCCTGTTCTCGTTTTTTATCTTTTAATTCCTGTTCGTGCGCTTTAATCCTGTAATAATTCTGAATTTTAATACGCATTTTTTTGAAAAGAGGGGTTCCGTTTTTCGTTGCCGTATATCTTTCCATGCCTGTTGTTTCTTCAGAAACCTCTACATCGTAATTAACTTCAGGCAAAGGGATTACAGGTGCAAGGAAAAGAGTATCCTGCAAATGCTGCATCTGGTTCATGATTTTTTGGTTTTCCTCAGGAGTCGCGGTCTGCGAAAATACAGGTAAACCAAACATCAATGTTATTAAAGATATAACAGCGTATTTTTTCAACGATTTTGTCCTTATGTTAGATATAATTTAACGGATTATTCGGTTTTCCGTTAATTCGTACCTCGAAATGGCAGTGCGGTCCTGTGCTGTAACCGGTTGTGCCTTCAAGTCCTATGACCTGCCCTTTAGAAACAGTCTGTCCTGGACTTACCTTTGTAACCGACATGTGGGCATACAGTGTGGTTGTCGGGTGTCCGTTTACGGTTCCGTGGTCTATTATAACTACTTTCCCGTACCCGCCGTACCAGCCGGAATATATTACTTTCCCTGAATTTGAAGCCCGTATGCTTCCCATGTTCGGACCGCCTATATCAACTCCCGAGTGGAAGGTTCTGCTCTTGAAGATAGGGTGCACCCTCCAGCCGAAAGGCGATGTTATTCTGCCTGCTATCGGTTTCATAAAACCGCTTGATGATACTTTGACATTTGAATGCCCGTAACTCTTACTTATCATGCTCTGCAGATTTGCAGATTGTCTTGCCAGCTCTCTTTCCGAACGCTCATAAGCACGTCTGTCGGTTTTTAGCTTATTTATCATGTTCTGATTTTCGGCAATTGCCCGCTGGATGGATACCTGTTGGGAATTGATATCTTTTATTGCCTGTGCAAGATAGCTTTTTTGAGCCTCAATATCTTTTTTCATCTTTGCTATCTTAGCAGATTTTATTTGTAATGCCATCATACGTTTGTAGTCATTTTTTATAATAATTCTTTCAAAATAAATTACATCAAGAAGTCCGTTTAAATCTTTTGCAGATAAAATAAGTTCAAACATGCCGCGGCGCTGGTTCTTAAATACCTGTCTAATCCGGTTTTTCATCTGGGTATCCACTTTGTTAAATTCTGCGATTGACTGATTATATTCAGCTTCCATTGATTGTAGGCGTGAATCTATATCAGAGTATTGTCTTTTGGATGCTTCCAGATTAGCCTGATTTTGCTCTTTTTTTCTTTGATTTCGAACCAGCTTACTTTTTTCCTGATTTTCTTTCAGTTTAAGAGTTTTTATTTTTTCCTGGGTATTTTTCATTCTCTGATTAATTGCTTTTAAATTAGAGCAATATGCAGCATTTGACAGCCCTGCCGTCAAAATTAAAACGGATAAAATATATACGGATAATCTTTTCAGAAACTTTTTCATAAGCTACTTTATAACGAGAGGAATCATCATTAACCCTACTGTCCACGCAATAAACGTTACTGCGATTATACCGACAATTAATCTCTGGTGTTTTCTAAAAAATTCCATACCTTTCCCCTCAATATACTATATTTCACATTCTACTATTAAAATTCTGAAAGTGCAAATATTTAAAATAAAAATTTGCAAAATATTGTAAAATCGTATATATTAACTATATGGCTGATGCATTTATAGAGGGAATTACGGATAGGAAAGTTCTTTTAAAGAATGAAAATGCCATTATTAATCAATTCCTTCTTGAAAATAACTTAAATCAAATTGAAAACATCCACGAATTTTTATGTTCGGAGCATAAGCTCCTGCTTGTGAACGGTTTCCTCGGAACGGGAAAAACCAGAGTTGTGAATTACGCCCTCTCTTTTATTTCGCAAAGCGCTGTTGTTTTGACTTATAACTGTTACGAAACAACTATCCTTGATGACATTCTGCTTTCATTTTTTGAGGATTTTAAAAACCTTGCGCTACAGAATAAAATTAAGCAGCCAAAAGCTAAGTTTGATAACTTTACACAAAAAATCGACGCCTACTTTTCTGTTATTGAAAATCCTGTTGTCGTTGTAATTAATTCTTTTGAAATTGTTTTAAAAGATAATAAAAGCGAAATTCTTGATTTCCTTTTCCATCTTATGACCCGTCCGAACGTAAAAGTTATTATGATTGCAAGAAAATTCAATTATGAGGATTTTGTACAGATTCACTATGAGCAGGTATCAATTCTCGCTCTGGAAAAAGGTTTATTTGAAAAAATGCTGAGAGCCGAAGGGGTACGGCTTATCGGTCCTGTTTCCGATGAATTTTATAAGTATTCAAGAGGATATTTTTTCTATACAGTATTATCATTGAACGTTTTGAAGGCAAACAGGCTTAATATAGTAGACTTTTTGAAAGGATATACCAAAAGTTTTCTTTCATACAATGATTTTATCTTGCGGGAAGCGCTGGCATTTGTTGATCCAGTGAGCGGGCATCTGTTCAGGTTTCTCACAACAATGCGGCATCCTGTAAGCGTTAATCTTTTAAAAACGCTTAATCTGTACAATGAAGAAAAGATTAAGATGTTTTTGGATAACATGATTTTAAGCTGCGATAAAAACATGATTTATCTGCAGGATTACTATAAAACGATTTCTGAAAATTCAATTCCTGAATCGGTTTCAGTGAAACTCCACCGTGCCTGCGTTGACTTATATAACACACAGCTTCCGCTAAAGCCTTTTGAGAGGGATTTGTTAATCTCCAGACAGACTATGCGTGCTGAAATTGAATATCACAGTATGTTTATCCCGCAAAAACCTATGATTAATCCGGTGAATAATACAACTTTGAATTCTGTCGGCTATGCTGCAGAAGGGCTTAGCGCAGTGCAGGAAAAGAAAGAGGAACATCAATCAAATGAAGAAAAACTAAAAAATATCTCATTTATATTTGAGTCCGATGAAAAAGAACAGAAAATTATGACTGAAATCGCCGATTCAATAAATAAGTTCATAGATTATTCCAATAAAACGCTCACTGAAGCTGAAACAAAACTTTCGCTTTCAGGACTTATTAATAATGCAAAAAATGAAGAAAACGAATATAATTACAAAAAAGCAATAGCATATTACCAGAGAGCCTTGCTACAAAAGGATGATGATGACTTTTACACATTTCTTCCGACTGTTTATACAAAACTTGCCTTCTGTTATGAAAAGATTGCCGACTGGTTCAATGCCCTGAAATATTATGATATGGCGCTTGAGTTTTTTACATCTGCGGGGGATGTTGATAAAATTACAGAAATGCAGCTTTCAATTGCAAATATTTTCTATATCACATTCAAGCATGATAAAGCTAAATCTTTGCTCTCAGATATTTTGTCAGAACAAAACTTATCAACTGAATTAAAAATAAAAGCTTATATGCTTTCTGCAACTGTATACAGCGAAGATATATTGAAAGCGTACTCCTTCTACAAAAAAGCTGTTGAATGCGTTCAACCGATGACGGATAAAGGTCTTCTTGCTGATTTATACTTCAAATATGCCCTCTCATGCGATGATCTGGATGAAACGGAAGATGCCGTTATTTATTATAAAAAATGTTCGGAAATTGAAAAAAACAACCCGCATCTGGCTTCTGCCCTATCAAACCTGGCTCTTATTTTTGAAGAAACCGGCATGAATGAACTTTCTTTGAAATATTATATTAAGAGTCTTGAGGTAGATGAACAAAACAAAAATCACGGCGGAATTTATTCTTCTTCTCTAAAGATAGCCGGTTTTATTTCCAGAAAGGAACCGGAAAAAGCTGCAAAATACTTTGAAAATGCAATTCAAAGTGCTGAAAGTTTGAACGATTCTTTATACAAATTCTCCGCCTATCTTGAATACGGCGACTTTTTTATGAATCATAAGGATATTAAATCTGCCTTGAAATATTATCTTCTCGCTGATAATATTTCTGAAGCAGATAATGATTTAAAGCAGTCTGTTGCAAGAAGGTTAAACGATTTGAAAATTCGGCTCGGACAGAATTTTGACAGTATGAAACAAGAGATTGAAAATGAAAGATAGAAATTTTTTTGCAGATTATATAAATGTATTTTTGGCACAAAATTCCAAAGTAAATCTTATTTCTAAAAACGATGAAAAGTTTTTGTGGGAAAAGCATATCTTTGACAGTCTTTCAATAGAAAATTTCTTTGAAAAGTACGGACAGGATTTTAAAACCATGCTTGATATCGGTACAGGCGGAGGATTTCCTGCAGTTCCGGTTGCAATAACTTATCCTGAGATAGAAGTTTATGCCCTCGACAGCATCAAGAAAAAAATTAATGCGATAGAAACCATAAAATCAGAATTGGATATAAAAAACCTTCACACGATATGCGACAGAGCGGAAAATATTAAAGAAAAGTTTGATATAATAACCTCCCGTGCTGTCGCCCCGCTTAAGGTTATCGCAGGATATGCAGCCCCGCTTTTGAAAAGGGACGGGTATTTTATCGCCTACAAATCGCGAAAAAGCGACGAAGAAATCAACGACGCCGCAGAAATTTTGAAAAATTTACACCTGAAAATTACGGATATTATGGAATATGACTTGCCGCTGGAGGAAAATTTTACAAGAAACCTTATTATTCTTAAGAAAAGATAGCAAAAATTTTTATGCGGTAGTGTTATAAAAAAGGTATGATTAAATTTAATTTGTTTAATATATTTACTCCGAAAACCCCGCAGCTATTTAAGCCAGTGCAATTTCAAAAATATAACGGCAGATACTATATTGATCGGCTTCCGGCAAAGTTTGAAAACGGAGTAGGTGTTCTGACAGCCTTTGTTACAGATACCGAACGTTCCTGCCGTACAGTGTTTAAATCTGCCGGGAATAAACAACTCGGATATCACGACTACAAAATTCATTTGTATAACAAATTTCTTGACGGAGAATATATTGAAGTTGATAAGCACATGAGAAATAAAGGTATAGGAGAAATTCTAAAGCTTGCCAGTCTAATAGAGATGAAAAAGAATAATCTGAATAAAATGACGCTTTATTCAGTGCCGGAAGCCATAAAATTCCACGCTAAATTCGGTTTTACTCCGGATATCGGTTATGTGGCGCCGGTTCCTCTAATTTTAAAAGGAGTAAAAGAAAACCGCATATATAAAGATTTATCGGAGCGGGCTTCAGCCTTATTAGACCGGATTTCTTCCGAATTTATAAACGAAGATAATTTAAAAGGAGTGAATGAATTGCTTACAGAATACATAGACCGCTGTTTGCAGGATAATACTCCCATTTTCAACCGGAAAATAAATATGGTCTTAACAAAAGAGAAAATTAATTCAAACGCGGAATTTTACAACAACCTTTTTGAAAAACACGGGATAAATTTTAAAATATAAAATACAATATAGAGTTGCAATATTCGCCAGTCTTTGAGAGTAGCGTAAGATAGTAAAAATAAGCATAAAAAAAACCACTCATTGCTGAGTGGGTCGTTTTCTGCATCCTAATGGTCTCTTTTAGTGTTTATTATTTAGGAGTTTATATGTTTTTGGGGTT
>CALUVR010000031.1 GCA_944324285.1 Candidatus Gastranaerophilales bacterium | reverse complement strand
TCCTTGATATCTATATCGGCACAATAACTTATTTTCTTTAATTTTATATTCTTTTTTCGTTACATTTCTTAATGTTTGTTTTAAAAACTCACTTTTGACTTTTATTCCAGCGTTTTCTGTAATTTGTTTATAACAAAATCAAGTGCGCCTTTTTGGGCTTCAAAGACAGTTTCGCAGTCTGCGCAGGCTGATTTGTAAAAGTCTTTATCATAAAGGAGTTTTTGTGCCGCAATATAAAATTCTTCAGGGGTTTTTACGACTTTACCTGCATTTGTTTTACTAAGGATTGAATATATATCTTTAAAATTATGAACATCCGGACCTGATATAGCTGGTTTATTATATACAACTGCTTCCAGCGGGTTGTGACCGCCGGTATGATTAAAACTTCCGCCTATAAAAGCAAAATAACAAATAGAATACATTTTTCCGAGTTCACCGAGGGTATCTAATATTATTATGTCCTTATCTGTAAATTTATCATTTTCAGAGCGCTTTCCGTAAGAAAATCCGGAAGTTTCAAGCAGCGGAAGTATTTGAGGAACTCTATTCGGATGGCGCGGTGCAAGAAGAAGTTTTATATCCTTAAACTCAACTTTCAGTTTACGGAAGGTTTTTAAGACTATTTCATCTTCACCCTTATGGGTGCTTCCTGCGATTATTACACGGAAACCTTCCTGCCCTATTTCAATATCTGAATCTTTTTTCTTTACGTCAAATTTAAGATTTCCCATAACTTCAGTTTTATCAGCGGGCATACCGATTGAGATATATTTTTCAAGATCTTCCTTACTTTGCGCATAAACAGCCGTGAAATTTTTGAAAACTTCTTTAAAAAACGGTTTAACAAGTCTATAGGAGTTGTAGGTTGAATCTGAAATTCTGCCATTTATTACGGCTATTGGAATACTTCTTTTTTTGCAGTTAAATGCAAATGTGGGCCAGAGTTCAGTTTCCGCGACCAAGACTATCGACGGTCTTATATTATCAAGAAATTTATTTACACAATGAGGTATATCAAAAGGGAAATAGGTTATAAAATCAGCTATATTTTCATATTTTTTATGTGCAATCTCCTGCCCGGTTTTAGTACCGGTGGTGACAACAAGTTTATAATCAGGAAATGTTTCTTTTATTTTTTTTGCAAGGTTTTCAAGCGCAATTACTTCCCCGACAGATACTCCGTGCAGCATTATAACTTTATCGGAATTGAAAGGCAGGTTTGAATTCCCAAATTTTTCTTTCCAGCCTGCGGATTTTTTATGAAGTAATCTTTCTGCATAAAAGAAAGGCAGAGTTATATAAAACAATATTGTGCTTAAAATGCCATAAATTTCCATACAATAATATTACTACAAAAAAAATACAATACTATAACTGTGAATGACAGATGGGTGAATAAAAAAATAAAATATTAGCTTTCGTACCCTACCAATAAATATTTACTCATTTGCTTTGTTAGCATATTCAATACATTTACCTCCGGTTATCTTTTTTTGTAATGGAGGATTTTCCTCTATTAGCTGAATATAGGAGTGTATAAAAGACCATTATATAATATTCCGGTTCACAGTTTTAACTTAAATTTCAACACATTTAACACACCAGACTCTAGATAAAGTGTACATTTGTCATTATTTAGTTTTGTAAAACCCTTGCAGCAAAAGGACTTGAAGTATTTGTAAAAATATGTTACAATAATAGTAGGAAGTCCCTGTTAAATGGTTGGCTCTTTTGAAAAAACTTTATGGTTATAATGACACTTTCAAACAGGCGTAAAAGCAGGTTTCCGATGAGTGTTATTCCCCGCCCCACTCTAAAATAAAAAAGGTATCCGGTTACTTTAAATGATGAGGTGACACTATGGATACACTCTTTTATGCTGCTAATCGCGAGAAGATTCTGAACTCATTTATCGTTTCTTCGATAATGGGTGTGTTAGTATTTACTCAGACTTTCTTTATTAATCCGCCCATGTTTGCGGACGATATTAAGATTGCTCACATATCCGAGCCATCTCCGGTAATTGATACCGGACAGATTAAAGATAAAATTCTTAATGAATTTTCTATGGAAACAAGGGCTAAAAATTTTGACGAAAAAATCAAAAAGAAATATCCTAAAGCAGTAATTGCAGATGTATACAGCGGGGTAAAGCATATCAAAGTTACAAAATACTACGACGGCAGACCTGTAAGGATTAATATAGTTGAAATTGACTTAAAACTCGCTGATGATTTTGAATTAAAACCGGCACTTTCTTCCACCACAAATAATTTAAGAAGCAGAAGAACAATTACTACAATTGCAAAAAATACAAATTCAATAGTAGCTGTGAACGGCACATACTTTAAACCCCAGACGGGTGTTCCGCTAGGAACTTTAATGATTGACGGTAAAGTATACACAGGACCTGTTTATGACAGGGTTGCCATGGGCATTTTTGATAAAGGCTTTGACATGGCTCGTGTTCAATTTGACAGTGAATTAGAAGGTTCAAAAAACACGGTCAAGGTTGATAACATAAATCAGCCGAGAATGTTAGTAACTCACGTTATTGTATATTCAAAAGATTGGGGAAAAACATCTCCTGCCTCTCCTAAATACGGGTTTCAGATTGCAATTAAAGATAACAAAGTCGTCGGAGCATCGTATTCATCCCTTACTATCCCTGACGGTGGATATGTAATAGTTGGTCCTGCAAAGCTGCTCAGACCGCTTGCTTTTGAGAAGAAAGTCAAATTAAAAATAGGGACATCACCTGATTGGAAAGATGTTAAGCATATAATAAGCGGCGGTCCGTATCTTGTAAAAAATTCGGAAGTGTTTGTCGATATGACTGCACAGAAACTTGGTTCCGTAGGCGGCAAAAACCCGCGCACGGCAATTGGGTACACAAAAGATAACGAGATGATTATGGTTGCTGTAGACGGAAGGGAAGGAAGCTCTGTCGGTATGACATTAATGCAGCTTGCACACCTAATGAAATCACTTGGCTGTGTTAATGCGATGAATCTCGACGGCGGCGGGTCTACTGTTATGTATGTCAACGGGAAAGTTGTAAATAAACCTCAGGTAAGAGGCGGCATTACTCTTTCAAACGCGCTTGTTCTTGCAAAAAAGATTAATTAATCGGATTTACGCCAGATAAACCGGTTTGAGTTTTCCTTTACCCGCGTAAATCCGTTTTTTATATAAAATAATGTTGCAGATGAAGTCGCAGACAGTTTTATGGTTTCGTATGTTTCTTTTAAGTAATTGACTATTGCAGTACCAATTTTTTTTATATACGGCGGACCAAATGAATATATATACTGCGGATGAACCTGCAAATAATCCAATTCTATTTCCCCGTTTTCAAATTTTGAGATCTCTGCAACTCCGAGAATATCATCCGGATTAAGTTCCTCAAAGTTTTCTCTTTGCCTTGTTAGCGCAAAAATTCCCATATCATCGCAACTTTGATTGTCATTTTTATATGCCAACTTTGCTTCAATATAAATATTATTCACAAAACTGTCACCGCCAAAATCTCTTGCAATCGAATCGAGTGCCTTTACATCTCTCAAATCCAACGGATTTAATTCTACCATACCGACAGAGGCTGGATTATAAAGTTTCTTTTCGTATGAATATTTTAAAACCGGCAGCTTTTTTATAAACCTTGCGCCGAAAGAGATATTATTGTCCATTTGCAGGTTATAAAATCTCTGATAAAAAATTTTTGCTATCTGATATTTTGTTTAATTATATCCGAAACCCACGGAAGATAGCTGTATTTGCCAAGAAAAGCCGTCAGCGTAAGATAAATTATAACAGTATAAATACACGCCTGAATTAAGGAATACCCTAAAATGACAGGCATATTCAACCAGAACATAATCTGTGCTGTTAATTTATTAATCAATGGGATTACGCTCAAAATATTACTCAAAACGCCTATAAGAAGTGATAAAATAACGTAGGCAATAGACAGGAATATTGATTGAAAAATATGATACTGAGTGAAATTCCTGAGTTTTGCATGAGTAATAAGCCCCAAAAGGAGCCAAATAAATCCAATCATTCCCATTGTCGGATATGTAAGCCCGGATACGATTCTTTCAATCATATAAGGCTTTTCATAATCAGAATGCATTATGCAGCCTCGCCTTTTCGTTTTTCATCAATATATTCATCAAGCACCTGGAAGTAAATAAGTTTAAATTCATCATTTTCAGGCTCAAGCTTAATTGCGGCTCTGTATGAGGCGATAGCTTTTTCAATATCGCCTTGAAGATAATGCGCGTTACCAAGAAGCAAATATGTCTGTGCATCGTTTTGTTTAAAATGAAGAACTGACTTATACTCATTCATCGCTTCATCAAGCCTGTTGAGGTTAGCATAAAGATTTCCCAGAAGTTGGTATGCATTAGGTTCCTTAGGGAAAACAGCTTTTGCTTTTTCGTACATAGCAATTGCCATATCATTTTCACCGAATTCCGAAAGCGAAATTGCATAACAGATATATGCTCTATAGTTGTCACCTTCCATAGTGAGGGCTTTTTCGTAATAGCTGTAAGCTTCTTCTCGCTTTCTCATGAGAGTATAAGTATTCCCAATACAGATTGCAACTACCTTGTTATCTATATTCAGCGCAAACACTCTTTTATACAGATTAAGAGCAGTTTCGTAGTCAAAAATTTTGAAACAAACATTACCCATATCAACGAGAGCAGTAATATTTTCAGGATCAAGAGAGAGAGCCTTTTCATAGTATGCTTTAGACTCAATATACTCTTCATTATCCTGATATAGAAGCGCAATTGCATTATAGATTTCAGGATTAGTGGCATTCAAATCAATTGCGCGGTTGTAATAGAAAAGAGCTTTGTCGAAATTTTTCCATTCAGCAAAAACATTTCCGATATTATAGTAAATGAGATAATTTTTCGGATTAATTTCAAGAGCTTTATTGTAATAAGAGAGAGATTTTCTAAAATCTCTTTCGTAGAACCACATTGTCCCCATACCGACAAGAGCCTGAACATCAGTCGGATATATTTGCAAAAGACTTTCCAGAACAGACATAACTTTGTCATAATCTTCAAGCTTCATATACAATCTTGATAATTTATGGTAATTATCGGCATTTTTCGGATCTTTAGCCATTTCGACAATTAAGTCGCTGATTTGTTTATTAATTTCCTGTTTAGTTTCTAAATTTTCCATAAGCTTATTTTATCTCTTTCTTAACAATTTGTAAAATTTGTAACACTAGTTATAAGTTCCGTAATCTTTTGAAGCCTCTTTCCATTCATTTTCCGATATACTGAAAGCATTACTCCAGAATTTTTCAATGGCATAAGTCTGTCGTTCTTCTTTATGAAGAATATGAACGACAACATCACCGTAATCAAGGAGATTCCAGCGATTTTTAGCATCGTTTTCTGATCTGAGAGGGAGTCTGTTGAATAGTAATTTCATCCTATCTTTAACCGCTTCCATCAAGGCTTTAACCTGCGGAGTTGAATCGCCTGTAACAATAACAAAGTAATCAGCAAGCGAGGACACATGACCGATATTTAGAATTGCAATATCTTTTCCCAATTTATCATCGAGAGTTCTGGCGATAACGCATGCAAACTTATGAGAATCAACATCATTAGTCATAACAAGTTCCTTTTAGAAGAATTATAGCAAAAAACATCGAATATGTGAATATGTTAAGAAAAAAGAGAAAGCGATAATTAGAAAGGGAGGTAGAATTGTAATCATGCAACAGCCTTTGCGCAAGAGAGGGAATAAGGTGTTTTTTCCCCTTGAAAAGGGGTGGAGGTGGGATAAAAGCGGGCGCGGAGGATAGAAATCCCCTCTCCCAACGGGTAGAGGGAATTAGTTTAACCCCCTTTGTAAAGGGGAATTAAGGGGGATTTTTATTCATTTTTGTATCCTAGTCCCTCTCCCTGCGGGAGAGGGGCGGGGGGTGAGGGGGCTGTACGAAAAGAAATCTTCCTTTACAGGTGGGAAGTTTTAACTCCCTCTCTCCTTGAGGGAGAGGGTAGGGGTGAGGGGTAAAAGAAGAAAACCCTCCGGCGCTGATGCGCCACCTCCCTTACAAAGGGAGGCAAAAGCAGGATTTCTTCACCGCACCGCTCCTCGCAAAGCCAAAAAAATCGCCTCTTTACAAATTCTATCCCCTTCTCCCACATGGCGCTGGCAGAAGGGTTTCCCCCCCCCTTGAAAAGGGGGGTAGGGGGATTAAGAACCCATCGCCCACCCTTCGGACTCCCTCTCCCTCAAGGGGAGAGGGAGGACTTTCTATCCACCTCGTCGGCATTAATCCCCTCTTGCCACCCTTTTCAAGGGAGAAAAAGGGCGGATGATAAAGCCCTCCATCGTCCAGAGTCAGAGGAGATAAGGAATTATTTATCTTTTTGTTTATTTGTTCAATTTCTCAGGGTAATGGTTCCACTTAATATTTTCATTCTTCCTGAACCAGGTAAGCTGCCGTTTTGCATAATTTCTTGTGTTTTGTTTGAGCTTATCTTTCGCTTCCTCTAATGTGAACTTCCCGTCAAGATATCCGATAACCTCCTGATAGCCTATTGTATATATGATGTTCGATATCCGTCCGTGGCGATTAAGTAATTCCTCAGTTTCTTCTATAATCCCGTTTTTGAACATTGTATCAACACGTTTGTTTATCCGCTCATAAAGCTCAGGACGCGGAAAATTTACTCCTATCCATTCAACATCGAATTCAGCCTCTTTCTGCCCCTGAACTTCACTCATTCGTTCTCCTGTTGTATGCATAACTTCCAACGCACGGATAATTTTTTTCTTGTCATTTGAATCAATTCTCTGTGCTGAAGCTGGATCAAGTTTCTTTAATCTTTCGTAAAGTTCGGACGTTTCTTCTAATTTGGCTCTGTCCCGAAATTCATAATTAGGTTCGACTTTCGGTAGGTCATAGTGTTCCAGCAGAACCCTGTAATATAATCCTGTGCCTCCCGTGATTATCGGCGTTTTCCCGCGGGATATGATATCTTCAATACACTTTTTTGCATCCCGTTCATATAGCCCTGCGGAATAATCCTCCTCAGGCTCCACTATATCCATCATATAATGCGGAATACCTTCCCTTTCTTCTATCGTCGGTTTCGCACACGCTATATTAAATCCTTTATAAACTAGTCTTGAATCTGCTGAGATAATCTCCCCGTCAATCTGTTTCGCTAGTTCTATTGAATATGCCGTCTTTCCGCTAGCCGTCGCTCCGACTACCGCTATCACTTTCTGCTTCTGTTTCTGTTTCGTCTTGTTTGTTGAAGTTTTCATCATAGTAAGTGAATATTAACACAACAACGTACACAAGAAAATAAAAATATATTACCATCAGAATCATATATATTATCGGGTGGATTAGAGCAAATGTATTCGCAAATGAAATTATTATATTTAGGATTGTTAAATATGCAAAAAGTCCGATTGATTTCCAGAATTTGCAAAACAGTTTCTTAATAGAGTAAAACAGCCCAAGTACCGGGTTTGGAGTTCTATAGATTATTTCAGGTACCCAGAGCATAAGAAGATATGACATAATAGTGCTTGCCGCTAGGAAAAGCATGTTCCAGTTCGCAAGTTTATACAACTGTTCCATAGAAAGCGAATCTAAAAATATCTTCATATCCTGCGCTGATGTCATAGCTTCTTTTATCTGTTCTGCAGTAAAATCAATGCTCCCTATGAAATGTAATCCGATTTTGTAAATTCCTGCAGCGAATAATGCAAATATTATAAGTATTATTAACGATAAGCCTATGAATGAAATGAAGAAATTTCCTACTCCTGCAGGGAATTTTTTTATCAGGTTAAATATTTCTTTTGCTTTTTCTTCATCTAAAATAAATTCTTTTTTGGAAATCTCAATGGATTCTTTAACTATATAGAACCAGCCTGCACAAAAAGCCCCGACCATGCATAGAAGGGTTAGTATTGCGGAAAATGCCTCTAGATAAGTGTCAACTACTCCTCTGGCAAATGCTAAATATAATGTTATAAGCCATATAAAGAATATCAGCGGAATTGCCAGTATTATTCCTTCATTCGTATATTTAAACGCTTTTTTAAAAAGTTTAAGCATTATTTTATTATCCCTCGATTATTTAGTTTTGTATCCCGCAATTTATTTAACCGGTTCTGCCGGGTTTTTCTCTTCTGTTTTTAGTTTTCTTTTTCTTCTGCGCATTAGATCCGCAAAAGCTTCCAGTCTTGTTATATAGCCGGCTTTCCCTGTTTGTTCATCCATAATTAGAGGCAAAATAGGCACATCGCATTCCTCCCGCATTTTCGGAAAAATGTTCTGTGACATAATCTCCGGCATACAGGTAAACGGACTTATGTGGATAATTCCGTCGATACCTCTTTCGTCTGCGTATTTGACGTCTGATACGCATTCAAGCGCATCACCGCCGATATCTCTCATAAGATAAGGTTTTGCAAGGCGGTTGGCTCGTTGAAGGTGGGTTTCGCCTTTTCTGAAGATTTTGGGGATTATTGCATCTTTCAAAAAGCTGCTGACTGTAAGGCTCTTTCTTGTCTGAACTCCCATTCGCCCGAGTTCTTTTGTGATATCCTGATTGGAAAATTGGTCGCATACAAGATATATTTCACCTGTTATATCTACGTATAAAACTTCACGTTTCGGGTCAATTTCGGTTTTTTCCATTTCTGCAAAGGCAAGTTTTTTCGCTTTTGCAATTTGGCGGGTGTTCATTGCTTCATCAACTATTTTTAAGGCTTTTTTATAGTGCTTATCAGCTTCCCCGGCTTTAAGTTCTCTTGCTCTGTAATAGGAAAGTTTTGTTTCCAAATCGTCAAGCAGGAATACTTTTCTTATCGCAAGGATTATTGCGCGAATAAATAATATAGGATTATTTTTCCCTGAGATTTCTTTTAAAAATCTATAGATCCCTTCAATTCCGTCGTAAAGTTGTAATTCCACATAATTTGCATTATATCCCATGTCTGTGAGGGCATTTTTGATACATGAGCCGTATTCCCCGAGTCGGCAAATTCCTGGAGAAGATATCATTGCAACGTAATCCGCTCCGCCTTCGATTGCTTCTATAAAGTTCCCTAAGATTAATTTATAGGGAAGGCAGATTGCTTCAGGCGCATTTTTTGTTCCAAGAGAGAGAGTCTTTTTACTCGTATAAGGCGGAATGAACGGTTCCACTCCGACTTTTCTCAAGGCTGCTGCCCAGGCTATATATATTGTTCCCATGTGAGGGAATGCTACTTTTATTTTCTTTTTAGGTTCTTTGGTCATTTTTTATTCTCCTGCGAACTTTAAATCCGGATGTCTTGCAGCCAGTGTTTCATCAACACGTTTTACAGGTGTTGTATGCGGTGCGGAAAGAACTTTTTCCGGTTCGGTTTCGCATTCTTTTGCTATTTTTATCATTACATCAACAAACTCATCAAGTTTAGCTTTTGTTTCTGATTCCGTCGGCTCAATCATAATTGCTTCATGGACGATGAGCGGAAAGTAAACCGTCGGCGGATGGGTATTGCCGTCCATTAATCTTTTTGCGATATTAAGCGTTGATACTCCGTAATCGTGTTTTTGTCTTTCGCCTGAAAGCACAAATTCATGCATGCAAGGCTCATCATAAGGCAGGTCATAATATTTTTTGAGCCTTTCTTTCAGATAATTTGCGTTTAATACTGCATCTTCCGATGCGTTTTTGAGATTTTTACCCATCATAAGGATGTACGCATAAGCTCTTACCAGTACCCCGAAATTTCCGTAGAAAGATTTAACGGAGCCGATTGAGTGTTTAATATTATAGTTTCTGAAATATTTTTCCCCGTCGAATTCAATCACAGGAGAAGGAAGAAATTCTTTTAATTCTTCTACTACCCCAACAGGACCGGCACCCGGACCTCCTCCTCCGTGCGGAGTCGCGAAGGTTTTGTGCAGATTAAGGTGAACCACGTCAAATCCCATAAGTTTCGGGTTAGTGTAGCCCATAATTGCATTATAATTAGCCCCGTCGTAATAAAGAAGGGAGCCGTTATCGTGCATTAGTTTTGAAATTTCAAGAACATTTTCTTCAAAAATACCGAGGGTATTCGGGTTTGTCATCATAATTGCGGCAACATCTTTATCAAGAACCTCTTTTAATGCCTCAATATCCACCTGACCTTTTTCGTTGGATTTGACAGATACAATTTCAAATCCGCACATGTGCGCACTTGCCGGATTTGTACCGTGAGCAGAGTCCGGAATTATAACTTTTGTTCTTTTATCGCCTTTAACCTCAAAGTATTTTTTTATAACCATCATGCCTGTGAGTTCACCGTGTGCGCCTGCTGCGGGCTGGAGGGTAACCGCAGCCATGCCGGTAATTTCTTTTAGGGCTTCCTGCAGCTTATACATTAATTCTAAAGCCCCCTGTGAACTTTCATCACACTCCAGCGGATGAAGTGAGGTAAAGCCTTCTAATGAGGCAAGAAGTTCATTGACCTTCGGGTTATACTTCATAGTACAGGAGCCGAGCGGGTAGAATCCTTTTTCAATACAAAAATTTCTGTCGGAAAGCTCTTTATAGTGCCTCAAAACTTCCAATTCCCCTACTTGAGGCAAGCCGCACGCTTTTTCCCGTAAAAAAGCCGGGGCAAGAAAACTTAAATTCTCATTTTCGTCTGTTAAACATATCCCCGAATTGTTACTCTTTTCAAAAATGGTTTTCATTCTTTTAAATTATCCCCTGTCTTTTTAAATCTTTTTTTATTTTATCCAACCCTGATTGTATTATTCTGGAAATCCTGGATTGCGAGATGTCAAATTCTTCCGCAATTTCTCTTAATTTCTTTTCTTTGAAAAATTTATATTCTATAAGTTCTCTCTCTCTTTTCGGAAGCTTTTTCATTGATTCAAGTATCTGGCTTTTTAATTCGCTGAATTCAATAGCTTCTTCAGGAGTCCTTTCTTCCGCCTTAATTTGCGTCGGAACTTCTGCATCCTGCATTTCATCTATGGAAAGAATTGTCTTATAAACTTCGCATCTGACTTCCTGTTCATCATTATCAGCAGCCTCAACTGTTTTTCTGTTCTTTAACGAGTACCATTTGTACCTGCGGCGTACTTCGTTTCTTATTGCCCATTTGATTGCAGTTGAAAGATATGTTGTGTTGTAATGCTCCGGTGATTTGTTCTTAAACAGCAGATAAAGAGTGTGGTTCCCGATGTTTATAAGTTCGCCCAAATCTACAAGATGCGAAACAGAAAATTTCTGAAACTCAACCTTGGCAATTGTTTCAATTAAATTTTTGTATTCCCTGAGGTTTACTTTTTCTTCAGCCGGCATGACTATAACACTTAATCCTATAAAATAATGTTAATTAACACCAGTATCTTAGCAGAAAAAAATATAGAATACCAGACAATTTACATTCTCTTAACATAAGTTATCTTATTTATATAACAAGTATTTAAGGACAGTGTTGCAAATCTGATGTGAAGGTTGCTCAATTTCATGTCCTCCACTGGTGGAGGAGCGAAATCTTTGATTTCGATGAGGGAAAATTTCCTAAATATCGTATTGTTAACACTCAGGTATTTGAGAGGATATATATGCGAGTTTTATTTTGTACTGACGGATCTAAAATTAGTTTCAATGCCCTGAGAAATTTCGCCAAATGGACGAAGGGCGCGGTTGTTGATGTAATATGTGTAATTGATTGGAGTTTTCTGCCTGACGAGGTGGCAATAGAAGATGCCGGTTTTTCTAATTCCTGCGCAAATGTAGCTGATACAATTCTTTCCCATGCGGAAAAAGAAATCGCTAAAACAAATTTAATATTCGGTCAATGTATAAAACGATGTGGCGAGTCTGTTGATAGTATATTAGAACAAATAGATAAGGAAAATTATGATATTATTCTGATGGGTTCTCACGGGAAAAAGGGAATTCAGCGCTGGCTCGGGTCTGTTTCAAGAGATGTCGTGAATAATATTGACACATCTGCTTATATATCAAAATATGAAAATAAGGGTAAGAAAGTCCTTTTTGCAACAGACGGAACCGATAATTCAAAGATGGCAGTTTCTTACGTAATAAAGTATCTCAACCTCAACGAAAAAGAAATTTACATCTGTGTTGTGAACGAAGCGCCGAATTTTTTATTTCTTGAGGGAACTCTTGATTCACACTGGCTTTTTGAAATAGAGCAGCAGCAGCTTAAAATTGCGGAGAAAATTATAAAAGATGTCAGAAGCAAGCTTGAAGAATACAGTCTGCCAGTGGTAAAGGATGCCGTAATTACAGGAATTCCTGCAGAAAAAATAATTGATTTCGCAAGAGAAGAACAAATAGATTTAATAGTTATGGGTACACGAAAGAAGGCTAAAATACGAACCTCCGTAAGTAAGCGTGTTTTAGAAATTACTTCAGCCGATGTGTTTATTGTGAAATAGTTTAAAAATTTACCGGATAATTGTCAGGTATTTCATAATTATTTTTTATAATAGCCGCAGCGCAAGTCCAAGCATTACCTGCAGTGCAAGAGCTCATAGGATTTTGATAATTCCATCCGCTTGCATAAACAGAGTTTTTCTCCGGTATTACTTCCAGTGCGAATATATCATATCCGAAAATATTAGGTCTGCTTAAACCGTTTAAGTCAACACGAATAGGCAAGGAGCTGTTGTCGTTTCCCCTGCCGGCATAGAAAAATATGCCGTTAACAAGAGTTATCGGATAAAATACCGGAGAAGTTAAACCTGTGATAGTCCCGTCCGGCTGTCGCGGGTAAGCATTTGATGGATATTTCAAGCCGTTATGGTCGTATCCGGCTTTTTCTGAGGGTTTTGACCCTTTGATGTACGGAATAAGATATTTGTCAATAAATAGTTTTCGCTTGTCATCGTCAGTAAGTTCATCAATATAGTCCCAGGTTTTCATATCACCGTAATCGGCAACAGCCAATCGAAATGCGTTATTTAATATACTTATGGAATACCGGAGTTTTACAGTAATTTCCTTTTTTCTGTGGTTTCGAATCATTGCAGGTAGCGTCATTGATGCAACTATGCCGATAATACCGAGCGTAATCAAAACTTCTGCAAGCGTAAATGCATGCTTGTGCATAAAAACAATTCTCCTCATTTGTTCTATATATAGAAATGTTTGTACAAATAATAACATTAAACTTCTATATATGCAACATGCGAATTCAAAAAAATCAGCAGTTATTCTAAAACTTCTTGCCGAGGAAATACGAACAGAACGGGAAAAGCAGGGTAAATCGCTACGACTATTTGCTTATGAATTTGATATTCAGATGTCTCTGATAAGCAGATTGGAAAATGGGGTTAATGAGCCGAAACTTGTTTCAATCTGGACAGTATGTGAGGCTCTTGGTATAAAACCTTCCGAGATGATGAAGCGTGTTGAAAAGCGTTTGCCGAAAGATTTTACATTGATTGATAATTAAACTTTATTAAATTCTTGAAAAAGAAGAATAGTTTTTATATAATCAATCTATGTTTAAATATTACGGGAAATATGCACCTTATTTATTTTTGCTTCCTGCAGGGATAGTGCTTTTAATATTCTTTTTTATCCCGTTTTTCCATACATTTGTATTGAGTTTCCAGGATTATTCAACGAGTATTTATCATCCTGCGTGGGTAGGTTTGCAAAATTATATTAAGCTTTTGCACAATCCTGTTTTTTATAAAGTAATGCTGAATACTTTTATTTATCTTTTTGTGGCTGTTCCGTTTCTTGTTATATTTCCGCTTTTTGTGGCCATATTGATTAACCAGAAAATCCGCGGAGTAACTTTATATAAAATTCTCATTTACTTACCGGTAATCGTTTCAATCGTTGTTGCTGCAATTGCTTTTAAGTGGTTGTATGCTGATCAGGGAATTTTGAATTATATCGTGACGTCTATGGGGTTTCAATCAATCGGATGGCTTACAGATCCTGACTGGGCTTTATATTCGGTTATATGGGTAACAATTTGGAAAGGTATCGGGTATTATATGATAATTTATCTTGCGGCGCTGATGAGTGTACCGAAAGAACTCTATGAAGCCTGCGATATTGATGGTGCTAATTTCTTCACAAAACACCTGACCGTTACAATCCCTCATATAATGCCCACAATTGCTCTTGTCACAACCATAAGCGCAATTTCAGCGATGAAAGTTTTTGCTGAAATCTATGTTATGACAAAGGGAGGACCTTTAAATTCCAGCAAAACAATCGTTTATTATATTTATGAGCGTGCATTTGAAAATCTTGATTTGGGCTATGCATCTGCCATGGCGGTTGTACTTTTGATTATTGTAATGGCATTTTCGCTTATTAATATTTTCTGTTTTGAAAGGAATAAGTATCAGTTATGAAGAAATTCTTGGAGAAATTTTCAATACATTTTGTTTTAATTTCGGTGTCCTTGCTGTCAATTTTTCCTTTTATATGGCTGATATCGACATCGTTAAAAGGACCGGATGAAAACATTTTTGCGTATCCGCCGACGATAATTCCTACGGATTTTACGTGGGCGAATTATACCGGAGTTTGGGATAAGGTTGATTTTATCGGTTATTTTGTTAACAGTATGATTGTTGCAGGCGGAACTGTGCTTTTAAATCTTATTCTTTCTGCAATGGCAGGATATCCTCTTGCAAGAATGGAATTTAAAGGTAAAAAGATTGCCTTTTTTTCAATACTTGCGACAATAATGATACCCTTTCAGGCGATAATGCTGCCTGTGTATCTTATAACCTTGAAACTTCACCTTGTAGACAGCGTGAATAATTTTGCAGGATATGTAGGGTTAATAATGCCGTTTGCGGTGAGTGCTTTTGGAATATTTCTAATGCGTCAAGCGTTTCTCGGAATTCCCCGCGAAATGGAAGAAGCAGCAATTGTGGATGGCTGTACTGTATGGCAGTTGTTTACAAAAGTCTTAATCCCTATGGTAAAGCCGTCGCTTGCAGTGCTTGCAATATTTACGTTTATTGGTTCATGGGGCGAATTTTTGTGGCCTAGTATTGTTTTGACAAAAGAGGCTATGTACACGCTTCCTGTCGGAGTTAATAATTTACAGGGAATGTTCAGTTCTAACTGGCGTTTTATTGCGGCAGGCTCAATCCTTTCGACAATTCCGATTTTAATATTTTTCTTATGTATGCAGAGATATTTTATTTCCGGTGAAAATGAAGGAGCGGTTAAAGGATAGATGTTTAAGGCAGAACATATTTTTGTGATTTTTGCTCTTATTTTCGGGCTTATATTTGTTTTTATAACCCCTCCTTTTCAGTCAGTGGATGAAAATTTCCATTTTCTGCGTGCATACGGAATCGCATCCGGTGATTTTATCGCTGAGAAACAGGATACTTCTGTCGGGACATACATGCCTGCATCTTTAGGTAATTTTATAGGTGAATATAATTATCTAATTAAAAATATTAATGCTAAAGTCTCTTTAAAAACTTTGAAAGAGAGTGCTAAGTTAAAACTTAATCCTGAGGATAAAACTTTTCTTTCTTATCCTAATACTGCATTATACAGCCCTGTTTCTTATATTGTTCCGTCGTCAGTAATTTTTGCTGCAAAATTTGTTAAATTGCCGCCTTTATTTATGCTATACTCCGCGCGAATATTTGACCTGCTTATATATGTTCTTTTAGGGTATTGTGCACTGAAATTTATCCCTATATTTAAGCAATGTGTTTTTTTAATCCTTTTGATGCCTATGAATTTGTCGCTTGGAGCATCAGTTTCATCAGACGCTGCGCTAATTCCGATATCAGTGCTGTTCTTTGCTTTATTAGTGAAACTTTATCAGAACAAGCAGGATATTAATTATAAATACTGCATTATGTTAACTTTATTCTCTTTATTTTTTGCATTGACAAAGCAGTACATTTTTATGTCATTTTTTGTTCTGTTGCTGCCGATGAAACTGAATAAGAAAATTATAATTCTTTTGATATCAATTTTTGCGGCTTGTTTGTGGAGTTGTGTCGTTAAAAATCTCTATATTCCGCTATCCGACCTCGCAAATCCTATTGCTCAGCTAAAATTTATTCTATCAAATCCTTTAATGTATTTATTTATTTTAGTTATGACTACAATAGCGAAAGCTTTTCGTTTAATTGTTACCTCAATCGGTGTTCTTGGCTGGCAGGATACACGACTTGATATTATTACTTATATAACTTATCCTTTGTTAATTCTTATAACGGCTCTGAATGGTGAGAAATTTCTCCAAAAAGCAGATGCTGTTAAAATGTTTCTTCTGACGATATTTTCATATTGTGTTATTGTAACTTTAATATATCTTTCATGGACATCTCCGAAAGCTTTCGTAGTAACAGGTTTAAACGGAAAATATTTTACCCCGATCCTTCTTCCGTTCCTTGTTTCAGTTACTCAATTCTTAAAATGTGAAATTAAAATAAAACCTGTTTTTATTTACGGTTATTCGTTTCTTATTTTGTTTTCGGCGGTTATTTCTGTATTAATGAGATTTTATAACATTTTCCCAAACTTATATTATCAAATTTAATCATCCTCTTCTGCATCCGGATCAAGAAATTCTGCCCTTGCCGTACAGGTTTGGAAATTCTTCAGCATTGCTCTGTCTAAGTCTTCAGACGCAACAAGTTTACCGTTAACATAAGTCATCCCTTCATTTCGGGCACCCCCCTCTCCCCACATGGCGCTGGTATCAGGTTTTACCCCCCTTGAAAAGGGGGGTAGGGGGGATTCCCCCCTTACGACCCCCGAGGTGAATTGTTAACATTTATTAACCCCCCGGCATCGCCTTTACAAATTTTTACAAAGTTGAAAAGTATTGGAAACAGGGCGTGCAGCAGGGGTTTAGAAGAAGGAAAAGAGGGGAGGGGGCTTTAAAAAGAAAAAGAAACGAGTTATATTAAATATATCCAGAGGATATCTAAATAATATCCGATGTAACTAAAGGTAAAACCTTTTGAAAAAAGTTAAAGAAAGCGCAAACCAAGACCGATAAGGAATGGGTGAAGCGTGTGCCGGAGCCTTGAAACCTTGAGGATTCGGCGGGCAAAAACCGAGCGGACCCGGAGCGTCTAGGAATCGAATAGGCGTGATGGCGGAAGCGAACCCGCGCAGGAGCCGGAAGCGGCGAGAGTGCGGACACAAACAAAGCGGAAGCGGAGCGCCTAGGAGTCGAATAGGCGTGACGGCGGAAGCGAACCCGCGCAGGAGC
>CALUVR010000030.1 GCA_944324285.1 Candidatus Gastranaerophilales bacterium | reverse complement strand
GGCAGGTATGCCCAACCGACAGAATCTCTGACGACCGGAAATTGTTTTACGCCATTACAGGCTAAAACCCACAATGACACTAAAGACTATCACAGTTTAAACAAACATTCATAAATTCCTTCGGAATACGTAGGATGCGCAAAACATATCTCTTTCAGCCTGCTGACAGAGATATTGTTTTGTATGGCGATTAGAATTTCCTGAATGAGCGCCGACGCCTCTTTTGATACAATATGCGCACCGACAATTTTATCATTTTGCGATAAAATCTTTATAAATCCGTCCGTTGAATTGTCACAGTGGGATTTTCCGAGTGCGGAGATTAAAAGTGAGGCTTTTTTATATGTGCCTTCTTCCAGATCCTGTTCTCTTTTTCCGACCCAGGCAATTTCAGGATTACCGTAGATTACAGACGGGACAAGATTTTTATCAAACGGGATTTTATCAATATGTTCAATTGCCTGTTTTGAGGCAAAATGCGCTAATTGAATTGCACCGCAGACATCTCCGATAAATGTCACACCGTCAAGTTTTGAAACTTCGCAAGCTTTTCTCCCGATTGCGACAAGCACGCATTCCGGCTGTAAAATTTCTCCGTTTGTCAAAATTACTTTTTTATCGTCGATTTTTTCCACTCCGACGCCTGTAAAGAATTTAATTTTTTTAGTCTTAAATATTCTCTCGACACGTTTGGAAACCTCAACATCTGCAAGCGGAAGTAATTTTTCCGCAAGTTCGACAACTGTTACCTCAACCCCGAACGCCGCAAAAATTCTCGCCCATTCAACTCCTATTGCGCCCGAGCCGACAATCAGAATACTTTTTGGAAGTTTTTCAAGGTTTAAGACATCATCGGAAGTTAAAATAAATTTTCCGTCAGCTTCTATACCTTTAAAACTGCGGGGTTCTGCACCGGAGGCAACTATAATTTCGCCGCATTCATAAATCTCACCTGCGGCTTCAACTTGATTTTTGGAAAGAATTTTCGCTTCTGCTTTTACGACATTTACTTTAGCATTTTTCAACGAAAGCTCCAGATTTTTGCGCAATTTTTCGACAATTTGATTTTTGTGCTCCATAATTTTTGAAAAATCAAACGTAACATTCTCGGCACAAATTCCGAGAGATTCGCAGGACTTTAGTTCTTCATAGATTTCCGCGGAATGCAAAATCGCCTTGGTCGGAATGCAGCCTTTATTAAGACAGACGCCGCCGACTTTGTCTTTCTCAAACATTACAACGGATAATCCCTTTGCCGCAGCGTGAAATGCCGCAGTGTATCCGGCGGGTCCGCTTCCGATAATTCCTATATCATAATTTTGCGCCATTAAACCCCTCTCTTATCTTGTGTAAACACGCGGCAGACGAACCTTCAGCCGGCAGGTAAGTTCATAATTGATTGTCCCGAGAATGTTTGCCCAGTTATCGACAGTATTTTTCTCATCTATGAGTGAAATAATGTCCCCAATATTAGCCTCAACCCCGGTTATATCAAACATCATCTGATCCATTGTAATATTTCCGACCTGCGGAACCTGTTTCCCGTTCAGGGTGCCGTAGATTTTATTTGACAGACATCTTGAAACGCCATCCGCATAGCCTATCGGAATTGTGGCAATAGTTCTGTCGCCTTTTGCGATATATTTATGCCCGTAGCTTACGCCTTCGCCGTCTTTTGCGGTATGAATATTAACAATCCTGCCTTTCAAAGACATAACAGGTCTTAAATCGGGGCGGAAACCTTTATCATCCGGCATATCCGTCCATAACCCGTAGAGTGCAATCCCCACACGGCGCATATTGGATTTCGGGATATCATAACACATTGTGCCGACTGTGTTTTGAATATGCAGCAATAATCCCGTTGTATCAACTTGTGATAAGATTTTATTCCACTTATCTATCTGCAATTGAGTTTTTTCACGATTTTCAGCATTCGCAAAGTGGGTAAAAATTCCGAGGAGATTTAAGTAGTCTGCTTTTTGTGCTTCCTTGATAAATTCAACGGCAACATCCGCGGAAACCCCTATTCTATTCATGCCTGTATCTAGTTTTATATGAACTTTCGGTTTAATCCCCGTTCTTTCAAAGGCTTGCTTACAGGCGGCAAGGTGTTCTTTTGAGAATATGGAAATCGCAAGATCTGCATTGACCGCACTTTCCACAGCCCACACAGGAACCGCCCCGAGAACGAGAATATCTGCCGTAATTTTTGCATTTCTCAAATCAACACCTTCATCAATCGAGGCAACCCCGAGCATATCAAATCCCGACGCCAGAAGGGTCGGTGCAAGCATTACAGAACCGTGTCCATAAGCGTCAGCCTTCACAACGGCAAGAAGTTTGGTATTTAAAGGAACATTTTTTCTTATTTCTTTTGCATTATGTGCAAGGTTTCCTATATTTATCTCAACCCAGGAATCTCTATGGATATTTACTTTAGTTTGTCTGATATTTTTCATGGCGTAAATATTATATAAAAAAACATATCCCTGTGCAACACATTCGCTCTTAATAAATAAATTCAATCCTCTTGTACTGCAAATTTTTTCATGTTAGCATTCCTCTTGTAGATTATAATTATGAGGTAAATTTATGCAAGCCCGCAGAGCCGCAAGAGAATTAGCATTTATACTTTTTTCACAGTTTGATAAAAAAATAGCGAATTATTCAAAAGATGATTTACAGGATATTATATTAAAATCAGTCAGAATTTTGACAAGCAACGCAAGTGACGAATTGAAAATTGCACTCGGTGCACTTGTTGATATGCGCGATAAAATAGATACTTACGAGGCTGAACACGAAACAAATTTAAATAGACCGATAGGAGTTGCAAATATTCCGGTTCCTCTGCCGATGACATCTGATATGACAGGCAGAATTAACGAGATGATTGATATTGCGGAAAAAGCAATGCTGGCTCTGGAAATTGCTGAATTTACCACACTAGATTCGCAGAATGAAGTAAAAGAATATGCAATTGAAATCGCAGAACAGTTCCAGAAACATCATAAAGAAATTGACGATATTATTCAAAAACATGCAAGAAACTGGGATTTGCAGCGTCTTGTAAAAATGGACAAAGATATTTTGAGAATTGCGATTGTAGAACTTCTCTATATCAAAGATGCTCCGATGAAAGTTATTGTTGATGAAGCGTTGGAACTCGCAAAGAAATATTCTACAGATGACAGCTCTTCTTTCATCAACGGAATTCTTGCCAAGGTAATTGTTGAAAACGGACTTCAATAATGTTTAAATTTTTCTCGGAAGGTTTTAATAATCTGAAAAAAGCGGTTTCAAATACCGCTCAGGCGCTTGTGGGTAATGTTGTAGAGTCAGTAGAGCAGGAAGAAGAATTTTCCGAATTTGTTCTGGATGATATGGAAGATCTGCTGATAAGTGCGGATTTAGGCGTAAATTACGCGGCAGAACTCGTTGATAACCTCCGTGACCAGAATAAAATTAAACCCTCTGATGTCAAAAATTACCTGAAAGCCGAATTTTTAAAAACTTTGGAAGCTGCAGGAAGCAATAATTTGAATTATACAGAAGGTGCCCTGAATATCTATTTTATTACGGGCGTAAACGGTGTTGGTAAGACGACTTTAATTGGAAAACTCGCGTATAAATTTAAAAACGAAGGAAAAAGAGTTCTTATCGCGGCAGGTGACACCTTCCGTGCGGCTGCCGAAGAGCAGCTTGATATCTGGTCAAAGCGTGCCGGCGCAGATATTGTTCGCCGCGACAAGGCTGATCCCGCTTCAGTTGTTTATGAGGCAATCCAGAAAGCAAAGAATGAAAATTATGATGTAATTCTTGTTGATACTGCAGGGCGCTTGCAGAATAAGTTTAATCTTATGGAAGAACTTTCCAAGATTAAATCCGTAATCGACAAGAATGCGCCCGAAAGCCTTAGAGAATGTATGCTTGTACTGGATGCAAACACAGGTCAGAACGGTTTGCAGCAGGCAAAAGTGTTCACGGAAGCAGTAAATATTACATCTGTTGCTCTCACAAAACTCGACGGCTCCGCAAAAGGTGCAATTGTACTTGCTGTCGCCAAAGAATTGAAGCTTCCGGTAAAACTTATCGGTGTGGGCGAAAAAATGGAAGATTTGAAAGACTTTAATTCAGAAGAATTTATTGAGGCGCTTTTTAATTGATGAAAATTCTTGAAAAAACTAAATCCGCTCAAGGGAGAGAAATCGTCCTGAAAGGCGGCGAGTCCGCTAAAAATATTTTTGTAATCGGAGTTTTTCACGGGGACGAGCCGCAGGGAAAGTTCTTAATCGAAAATTATCTGAAAAACAACGAGAGTAATCTCCTCTTTATTCCGTGCCTGAACCCTGACGGAATCGCTGCAGGTGTAAGGACTAATTCAAACGGGGTTGATTTAAACAGAAATTTTCCGACAAAAAATTGGGAATTAACTGAAAGAAACGAATTTTTCGGCGGCGAAAAACCTGCAAGTGAGATTGAAACCCGGTTTGTCGTTTCTGTAATTGAAAAATACCATCCGAAACTTATTCTTACTCTCCATGCGCCTTTTAAAGTTGTGAACTACGACGGGGACGCAGAAGAAATTTGTCAAAAAATCGCGGAGATTATACATTATCCTGTAGAAGCATCAATCGGATACCCGACACCAGGAAGTTTCGGCACATACGCAGGGATTGAGCGTAAAATTCCGACAATTACTCTGGAGCTTGATGAGGAATGCCCTGTTGAAGAGCTGGTTGAACCTGTAAATAAAATTTTAAAGCTTCTTGAAGATTGTTAAGTTTGTAACGAATTATATGCTTTTCTGAAATCTTCTAACTCTGGAATTTTTTATATAAGTAAGAGAACT
Organism: Candidatus Gastranaerophilales bacterium; assembly: GCA_944324285.1. GTDB lineage: Bacteria > Cyanobacteriota > Vampirovibrionia > Gastranaerophilales > Gastranaerophilaceae > Scatousia. The sequence continues at coordinate 12,732 of CALUVR010000030.1, read as the reverse complement.
TATATAAAACAAGGAGAGCTATCATGTCTTTAGAAGTCAATGGTGTGAACGGCATTAACCCGTTTGGTAAAAAAGAAAATATATCCGGCGAAACTCAAGAGGCAAGGTTGAACAGTGTATTCGGCAGCGGCTATCGGACTGCTGATGGCGGAAAACCGGTTAACGAGGGCGGCAACGAATATTTCACCAATGCGATGAAGGATGGTAATGTTTCCTATAAGAAAAGTTTTATGAACCTGAGCAACAGCTATAACTTTAAAGTCGGCGATAATGAAACGCTGAACGATTTCTGCCGCAAAATGGGGTTATCTCCGGAGATGGTAATGGATAATATTATAGGCGGCGGTACTGATTTAAACTGTAAAGCCCCGATGGGACCGGATGGCACAAGATATGTTAATATCGGCGAAAAAGACCTTGCACAGGCACTCGGTAAAACGCCTCAGGAAATTAGACAAATGTTTTCATAAATAAAAAAGAGATGGTTTTTAAACCATCTCTTTTTTATTTCCATCTTTTACACTTCATTTTATAATATTGCTTAGCGTCAGGCGCATTTTGTATCTCTATAAATCGTTCGCTTCTTTCATAAAAACTTCCACCCATTTTATGAGGCTTGATATTTCAAAAGGTTTTGGAAGATATAAATCCGCTCCGGTATCAAGTACCAATTCTTTATCGTGAAATACGGAGGTTATGATAAGTTTTGTATTTTTGAATTTCGGATTTTTTTTAATTTTTCTGCAAATTTCCAGCCCTGATTTTTCTAAGGCGTCGCCCGCATCAAGAATTATTATTGCCGGAACGGAAGAATTTTCGTCAAAATTTTCAAAAGTATTAACGTCATACCCTTGCATATCAAGAATTGTCGAAATCAAAAGGTTCATTGCATCATCTTTTTCTACAACAGTAATTTTTCTGTTAAAGTTTTTCTCCTGAACCGAATCTAAAGCCGAAAGTTTGGCACGTTCAATAAGGTAATTTGATTTTGACGGCAAGTCAGCGAGAGAATGGATATTTACTAAAGCAGTCATAAGTTCTTTCGGGTCTTTATATTTTTTATACTCATTTGTCACGATACCTATTGTCGTATGCATAAATTCCGAACGTCGTCCTGCCTGTTCATCGCCGTGCATTATCATATAACCGCGCTTTAAATCCTGAGTTGAATAAAATTTTGAAATTACCGTGTCAAAAGCAAACGTTAAAAAATTTGCAACTTTTTCGGCTTTCAAAGAATCCGTCACAATCAAAAATTCGTTTTCTGCAAGCGAGCCGAGATAATCTTTTTCGTTTAATGCAGAAGAGATAATTGCCGTATAAGTTTGCAAAAGTTTATCAGAGGCAAGTTCGGTATAGTTTTCAGCGTAATTTTTAAAATTTTCGACTGTAACATATAGGCATGCCCACGGACGGTTTGACGTCACTGTTCGTTTTAAGGCTCGCATTGAATAATTTTTGCTCGGAAGCATTTTTTTAGTATCAAGATTTGATTCAAATTCACGCCTTAAATGCGCTTTTATGCGCATAACAAATTCATCTGAATTCACAGGTTCACTTATAAAATCGTCTGCACCGCTATCCAGAATTTTTAATTTATCATCAAGTTCCGCAGACTTTGACGTTGCAACGATAATAGGTCGCATATTATAGGTGAGCGCACGGATTTTGCGGCAATAATCCGACAAATCGCTGTCTATACTATCTGAGATTATGATTAAATCCGGTTCTTTATCCTGAATGGTTTTCAGAGCGGAAATCAGGTTTTTGGAGATGATTACGTTTGAATACTGATTTTCCAGCAGTTTTTTATATTTAACGGAAAGTTCGCGTCTTTTATCAATAATCAAAGTTACTGTCTGCATTTTTCCCTCGCAAGTGTTTCTGAATTATAGACAGGAAAAAGAACTTCAAATGTCGTTGTTTTGCCTGAGGAGTTCACTGTAATTTGTCCGTTCATGTTTTCGACAAGATTTTTGGTAATGTAAAGTCCGAGTCCGCTTCCTTGAACTTTTCTTGTAAGAGGGTTGTCAATGCGGGAAAATTTTGTAAAAATCCTTTCGTAATCTTCTTCTGCTATTCCTATACCGGTATCTGTTACTTTTACGGAAACGCATTCACAATTTTGAGAATACCCTGCACTTATTGTTACAGTTGAATTTTCATCAGAATACTTCGCTGCATTTTCTATTAAATTTGTCATAACCTGCATAAATCTGTCCCTATCTACAAGAATAGACGGGGTTTTCGGGTTAATATCAATTTTAAATTCTCTGTTTTTATACTGATTTTTAACAATTGATACAGCCGTATTAATTATCGGGGAAAGATTGGTTTCTTTAAAGACTAATATTTCTTTTCCAGACTGTAATTTAGTTACAGAAAGCATATTTTCTACAAGATTAATAAGCCTGTTGGATTGATCTTCAATAATTTTAAGAAATTTTTTTTTGTTATCGTCATCAATTTTATCCCAGGAGGCGAGCATTGTTTGAGCAAACCCTCTGATAGAAGTCAAAGGTGTCCTGAGTTCATGGCTGACGGTGGAGATAAAATCCGCGTAATTTTTGTCATTATCATTCATAAAATTATTATAGCATGTTACCTGTGAAGAGTGAAGAGGCTTTAAAATGAATAGTGAGGGTTCAAATAATTAGTTATTTCTCTTTTAACACATCACGTTTAAGCTATCTGGCTGAGTCGTTCTTTAATATCGTTAATCAGATAGGCATCGTCTGTTTTTTCTGCAAATTTTTGAGCCTTTTTCAACAGTCCGCGGGCTTTGTCCATACTGTTATAATCAAGCATGATATCTGCCGCGCTTACGTAGTTTTGAGCGACCTTCAATGGAGATTCTGCTTCTGTATAGTTTTTAACGGCGTTAGAGTATGACTTCAAAGCTTCTTGCGGTTCTCCGAATTTTTCGTATGCTCTGCCTGTGCTTGATGATACAAAACCTTTCACCTTTGCATTATCTGTTTCAGCTGCAAGGTCATTTGCAACCCCGAAAAATTCAAAGGCATTTTGTTCGTACATATCGGCGAAAATATTCCCTATTCTGGTTAATGAAGTAGATTGAGCGGCAAGGTTATCGCTTTCGCCTCCGTAAGAAACTGAAACAAAGTAATGATCAAGTGCCGGTTCAATTTTGTTTGCATCATCATAAATCTGCGCCATAGAGTAGTGCGCTCTTGTTTTAACGTTGTTATCACCGGTTGTTTCTATAGAGAGGTAGTAACTTTTCAAGGCTTCGGGCAGATTGTCCTGATCATCGTAAATCTGTCCGATTTCGTAGTAAATTTTTGATTTGGTTTCTCTGTCGCCCACTTCATCGGCACGCTGCAAGGCTTTATTAAATGTTTCTATAGCTTTTTGGGGTTCATTAGCGTAGGCGAGTTTTTTTGATTGGATAAAGAGAGATTTCAGTTCTTTATCCTGCGGAACCTTAACAGTGGCAGGCTGCGGGATTTCTTCGGCTGTTTGCTGAACCGTTGCAGCGTCGGTTTCCGCCGCAGCGGCAGCAGGTGTTTCTTCTTCCGTAGCGGTTTGTTCTGCTTTCTGTGCCCTGTCGGTTGACCCTTCAGGAAATTTTACGAGAAACTGCGGATTAATGTCGTCTTCATTATATTTAAAATCTATCTGCTGTAAGAAAAGCGCATCAACCCAGTTTTCTACGACTTTTGAATCCTTATCAAGAGTTTTGGAAATAAACGCATCGAGAATTGAGGAGGCATTTTTGAGATTAGATTTAATTAATTTAACATTCGGGTTATCTTTTTTTACCTGCGCGTCAATTAGAGCAAGGTAGCCTTCCACTTCTTCGTTTAAATCGGCAGGGGTGCCGATTGCGACAGCGGTATTTTTAAAATCTTTAAGAATTTGCGCGATATTAATATTAGCGCTTCTTGTTTGAGCTGGTCTGCCTTGCGTAACGCCATGAGCTTGAGGAGCAGAGGCATTATTTTGTGCGGAATATTGATTGACCGATGTTTGAGCTGTCCTTGATGGAGCCTGTGATTTCGCATACATTTGCTGCCACTGTTCAGGTTTAATTTCCTGATATTTAGGGGTTTCCTGCTCAATATAGCTCAGACCGCGGCTTCTTGAATTTTGGTTTTGGGCTTGTTCTTCCCGTTCGGTTTGGGCAGCAGATTTAGAGGCTTCTTCGTCCTGTTTTTTCTTGACAAGCCTTCTGTCGTCTTTTATATATGGCCGCTGGCTAATATTGGTTAAATTCAACCCCATTTGCTGTCTGACTACCTCTATCCGCTAATTTACTACTTACTTACTATATCTTAAACTGCAGTTTCCGTACTCATACTTTTGTATGAAATCCGCATGATTTATTTAAGTATTTTTGAGAAAAAGTCAATTAATCAAAAATTAGCATGTTGCAATTTTTACAGTCAAATTTGAGGGGATATTTTTTCCCTTTTTCATCTATAAGGAACAGCTTTTTCGGACTTTTGCACATATTAAAAGCGTATTTGAGGCAATGTTTGGTCTGCATAAGGCATTTCCCTTTCGGGGAAACTCCGCTTTCTAATGACATTTCACAAACCTTGCAGCCGCAATTTTCATAGAAAGATTTTGCACACCTGTTATGGATATTTGAAAGATAATCAAGTTCTTCTTTAGGAAATTTCGTATAGTGTAGAGGTTTTTGGAATTCTTTTTTATAATTTTTCAACCTCTCAGCCATAAGCTTTGTTAAGATTTCTCGGCGTAGTTTGTTGACCTCTGATACAGGCAAAAATGGAAGATTGTCTTTTATATCAACCTTGCGTACATAAAAATCAGTTTCCCCTGTTTTTTGCAGTTGTGTAATAAAAGTTTCGCGCATTTTATCGGGATTTTTAGGCATCTCATTCGCGTCAACGCTGACGGTTACTAAATTCTCGTCCTCGTCCTGCGCTTTCAAAATTCCGTTTGCGAATTCAAAATCCATCCCTATTTGGCGTTTTGTACGGGAAGTTTTCAACTGCTTTTCAAATTCCGCGTCTTGATTACGGTAAACCAGAGTTCCAACCTTTAGAAGAGGCATTTTATTAGGGAAAATTTTATTTCCGTCAACACGGTTTACAAGACAACCCTGCATTTCGCCGTTTATAAACCAGCAAAGACCGTCCTGCGCATTTACTTTTGCCGTCAATTCAAAGCTGTCGCGGTTAAGTTTTGTCACTTTACCGAGCTTTTCACCGAGAGATTTCGGGGTATCAAAGTTGTAGCATCTTTTGCGCCCATCCAGAAAGTAGTCCGTATACCCGCGGTTAAATGTTTTATTTACATCGGGCTCAAATTCAAGTGAAATTCTGCCTGATGAGATTTTTCCGGCAAGTTTGTCAATCTCACTGCGGTAGTAAGCAACTACATTTTTTACATAATTTATATCTTTTAATCTGCCTTCTATTTTGAAGGACTTCACTCCGGCTTTTATCAGTTCTTCTAAATGTTTTGACGCATTAAAATCGCGCAGACTCAAAAGATATTTGTCTTTTGCAATTACATTACCGCTGTCATCAATGAGGGTATATTTTTTGCGGCACGCCTGCGCGCATTCTCCTCTGTTTGCTGAACGTCCGCCAATTGCATAACTCATATAACATTGTCCGCTATATGAAACGCACAATGCACCGTGGATAAAGGTTTCAATCTCAACATTTGTATTTGCGCAGATATTTCTAATCTCATCCAGCGAAAGTTCCCGCGCAAGAATCACTCGAGATATACCTAGGTTTTCGAAAAATTTAACCTTTTCAAGGGTTCTGTTGTCGCACTGGGTGCTTGCGTGGAGTGCTATCGGCGGAAGTTTACCGTCAATTGCAAGCTTTAAAATTCCCGTATCCTGCACAATAATCGCATCAACTCCGATTTCGTAGAGTTTTTCGATTAAAACACGCGCCTTATCAAGTTCTTCATCAGTTAAAATTGTGTTAATGGTAACGTGAACTTTTGCATAAAACTTGTGGGCATAATCAACAACTTCTTTTATGTCATCAAGAGAATTCGGCACCGCACGCCGTGCCCCGAAATCGGACGCCCCGATATAAACGGCATCCGCGCCGCAATCTATTGCAGCAAAGGCAGTTTCTTTATCTTTAGCCGGTGCAAGAAGTTCCACTTTGTTCATAGTTTCATTTTACACCAAACAGGAACTGGAGATAATGATGCTTGGACATAAGACAAGTATAATTTAAATTTATTATAATAGCGAATTAAGATAAAAGAAGCCTACGTCATAGCGGATATTCCAGTTATGAACTTGAATTTAAAAAGAAGTAATTTCTTGCGGCTTTAAGTTCTTCATTTTTACTCATATCAGGATTTTTTAATTTTTCTTTTAATACATAATCAAAGATTTCCTGATACTTTGGAGATGGCGCGATGCCTATTTCCTGCAAATCTTTTCCGTTAATTGAAATCTTTATTCCGCGGAGTTTGTCAAAATATCTCATTGCTGTCTTTTCGTCTTTTAGAATTGCATAGAGTATAACTGTTTCCGGCGGAACTTTTTCAAATGCCCTGTAGATTTCAAAATCGTTTTTGAGTTTTCCTATTGAATTGTAGTCGTCGAGAATTTTTTGTTCGGTTTTAGTAAGAGGAAGCCGCGACAAATCCCCGAGAACACCTGCATAGATAAGCCAAATGTTCCTGATAGTGATGTCATTATGACAACTTTGCGATTGCGGATCCAGCCCGCAATGACGTGAAAATTTATTAATCAATTTTTCAATATTCACGCGCGGGAGTGAAACTTTTTTTTCTGTCACAAGTTTATAAATCCCGTCTTTTATAAAAGTTTCAAAAGCGGCTTGCGAATTGAGATTAAAGGTTTCGATTAATTCTTTTTTTATGCGTTTATAACACATATCGTAATTGATATTTTTCAGGTAATCATCCTGAAGTTTTCTGGTATGTTTATCAAGCTTGAAACCGAAACGGACAGAGAATTTCAAAGCGCGGATAATTCTTGTCGGGTCATCAATAAAACTTTCGTCGTGGAGAACTCTTATTGTTTTATTTTTTAAATCTTCCAGCCCGCCTGTGAGGTCAACGATTTCACCTGTTGCAACGGATTTATAAAGAGAATTTATTGTAAAATCGCGACGTTTAACATCATCTTTCAGTGGACAGCCGATTTTTGTGACAGTCGGAAGATGACCTTTTCGTTCGTAAATTTCCTCACGGGTGGAGGCGATATCAATTTCATGCCCGCCGATTTTAACCCGTACAGTCCCGAAAGGCTCATTTATTTGAAGAATTTCAAATCCCTCCGGCGCATTCGCGCCACCTCCCTTTACAAGGGAGGTTTTTACTTTACCCCCCTTGCAAAGGGGGGCAGGGGGGATTTCTAGATTTTCCGCAAACTCAATGGCATTCCCCTCATAAACCAGATCAACATCCAAACTTTCAACCCCGAGTAATTCGTCGCGAACCACTCCACCAACAAAATATAACTTATTATCATTTATATTGATGATGTTCATATTGCCTATTTTAGCGTAAAATAAAAGAAAAAGGAAGAACCCTCACACATGGAATAAACAAACAATCAAGAGGGGAGTATAAAGGAAAATATAATGTTACAGGAAGCATCTAAAGCAATAAATTCTGCGTTTAATAACAGTTTTATAAAAAAATTGAGCCAGTATCTTCACGACTGCGTGAGAGAAGAAGTCAAAAGCTCCACTTTCAGAAACCTTAAAGGGGATAAAGATAACAAATGGATTTTCCTCAAAGGCGAAGAAGAACTTTTCACAAAGTGGGATGAATACCTGCGGCTTGACGGAAGCGACAGCAAGCTGACAGAACTTATGATTCAATCCGACCGCGACCAGAAAGACAAATACCTGATTTACGGATACCTCTTTCTTGTCGGCAAAAGCTCCAAAACAAGAAAACAAAATGAATTTCTGACCCCGCTTTTATATATGGGCTGTCATCTTGAACGTAACGGCGTGAATATCAATTGTATTCCGCAGGAAGAAGTTCTCTCGCTGAATACCGGCGCCCTCACGGCACTTATGAAAAAAAGCGATGACGATGATGAGGTTGAATCGCTTCTGGAAGGTCTGCTGGAAGTTGTTCCGACCCTTCCGATTACAGATGAAAAAATGAATATCTTCCTAACAACCCTGAAATCAATCATTCCGGATATTGATATTTCACTTGACCATAAAGATGATGTTGAAGAAGATAACGTAAAAGATTTCTATAACGAAAAAATTGACGCATCTAATATTGATGAAGTTATTGAAGAAGAAGAAACAAAACAAAAACAGGTAGCGAAACTCGAAAAACTCTCCCTCACCCGACAGTGCGCGATAATCCTTACAAAACGCCCGACCGTGACGGCAGGAGTTTTGCACGAATTAACTCAAATTGCGGAAAAACCGAGCGGGATTTACAGAGAAACCGCACTCAATATTGTAAATGAAGAATTCGCGCTCTCAAAAGAAAAAAGTGTCCCGATTAAAGAGATGAAAGAAATCAAAGATTTCTACCCCGTAACCCCTTTATCTTTGAGCGATTCGCAGGAAAAAGTTATTAAAAATATTGAAAATAACAAGTTTATTGCTGTTCAAGGTCCTCCGGGAACCGGTAAATCCCAGACAATCGTAAACCTTGTCGCCCACTTAATCGCGAACGGTAAAACAGTTCTTGTCGCCTCCCGCATGGATAAAGCGGTCGATGTCGTCGCTGACCGTCTGAATGACCTCGGCGCGCCTTTCCTTGCACTCCGCGCCGGCAGATTGAATTATCAAAAACAACTAAGCTATCAGCTTCAAGATCTTCTTTCCGGCAAAGTCGATATTGACAGCGAATATGAGGACAGCCTCTTTGCAGATGTCGACGATATGAAAAGTCATATCAATATCCTCAAAGAAAGCGAAAACAAATGCGAAAAAATTATTAAACTTGAAAACGACTGGCGTAATTTATCCGCGGAAACTCAAATACATGAAAATTCCATCGGCGATATGCAGTTTATCAAAACCTCCCTCAAAAAGCCGGAACTTGATACAATTTCCGCACTTATAAAAACGCTTGAACACAATATGGAAAAAACAGGGTTTCTGGCAAATATCGCAAACTACGGCGCCATCAATACTCTGAAAAAACTTCTTAAACTAAAATCATTTGATGTAACTTTTGAAAACCTTACGCGCCTAAAGCAGGAACTTGAAGTCGCAGGAATGATTTATAACCTGCGCAAAATTGAAGCGGAAATTCAAAAAACAGGCAACCTCCACGTCCTATGCGAACAAATTAAACAGTTAAAGAAAAAGCAAAAACCGCTTGCAATTAACATTCTGAAAAACCGCCGGCGTGAAGCGCTGAAAGGAATATTACGCGACCAGATTAAATGCCAGCGATTAAAAGTCCACGCGCTTTCACTCGTTTCCACACGCCGCCGTCAGCAAAGCCATATTATGGAAACCGAAGACTTTAAACCAATCCTCGAAGCCTTCCCTTGCTGGTGCGTAACAACCTTTGCAATCTCAGGCTCGCTTCCGCTAAAACCGGGATTATTTGATGTTGCAATTATTGATGAAGCATCACAATGCGACATAGCAAGCTGCTTCCCGATACTTTACCGTGCGAAAAAAGCCGTTATCGTCGGCGACGATAAACAGTTGCCGCACCTCTCGTTCCTTGAAAAAGCTAAAGAACAATCTTTCCTTTCCCAATACGGGATTCCTGAAAAATATCAATTGATGTGGCGTTTCAGAACAAATTCCATGTTCGATTTAGCTGATTACTACTCAATGAATTCCGTAATGCTTGACGAACATTTCAGAAGCCTCCCGCCTGTTATTGAGTTTTCAAACCGCGAATTTTACGGCGGCAGAATGCGTGTTATGAAAAAAGATGTAAGCGATGAACCCGTACTTGAAACAGTTTACGTTCCGGACGGAAAAGTGGATTTCGACGCCACACGAAACCTCCCCGAAATTGAAGCACTTGTAAAACGCCTCTATGATATCATTGTAGAAGATGAACGCAAAAACCCTGATAAACCTGTTTCTATCGGCATAATCTCACCTTTCAGGGCACAGGTTGAACAATTAAAAATATCGGTTTCAAAAGTTCTCTCTGATCACATGATTCAGAAGCATCAGGTAGAAATCGGTACCGCACATACATTCCAGGGGGATGAACGCGATATAATCCTTATGTCATGGGCGTTTGCAAATAACAGCTTCCCGCAGAGCTTAACATTCTTGCAAAAACCAAACCTCTTTAACGTCGCGATTACCCGCGCAAGATACAAGGTTATAAACTTTGTATCAAGAGATCCGAAAACTTTGCAGGAAGGACTTTTTAGAGATTACATGTCCTACATAGAAGAATATACAAATAAACGCGAAGCCCTCAAAAATTGCAAAATTGACGAAAATATTTATAAAAACAATCTTGAACGGGAAATCGCGGAACAAATCCGCACCCTCGGTCACACCGTAAAAGCAGGGGTGGAAATTGCAGGCTTAAGTGCTGATTTACTGGTTGATGATAAACTCGTCATAGAAGTTGACGGAGTTGAAGACAGTATAAAATCTGCGGTTTCCAATATGAAAAAGCAATCCTTAATCGAACGCTGCGGCTTCCCCGTACGCCGCGTGACATACCGGGAATGGCAGTATTCACAAAACGCTTGCCTCGATCGTCTGCTTGTGTAATTTTTCCGGCAGTATGGGCTTGAAATTTCGAAAAAACCGGTTATAATGTAAGAACGGAACATTGAAAATATAGTTTTTTCACCATTGTAATTGAATGATACCTTAAACTATTGAGTTAAGACCCTGTTGAATAGAAAAGGGTCATAAATAAACTGGAACATTTGTATTTGTTTTCGAAACGATAGCGTGAGCATGTGCGGAAGCGTGTTGAGAAAATAAATACAAATGTTCTATTTCCGACTAAGTTAAATATCAGCAGTTTAAAATTTCAAAAATGTGTGAAAAACTGATTGAATAATATAAGGGGACGTTTTGGATTAGACAGGATGTTTGGTTGAAACAGGCTGCGAGTCCGTGCGCTGTTCACGGTTATCAACGAGCAAACCAAATTAAATGCTAACAATGTTGTAAAAGCAGACTTCTCTAGAGCTTATGCTTTAGCAGCGTAGTCGCTATTTAGCTACTTGTATTTCCCAGCTTGCCGGAGATATGAGTCCACGATGCAAGCGGCAGTACGTTGATGACGGTAGGCGTATCAAGATAACCGTTAAAGGTTAGTGTTTCCGGAAAAAACACTTTGGATTATTTAAAAGGTTTTGATATTCCCTGAATAGTCCGAGAGAATTAATATCTACACCCGTAGAAGCTTGTTTAGATCCATTTTGGACGCGGGTTCGACTCCCGCCGTCTCCACCATTAAAATTCAGAGGCTTGTGATAGCCTCTTTTATAATACCAAATTTGCCGCACAGTGCGGGTTTTCGCCAATTTAAGAGAATTTATTTGATACAATTTTTAGAGAATTTCATCACGCTTACACATAAATTCTCTTTGGGCAAATAAAAAGAGTCCTTTCTTTAATCCTGTAATACTACAGATTTAAAGTATTTTAGACCTTTGTTAGATTTTGATTTACTCTGGCGAATAGGTCATGCAAAAAGTTCTATAATATCAGGCAGAAGTTGCTTGATGTCTGTAAGTATTGGATAACAAATTACAATTAAAATTAAGAAGAAAAATTTTTGCATAAAGTTATGATATCAACTAAACAGTTTTTAAATCAATTTCTTCTATATAGCATCTGCAATTAAGAGGTAAATCATCGAGAATATAAGCCATATTTTCAAAAATAAATTCATTACAGAGCTTTTTAACACTTTGTGAACTGTATTTGAAGACAATAAAAAATTTTTAAACTAATACTTGTACAATTCGGAGAAAATGTGGTATAATATCCGTATAATATTCGGAGAAAACATGAGATATATCTACCAAAACACAGACTGGCACAGCTTTAGATGGTGCGGAGAAAAAATCCAAAATTTATTATTAGAAATCAAAAAGTCGCAAGGGTATTTACTTGGCAAAATGGATTCTCTGGGTTTTGATGTCAAAAATAATGCACTATTACAGGTTTTGACAGAAAACATTATTAAATCATCTGAAATTGAAGGACAAATTTTAGACAAACATTTGGTTCGCTCATCTATTGCCAGACGACTTGGTATTGACATTGGCGGCGAAACACCTGTATCAAGAGATATTGAGGGTGTTGTCGAAATGATGCTTGACGCTACTCAAAATTATTCCTCACAGATGACAAAAGACAGACTTATAGGTTGGCACGCTGCACTTTTCCCAACAGGTTTCAGCGGAATGTACAAAATCAATATCGGAGGATACAGGACTGATGAACTCGGGCCAATGCAGGTTATATCAGGTTATACAGGCAATGAAAAAATTCATTACGAAGCACCAAAAGCCGGATTACTTGAAGGGGAGATGAATGAACTCATCAATTATATTAATACGGATAAAGAAACAGATTTTCTAATTCAAGCCGGCATTGTACATCTTTGGTTTGTAATTTTGCACCCCTTTGATGACGGTAACGGCAGAATAGCAAGAGCCTTAACGGATATGATTCTTGCAAGAAGTGATGATAGCAAATTCCGTTTTTATTCGATGTCCTCACAAATCCAGAAAAACAGAAAAAGCTATTATGAAGTTTTGGAAAAAACTCAAAAAGGTTCAATGGATATAACAAATTG
>CALUVR010000029.1 GCA_944324285.1 Candidatus Gastranaerophilales bacterium | reverse complement strand
AAATTATCAATATTGTTTTTATTTTTAAATTCTTTTAAATCATTTCTTGTAACCGAAAGATGGCTTACTGTATCCATGTGGCTTGCAATTACGGTTGAGTTTGGAGCATGTTGTAAAACTTCTTTTACATCATCAATATTCATAATTAGCCTTTCACCGTTTAAAACCGTTGCAGCACAAGCATTTACAACGATAACATCAGGAGAATACTTTTCTAATGCTGCCTTAACTTCTTCACACCAAATAGTATCGCCTGCTATATACAAGGTCTTTTCATCATTTGATTTAAAAACAACGCCCATCGCATCATAAGGCAAGCCGATAGAATCACATAACGGTTTAATTATTTCTCTTTTGCCATGCTGAGTACCTGTTTTGTATAGAGTTATGCCATTATATTCTGTTCCGTTTTCCTGTATAATTTCAATATTTGTAAAGCCTTTTGTAATGACGTAATCTTTGTCAACAGAAGATTGCACAAAAACTTTTATATTTTTATCCAGAGCTTTTTCAGCAAATTCATCCCAGTGGTCAGGATGAATATGAGTAATGATAACAGCGTCAACATCAACAATTTTTTCAATTTCAAAAGGAAGCTCCACTCTTGGCTGGCGAATTTCGGAATTTATCGCTGTATCAAATCCCGGCATATAATCTTTAGGCATAAGCCACGGGTCAATTAGGAATTTTGTATTATTGTATTCCACTATAATTGTTGCATTTCTTACTTGTGTAATTTTCATTTGGATACCCTCCTTATAATAAAGCAATTTTATATAGTTATTATCATTTTGACAAGAATGCACTTTTTTGTATAATACTTACTAAAAAGTAAATAAGGATTTTATATATGATAAAACAAAGAAAAGAGGAATATCAATGCCCGTTAGAAGTAACCATGGAAATAATCGGCGGAAAATACAAAGGTGTTATAATCGGACATCTTATAAATAAAACTTTGAGATATAGCGAACTTCAAAAACTGATTTCATACGCAACTCCCAAAATGCTCATTCAACAGTTAAAAGAACTTGAAGCAGACGGAATAATTGAGCGAAAACTTTATCCTGTAGTACCGCCAAAGACTGAATATTCACTCACCAAAAGAGGAGAAACGCTGATTCCTGCTATTATTGAATTAAACAAATGGGGAATGAATTATTTAAAAGAAGAAAATATACCGTGTGCTTACGTGGGACAGAATAAATAATTAGTCTATTTACAAAAAACATTTGACAAATATACCCTGACGGGGTATCATATACATGTTGCTAGATACCTTACTGGGGTATAATAAAAAGGAGGCTAATATGGCTAAATGTTCAAATCCGCACTGCAAATGCATCAACTGTACATGCGGTGACAACTGTACTTGCACTGAGGACAAATGCAATTGCCCGCCTGAGTGCAATGAACCTCCTAAAAAATAGAATATTATTTTAGGATTAAGGGACAGTTTTCTGCCCCTTTTTTATGTATAATGAAAATATGAAAAAAGAGTCTAAAAAAGATATGAACAGCAAAAAATCAGAAAATCCGAATCATAAACATGAGATACCTCGTTTAAACAGGGCAATAGGTCAGTTGGAAGGTATCAAAAAAATGATTGAAGAACAACGATATTGTCCTGATATTATTGTACAACTCAAGGCTGTACGTTCTGCAATTAAGCATGTTGAAAGTAATATTTTGAAAACACATCTTGAAGAATGTGTTGCTAAGTCTTTTTCTGATTCTGAAATTGCTAAAGAAAAAATTATGGAAATTAAAACCCTGCTTGATAAAATGCAGGGTTAATGAATAACTTAGATTAAAAACAAGAAATAGACTGTAGAAAATTAAAAAAAACAAGTTGCCAAAAACAATCAAACCATGTGTTCTTTTACAGTTCAAGCGCTAGGCGGCAGAGGACGAAGGCTTGACGACAAAATGCCAACGGCATTGACGACGTCAACCGTTGACCCGTTTATAGCCGCCAAGCAAGACAATTCCACCACCTCCTCCATTTTAAAAGAGCCTCAAAAGAATCTTTTTTAGTAATTTTTGTCGGATTTAAATGTAATTTAATCTCCAATTGCCAAACAACACTAAATATCAGCCGTCGAAAGTTGTTTGATTATATCATCAATCGCCGCTCTGGCTTTTTTGTCTAATTTATCCATTTGCTATATACTTGTTAGATGTTCTAATGAAAATTCAATTTCCCTTTTTAAATCTGAAAAAACATATCTTTAACACCGACATTAGAAAAATTCGTACAGGATAAAGTCGCATCCGGGTTTAATATTATCGTTAGATATAAAATTTGACAAAAGACAAATTTACAAAACTTATTAGCAAAAAAATTTTTTAGCGGTGTTAATTGTACATGCACAACGGAGGTTTAAATTATGCTAACAATAACGCCTTTAAATTTTAATCAAAATTCTTCACAAACGTTGAGTTTCAACGGCAGAAGGAAAAAAGTAGCTGAAGTCGCTGTTAATATTATTAATGTTGATACTCCTGATATTCACATCCAGACAAAAAAATTGATTACAAAAGCTACCGATTTAATAAACGAAACCTGGGCTAAGATTAAGGGGAAAAAATCACATAAAGATTTTCCTGAATTCATCCAAAAAGATTCTCACGGCTGTACCGTAACCTTGAAACCTGTATACAACGGTGAAAATTTATTATTATTAGAAATTGACAAAGGTAAAGTTGTAGACAAAATTTTTGTTAACCAAACCAATCCGACATACTTTAAATATGAACAAGCCATAAAAACCGATTTTGGAACTGCTACCACAAAAACCTATGATAGCAGACGCCAGAATAACAATCCGCTGCTTGCACAAAGAGTTAATGAAACTTTGCAAGCATATATTCCGAGATTTTTAAAAGATGATAAAAAATACTCAAGAATTTAAGTAAGGCGGTCGGATTTAGTAGTTTTACAAAACTCGTTAAAGTAATGAAAGATAAGAACTATTCAACCAGCTATACAACCAAAGTATCAAATAATTCAATAGCACGCTGGATACTTTTATCCATATTGTAATACCTGTAATCCCCTAACCGCCCGAGAAAATAAACATTTTCAAGATTTTTTGCTTCCTCAAGATACCTGTTATACAGGGTTATATTTTCATCTGACGGGACGGGATAAAATCGTTCGTTTTTCCCAACCTCAAAAGCTTCCGGATACTCTTTGGCAATAACTGTTTTTTCCGATTTGTCATTCAAATAGTATTTATATTCATGTATTCTGGTAAAATCGTAATTGCAAGGATAATTTACCACGGAATTATGCTGGTAATATTCTCTGTTATATTCTTCAAATGTAAATCGTGCGCTTCTATACGGCAGCGCACCGAACTTATAATCAAAATATTCATCTATAGCGCCAGTATAGAATACTCTGTCAAAATGTTCTTCAACATCTTTAAAATCCATGTTTAACCGTAATTCAATATTAGGATGGTTAAGGATATTTTCAACAAGCTTTGTGTATCCGCCAAGCGGAATTCCCTGATATTTATCCTGAAAATACCTGTCATCCTTACTCAAATACACGGGAACTCTTGCGGTAACAGCACTGTCAAATTCATCAGGCTTAAGCCCCCACTGTTTTGTTGTATAATGCAAAAATACTTTTTCATATATATAATTTGCTAAAAATTTTAAATCCGTATCATCATATTTTTGGAGTTCAAGGATAGGAATTTTTTGATTATACTCAAACTGTTCAAGGAGTTTTTTCTCCAATCGTTTTGCAAACACCGGCGGGAAAACCGCATATAATGTATTAAAATTAAAAGGGATTGTGGTTTCATTTCCATCAATAATAGCAAATACTCTATGCATATACTGATTAAAGTCTGCAAATTTTCTTACGAAACTCCAAACTTTTTCATTATTTGTATGAAAAATATGGGAGCCGTATTTATGAACCATTATGCCGTTATTATCGCGGTAATCGTAACAATTACCGGCAACATGGTTTTTAGTATCAATTACAAGAACATTTTCATTTAATCTGGATGCCAGAAGATTTGCAATAACGGAACCTGACAGACCAGCACCGACAACTAAATTTTTCATCTTTTTTAATTCCTTGATTTATACTTTAGCATAAATGCTATGCTCTTGCAATTTATTTTCATTGACGCCGTAGCCAAACATTGCAAAATCGTATTTTGCAGGATCCAGCGGGTCAAATTGTTTTAAGTTTTCAGTGAGTTCTTTTACCGCTTTAAAGTCGTTGGCATTTCTTGTGAGTAGTCCCATTTCCCGCGAAATTCTTGCAACATGCACATCAAGCGGAATATATAAATCCGATGCCGGCATAAAATTCCACAGACCAAAATCTACCGGACCTTTTCTTACCATCCAACGCAAAAACATGCACATACGTTTCATTGCACCGCCTTTTCTCGGGTCTGGTATCATAAAATAAAACCCTTGCATAGGATTTTTTGCGCGGGAATAAAAATAATCTGTCACAGGTATAAACATATTTTTTTCATAAGATTTTTCATACCCGTATTTGAAGAGTTCTTCTAACCCGCCGTCTTTCGTATAAAGTTCACGCATAATAGAAAATATCTGTGCAAAATCCTCAGGTTTTCCAAATCTGTAGTTGAAATCGCCAAGAATTTCCGGTTCAAAATTCAGAATAAAATTCAGCGGTTCGTTTTGCGCCATATTAAAAAGAGCGTCAAGTTTTTTTGTAAAAACATCACGTCTGCCGTATGCTACAAGCGATGCCATAAATCCAGCGATTTCAATATCTTTTTTTTCGGTAAAGCGGTTCGGAAATCTTACGGGATCATCTTTTATAAAATCTTCTGTTTCAAATTTTGCCGCAAGGCTGTCTAATTCGACTTTCGTTATCATACAATTTATTATATTATAAAATAAAATTGCAGCAATTTAGTATTGAAAATATCTGTCAAAATCTACATCATCAAAACTGCAGAGAAGTTTAAAAATATCGTTATCTTCATCCATACGCTGAAAGTTATAATTATCAAATTTCCAGTATTTTGGTCTGATGCCTATAACACGAACAATGCCTTCATCTTTGAGAATTTGTAATTTTTTCTTAACTGTTTCAAGCGGTAAATCTACCAATTTTGCAAGTTCTACGGCAGTTATCCCTTTTTCTGATGCACATTTTTCGGGCGTCATAAACATCAATTCAAGCCCGACTGTTTTCAGTTCTTTATCTTCGTCTTCAAGTTCGTATTCATACATATTATTATATTATAAGAAAAATTTTGATTTTAGCTCATATTTTTACTGTATTTGCAGGAAAAATTTTTTTTGTTTATGCTTTATTATGTAAATAAAGCTGCGGCATATTTTGCCAAAGTAGCGACAGATTATTTAAAAGACTATGGGAAATAAAAAATTCGGCACAATAACCAACATAGAAGCGGTAAAATCGCTGAATAAGCAGATAGATGCACTATCGAAGCTTACGGCAAACCCTCATAAAATCAATGAATTAGATTCAAAAATGCTTGAGGGCGCGGCTTTATCTGATAATTTGCCGAAAGCTCATAAAAGGACATTTCCTGCGGTTGACAGAGCCATTGTGTTTATTAAGCGTTATATTTTAGCCAAAATTTCCAGGAAATTTAATTCACTTGTGGAAATGAGTGATTCTCTTGAATCTCTGGCGAATATTAATAAGAATGTTGACGAATTAATGAAGATAAAAACTCCATACCGTGAGGCTTCACAGAATTATGCAATTTTGACGGAATATCTATACAAGGCAAATAAAATCCATTCTCAAATAAGCCGGTCTATGAATAAGTGAGAAGTGAAGTGACGATTTAGTTGAAAGGTTGAATGGCTTACTGCACCCTTTGTATCTCGCAAGGGGCGAGTGGTAAATTGTTCAACAATGATTATTACCTTCATTTATCACTCTTCACATAATTACTCTTGACGTCTATACTTTAGCGTCATTGCGGGCTGCGACCCGCAATCGCATAGTCGTAGCATTCGACGATAATGCGATTCCGCATAGCTTGAAAAACTTGATTTCGCCAGAAGCCTCAATCAGTTTTTCTAAGCTTCAGGAATGACGCAGACTTTTCTACACTCACTCTTCACTTTATTACCCTCACCCGCCCTTCGGGTACCCTCTCCCAGTGAGAGAGGGGATTAAATGACTCCTCACCCTTCACCCTTCACTTAAATGCACTTATCATCCTAACGTCTTTTTTCCCCTCACTTTCCCTCATAACATCTTCTCTTGCTTATTTCCTATGTTTATTCTAAACTTTTGCTATAAGCCCCGCTGCGGGCACACAGGAAAGACTAGCTAAGGAGATACTATGAACGAGCTTTTGAAAAAATCGGCTGCCGAACAAAGCAAAGCATTAAAAAATAAAGAAGTTTCCGCTGTTGAATTGACAAATGCGGCTTTTGAAAGAATTACCGAACTCGATGAAAAACTCGGGGCGTTTAATTCTCTAACAAAAGAAACCGCACTTGAAACAGCTAAAAAAGTTGATGAAAAAATAGCTAAAGGAGAAGATTTACCGCTTCTTGCAGGTATACCTCTTGCTTTAAAAGATAATATGAATCTTAAAGGTTCAAAAACCACAGCGTCAAGCAAAATTTTGGAAAACTTTGTATCACCTTTCAATGCGACGGTAACCGAAAAACTCCTCGGTAACCTTGTTCCGATACTCGGAAAAGCAAATCTTGATGAATTTGCAATGGGTTCATCAAACGAAAATTCGGCATTTAAAAAAGTTCATAACCCCTGGAATTTGAAAAAAGTTCCTGGCGGTTCCTCAGGCGGTTCCGCAGCGTCTGTTTCTTCATGTGAGGCTACACTTGCGCTCGGCTCTGATACAGGGGGTTCTATCAGACTTCCTGCTTCTTTCTGCGGCATTGTAGGTATGAAACCAACTTACGGCAGAGTTTCCCGCTACGGCTTGATTGCGTTTGCGTCATCTCTTGACCAGATAGGTCCTTTTGCAAGAACGGTTGAAGATGCAGCAAACCTTCTTGAAGTTATCTCCGGTCACGACCCGAAAGACAGCACCTCTTTAAATCTGCCTGTTGAACATTACGCGGCACATTTGAATGATGATATTAAAGGCTTAAAAGTCGGTGTTATTAAAGAACTTATGTCAGAAGGACTTTCTGAAGATGTTCAAAAGGCTATGGAAAAAGCCATTGAAGATTACAAAAAACTCGGCGCTGAAATTGTTGAAGTATCTTTGCCGAGATTAAAATATTCAATCGGAATTTACTATATCTTAGCAACTGCTGAGTGTTCTTCAAACCTTGCAAGATTTGACGGCGTAAGATACGGCTACAGACATCCTGATTCCAAAAACCTTATGGAAATGTACACAAAAACCAGAGCGGAAGGTTTCGGACCTGAAGTCAAACGCCGCATAATGCTCGGTACTTACGCATTATCCTCAGGCTACTATGACGCTTACTATAAAAAAGCACAGCAGATGAGAGCACTGGTAACAGAGGATTTCAGAGAAGCGTTTAAAAAGGTTGACATCCTGATTTCGCCGACCTGCCCGAACACAGCGTTTGATTTGGGTGCAAAATCATCGGATCCGCTGCAGATGTATTTAACAGATATTGCAACTATTTCTGCAAACCTTGCGGGTATTCCTGGTATGAGTGTCCCTGCGGGGTTTGACCGTGACGGTATGCCGATAGGCTTGCAAATTCTTGCTCCTCAATTACAGGAAAGCAGATTATTCAATGTTGCTCACAAGTTTGAAAGAGCTAATGATTACTACCTGCAGTTGGCAAAAATTTAATAAAAATTTTCAGTTGTAAAATTCAAATAATTAAATTAAAAAGACGGACAAAAAAGTCTGTCTTTTTTTTATCAATTTAAAAGCAGTTCTGACGGTGGCGGTCCCGCCTTACATATTGTGCGCAGTTGCTTGAGGCCTTGCGAAGGCAGGGCGTAAGCAACTGAGAGCTGCATTTGATTTGTAAAGAAATGTAAAATAGGATTTTGTATGGCTGAAATTCAACTATACCCTGGAATAGGATAGAATAAGATAGAATAAGATAGAATAAGATATAGCAATTTTTTCAGTAGAAAATACTTTTTAAAAACATATAGCAATGTGTGCTTAAAAGAGTATAAACACGAAAGGAGATTATTATGGGGATTATGTTTGACGGAAATGTTAATTTTAACAATACTAACAACAATTCCTTGAAAACAAGTGATTTAAAAATAGGGCAGATAGATCCAGAATTGTCGCAAATTGGAAAGATGTTAGGTAAACAACAAAAAAACATTCAAATAAATCCCGAATATAAGATGCCAGAGCCGAAAGTTGATATACCAAGAGGTTTGGATGTAGACCCTGTCAAGATGCCAGAACCGAAAGTTGATATACCAGAAGGCTTGGATGTAGACCCTGTCAAGATGCCAGAGCCGAAAGTTGATATACCAGAAGGCTTGGATGTAGACCCTGTCAAGATGCCAGAGCCGAAAGTTAAAATACCAGAAGGTTTGGATGTTGACTCTCTCAAGATGCCAGAGCCGGAAATTGAAATACCAGAAGGCTTGGATGTAGACCCTGTCAAGATGCCAGAGCCGAAAGTTAAAATACCAGGAGGTTTGGATGTAGACCCTGTTAAGATGCCAGAGCCGAAAGTTGATATACCAGAAGGCTTGAATGTAGACCCTGTCAAGATGCCAGAGCCGAAAGTTAATATACCAGAAGGCTTGGATGTAGACCCTGTCAAGATGCCAGAGCCGGAAATTGAAATACCTAAGATAGATAAGCCAAATAACAAAACTTTATTATAGCAATTTGTTTGATAATATATAAAAAAGCGGACTTTTTATTAAGTCCGCTTTTTGACGTCCGAAAAATTTCTGTGATAAGGAGAATGTGAGCGGAATTTTAGAGTGGCGTATTAGACAGCGAAGCCGTGCATGGCCCGCGTGGGCGGGTCGTTAGCTGCGGAGATCTGCTTTTGATATAAAAAAGAAGCGTATTTTTATAATACGCTTCTTTTTTTGTAGAATTATAATATTATTCTTTAGTATATTCAGCGTCGATTACGTCGTCATCTCCGCCTTTTTTCTCGTCAGAAGCTGCACTTTCGCTTGAAGCTGTTCCCTGATTTGCCTGTTCTTCTTTTTGAACTGCTTCATAAGCTTTTTGCGAGATGCTGAACATTGTCTGCTGTAAATCTTCCGATAATTTCTTCAATTCATCGGTTGGTTTATTTTCATCCAATGCTTTTTGTAATGCTGCTTTTTGTTCATCAAGTTTAGATTTATCAGCAGCGTCAATTTTACCTTCAAAATCTTTAACTATTCTGTCGGCAGAACCGATTAAGCTTGCTGCATTATTCTTGATTTCTGCTTCTTCTTTTTTCTTCTTATCTTCAGCAGCGTTAGCTTCTGCTTCTTTAACCATTTTGTCGATATCTGCTTCTGAAAGGTTAGAAGAATTTGTGATTGTGATTTTTTGTTCTTTGTTTGTAGCTTTATCTTTAGCAGATACGTTAACAATACCGTTAGCGTCGATATCGAATGTAACTTCGATTTGCGGCAATCCTCTCATTGCAGGCGGTATACCGTCAAGTCTGAACATACCTAAAGATTTGTTATCTTTAGCCATTGGTCTTTCACCCTGGAGAACGTGAATATCAACGGCAGTCTGGTTATTTTCAGCAGTTGAGAACACCTGTGATTTAGAAACAGGTATTGTCGTGTTTCTTGGAACCAACGGAGTCATAACGCCGCCGAGAGTTTCGATACCTAATGTCAGAGGGGTTACATCCAACAATACGAT
Organism: Candidatus Gastranaerophilales bacterium; assembly: GCA_944324285.1. Classification (GTDB taxonomy): domain Bacteria; phylum Cyanobacteriota; class Vampirovibrionia; order Gastranaerophilales; family Gastranaerophilaceae; genus Scatousia. Next base: position 9,739 of record CALUVR010000029.1, on the reverse strand, counting down.
ATCTTTAACTTCACCTGCGAGGACACCTGCCTGAATTGCAGCACCAACAGCAACAACTTCATCAGGGTTAACTGACTGGTTAGGATCTTTGCCTGTGTATTCTTTTACTAACTGTTGAACAGCAGGGATTCTTGAAGAACCGCCGACCAGTACAACTTCGTTGATATCGGCTTTTGTAACGCCTGCATCTTTCAATGCTGTTTCAACCGGAGTTTTACATCTGTTCAAAAGGTCACGGCTTAAATCTTCAAATTTAGCTCTTGTTAAGTTCAAATCTAAGTGTTTAGGACCGTTAGCGTCAGCAGTGATGAACGGAAGGTTGATATTTGTTTCCATAACAGATGACAATTCGCATTTAGCTTTTTCTGCTGCTTCTTTAACACGCTGCATAGCCTGTTTATCGTTACGGAGGTCAATGCCTTCTGATTTTTTAAATTCATCGCACATCCAATCCATAATTTTCTGATCAAAGTCATCGCCGCCTAAGTGAGTATCACCTGATGTAGAAAGAACTTCGTGAACGCCGTCACCGATTTCAAGGATAGAAACATCAAAAGTACCGCCGCCTAAGTCGAATACGAGAACTTTTTCGGATTTTTCTTTTTCAAGACCGTAAGCAAGAGCGGCTGCAGTCGGTTCGTTAACGATACGGAGAACGTCAAGACCTGCAATTCTGCCGGCGTCTTTTGTAGCTTGTCTTTGAGCGTCGTTAAAGTAAGCAGGAACAGTGATTACTGCAGATGTAACTTTTTCACCCAAATAAGCGCTTGCATCATCAGCCAATTTTCTTAAAATCATAGCTGAGATTTCCTGCGGGGTGTAATCTTTGCCGTCGATGTTTACTTTATAATCTTCGCCCATGTGTCTTTTAATGGAAGCGATAGTTTTATCAGGGTTTAAAATAGCCTGACGTTTAGCCAATTGACCGACTAATCTTTCGCCTGTTTTAGAAAATCCAACGATAGAAGGGGTAGTTCTTGAGCCTTCAGCGTTAGCGATAACGGTAGGCTTGCCGCCTTCCATGACTGCTACAACGGAGTTTGTTGTACCTAAGTCAATACCGATTGTTTTTGCCATAATTTATAATCTCCTTTTCTTAAATAATTTGCTTCTTTATATTATTATTTATAACACTGTTTTCAACAAACCTTTAAAAAATAAACAAAAAATTAATATTTGCGCGAGCGAGCTGAGGGCGAAGGCTTGGCGACGAATATGGCAAAGCCATAGCAATCGCCAACCGTAGACCCGTTAAACGCGAGCGAGCAAGACACCCGAGCCGAGGCACGAGCGAAGCGAGAGCCGAACACGCTCCTTTTACCCTCTCCCCTAGGCGGGAGAGGGTGGCACGAAGTGCCGGGTGAGGGGTGGTGAGGTTCTATGCGAAATCGAATAACAGCCGCGTGCAACGACAATGTGATTAAAAAATTATTGTTGGGCAGGTATGCCCAACCGACATTACCGAGCCGAGGCACGGGCGAAGCGAGAGTCGAACACGCTCCTTTTACCCTCTCCCCTAGGCGGGAGAGGGTGGCACGAAGTGCCGGGTGAGGAGTGGTTAGGTTCTATGCGAAATCAAATAACAGCCGCGTGCAACGACAATGTGATTAAGGAATTATTGTTGGGCAGGTATGCCCAACCGACATTACCTCCCTTGTAAAGGGAGGTGGCGCGCTAGCGCCGGAGGGATTTCTTTACTTTTACAACCATGTCATCCAAAATTTTTAATGTGTCGGGATTTGGCTGGGTGAGCAATTTTTCTATATTTTCCTCAAAGTTTTCCGGTAAAACCGCACAATGATCCTTCGCATACTTGACCAGTTTTTTCTCTCCAGGATGCAGCAATTCATTATTAGCAAAAATTATATCAAAATAACTTGCCATAAATGCCGCAATACGATGATTTACGCTGTTTGCATCATTCCTTGATAATGCCTTTTCTATCTGCTCATAATACGATGCAAAAGGTTTGTCTTTTAATAGCATTATATTCCTTTTTATAATATTCTGTTTTAATTCTTTGGGATAAGGAGTATTCAGCCTGTCTTTGAGATTAGAAAGCCAGCCGCCTTTATCATAAAGCGGTGCACCATTTTTAAGCGTAAATAAAAAACAGGTAGTATAACCGTTTGCAGGATAATGTTTTTCCCATACGTTTTGAACAACGCTTGTAATCCATTTTTTATCAATATACATAACATCAAGCTGGCAGTTCATTTTATCGACCCAAAATTCATCCCCCGGACCGAAATATTCTCCTCCGACATCATACTTGGACGAATATTTTTTTATCAGATTTAATCGTTCGTTCACAGGGATTTCATTTTCAATAAAAATATAAACATCAATATCAGAGAACTTATCGCTGGTGCCGGCATTGCCTGAGCCGCCTATTGCGATAGCCTCAACCTGCGGAAACTGTTTAAAATTATTCAAAAATTCATCAAAAGTCGTATCCACTAAAAAATCCTTTGTTTTGAATTCTTATGTATTATTACATAAAAATTTGCAAAGAAAAAGCAAATAAGTGCCAAAAAAAATTTCGCGTTTGGCAGTAACTTCTACAATGATTAATTTTATTATTCTCTTAAATCTTCTAAATCTTAATACCCTCTCCCATTCTCCCTCAAGTGGCGAGGGAGATAAAAGTCCTTTCACACCTCTCTGTTTTCCCTGCAAAAACGATTATTGTATAATACCGTTGAGCCACACCATTTATACTCCGAAGTTATAGTTTCCTTTCGAAAGTATTTATTGTATAATTATCTTCATCGGTGACTTCATCATCCTTGAGTTATAGTTTCCTTTCGAAAGTATTTATTGTATAATAGAAAGGATAAACGTATGAACAATTTAATTGTTATAGTTTCCTTTCGAAAGTATTTATTGTATAATTGAATAAGTAAAATATAGGTGTGTCCAATAGTTATAGTTTCCTTTCGAAAGTATTTATTGTATAATATAAACATCATTTTTTGATACTGAAAGAGAGTTATAGTTTCCTTTCGAAAGTATTTATTGTATAATAGAGAATAAGAGCCTTTTACTATCGAAGCAGTTATAGTTTCCTTTCGAAAGTATTTATTGTATAATCCAGTTATCCCATATAAGTCTGTTAGGAATGTTATAGTTTCCTTTCGAAAGTATTTATTGTATAATTATCATGAAAAAAGTAACGGCATGGAAATCGTTATAGTTTCCTTTCGAAAGTATTTATTGTATAATAGAACATTTGTTCCAGTTTCACGCTCAACAGTTATAGTTTCCTTTCGAAAGTATTTATTGTATAATCCTTGTTGATAGCGTAAATCACCGCGAATAGTTATAGTTTCCTTTCGAAAGTATTTATTGTATAATTCTTAGCAACCGCACTGTAATATCCATGATGTTATAGTTTCCTTTCGAAAGTATTTATTGTATAATACATGAGCAAAAAAGAATATGACGCCATAAGTTATAGTTTCCTTTCGAAAGTATTTATTGTATAATAGGAGCAGCAATGAAATCAACAGACATAATGTTATAGTTTCCTTTCGAAAGTATTTATTGTATAATTTTTTGAATATCAGTTTCACCCGGATTTTGGTTATAGTTTCCTTTCGAAAGTATTTATTGTATAATCAACTTCCTGTTCGGTGTACCCTTGTGAAAGTTATAGTTTCCTTTCGAAAGTATTTATTGTATAATGCGGAGGGAATTACCTCTCAATACAATGTAGTTATAGTTTCCTTTCGAAAGTATTTATTGTATAATTAAAGCCTTAGAAAAACTTGAAAAAGTCGCAGTTATAGTTTCCTTTCGAAAGTATTTATTGTATAATAATAGTAGTAAGTATTTCAATATCTTTACTGTTATAGTTTCCTTTCGAAAGTATTTATTGTATAATATTAAAGATGAAAAATTCACCTCAACACTAGTTATAGTTTCCTTTCGAAAGTATTTATTGTATAATTAAGAAAAAAGGGCGCGAATGAAACAGATGGTTATAGTTTCCTTTCGAAAGTATTTATTGTATAATCAAGAGGTCTTGACCCATTAACTTGCCATTGTTATAGTTTCCTTTCGAAAGTATTTATTGTATAATACCAAGTGCCAAAATCTACTAAAGACAAGGCGTTTGGTATTTTTATTTCCGTAAAATTTAAAACAAAAGCAGCTGTTCTGTACCAAAAATTTCTTCTTTTTTAGGCTTACCTATTAATAAAAGCATGCCTCCGTATTGCTTATCCGTTACCTGTAATATCCTGACATTACCCTCAGGCGGTAGTATTTGTTTCAGCCGCCGGACTTCTCTGTCGACAACGTCTTGTCCTCTGCAGCAGCGGCAATATACCGAAAATTGCAGCATTGTAAATCCTTCGTTCAGAAGCTCTTTTCTGAACCGTGTGGCTATTTTCCGTTGTGCTTTTTTTACAACGGGCAGGTCAAAAAATACAAATAATCTCATAAAAATATCGTCACCTTTTACGCTCATTTTGCCTCTATAAATTGCGGGAGTTCCAACAGGGTATAATCGTTCTTTTCCAAAGATTTTACAAATGTCTGGCAAATTCTTTCACAGGCATTTTGTACAGTTATTTGTTCTCCTTTATAACTACATTGTATATTTAGGATGTTCAATATATACCCTTTCTCGTGTTTGGTTAATTCAGGTTCATCAGAGATTTGCATATTTGCAATTAACAAATCAACAAACGGACGGAATGGCTCTATTAAATCTTCTATCAGGTTAAATGAATTTAATTCATTACAATGATGAACACCAAAACACGGTATCAGTCCGCTAGCTGCCGCAAATTTCGCGAGGGTTCCGCGTATAATTGCATAACCATAGTCAAGAAGGGCATTTTGTTTTGAATTTTCGTGCCGCTTAAAATCTTTGAATAAAATATTCCAGTATGCTTTTGACGCCTGAGCCTCTATGTTTTCAGAATCTCCGGATTTTACTTTTTCTATAAAACGGTCAAGAGAGTTATCTTCATACAAAATTTTCAACACATTTGATTGATTTTTAATCTTTTGTTGGATAATTTTTTGCCACAGTCGTTTTTTTAAGGGTTCTGACATGTTTATATGTTTGTATGCAATTTTTGTGTTTCTGCTGTGCTGATAAAATGGTGTCAGCACGACATTAGGCTGATGCTTTTTATCGCAGGAAAAAAGTGTTATATTGTATTCCCCGCACATGGAAATCAGATAATTTGTTATAGTTATTTGTGGGTTTTCCAGTATTATGGCAGAAATATCCTCAAGCGGAATTGTTAATTTTTCATCATCATTTTCAGTGTCATAAACAAGCTGGGAATTTCTGACATAGAGTTTGCACGGGGAACTGAACAACAGTGTTTTATACCCCATGTTTCTTATTTCCTTTCTTTTTTATACCGAGGCGTTTTTCATGTTTTACTTCATGGTAATCACCGAGAATTCCCACCTGATATTTTTTTATTGATGCCGCTGTCTTTGTTGAAAACCGTATATCCCGGATACTTCTATCAGGAGAATCAAGTTTTATAACACCGCTGCTGACGTCACATGCTTTATAGTATCCGATAAATTCGTCCCCTGGTTTTCCTGTAGAATTTATGGAAATCAATGTATCAGGAAAAAGGCTAAAAAGGAATGCGTATTCATCCGTTAATTCAAGCCAACAGTCTTTTTTACTTGTAATTGCTCTGTTCGGTAATTCTTTACCGAAATCCGAAACGTATATCGGGACAAGGAAAAATTCGTTTTTGCCTTTTTTATTCTTTTTGGTAAACACGTCAAGCCGCGGCATGGAAGCATTCTTTGCAAACCCTCCGCGGACTAAAATACCTGAAGTGCTTGAATCTTTTATTTTTATTGTTTTTATTTGATGAGGTTTCTGTCCTTTTGCGCGTTTTTCCTCTGATAACGGCATATATACAGGTTCCGCAAACGCTTTTTTCGGGTCGTTGTTATTTTGTTCAAGCCGTTCTTTTAAAAGGTTGTATATTTTGTAATTTCTTTCTTTATCAAACATCTGTTTCAGAGTGGAGAGGTTAATCTCGCTGATTGGTTTCTTTACAGTTGTAAATCCTTCTGCAAGATGTTTGGCGCTTCTTATTGTCGCGTCATGGAGTTCTCCTTTTATAGATTTTCTAACAGCTCTTGAAACAAAAAGTTTATCCATCGCTTCTTTCAAATCTTCGTTAAAAGCTGCCCAGGGACGTTTAAACCGTGGTTTGGTATCTTTTGTATAATCATAATTTTCAAGTTTTGCAGAAATTGTTGATAAGAAATTTACCATTCCGCGGGTTGAGCAGGCTAAAACCGCCGCATCAAGCGCATGGTGTTTGTCATTTTCTTCTCTGTCTTTCACAAGCCCCCACTGGTTGCGTAAAAATGCAGTAAGCGATCCGTTCCTCGTTTCTACTTTTAAATTGTTGCCGAAATCAAGATTTTCTTTTATGTAATCTTTTACAAATTTTGTAATGTATCTTGTGTCATTGAGATTGCGGGATTTAAAGCCTTCTTGCTCATATTTTTTCTTTATAAGCCTGTTAAATTTTGCTTCTTTCAAATGATATGATTTTATACGCTGTGTAAATTCATACCAATTTTCTTCTCCTATGTATTCATAAGGAATTTTGTTTCCTTTCTGTCTGTTTTCATCAGTCAGGCATAAGACTTTATTGTTCAGACTGTCATCAAAACTTCTGGAATACGGGATAATATGGTCAACATCCACGTAGTCTTGTTCGGACAGTCTTTTAGGTTCAATATATTTACCCGAATAAACACAATGTCCTCCTTGTTCTTCCCATAACCTGAATTTTAGGAGATTGCTTTTCGGGGAATCAGGATTAAGCCCGTATTCAAGACATCTCTGGCGGGCTTTTTCTTTTTCCGCCTGAAATTCTTCCTGAGCTTTTTGTATAGTTCGTCTTTCCGTCACAGATTTTGACAAATCCCGTGCCATTTCTATTATAATCCCGTCAATAGTTCCGTATTTTTTTATCAGAGCATTTACAACTTTTCGTGTCTGGCAGACTGCTCTGTTAACAACCGGATTTGTAGTTAAATCCTCTTGATTTAACACAGGAAGCAGAGTGTATTTTTGATTATTATTACCTGTTTCCTTGTATCCGGCTTTTTCGCATGCTTCGCTGTATTTGCAGCCTTCCAGCATATAAGGAATTATCTTTTTCATCGCTTTTATAGAAAGATGAGAAGTCTTGCTCATTGAAAGCTCTTTTATACTATTTATAACTTCCTGCTCATATCCATATTCTTTAAGCTTTGTTTCAATACTTTCGTCTGTTTTTTCGCAGGTGAGGACGTAGGCAATATTATTGAAAAATTCCTCATTGTTTTTGATTAGTTCAAAGTATTGTTTCCCGAGGTTCGGATTATTTTCAATTGCTTTTTTGACTGCGTGGTAATTTTTTAGCTCAATGAAAGCAGTGCCTTCCGGGTCTGCTGCCTGCCCTGCGGAATTCTTTTTGGAGTAATTTAAACTTAAAAACTGTATATCGTTATCTATACCGAGTTCTTTCCTTAATTGTTTATAAGTAACTTTAGCAAGTTTATGCGCAAGAGCAACAGCCTCTTCAATTTCAGCAGCTGCCAAAAATCTTGTGTCCCCGACTCCATTTCTCAAGCGCAAGTTTACAAGTTTATTCAGAATTGTAAATATTTCTGAAGTATAAGCACATTTTGGTGCACGTTTTTCTTCCGGTTCAAAAGGACACGGAGTTTTTATTTCTATTGCTTTCAGCGGGCGCTGGTAAAATGCTATTTCTTTATAACCTGTTTCAATTTCTTTTGCGGCGATTTTAGAGCCGAACCGGCGCTGTGCCTCAAAAACAGTTTCAATTTCTTGCTGTAAAAGGACTCTTGAAATAGATTTATTATAATTCCCGGCTTTGTTTCTTTTTGCTTCGCCATCTGTATATTTGAGTGCAAACATTTCTCCGATGGTTCTATAGTTCCCTTCTTTGAAATCACTGGTAATTACAGCAATTGATTTTAGTAAATCTCCTTCATTTTTGACCTCTTCTGATTTTCTTATAGATTTAAACCCTCTGCGCTTTGCGATATGCATAAGAATACGGTAAAATTCAATATTTGTAAGTTTGCGGTTCAGCGCATCTTTTCTCAACTCCCACACATCAGTTAAGGTTTCGGAGGTATTAAAAACCTCCTCAATTTCTTTTTGGGAAATAAAATTATGATGAATTAAAAATTTCCTGATATTATATAAGCGGCTTGAGCGTCTTGCTAAACGCCTTCTTGCACTTCTGGCTTCTCTTCTTGGAAGCGCGAGTGAAGCGCCTGTCTTTGGCTGTTCTGCCGCCGTAAAAATTCTAACACCTAAATCAATAATTTTTCCATCAAATTTTTCATCATCAAAATCCAAAAAAGCATAACCGACAGATGAAACGCCGATATCTAGACCTAATAGTTTTGCCATCTTAACTCCTTTATTGACAAATAAGTAAATTATTTTATAATTATATTATACAATAAATACTTTCGAAACGTTACTATAATAAGAAAGTTTCGTGAAGTTCTGTCCGGTAATAATACCGGACATCTTCTTTTTTATAAGAGTTTAACAAAAGTACCTCAATTTCCCTCATCAAGGGGAGAGGGGATAAGTATTCCAACCCTTGTAAAGAGGTGGATTTTTTACCTCCCTTGTAAAGGGATGCGGCGCCGTTAGTGCAGGAGGGATTTTATGCCACAAGTAATGTAGGTTGGGCATACCTGCCCAACAACAATCTCTCGAATATAGTTTGCCTCCCTTGTAAAGGGATGCGGCGCGTTAGCGCCGGAGGGATTTTATGTCACAAGTAATGTAGGTTGGGCATACTTGCCCAACAACAATCTCTCGAATATAGTTTACCTCCCTTTATAAGGGAGGTGGCACGTAGTGACGGAGGGTTTTCTACAAAACATCTTAACTCCTCACTTAATTTCCGCCCCCTCTCCCTAACCCTCTCCCGTAGGAAGAGGGAATAAGTAATGTAGGTTGGGCATACCTGCCCAACAACAATCTCTGGAATATAGTTTAACTCCCTTGTAAAGGGAGGTGGCGCGTAGTGACGGAGGGTTTTCTACAAAACATCTTAACTCCTCACTTAATTTCCGCCCCCTCTCCCTAACCCTCTCCCGTAGGGAGAGGAAATTAGTAATGTAGGTTGGGCATACCTGCCCAACAACAATCTCTCGAATACAGTTTACCTCCCTATAAAGGGAGGTGACGAGTTAGCGCCAGAGGGTTTTCTACAAAACCACTTTACTCACCTATTAATTTCCGCCCCCTCACCCTAACCCTCTCCCGTAGGGAGAGGAAATTAGTAATGTAGGTTGGGCATACTTGCCCAACAACAATCTCATAAATCGCATTATCGTTGCTCACGGCGGAACTACGCTTCTGCACCGCCCACTCACCCTTCCCCTCTCCCGTAGGGAGAGGGAAAAAACAGTCCCTCAGCACAAGGCATACAGGGGCGCAAAACTCGTTGCCTCGTCTGCTCCATTTGTATCCCTTAAGGGGAGAGGGGATAAGTGTTCCAACCCTTGTAAAGAGGGGGATTTTTTACCTCCCTTGTAAAGGGAGGTGGCGCGTTAGCGCCGGAGGGATTTTATGCCACAAAATCCTCAGCATACAAACAAAAAACAGAGAACTGAATTATCAATTCTCTGCTTTTCTTAAATTAGGTGCTGGCATCGGGTTATCTTCCCAGGCGGTGGCCCGCCAAGTATTTTC
>CALUVR010000028.1 GCA_944324285.1 Candidatus Gastranaerophilales bacterium | reverse complement strand
TCAGTTGGTAGAGCCTATTATTATATACGCTGCGTCTTGACTCCGCTGGGCAACTGAGCTATAAGCCCATTTTTTATTTAATTTTCAACACTTATTCTCAGTTGGTAGAGCCTATTATTATATACGCTGCGTCTTGACTCCGCTGGGCAACTGAGCTATAAGCCCATTTTTTATGTATTACCGGCAAAATTATAGTTTTGCCACCAGTAAAATTTATCAAAAACGCGCTCTCTTGTCAATCTATTTCATGCAAAATTCCTTAATACAATTGCAAAAAAAATGTTTTTGTGTAAAAATAATTAAAATGATAGGGATGTCTAATAATAAATTAAAAGCGATGATAATGGCTGCCGGTGTCGGCAGTCGGCTTGATCCGCTTACCCAGACGGTTCCAAAACCTCTTGTTCCTGTTTGTAACAGACCGGTTATTGATATTCTGATGCAAAAATTGTCCGACATAGGGGTTTGCAATATTATCGCTAATACTTACTATCTTGCTGACCAAATTATTGATTACTGCAAATCTAATAAATACGGTATCAAATTTGACTACATTAAAGAAAAAACCCTTTCTGGGACTGCTGGCGGATTAAAAAAATGCCAGTACTTCTTCAAAAAAGGAGAAACCTTTCTTGTCCTATCTGCAGACGGACTATCCGATGCCGACCTTAATGCAGGATTGGAAATCCATAGAAAATCCGGCGCAATTGCAACTATTGGAATTAAGCAAATTCCGAAAGAAGAAGTATCCCATTTCGGAGTTGTTGTTACAGATAAAGACGGCTATATCTCTGAATTTCAGGAAAAACCCTCCATTTCTGCGGCTAAAAGCAATTTTATTAATACCGGAATTTATATATTTAACTATGAAATCTTTAATTTCATTCCGGAAAATACTTTTTATGATTTTGCCAAAAATGTGTTTCCGGAGTTGTTAAAATCTCACAAAATAAATACATTTGAAATAAAGGATTATTGGACTGATATAGGCACATTAGATCAATATAAACAGTCAATGCATGATTTATTTGAAAACAGATGCTATTTTGAACATGAACCAATAATAACAACAGAAAACGGCAGCTATATATCATCAAGCTATATAAGAAACAAAGTAAACTTTATCGGACATAACTCAATCGGGGAAAATTGCCGCATTGGAAAAAATGTCACAATAATAAACAGTATTATATGGGATAATGTTATTATCGGAGATAATGTTATTATTGAAAACAGCGTAATTGCCTCCGGTTCAGTTATAAACCGAGATATAAAAAACGAAATAATCGGTTCAAATCAAATTCAACAAAAACCAGTAAAAACAATAAACGAAAAACTCTTGATTTTTTAACATTTTAATGATAGATTTTAAAAGAGATAAGTTCTTAACAGGACATTGATTGTATCTCAAAAGGAACATTTTGAGAAGAAAGTAGCGCAACTACAGTAAATAAGCCCACAAAATTAAAACTTAATACAAATATTTGCTGCGGGACTATGGCGCAGCGGTAGCGCAGGGGACTCATAATCCCTTGGTCGTGGGTTCGAATCCCTCTGGTCCCAAATAAAAAAGAAGTAATCATAAATTGCTTCTTTTTTATTTTTTATATTTCCAACTGTTGATAAATCCATAAAAGTTATATTATGATAATCTTATGACTATAACCTACTTTATACTCAAACATTGTCGTTATGCGATTTCATTTTTTACAAAGAAAAATCCTGATCACGATTTAATTGTCGAAAAATTCTTCCATACAGAAGAATATATAAGAGATAAAGGCTGGATTAATTTCTTCCGGAGTTATCTTTGCGCTCTGACTTCTAATCTTCTACCCGCAAAATATGAAGCTGATGTCGGGATTACCGTAATTATCAAAAATGAAGCCCCCTATATAAAAGAATGGATTGAATTTCACAAACTGGTAGGGGTAGAAAAATTTTTTATCTATGACAACGACAGTACTGATAATATTAAAGAAGTGCTACAGCCGTATATTAATTCTAAAGAAGTTATCTATACACCGGCTCCCGGCAAATGCCGCCAGATGCCTGTTTACGAAGATTCAATCCGCAAAAATAGACACAAAGTACGCTATATGGCAATAATTGATGCCGATGAATTTATTCTTCCGCTGAAACATAAAACTATTATGGAATTCATCAATTATTTAGAGAAAAAAATTGGCAGAAAAGTTGACTCTTTAGGAATAAACTGGCTTATTCACGGCTTTAACGGACATTTTACCAAACCTGATGGATTAGTATGTGAAAATTTCAAAAAATGTGATAAAAATTCAACCGAGTACAACGAACAGATAAAAACCATTGCAAATCCGCGTTCTGTCGTAGGAGTTAATCACCCGCACTTTTTTGTACATACTTTCGGTGCAACATTTGTAAATTCTGATGGCAAAAATATTGCAAACTGGAGAACCGAACCAACTTTTAAGGGAATTTTAATACATCACTACTGGACAAAATCTTTTGAAGAGTATCAGGCGAGGATTAACAAAGGGAAAGCTGACGGCAATACTCCGGTAGAACTTGAATACTCTCCGGATTATCTGTCCGTTGATAACGACAATTCTATGGATGAATACATTAAAATTCTTAAAGAAAAACTCCAGACTTAAACTTCATCCTTTAAATCTTCGGGCAATTCCGGAATTTGCTTTGATACAACTCCTCCGAGCTTTTCAATTCTCTTGATTTGATTTAGAATATTACCTGTACCGTTAAGTTTTTTCAACGCAGTGTCAAGGGTTGAACGGACTTTAAGCAAATCAGACAAAAGCCCTGCAAACTTATCAAGCATTGAAGAGCATAACCTAGATATCTCGATAGCATTTTTATTCTGTCTGTCAACCACATGGAATGAATTTATTATCTTTAATGCAGCAAGAAGCGTAGATGGAGATACCGGCATAACTTTATTCTGCCACGCGAAATCCCATAGCTTGCAGTCCTCGCAGAACATCATTGAATAACAACTCTCAATCGGAATAAACATTAGTACATAATCCGGAGAAGCTTCTTCAACCGAATAATCTCTTTTAGCCAATCCGGATATATGAGCCTTTGTAGAATCTATAAATTGTCTGAGATACAAATCTTTTTCATCTTTATCTTCAGAATTAACATATCCATCCCACGACGAAAGAGAAGTTTTTGCATCAACATAAACGCATTTACCTTCAGGCAGAAAAACTGTTGCGTCAGGTCTGCCTTCTCCTGTTCCGAATTGAAGCTTATATTCTTCATCTCTTCTAAGCCCCGAGGCTTCCAAAACACGTTCAAGAACGATTTCGCCCCAGTGTCCCTGACGTCTGTTATCTGATTTCATAACATTAACAAGCGAATTTGTATCCTGCGAAATCTTATTACCGGCTTCCAAAAAACTTTTTATGTTCACATCAAAGCGGGTAAATTTCTCAGCTTCAACTTTAAAATTTTCCTCTGCTCGTTTTTCAAAATCCTCAATCTTTTCCTTAAATCTTTTATAAAATTCCTCGAGTTTTTCACGGTTTTGCTCACTCAATTCTTTTGAACCATCCTTTAAAAGCGCATTGGCAGTACTTTCAAACGACAGTTTCATCTGTTCAAGCATTGCATCCTTTGACGCCTGCTCATTCTTTTTCCCTAAAAATATAGGCACGTATACTGCAACAGCACCGGCTATAAATCCGATTAAAAATATTAAAAATTCCATGTTCTTACCTCTACTCCCGACCGCCAAACTGATTTTATGTATATAATATACCACAAGAAAATTAGACTAAAAAGATTAGCCGGGAAAAATCAACCCATAAAATCAATCATGCCGCAAAGCATGGTCTAGAGCATGGTTGAGGGATTTTCTAAATCTTTAGATTTAAATCAACATTTCATGCTTTACAGATAAAAACATCAATCAAGGCATGGATGAAGATTACCCTCTGAAAGTTGTAGTATATACAGTGTAGAGGAAAGCAACAATAAAGTTTAAGAGGGGAATAAGATGAGAGAGTTCAAGAGAAAAGCAAGAGTTTTGTTAATTGATGACAATGCAGATCATTTGAGAGGGGTAAAGGAATTAATCAGCCTTGAAACAAGTTATGACATAGTCGGAACCACAACAAGCGCCAATATGGGGATTAATCTTGTAAAGAAATACCAGCCGGATTTAGTATTAATGGATATCAATATGCCTGAAAAAGACGGGCTTCAGGCAATTCAGGAAATAGAAAAACTTGAACTCGGGACAAGAATTATCGCACTGAGCGGCTATGATGATGCTGATTTAATTTTCAGAGCTATGAAAATAGGAGCAAAAGGATATGTATTAAAGACAATGGCATCCGCGCAGTTAATTTATGCTATTGATGAAGTTTTGAACGGAAAAGTTTACCTGCCGTCAGCTCTTTCTTCCAGATTCTTTGAATACTTCCAGAGAACATTCAAAGAAGAAACAGCAAGCAACAACGAAGAAAATCTCCTCAATTATCTTACAACCAGAGAGGAAGAAGTTCTTGATCTTCTCACTCAGGGTAATAACTACAAGGCTATTGCGGCAAAATTATTTATATCGGAAACTACAGTTAAGACACACGTAAACAATATTTTCCAGAAATTACAGGTAAATGACAGAACACAAGCCGTACTTTATGCATTGAATAACGGTTTTGCAAACAAAGTACGCGCAAAAATTTCAGCATAATTATTTGTTCAAAGGAACTAAAAGGGTTCAGTCAATTAAACACTGAGCCCTTTTTAATTAACAGCTAAACTAGAAAGGTTAAAAATGCCCTTAGATTTAATTAAAGAACAATCCAGATGTATTGCGCACGAAATCAGAAATCAGGTATCAATTTGCGATGTTTATTGTGAAATAATAAAAAAGCACCTGACAAAAAACGGGATAGAAGATAAATCAATAGATAATGCCATCGACTGCATTCAAAAGTCTGTAAAAATGATAAATAATTCACTGATAGATTTAAAGTCGCTTGATAACATAAAGCCTTCCGTATGCTTTACGCAAAACCTGACGGAGGAAAGCATTAGACTGGCAAAAGTCTACACATTTGATAAAAAAATCAATATTATATCAAACGTAAAAACAAATGAAAAAATATACATAGACGAGAACAAATTTCTTGCCTGCCTGATAAATTTAATAAAAAACGCCATAGAGGCAATAGATATGACCGGCGAAATAATAGTAACAGCAAATACGCAAGGGGATAAAGCCATAGTAAGTGTATCAAATACCGGCAGACCAATATCTCAAACTGCACAAAAAGAAATATTTAACGAAGGTTACACAACCAAAAAAACAGGGAGCGGTCTGGGGTTATATATCTGTAAAAACAACCTTGAATTACAGAACGCAAAACTAACGCTTGTACAGTCAACCGCAAAGAAAACCGAATTCAGAATAGAAGTTCCGATAATGAAATGAAACATCACCACAAAAATAGAACACACCCAGGAAGCACATAATTGTCGCATTTTGTAATAAATCTGTGCGCCAAAGGACACTAGCCTATCCATTATTTCTCCCTTTTAAAATACATTTCAATTCCGTCTGCAATTGCCTTTGCCGTAACTTTTTGGAAGTCTTTTTCTCTCATTTTCGCATTATCCGCCGGATTGATTACATATCCGATTTCAATTAATATACTCAAGGCGTTTGTATTTCTAACCACCGCAAAACTGCTTTGCCGCACTCCGTCATTTTTCATCCCTGTTTTTGCGGTCATTTCGGAAATAATATTATCAGCAAGTGGTTTTGCCTGCTTGTAATAATAGAAGATACTGCTTCCTGTTGCTGCATTAGGATCGTACCCGTCCGGTACTGCATTACCGTGAAGACTTATAAAAATTATTGAATCTTCTTCATTTGCCATCTCGACCCGCTCATTTAACCCGAGCGCAGAATCATCCTTTCTTGTCATAAAAACTTTTGCGCCACGACGGTTAAGCTCTTCTTCAAGTTGTTTGGCGAATGCAAGATTTAAATCTTTTTCATAATCTCTAAGGCAGCCTATTGCCCCGTTTTCATTACCACCGTGACCTGCATCAATAGTAATTTTTAATCCTTTTAGAGGCTTACTGTTATCAACAAGTACCGGTTTCCGTATTTTTACGATAAAATCTGTTCCGCTGAAACGTGCACTGTAACCAGAAAGTTTTGCCTGCTCAGGAGATTTGACAAGCGGAAAATTCATAATATATGTATTTTCAGGATTATCTGAAACATTATATATTTTTATCTGGAAAGTATCCCCCTCTACCAATTCAAATGGAGTCATTTTATCAAGATGGAATACGAAAATAAAAAATTCATCCGTATCAATGTAATCATATCCTGAAAGTTCGGCAAGAGAAGAACCGTTATCAGTAAATTTTATATTGCGTTTATTTATCCAGCCGGTTTTATTACTTCCGAGAATAATACTATAGAAATTCCCTTTTTCACCGTCAATGACAACAGGCATACCCTTTTGAAGATGAGATATTCTGTTAATTCCTGCATCAACAGGTGTTGCTCTGAGCGGAGTATTTTCTTCCGTAATAATTCCATAGCGCATAGCCTCATACTCTTTAAATTGAGGCACGGGTTTGGTTTGTGCAGGAGTTTTTGTTTCAGGTCTTGTAATTGTAAAATTAAGCTTTTCTCTGCCGGATTTCAGATTAAAATTATTGACCCCGACATTGAGAGGCACAACGTACGCAAAACCTCCGGATTTATGAATATCAACAGTTTTTCCATTGACAGTAAGTTTCTTTTTAGGGTCGGAGGAGCCTATAAAAAATGTCGATTTCGCATTTATAGTTACAACATTTTTCTTAGGGTAAACAACATCCAGCGCATATACAGTTTGTGCAAAAAGCAATAATATTAATATAATAATAAACTTCTTCATAAAAGTATTATACAATTATTCATCTCACAGAACCAAAAGTAAATATTATTTAATAATTACTAAAATCAGGAAATTTGTGATAAAATTTAAAATATCAGGGAGATGTAAAAAGTGCGAAGCAGACGCAAAGAACGTGTTGTTGACAAACGCCAAAGAAGTTTTGACAGAATATTAAGCTGGCTGTATATATTATTCATACTATTTGCGGCAGCATTGATTATACACTTGTTTTTCATACAGGTAATTGATATAAAAAAATACAGAGTAAAAGCAAGAAATCAGCGTGCCAGCAGAAATTTTGCCGTACGCGGAGATATTTATGACAGAACGGGTTTAAAACTTGCAACAGATAAAGTGTTTTATAATGTATTTGCAAGACGTGCAGATTATGATGATGAGGAGTCTTCACCGGAAGTTATAGCGAAAAAGCTTGCTCCGATATTAAAAGTTTCAAAAGAAGATTTATTAAAAAAACTAAACAGCCCTAATCAAATTATAGCCGTCAAAAAAGATATCGACAGAAACACAGCAAAACAAATCGCTAAACTCCACCTGCGGGCAATCAGCCTTGACAAGAAAAACACGAGAGAATATCCGCAAGGAACGCTTGCCGCACATGTTCTGGGATATTATAACTTTGATGCCGATATTGCCAACGGGGTTGAATACACCGAAAAAGATAAACTTGAACACGTGGAAAATATAGTTACATTCCAAAGAACACAGAAAGGGAAAATCATTTATGATTTTATGACCGATCCGGTTGCAACTGCGACAAATCCGAAAGGACAGGATGTTACTCTGACGATAGATGCGGCAATACAGCACATCTGCGAAAAAGAGCTTGAAAAAATGGTTAATGAAAAAGAGGCTCTAAGAGGCACTGTTATCGTTATGAACCCGAAAACAGGCGAAATATTAGCCTATGCGGTTTATCCTAATTATGATCCGAACAATTTCAGAAAAGCTTCTCCAAATCTTATAAAAAACTGGACGCTGACTGATGTTTTCCCGCCGGGTTCGACATTTAAGGTTATAACTGTTGCTAGTGCTATGGAACTCGGGAAAATTAACGAAAATTCTAAAATTTTGGATACAGGTAAAACAACAATCGGAAACTGGTTAATAAAAAACTACGATTACGATGTTCATCCGTATCCTGGAAATATTTCACTGCAATACCTGTTTGAACACTCTAGCAACATAGGCGCGATTAATGTTGCAAGAACAATGAAGCCGAAAGAGTTTTATGATATGCTTCAAAAATTCGGATACGGCGAAAAAACCGGTATAGATTTACCTGGAGAATCCTCAGGACTTCTGCCGTATTATTCATACTGGGATGAAGGAATACACGCGACAATGTCATACGGCTACGGAACCTCTGTCACAGCTATACAAATGATATCAGCTGTTCAGGCACTTGCAAATAACGGGGTCAGAATTACACCTCACGTTATAAAATATTCACCGGAAGAAGCCGCAGCTAAGATAAAAAAAGTACAGGTAGTTTCCCCTGAAACCGCACATTCCATAACAAAACTTCTGACAGCCTCGGTAAATAACGGACGTTCAATACTAAAGATGGACAATTATAATGTGGCAGCGAAAACAGGTACATCCAGAAAACCTCGAGAAAATTCCGTGGGATATACACCGTTTATGTATACCTCCACAATCGGCTATTTACCGTCCTCAGACCCGCAGATACTAGTATATGTAATGGTAGACAGTGCAAAAGTTGGAGCAATCTGGGGTAATACGGTTGCCGGACCGGTTTTCCACGAAGTTACAACACAGATTGCACGTATGCTGAATTTAAAGCCGGATAAAGTTGTTCAGCCTAAAAAAATAAATTAGTTAAGGAGAGAAAAATAATGAAACTGGATGAGTTGATAGAACATTTAGACTACAAAGATTTAATAAATTTTCAAAATATAGATATTACCGGAATTTCATATAACTCAAAGACCACTAAAAAAGGCGATATTTTTATCTGCCTTCCTGGTGAATATTCAGACGGGCACGATTATGCAAAAAGCGCAGTAGAAAACGGAGCCTCAGCATTACTGGTTGAAAGAAAAGTTGATGTTAATAATGATATTCCGCAGGTCGTAGTGGCTTCAACCAGACACCAGATTGCAGATATTGCAGACAGGTTTTATTCCAGCCCTTCAAAAGGCTTAAATCTTATAGGGGTAACGGGAACAAACGGCAAAACAACAGTAACACACCTTATCCAGAAAATAATTGAAGAAAACGGTGAAAGATGTGCATTAATCGGGACTCTGGGATATAAACTTTCATCTGACGGAGAATATAGGGATGCTAAACACACAACCCCTCAGGCACCTGAATTACAGGCGACATTAAGGATGATAAAAGATGTTGAAAAGATTGATAATGTCGTAATGGAAGTAAGTTCACACGCGCTTGAGCAAAACCGTGTCGGCGGCTGTAGCTTTAATGGTGCTGTATTCACAAACCTAACACAGGATCATCTGGATTATCATATTACAATGGATAACTACTTTGAAGCAAAGGCACTTCTTTTCAGAAGATTGACAGAAGGTGATTTTGCGGTAATCAATGCTGATGATGAATACGCTGACAGGTTTTTAAATGTGGTTCCGGAAGGAGTTAGAAAATTCACCTACGGGGTAAAAAAATCCGCTGATGTAGTTGCGAAAGACATCAATTTTTCTCTAAACGGCGCTGAATTTATAATTGAGGTAAACTATGCTTCCCTCGCCCCTTACGGGAAAAGAATTGAGGGTGAGGGGGTGAATAAATTCCCCGTAAACCTTCACATGAACGGAATGTTCAGCGTATATAACGTCCTTGCGGCAGTAACGGCATCTATTGCAATGGGAATTGATATAAAAACAGCATTGAAAGCGTTAGAGAATGTAAAAGGGGTTGCCGGAAGGTTTGAAGTTGTAGCAAAAAAACCGCTTGTAATTGTGGATTATGCGCACACGCCTGACGGGCTGGAAAATGTTCTTAATTCCGCAAGAGAAATTACACCAAAAGACGGAAAACTTATTTGTCTTTTTGGCTGCGGCGGCGACAGGGACGCGACAAAACGTCCGAAAATGGGTGCGATTGCCGAAAAAATCGCAGATAAAATCGTTATCACAAGTGACAACCCGCGCAGTGAGGACCCTCAAACAATTATTACCGATATTATTGCGGGCTTAAAATCGACCAACCCTGATAAAGTAACGGTTGAACCTGACAGAGGACACGCAATAGCTTTATTAAAAACAATAGCGGGAAATAACGATGTGGTTGTAATTGCAGGCAAAGGTCATGAGGATTACCAGATTTTAAAAGACCGCACAATCCACTTTGACGACAGAGAAGAAGCCAGAAAGGTTTTTGAAGGCAGCGTAATATAATAATGCTTCCCTAACCCCTTGCGGGACAATATTACTAAACTAACGCTAAGGGTACAACTATTCATGTCCTCCCCTTGCGACTCTGCCGAACAAAAGGTGACTAAATGTCACGTTTTGTGAGAGGTAACGAAATCTTTGATTTCGAGGAGGGGTAATAAAATATAAATAATAATATAAAGGAAATAGTATAATTTTTTAATTCGGGTGAGGGTTAATATGAGAACCAAACTATTAATAGAACAGCATTTCCACGGCGCATTCGGCGTTAATTTCAACACCGCAACTGTTGATGATATTTTGTTTTTGTCAAAGGAAATTCTAAAATACGGCATCGGCGGAATATTTCCAACGCTTGTGACAGACAGTGTTGAAAATATTAACCGTGCGGTGGCTGTGATTAAAGAGGCTGCCTCAAAACAGACAACCGGAATGGCAAAAATTCTCGGGGTTCATATTGAGGGAATTTTTATCAACGAAAAGAAAAAAGGAATTCATAATCCTGCATACTTTCTTGCTCCTACAGTTGAAAATTATAAATTATTAGAGGATGATTTTATAAAAATTGTGACGCTTGCACCAGAACTTAACGTTGATTTGATTGAATATTTGAAGGAAAATGGCATAAAAGTTCAGGCGGGGCACTGCGTCGGAGGCGGCTTAACCGGCTGCACGGGGACAACTCATACATTTAACGCTATGGAAGGGATTTCTCACCGCGGAAAATCAACCGCACTTTCGGCACTGATTAATGACGATTTGTATTCGGAAGTCATAGCGGACGGAGTTCACGTATCAGATGATGCGCTGAAGCTGTTTTTTAAATGCAAACCTGATGATAAGGTTATTCTTGTCAGCGACTGCCTTCCTTGCACAGCATATTCCCATCTACCTTTGGGAGAGGGTAGAATTTCAACGCGAGGAACAATCGTTAGAAATTCGGGTGAGGGTATTTTAACATTTGACTTTGCGGATTCTGAAATCTTCTACGACGGAAAACGTGCAGCATCAAAAGACGGAACCCTTGCCGGCAGCACGACTCTTCTTCCTGATATAATAAAACGTCTGAATTCTGTGGGGATGTTCAATCCGCAATTCATAGAAAATCCTTATCATTACAATAATATTGATATAGAAGGTTCTGTTGAATGGGATGATGACTGGAATATTCTGCAGATATGTACTGATTAATTAAATATCTATAATAATTAAATTTAATACCTAACTTTAAACGGGTAGTCATCAGGAATTTTCCATCCGTTAAGCTGTATAATCGCTGCACATTGCCTGTTATATGTAAGTGTTGAATTTTTACAATTTGTATATAAATCTTCTACATTTCCGGTCCAGTTAACTTTCCAAGGTTCTATGCCGTAAGTCCTATGCTTAGAGTCTGTATTATCCGGGGAATAATAAAATGCAAATGCACAAACTCCAATATCATCATAACCGTTTGCCCCATTCCATTTTTTACATTTTGTTAAAGGATCAGATGTCCAAAACAACCAATCTCTGTTAATATCCGCTCCGTTTATACTTGCAAAGGCTGAACCATCCGGCATATAAAATATAGGAGTTTTCTGGTAATATTTATATGTAACCCCGTTCATATAAGGTAAAAGATATTTTTTAAACCAGTTAAGCCGTGCATCGGCATCCCCGCCCGAATTTCCGATACCGGCTTCTTCAAACCAGTATCTTCTATCTCCATAGTCGACTTCTGCTCTTGTTATTGCTTGATTAATTGAAGAATAAAATTTTGCCATCCGTGTTGCGACAACAGAATTGGCATGTTTTTGAATTAGCGCAGGCAGGGTCATTGCGGCTACCACACCGATGACACCGAGAGTTATCAACACTTCCGCCAGAGTAAATCCGCCGTTTCTTAATGTAAACATTATAAATCCTCTTGAAATTTCTAGTATTCATTATTATTTTAACGTGTTTACTTCAAATGTCAATACTAAATATAGTGTTTACATTATACAAAATAGAATTAAATACAGCTATCCTTTTATTATGGATAAAGAGAAAGTTTTAATCGGCAGAAAGATTAAAGAAATAAGAAAGAAGAACAAATTAACACAGGAAAATTTTTGCGAGCAAATCGGGATAGAACCCTCGTCTTTAAGTAATATTGAAAACGGCAAAAGTTTCCCTTCGATGCAGACTGTTTTGAGGATTATTGAAAAATTCGGAGCAAGCCCTAATGACTTTTTTAACTTTCAATATCTGCAAAATGAAAAAGAACTTGAGGAAGAAATCTTCAAGATAATAAAAAATCAGCCGTATGAGAAAAAACAGATTATTTTCAGAATAATAAAACAGTTTGCTGTATAATTATTACGGCAGGTAATTTTATGAGAAGCGACAATATAAAAAAAGGAATAGCCAGAACTCCGCACAGAGGATTGTTAATGGCAACGGGTGTCAGCCGTAAGAATATGGATGCGCCATTTATCGGAATTGCAAGTTCGTTTTCGGATTTGGTTCCCGGGCATATCGGAATGAGGGATTTGGAGCGCCAGATTGAAAAAGGAATACATAGTGCGGGAGGTCAGGCATTTGTATTCGGGGTTCCTGCGATTTGCGACGGAATAGCCATGGGGCATTCCGGCATGAGGTATTCTTTGCCGTCCCGAGATTTGATTGCTGACTGTGTAGAAACTGTTGCCGCGGCACATCAGCTTGACGGGCTTGTACTGCTTTCAAATTGCGATAAAATTACCCCCGGAATGCTGATAGGAGCATTACGGCTTAATATCCCTGCAATAATCGTAACTGCAGGACCGATGCTTGACGGGATGTGCAGGGGCGAAAATAAACTTACTATGGTAACGGGGTCTTTTGAGGCTGTCGGCAGATTCAGAAAAGGCGAAATTACAGAAGAACATCTGCTTGCTCTGGAAGAAAATTCATGCCCGTCAGCGGGCGCCTGTCAGGGAATGTACACAGCAAATACAATGGCTTGCCTCACGGAAGTTATGGGAATGAGCCTTCCTTATTGCGCATCAGCGTCTGCAGTTTCTTCACAGAAAAGGAGAATTGCCTTTGAAAGCGGAATGCAGGTTGTGGAGCTTGTAAAAGAGGATATAAAACCTTCCGATATAATTACGCGAGAAAGCCTCAGAAACGCTATAACTGTCGATTTGACCTTAGGCGGTTCAACGAATACATTTTTACATCTTCTTGCAATCGCAAATGCCGGCGGTATTGATATTACGCTGAATGATTTTGAGGAATTGAGCGGAAAAATTCATCAGATTGTGAAAATTAATCCATCATCCACGCTTACAATGACGGATTTTCATAACGCAGGCGGCGTCCCTGCTGTTTTGAAATCACTTTGTTATAAAAAATCCTCCAAGGGCGGAAATACCTCCCTTGCAAGGGAGGTGGCACGAAGTGACGGAGGGTTTAACTTTTTGTATGATACGCAAACCGTTTCAGGTCTGACAATTCAACAAATTGCAGACGCGGCATTTGCGGATGAAAATATTATTCCGCCTTACGAAAAATCTACCTACACTCAGGCAGGACTTGCCGTATTATATGGAAATCTTGCAAAAGACGGCTGTGTAATCAAAACTTCGGGAGTTGCGCCTGAATGCTATGAATTTGAAGGCACAGCAAAAACGTTTGACTCGGAAGAAGATGCTATGAAGGCGCTTGAAGGTGATGAGATTAAAGAGGGTGATGTAATCGTCATCCGCTACGAAGGACCTAAAGGGGGACCGGGGATGCGGGAAATGCTCGCCCCGACCTCTTTACTTGTCGGGAAAGGGTTGGGTAAAAAGTGCGCCCTGATTACGGACGGACGTTTTTCCGGTGCAACCCGCGGAATCTGTGTCGGGCACATTTGTCCGGAAGCCGCGAACGGCGGGATTATCGCACTTATCCAAAACGGTGACAAAATCAAAATTAATATAAATAAAAGATTAATTGAACTTTGCGTTGATGATACGGAACTTGACCTTCGGCGTAAAAATCTGAAACCGTTTGAACCGCGCGTAAAATCAGGTTATCTCGCAAAATATGCTAAAAATGTTCAGGATGCCTCGCACGGTGCCATTGTCTAACGTTTCTCGTCGCGTCGTACAAATTTTAAATCATATCCAAGTATATCCGCAATTATAATCATTTCTCTGTGAGTAATAGTTTCATTGCGGAGTTTGTTTGAAAGATTTTGCATAGAATACGGTTTATTTAATCGTTTCCCCAGCGCTTGTGCAAGCTCTGTCAAATTTATATTTACATCCAGCAGTATTTTTTTTAGTTCGTTTATTATTGACATTTTTAACTCCATTAATTTATTTAAAATTATATAGATTCGTTAAAAAGTTAACGAATAAACTAAATGGTGGATTGAATATTAAATGTAAACATGTAATGATAAATGCATAAATTTAATTGATTAATATATTTTAATGAGGTTACTATGAAAAAAGCCTTCACACTTGCAGAGGTTTTGATAACACTCGGCATAATCGGAGTTGTTGCTGCAATGACTCTGCCTGTGCTAACTCAAAAAGTTGAAAAAGCAATATTGAAAAACCAGATAAAAAAGGCTTACTCAACACTTTCACAGGTACAGCAAAAAATCATGTTTGAATGGGGCGATGCGCTTTCCATTTCAGAAGGCTTCGGTTATAAAGAATTTAATAGCGCAATGATTGAGAGCATGAAAATAATCAGGAAGTGCGAAAAGAATTCACTGGCACAGGGCTGTGTTCCGAAATATACCGGACTCAATATTACTCAATGCTTCGGTTTTAGTGAAAATGCAGTTTATAACACTCAGCCGGCTTACATATTATCTGACGGTGAAATTATAATTCCTTATAACGAAGATTGGCGGTCATTATGGCTTATTGATGTTAATGGATTGAAGGGTCCTAATAAAGCTGGTTATGATTTGTTTGAAGTTGCTTTTGATTCATTGGACAAACGCTTAGAATTCAGGGGGAAAAGTTGCTTAAACCAGGGTAACCCTCCTCCTGTTCAAGGCGGTTTGGATGACTACAAAGATATTGATAACTGGTAAGATTTGTTTTTATGCTACCATACTATTATGAAAAAGCTGGAAGATTTTGCCGACGATATAAATAAGTGTTCCAAATGCGGGCTTTGTCAGTCTGTTTGTCCTGTATATAAGATTACGGGCAACGACTGTGCTGTTTCCCGCGGAAAATTTGTTATGCTCGACGGGGTTCTGAAAGGCGATTTAAAATTAAACAAAAATATAGAAAAATACCTTGATATGTGTCTAAAGTGCGGCAAATGCAAAGATTTTTGCCCGAGCAATATTGATGTTTGCGAAATTTTTAATACTGCAAAATACGAGTGCGCTAAAAATACTTTCCACGGGAAAGTTGAAAAGTTTCTTGAATCGAAGTGGGTTTTCGGGAATGTTTTGAAGATTTTTAAATTTTTTGTGCAATGTTCGGCCGGTTTTAAACCCCTCACCCGGGACTACGTCCCACCCTCTCCCTCAAGGGGCGAGGGAATAGAATCATTTTCGAGCCTGCAACCCTGCAACTCTGCAACAGTTAGGCTTCTATACTTCCAAGGGTGTGTGAATAACGTTTACCCGAAAACAGAACGCGCGTTCAAAAAAATCTGTGCGCATTTGGATAATGTTGAAATTATTGAACGGGATTTTGACTGCTGCGGGCTTCCGTTTCTCTCCAGCGGGAATATGGAACGGTTTGAGGAAGTTAAAAAACATAATCTTCAATTGATTGAAAGTTGTGATTTTGATTATATCTTGACGGATTGCGCAAGCTGTGAAAGCACTCTGAAAGGATACCCCTCACCCGGGACTACGTCCCACCCTCTCCCGCAAGGGGCGAGGGTAGAAACAATTAATGCAGCGGAGTTTCTGGCAGGGCAGGATATTAAATTCGAGTTTAAAAAGCCTGTTAAAGTTACCTTCCACAAACCCTGCCACCTCGCAAACGATGATTTTCTAAAACCTCTGCTTGAAAAATGCGAAAATGTTGAATATGTTGAAATGAAAGATTACGACGAATGCTGCGGGTTTGCTGGAGAATTCGCGATTAAAAATCCAAAAATTTCTCGGAAAATATCAAAACAAAAAGCGCTAAATGCTTATGAAACCGGTGCCGATTATATTCTTACAACCTGTCCTGCGTGTGTTATGGGGCTTCATCAGGGATTTCTCGCAGCGGGTAAAAAAGCGCCGAAAATTATGAATATTATAGAGTTTCTTTCTCTTGCTGAGATTGAGGGTAAATAGTATTCATACTGACCCCGAGCGCAATACAAATTTTTACGACAATTACAATTGTTGGATTTGCTTTTCTGTTTTCAATCATATTGAGGTATTTTGTTGAA
Organism: Candidatus Gastranaerophilales bacterium; assembly: GCA_944324285.1. GTDB lineage: Bacteria > Cyanobacteriota > Vampirovibrionia > Gastranaerophilales > Gastranaerophilaceae > Scatousia. The sequence goes on along the minus strand of CALUVR010000028.1, from coordinate 3,833 downwards.
ATATCAACCATTTCGGCAAGTTTTTCCTGCGACAGCCGCTGCTGTAATCTTGCAATACGTATATTATCAGAAACCTTGTCTAAAATTATTTTATCATCCATAGCAGTATTTTACTTGTGTTGACAGACAAAAACATATCCACTATAATTCAAAATATAGAAATATAATTCATAAAAATTGAAGGATAGTTATATGTATAGGAAGTATATTGCGTTTACACTCGCTGAAGTTTTGATTACGCTTGGCATAATCGGGGTGGTCGCAGCGATGACTTTGCCCGCAGTTGTTGGCAAATACCGCAGGCTTGTTGCTGAAACAAAACTGAAAAAATTCTATTCTGTTATAAATCAATCTCTGGCACGCTCATTAGCGGAGAAAGGGGATATTGAAATAGATACCTCAGATGTCAGTGATGATGCAAATGCTGAATTTCTTGAAGAATGGTGTAGGGAAAATATGGTCAAATACATTGTCAAACTTAAAGAAGAAGGGATTGAGAAAAATCCTAATTATTATAAAATAGTTTTTATGGATGGCTCCGGGGCTGCTATTTATTTAAACAATGCAGCTATGTACGTATTTTATCAACTGAATTTTAATAAACCAAGTATAACAAAAACAAATATGGATGGGGCTAATGAGTTTTTATTTCTTTATGACAGAGAAGAGCATCGGGTTGAGCCTATTTTTAAGGACTGGAATGTTTCAAGTCTGAAAAATAACTGCTATGCCACAGGGGACTCACAGCGCCACGGCTGTGCAGCTTTAATTCAGAAAAACAATTGGGAGATTCCCGATGATTATCCTTGGATAAGGTAAAATGTAGAAAGGCGGGTTTTTGACCCGCCTGCTTTATATCTATTTTCCAAGTTCATTTGCCTTTCTTGCTGTATTTTCAATTACATCATTGAAAAGTTTTGCGGAATTTTCTTCCTTCATTGTCTGAATTCCAACAAACGTACAGCCGCCTTTGGTTGCAACGTTATCAATTAAGTTCTGTACTGTTAATTCACCTCTATCAAAAACCATTTTTGCAGAACCTAAAGCAGTTTGTGCCGCAAGAAGAAGTGATTTGTCATATTCAAGTCCCAGTTTTTCGCCGGCACGCGCCATATCTTCGATTACCTGATAGAAAAACGCAGGGCCTGAACCGGAAATTGCTGTTACTATATCAATTTGAGATTCTTCTACTTCTATAACTTTTCCGATATTAGATAAAAGTTTCATTACAAATTCGGCATCTTCTTCCGATGCGTAAGCCCCTTTACAAACTCCGCTCATTCCTTCCTGTACAAGCGCCGGTGTATTGGGCATTACACGTATAACGCGACATTGCCCGAGAATATTTTCGATTTTTTCTGTACTTACTCCGGCAGCAATTGATACCACCAGTTTTTCAGGTGTGATTTCATCTTTAATTTCTTCTAAAACCTGAGCAACATAATTTGGTTTTGTTGCTATAAAAATTACGTCGCTGTCAATTGTTAAAAGCCTGTTATCCGTCAAAACATCAATTCCGAGTCTGTTTTGAGCGAGTTCTGCAATTTCGCAATTCACCTCAGAACCTTTTATTTCAACCTCCGGTTTGCAGCAAGCAGTCAAAACCCCTTTTATAATTGCACTTGCCATCTTGCCGCAGCCTATAAATCCGATTTTTTTGTTCATATTCCGTAACCTGCCCCTCTTTTAGTGTTGACTAATTATATTTTTTTATTTAACATTAGAATTATACGACAAATATAATTAAAAAGGAATAAAGAAAATGAGACGTACACTAGAAGGAACTAAGATTAAAAGACAACGCGTAAGCGGTTTTAGAGCAAGAATGGCTACCCCGGGCGGCAGAGAAGTATTAAACAGACGTCGTGCAAGAGGTCGTCATAAATTAGCTATCACAGCTAAAAACCGTGCTTAATTTTTGAGTAATACTCGGAATTGAAAAATAATTATAACACAGCAGGTCGAAATTTATTTGGCGTGCTGTGTTCTTGTAGAAATTATGCTAAAAAAAGAGTACAGATTAAAGAAAAAATCAGCGTTTGCAGCTACATACAGAATTAAAAATTCCTTCCATTCAGGAGGAATAACTCTTTTTGCCGGAAAATTAAAAAAAGAAGATTATCCGCTGAAAGTCGGTTTTGTCGTGAGTAAAAAAACTCACAAGCGCGCGGTCAAAAGAAACCGGTTAAAGCGCCTAATGCGCGAATCTTTCCGCATTCTGCAAAAAAATAATGACATTGGATGTGCCGATAAATTTATGTCATTAATATTTGTAGGGCACGAACGCGCCCTCGGGAAATCCTTTAATGAGGTAAATAAAATTATTAAAAAGCTTCTGGGAGATTTAAAATGTTAGAGGGTCTTTTTGTAGAAAAAGTTTTAATGCACGAAACCATCCGTCCCTATCCTATTGAACCGCAGGAAACCTCAGGGCTTAGTGTAGGTTCTGAAATGTATTACAGATATTCTTTAAGAGAATCCGATTACCCGACTCTTATTATAATTGACCCGATTTATGACGGTGAAAAAAATGTCATTAAACCTGGTCACTATGAACTCGCCCTCTCGGATGAAAAAGATTTTTTAATACTAATCCAAAGTAAGAAGCCTATTGCAATCATCCCTGTTTTTAAAATCGAAGAAGATGAGTCGGAAAAAGACAGGCTCAATGACCCGAAATACAAACGAGAATTAAAGCGGGAAGCTAAAGAAAAAAAGAAAGTTAACGAAAAACGTGCCAGAAAAGGAATGCCTCCTGTGCAGGATTATGTACACATGGAGGCAAGTATTGAATATGACCCCGACGGTGATTTTTACCTCATTAAATACCAGCGCGGCACGATTAAAGCCTGGGGTGCAATAAAAAAATAGCATGTGTATATTTGATTTTACGGTAGTTTTGTTGTAAATCTTAAGTATGATAGCAAATTACCACATGCATACCAGTTATAGTGAAGATTCCTGTTTTGATATGGAAGATGTTGTCAAAACCTCTATTGCAAAAGGTTTGGATGAAATTTGTATAACCGATCATATAGACTGCTTTGGCGGAATTGACCCGCGGTTTCCATATAAATCATACGAATACGACTTTTTTAAATGTAAAGAAAAATACGGTGATAAAATTTCTTTAAAACTCGGCATTGAATTCGGAATGCAGCGGCATACGATTCCTGTTTTTGAAAGGATTTTTGATAACGCAAACTTTGATTTTGTGATTATGTCCTGCCACGAGATTGAAGATAAAGGTTTCTGGTCGCAAGAATTTCAATACGGAAAAACTCAGGAAGAATACAATATTCGCTATTTTGAAGAAATTCTTTATCTGGTGAATAACTTTGATAAATATTCTGTATTAGGTCATTTGGATGTGATAAGACGTTATGACATGCAGGGTAAATTTCCTTTTAAAAGAATTAAACCAATAGTTGAGGAAATCCTAAAGAAAGTAATATCGAGCGGGAAAGGAATAGAATTGAATACCTCCTGCTACCGGTATAACGTAGGGGATTTAACGCCCTCAAGGGATATTTTGAAGTTATACAAAGAACTTGGCGGACGAATAATTACGACAGGAACGGATTCCCATAGGGCGGAACAGGTTGACAGCGGATTAGAAAAAGGTATAAAAGAATTAGAAGCCATCGGATATAATGAATTTTGCACTTTTACACAGATGAAACCTGAATTTCACAGTTTTACAAAAGAAAGGGTTGCAATTTAAAATTTAGCGTTACATAATGAATTGTAAATGAACATATCGCGGGATGGAGCAGTCTGGTAGCTCGTCGGGCTCATAACCCGAAGGTCGTTGGTTCAAATCCAGCTCCCGC
>CALUVR010000027.1 GCA_944324285.1 Candidatus Gastranaerophilales bacterium | reverse complement strand
CGGCTGACGCCTCGCAATGACGTCACAGTCCCTCACTCCTCCCCTCTCCCAAAGGGAGATGGAAAAAAGAAGCCTTTCAACCATTCCCCCGTTCAACTTTTCAACTAAACTGACCCCTCGCTCTTCACTTTTCATCCATCACTTTTCAAAAGGCTGGATTGCTTCGGCTGACGCCTCGCAATGACGTCACAGTCCCTCACTCCTCCCCTCTCCCAAAGGGAGATGGAAAAAAGAAGCCTTTCAACCATTCCCCCGTTCAACTTTTCAACTAAACTGACCCCTCATTCTTCACCCATCACTTCTCACTTTATTTCACTTATCGTCCTAACGTCTTTCTACGATTTGCGTTAATTTTTTGTTTAAACTATCATGATGGCATGGCTGTAGGAAGAAAAGTTGCTAAAAAAATAAGCAGAATTTCGATTTTAGATAAATATATTCTAAAACAGGTAATAGAAATGTTTTTGATGGGGGTTTGCGTATTTTCATCAATCATTTTTGCGTCCGATACATTCATTACTCTCATTAAACAGATATCAATGTTCGGAATTCCTTTTAAAGTCGCCCTGATGATGATTATCCTGAATCTTCCTCAGATTATTGTAATGACTATTCCTATGGGGGTATTGCTTGCAACAGTTATGACGTTGAACGGTTTGAGTTTGAAATCTGAAATTACTGTTATGCGGGCATGCGGTATCGGGCTTAACAGAATTGCAAAACCGATTTTTATATTCGCAATTGTTATGTCTGTTTTCAGTTTTATAATTAATGAAACAGTCGTCCCTGTAATGATGAAACAGTCAAAGGATTTGGCTTTGTGGTCATTAGGGCAAAAGAATATTCCTGACGGTAAAGAAAATTTCGTATTTAAAGAACTGAATGATGACGGTATTTTAAAGCGGCTTTTTTATGTAGGATACTGTGATAATAAAGTCCTGCATAATATAACTGTGCTGGATACATCAAAAGAAGATACTATTCAGGTTTTACAGGCAAGAGAAGGCAAAACAACACCTGCCGGATGGGATTTCCGAAAAGGTGCTGTTTATACGGTAGGACAAGAAGGTAAAGTTTTAAACACAACCCTTTTTGATTCGTCTAACGTAAAATTCGGGCTTGATATGTCAAAAGAATTAAATAAGAATGTTGCAAAAGAGATGAATTTTTCAAAACTTTTGACATATATTTCTAAAAATATGCACAAGATTGATAAAGAAGAGCGTAGTGTTCTGGTGATTGAACTGTATGATAAACTTGCCCTTCCTTTGACAACAATTGCGCTTGTGTTGATAGGCGTTCCTCTTGCGATTACGCCGCCGAGAGTTCGTTATAACAGAGGTTTTTTATTTAGCATTCTTATAATTTTTGCATATTACCTGATAAGGGCACTATCAATCTCGTTTGGAGAAGCCGGAACTCTTTCGCCGTTTCTTGCTGCGTGGATGCCGAATATTGTCCTTACAATTCTTGGTGTAATGCTTTATTACAAGAAGGTTTACACTATTGATTAATAATCAAAAATAGTCCCTTCTCCGGGTTCAACTCCCGGTAGACATACTCCGAACTGGCAGTTAGAGTTATAGTTTTCTGCTTCGGCGTTTTGGACTGACGGTTCATCTGTATTAATCAGCATATCATAATAAGGTGTGACATATTTCGGTTGAAATGCGTCCGGTTCTTTTAGTTCATTTATTCTGTCAGGGATATATTTTCCTTCGATTGTCTGCGGTTCTGTGAGAGAAACCGAACACGCTCCTCCTGTAATACTGCATACTGCGGAAGCAGGCAGTGTAAATGCAGCAAGCAAGGTTATTAATAATATCTTTTTCATAATTTCAGCCTTTCTTTTTTAGTCCTACCAAAAGGATAACCGACAACAGGGCGGTTTACATTAGCCGAAAGTGCAATCTTTGTAATTTTTAAAGAATTTTCTTATAATCCATCGCTTATTAGTGGAGAGGTGATTGGAAGTTCGGGTGAGTGTATTTTAGGCATTCCTGTAAAAGAACTATTCTCTTATTCCTTTACCCCGCCCTGCATAATATCATTAATAAAGTATTTTTTCCCGATTAAGAATATTCCTATTACGGGAATTGTACAAATGACCGAACAGGCGAGGAGTTCTCCCCAGAGTGTAATTTCTCTAAAACTTCCTTTGAAAATGGCGAGTCCTACGGGAAGTGTACGCATAGATTCAGAATTAGTAACAATAAGAGGCCACATAAAACTGTTCCAGGTCGTAACAAAGGTAAAAAGTGCAAGTGTTGCGACCGTCGGAATTGCAAGCGGAAGCGCAATTGTAAAGAAGGTTTGAAATAAATTACACCCGTCGATTTTAGCGGCTTCTTCCAAATCCTTTGGTAGCCCTAGGAAATACTGGCGCATTAAAAATATCCCGAACCCGCCAAAAAGTCCGGGCAGGATTAACGCATGATAAGTATCTATTAAATGCATTTCACGCATAAGAAAAAACAATGGAATAATATTAACCTGCGGCGGAATAAGCATTGTGATAAGTATTATTAAAAATAAAGTGTTTCTAAATTTGAAATGAAGTCTTGCAAACGCGTATCCTGCAAGTGACGCGAACAGTACCTGTCCGATAGTTGTAATAACTGCAACTACAAGACTGTTAAAAAAATATCTGCTCAATGGAATTTGTTGAAAAATATTTTTGTAATTATTAAGAGTGAAGCCTGAGTAAAAAATCTTGCCTGCCTGTGAGAAAATCTCATCACTCTGTACAAAGGATAAATTAATCATGGCAAAGAAAGGATACAACATACTGATTGCAATTAATACGAGAATAATATATCCAAATACAACGCGGTGATTTTTCATACGAAAATTATATAACAAAAATTTTAATCTGGAGTCCCCGTTTTCTAACGGCTCAATGCGTCCGTACAAGCTATTCTTCTGCTTGGTTATTCACCCTTAACAAGTTTTGGTATCTTGCTCTCTGCGTTAAGTAAGTTCGCTTTCCAGCCCGCAAGCAGTTTCTTAAACTTCTCTTAAAAATTTTGTTACTCTTTTTCTTTCAAGATATTCGTATATTTATCCAATCTTTCCAATAACGGTGCAAGCCGTTTATGCAAATTCTCTTTATATTGCTGTGCATCGTCATTGACCGCTTTTAACATTTCTCCGTATTTTACCGGATCACTCATATATTTCTTTATATCTTCTTTTTTGGAATTCAGATACTGGATATATTCCCTATCCATTTGGGCTTTTACAGCAATCGTCAATATTTCAGGCAAATTCAATGCAGTCGGATTATCGCTTGAGAGATTTTTGTAATATGCATCTTCGTAATCTCTGGATAATCTCAATTTCCAGTTTGTCGGACGATTCTTGCCGCCATAATTATACACCTGATCTATCCCGAAGAAATCAGGAAATGCTATCTGAATTTTTTCTGAATTCATAAACAATTCGGCGAATTTTGCCTTTACTCTGTCTAACGGGTTATTACTAATCTTTGAGCAGAATTCATCGCGTTCTTTTGCTCTTGCTTCATCCCAGTGCAGGAAACCTGCCAAATACATCGGGTTCCAAGCTTCATGATTTCTCGCCCAATCCTGTTCTCTTAAAAGTTTTAAAGCCGGCTGGCTGTCGTGCGACCCCAAAAGCGCCCAGTTCTTGCGGGAAGAACCTTCGGAACGAGCAAATTCCAACTGAGTTATCCCCGGCAGGTTGTGTTTCTTTTTGTATATCTCGTAAAACCATGTTCCGTCATTGTTAGACAAATCTTCCCAGACCGCGTCCTGAGGGTCAAGTCCATGCTCCTTCATTGACGGTATAATTATTTTTTCTAAAATCTTTTTGTAATTACCGTTCGGGTCAAAGCCTAAATGAGAGAGATTTCCGGCTTTGAATTTTTTAGACAGTTTACCGTCTTGAAGTTCTACAGAACTTTCTTCATAGATATACGGATCTATAAGCCCAAGGGCATGATCCACTCTTACGTTATCGCAGTCCTCTAAAGCCGCATCAATCTTCCTGCGCAGTAATCTTCCTGCAACATCAAGTGAACCGTCCTCACGGAAAAGTTTCTTAGGATCCAGTACCGGCACATCCCATAGCTGAGGTCCTTCATTCGGTCCGCCGTTCGGACACCCCATTCTCCACCCCGGTAAGAACGCATCTTTATTTATCCACTCGTCACAAGGTGAAAATCCTACAAGCAAATCGCTAATATATTTGAAGTCATGTTTTTTTCTGTATTCTTTATTCTCTTCTATCTGCTTATCTGCAATAAACTGTTCAAAACTGTATACATTCAAATTCTTTCTATATTTTGCGGTAAGATAATTATATCGTTCTATTGCCTCAGGATTCTTCTCTTTTAACAAATTAAGCAAATCTTTATCTATAGGGTTTTCCCATATCCTGAAATCGCCGGTTCCGTAGGTTTTACTCAAAACTCTGAATAAACCCTCTTTTATTAATCTGTTTTTATTATTCTTTTTAAACTCCTGATATTCAGCATTTAGTTTTTGAGCATTCGGATTTTTTTCCATAAGCTTTTTCTGGAAATTATCGTAAGCCGTATTCAGGGCTATATCGTAATTTTCAAAAGCATCATAGAATCGGGAATAAGAATAGTTTTTACCGTCTGCAGGGTATTTTATTTCAAGATTGTGCAGTAAACCGTTCGTCAAGCTGTCACTTAATATGTTTGCATACTTATCCTGTTTCAATGCTTTCAAGTCTATAAACATTTCGTTGCGTGCAAACACAGTCGATTTATATGGTGAAACATCGGCTTTTGAGATTTTACCGTTAGGTCCGAGCTGATTGTTATTAAAGCCGTGAAGCTTTTCAAGCTCTATGATATCTTCGGCTTCCTGAGAATATGGCGAACCTACCCCGAAGTCCTGCGATTCAACAGGGAAACAAGACCCGTGCATAATCATCGCAACTTCTTTGACCCCGAGATAGTCATAAGCCTGCTGGATAGTATCCTGACGATATTCTTGCTTTTCGTTTTCCCTTAGACGTCTTTGGAAAACAGGCGCAGTATATGCGCTTGAAATGTTCATGACCTTCATACTATTCTTAAAACTCCTAAAAATATTTTTTGCTATATGCTGCTGATTAATTCTATAGGATAATTACATCCGATTTCTTCTCTGGATAATACCGTTATATCATTAATATAATTTGATAGCAAGGTGAAAAACAGATGTCTGAATTCCATCGGAACCAGTAGTATTACCGGTGAAATTTCATACTGCTTAACTTTCTTTGCTATTTTCCCAGCTAATTTTTCCGCGAAATCTCCATCTATTTTTATTATAAAATCTTCATCTTCTTCAAAACTCGGAACAAATTCATCCAGTGTCTTTTCTGAAACCTCAAGCACTGGAATTGCTCCGTCTTTATTCAAATACCTTCTGCAAAATTGTCTTGCCATTGAAATTCTGAGTTTTTTCAACAATTCAGACTTTGGACAATCATCCGCAAAATCGTTTATTTTTTCAAAAAGATAGGTTATATCTTTAACGGAAATCCTTTCTCTGATAAGACTTGTCAAAATAAATCTTAAATCCGACAAGGTTAAATAATCAGGAATTAAATTCTCCACAAGATAAGGATTATTTTCCGAAACAACGTCAATATATTTATCAACATCGGAATAATCTAAAAGTTCATCAACGTATTTTACTGCGATGAATTCAAGAATTCTTGTAATATATTCGGTACCGCAAAGACCCTTTTCCCAGAAATCTTTTGTTTGAGAACGCTCTATCCATAAGATTTTACGTCCTGTTATTACATCTGTATCCGCGATGGAATTTTTAGGCTTTTTATCAATATGAAGTTCATCTTCAAAATACATGACACAATTCGGATATACAAATGCCCGAACGACTTCCGAACCTCTGACATTTATCGTAAATTCGTAAGGATTCAGCGTTTCGTCATCTTTAAACAAAATTTTCGGAATAATATAACCGAGTTCATCTGTCAATTTCAATCTTGACCTGACAGTTGCAGAAAGTAATGCTTCTTCCTGAATATCACTTTCATTATCAACGAATTCCAAAAGCTCTTCGCTCAGATTAACCGACAACTTTTCTTCGTGAAGCCTTGAGTACATCACATCGGGAGATGTTGCCTTTGCAAGGTCGGATTTTAATGCATCAAGCTCTTTTAAGCCTGCCGAAATTTTGTCATTTAACTTCTTTCTGCCGACAGATGCAGGGGCTTCTTTTTCAAGTTCTGTTTTAATTTTGTTGATTTTTGCCTGTTGATTTTTGATTTTCAACTGTATGTCGACGCAATCTTCATAAGGGGTTCTCGTCGGCGAAAGCATTTTTTCCATCTGGCTTTTGAATGTGGAAATATTTATTATATCGCCATTACTCTCATCCTTTTCGGATTTTAATTCAGACATAAAAATGCAATTATATTTAAACCCTTCATCTGTTTCGACTTCATTCATGCTGTAGAGTTCCCAGCCGTTCATTGACATTTCGTTCAGAAGATTTTGAAGCTCCTGAATATTTTCACTTGAACAGCTCCTTATAATGTACTGCATTTTATTACTTTTAAACATCCTAACCCCTTATTTTCTGTTATTTTCTATAAGAATTTTTAATGCCTCTACAGCTATTTTTATGGCGCTGTCGGTATCATGGACAACCGGATTTTCCAATCCCTGTTTTTCTCTTTCCTGATTTGCAACAGTTAAAAATACAGAGCCTGTTTTCACTCTCAAAAAACTTGATACAACAAATAATGCTGCGGATTCCATTTCGGAAGCAAGACATCCGAGCCGTTTCCAGGCTTCCCATTTATTTTGAAGTTCATAACACACAGGCATTCTCTCAGGGTCATGCTGACCGTAAAAAGAATCCTTACACTGAACAACACCTGTATGCGAATTATACCCTAAATTCTTTGCAGCCTTAATAAGAGCATTCACAATATCAATATCTGCAACCGCAGGAAATTCAATCGGTGCATATTCCCTGCTTGTCCCTTCCATACGGATAGCACCGGAGGCAATAACGATATCGCCTCCTTTTACGTTTAAATCTATTCCGCCGCATGTCCCTACGCGGATAAAGGTGTCAGCTCCGACTTTTACCAGTTCTTCCAGAGCAATAGCTGCAGAAGCACCGCCTATACCGGTTGAGGTGACAGAAACTTTTTCTCCGTTCATATATCCTGTATATGTGGTGAATTCTCTTCTATCCGCAACCAGTTGAGGCTCGTCAAAATATCGGGCAATCTTTTCACATCTTTTCGGGTCCCCCGGCAAAAGCACGTATTTCCCGACATCGCCCTCTTTTAATCCGATATGATATTGTTCGCCATTTTCAGAATAATTCATTTCTGTACCTTACTAATTTGCAGATTTTAATTTCTGGATTACTAAATCCGAAATATCGACTCCGCCTACAAATACTACTCTGAAATCAACGATAGCATCAAGTTTCTGTTCGACAAGAACCTGTTTTGCAGCTGCCTGAATTTTGTTATATACAAGTTCTTCTTTCTGAGATTTTAATTTCAAATAAGCATCCTGTTTTGCAGTAAATTCACGTGCTGTTGCATCTTCAAAATTCTGTTTTTTTAAAGGTGTATCAAGCGCCTTATACTGTTTTTCTTTATCAACCATATACTGCTGTAATTCAAGAGCTTTTGCATCAATTTCTTTTACAGCCTGTTGAGCAAGAGGATATGCCGCCTGAACTTTCTGGTAATCAATATATCCGACACCGCCTGCGATAGCCTGGCTCCCCATAGTCATAGCAAACCCGCCGAATAAAATCAATGTTGCTAACCCTAATTTTTTCATATATTACCTCCGTTATTTTTATTAATAAATTAAGTCGCCTACACCAAACGTAAAGTAACCGTTCGGATTTCCGTTGTCACCCGGATTGGTGAGCGGAATACCGTAATCAACCGATAATGGTCCCATGCCCGGAATATATAATTTTATACCGACACCTGCAGTAACAGCATAGCCGGGTCTGTCGTATAATGTATCCGCAAGTGTGTTATTAAATATTTTACCTGCATCCATCCAAGCCGTCAATCTTATGTTATCCAGGAATTTAATTTTTTTGGAAAGTCTTGTTCTATCGAGGAAAGGAATAGGAGTTGCGAATTCCGCAGAACCCATAATGAAGGCGTCACCCGTACCAACACCGCTCATCTTGAAACCTCTTATGGTGTAAGGTCCACCCAATCTGTATGCCATTACGTCAGGCATATTGTCGCCGTGAATTTTTCCGCCTGCTTTAGCCATAAGCGAGAAGGAAGATTTCTTGCCGACAGGAATGTATTGTTTTATCATACCCTGGAGTTTCCCGTGAGTTTTATCAAGGTCAAGCAACCCGATGTCTTCTGAGAACCTTATACTTGCGATAGTTCCTTTTCTCGTAACAGGTCCTCCTTCTCTTGTGTCATATACAAGCGCAGGACTTAATGACATAAATAAACCGCCCTCTAACTGATTGGCACGTTCTGATATAGGAATATTGTATCTGTTGTATAAAGCGGCAATTTTATCAAAGTTGCCTTCTCTCAAATCTATATGTTCAACTCCGAGAGAGAAAGTTGATGTCAGGTGTTTATTTCTTTTAAATCTGTGAGCGACAGTGGCTTCACCGCCGATTCTTCTTTCAACTGCAAGAGGAACCTGATAGCTCCCGAAATCTCTGAAGAAGAGTTTTGTCATAAGAGATGTGTCTGCGTTAAGAAAATGAGGTTCAAAGAAACTCAATTCAAACTGCATATTCATACGGCGTTCAATTGAAGCGTCATTCAGGATTACACCGGAACCTACCAAACCGCTCAGGGAAACTCTCTGGTTACGTCCGAGGAAATTGTTATCAGCAATACCCAAAGATCCAAACACACCGGTTACAGAATCCAGACCGCCGCCGACCGAGATACTCGCCGTACGCTGTTCCTGCACATTTATTGTAATGTCATAAGTGTCAGGATCCTCTGCGCATGGTTCTATCTCACGGGTTACATCCTTAAACGCCTGAGTTGCATATAAACGGACTAAATCCTCTTTCACCTGATTTTCATTATAGACCATACCGGGTTCTACAAGGACATTTCGCTCGATTACGAAGTCTTTTGTTTTTTCGTTGCCGGCAATAGCTATTGAATTAATGGTACCTTCTTTAACTTCAATATTAATGGTACCGTCAGGATCATCTGTCACAGAGGAAACACGTGCCAGAATATAACCTTTTGAGGTGTAGATATCCTGAATTTTGGCGATTGCACTATTCAACTGCGCTATATTCTGCGGCTTACCTTTCATATCTAATAGAGGGGCAAGGATTTCTTCTGTTGAAACGACAGTATTTCCTTCGATTGTAAAATCTGTCACCGGGGCATTTTCTTCAAGTATAAGTTTTAAGGTAATTGTTCCGTCAGAATTATTGACGGGTATGGCACGCATTTTTTCCGTAAAATATCCTGTTTCATAGATGCTTCTTAAATCTGCCTGTACTGTATCACGGTTATATGTATCTCCTGATTTTATGTGGATTTTATCCTTTACTACGTCTTCAGACAGAACATTTAACCCGTGAATTTCAACATCTTTTATAACTTTTTCGCTTTTTTCGGCAGTAGCTTTTTCTGTTGAGGAAGTTTCCTGACCCGGAGCCGGCGCTGAATTTCCGTTTCCCCAGAAATCTTCTGCGGCAAAGGTGCGTAAAGGACATACTGCTATCATTATCAATGTAATTATCAGTTTATAAATTTTTGTGTGCACTTTCAACAGATTTAATCCCTTAAAATCTTCCTCATGTATTAAACATTATATCACAAATATATTAAAGTAAAAAACTTAATATTTAGATACATATTAGTCATTTATAATCAGCTTGTAGACGTCATTTTTGCTATAGCTATATAGCGCTGATAATATTGTTGAAATTTCTTTTGCTTTAAAATTTTTCCCCTTTAACAGGGTGATTTTTTCTTTTATTTCCGCAACATTTTCCTTTTCGTATGATTTGTAAATCATTCCGACAACTTCGCCCTTTAGAGGATTTTGGGTGAAATGTTTTTTTACGTTTTGCACATTATCAATGACAACCTCTTCAAACACTTTTGTAAGTTCTCTGCCTATTGCGATTTTTGCCTGAGGGTTGTACTCGAATATTATTTCAAGAGTATCCATTAATCTGTTCGGGGATTCATAAAATATTACGTCGCCTCTGGCAGACTGCTTTAATACCTCGATTAACTGCGTTTTAGTTCTGGGTAAAAATCCAGTAAAGGTAAACGGTTCATCTGCGCGCGGAACCTGCGATAAGAATGTTACAACAGCATTAGCCCCAGGAAGTGCCGTTATTTTTATATCGTTCTTTCGCAATTCTTCTACAAGAATTGAACCGGGATCACAAAATAGAGGGGTACCGGCATCTGATACCAGCGCCATTTTTTTACCTGAATTTAAAATCTCTAAAAATAATTCCAGCCGTTCTTTTTCATTAAACTTGTGATAAGAAATGCATTTTGTCTTTATATCAAAATGATTAAGAAGTTTTTGGGTAACCCGCATATCTTCGCACGCTATGACATCGACTTTACGCAATATATCAAGCGCCCGCAAAGTTATATCACTGAGGTTTCCGATAGGAGTCGGAACAATGTAAAAATCAAAATCCTTCATAAGTAAATTTTATCACAGAAAAGTTTTTAGTGGAATTTCATGGATTTTCGGTGCGTAAGTGCGAAGATAGTGGTGACTAGTGAGTGGTGAAGGGTTCTACAATAATTAATCTCATATCGCTTCACACATCAATCTTCACATTTCAAAAGCTGGATTCTTTCGGGTTTCACCCTCAGAATGACGCAAAATTTTACCATAGTATTTTAGTTGGGCAGGTATGCCCAACCGACACCATACTTTTGTACCCCACATCCGCCGTGCGGGCACCCTCTCCCCTTGCGGGAGAGGAGATATAAAGAAAACTATTCATCTTTTCATCTTAACTGCCCCTTCGCTCCTCACCCATCCTCTTCACTTAATTGCACCTAACGTACTATTGTCATTTCAACTCAGTGGCTTAGTATCTTATCAACATTCTGCATAGAATTAAGGCAGGCATTCCCAGTAGGATAATTCAGGATTATCCGGACATGTATCAGTCACCGCAAAATAAGCACAAGATGCTCCATTCATTAAATTTGTAGAATTCTTGGAACAATAGGTGTCATTGCCCTGCATTTCCCAGTGAGTATATTCTTGACTCCCTAATGGTATAATTTGCCCTTTACTTGAAAGTGTAAAATGAAAGATATCATGCCCTAAAGCATTCGGTCCTTTTTTAGGTCCGTTTGTATCTATCACAATCCAAGTTGAATAACAGTTGTATGACGCAGCTATTGCAGACCCGTCTGCAATTATCTTTGAAGGAAGTCCGACACAATTATTCTGCTGACCTTTTTGAAGCTTATAGTTTTTTACTGTGATTCGATTGTTTTTAGTATAAAGTTTGTCCCACTTTCCTTCATTTATAATTTTATATTTCTTAAACATTTCATCAAAAAATTCTGTGCTTCCCCCTGCCACATCCCCTGTATATGTTGAAAATGTTTCAGGCGACAGAGAGTAGACAGCTGTTTCTAAACTTCCATACGCTTTTTTAAAAGCTGTTTCCAGATCTTTTTTGTGTTTTTTATGAATTATTCCAGGCAACGTCATAGCTGCAACAATCCCAATTATCCCAAGTGTGATTAAAACTTCAGCTAACGTAAATCCATTTAATCTCTCTGACATGCAAGCCTCCTAAATATAATCTTTTCATTTTATTTTACAATAAATATATTGTATATAGTATATAATATATTGTAGCGCTTGCGCTGTCAAGTGACTAGAATTTTTATATGGAGAAAAAAGAAATTCTTAAAGAATTCGGCAGGAATTTAAAAGCCGAACGTAACCGTGCAGGACTTTCTCAGGAACAGCTTGCAGAAAAAATAGGTCTATCTTACGGACAGGTTATAGGCACAATAGAAAGAGGGGAAACCAATACTTCTTTATCGGTTATCGTTTCAATTATGGATGCACTGGATCTTGATTTTGAAAAACTTTTTGACAGAAAACTAATTAAATAATTTTTCTGTATATGCTTTCATTTTATCCGTAATTTCGTTGTAATTTACCGAAACAGGAGTAGGCTTGGATGTCTGGATAACATCTAAAAAAACTTTCGCGTGCTCAGGCTTTTTATTGTCAAGAAAATATTCAGAATTCGCTGCATCAATTCTTGCAGGAACTATTAAGCCGCTTTGAGTCATCTTTTCTATATTTTCTTTTGAGGACAGATATTTTATAAAAAGAAGTGCTTCTTTTTTATGTTTTGAAGATTTTGAAATTGCCCAGCCGGAAGCATCCAGAGGGACTACGCTGCCTGCCGCACCTTTCGGAAACGGAGCAATATCCCAATCGAATTTTGCTTCTTCCCTGTATTTCGGGACAAGCCATCTTCCTGATAAATGCATCGCTAAACGCCCTTGCAAAAACATCTGCGCCATTGTCGCACTTGCGCTTTCAGATTTTAGAGGCGCCACATGATATTTTTTTCTTAAATCAGAATAAAAATTTAACCCTTTTTGCGACTCTTTAGTGTCCGTAATATTTTCACTTAAATCATCTGAAAGAACCCCGCCGCCTTCACTCATCAAATACGGAAGATAAAACAATAAATCCTCTTCAAAGCTTATCCCGAAAATTTGAGGGCTTTTGGTAAGAGCTCGTGCAGTTTGTAAAAATTCATCAAATGTCCAACCATTTTTCGGATACTGAACTTTTGCCTCATCAAAAATGTCTTTATTATAATAAATTACAAGATTTGAAACATCCCGCGGCACCGCATATAATTTACCTTTCCACGATAAGGCATTGAGTGCTTTTTCATAATATTCACCGTGTGCTATTTCTGAATTACTCAAATCCTCCAGAACTCCGGCATTCGCATAGACAGGCAGATACAGGTTATTTATAAAAATTACATCAGGTGCAGTGTTTGAGGCAAACAATAAATGAATTTTTTGAAAATAATTCTGCGGAATATGCATAAATTCTATTTTTAATTCAGGATTTTCTTTTTCAAATTCCGTCAATATAGGTTTCAGAATATCAATTTCCGATTTAGACCCCCAGCTTGCAAATTTAATAACTGTTTTGCCTCCGGTTTGGTCAGTATTGGAAAAAGCATTTATGCATAGCAAAATACTCCCTGCAATTATTAATCCCGCTGCTATTTTTTTTAACATAAATTTCTTATCCTACGGATTTCATCACGGAAAATCTTTCTGCACGTTAAATCCGCCGCCTCAGATTTTTTCAGTGCTACAGTTCTATTAAAACGCCCATATTATTTTCGCTGACTTCAACGAGAGATTTGAACCCGTCTGTTTTTACCATATAAACATTCGGATTATCTTTTCTAACCTGTAAAGGTTTTTCTATTGGACGGTCGAACTTCTTCAGGACGAAAACTTCATCTTTAATTCTGCCGATTAAGGACATTTCACCGTCGAGGTTCACAAGATAAAAGCCTCTGTCTTTATCAATATTAAATCCTGATTTTACAATCAATCCGTTCAGATAGTTTTCCTGAGTTTCAGTCTTTAATTGAGAAATAGGATTTGTCATTTTTTTAGAATTTTCGGATGGAGTTTTCATTGACGGTTTTATATTAGCAAGACTGCGCGCAACTTTATTGGATAATTCTTCGGATGCCGTTACCTTGCTTTGTTCATCAGATAAAGCAAAGAATTCGTCAATAGTTGCCATCATATAGCCTTTTGAATTGCCGGTTGAAGAGGAAGTCACTGTTGATTTCGGTGTTGAAGATTTTGACGCAACAGGTTTCGGAATTGAAACAGTTGATGTATCTGGAAGAAATCTGCTGCTTTTTGCAATTAAATCCGCAGCACTCAAATTTGCACCCTCCAGTAATCTCGGATTTGAGTGAAGTTTTGAATATCCGAGATGGACGTGTTTACCCTCCTGATATGCTGCACGTTTTACTTCTTCCGGAGTATTCGGGAGGGATCTGTTTCTTTGAGTTTCCTGTAATATAGGATTATTTGCAAAAGCCTTCAATTTTTTAATTTTAGGAGTTCTTTCTGGCTTTACGGCTTCCGAAATTCTTGAGGCGATTACTTTGTCCTCACTTTGAACCCTATTAAAGCTTGTTTCAAGTTCTTTTATGATTACGTCGTCATCCAGATCCGTTTTTTCGATAGCCGGAGATTTATGATACGATTTTTCAAGAGTTTCCGCATATTTTGTTTTGGAGATTTCAACAGTAGGTTCTTCTATAAGTTCTATTTCGGGAACTTCTTTAACATTTTCCGATTCTAATTTATTAATCTGTCTTTCCATTTCTTTAACAGCCTCACTAATTTCTACCTTTGTTTTCTTTGGTGCAGGTTTAATTTTTTTTGCTTTAATTTTAGGCATAGGCATTATATTAACAGCCTCTTTTTCCGGCTCCTCTGAAACATAAGAAGCGGCTTTTTCAGGTTTAGCCGCAAATGCTGCAGCTACCGGAATCCCGCCTTGCACCAGGCTGTCAGAAGCAAGCTTTTTAGGTGATTTTTCGTAATTCTTATTTGATACCTCAACAAATTTTTGGTATTTTTCTTGCCAATTCATATCCGCATTAATTATATTATCGTAATTTTTGACTGGATCTTTTTTATTCTTAAGATTTTCAATAAAGGCGCGTTTGAGTAAAGTCGATTTTTGCATTGAAGCTCTGATTAGTTTGAACAAACATAACAGACCTGCAAGCGGGATAAATATCATAGCTAGAGTAATCGGCATGTTTGACGGGATCCTTCCATTTTCATTACTGTTAATCTTTTCTGTTGTATGGTTTGCTTGTACTACAGCAGACTGTACAATTGTTTCAGCCGGTTTTGTTTCTGTTGCCGGCTTCTGTACAGGCTGATTTTGCGATGGGGTGTCAACCTGTTTTGCAACAGGTACAGGGGTTGCTGCAGGTATAGATTTAACTGTTTTTTCAACAACTTTTGTTTCTTTTTTTATTGAAGCTTTTTTTAATGTTTTTTTCGCATCTGCAAGAAGATGATTTTTCTTTTCAGCCTTTGGTTCACTCTTTTTGGAAACAGTCTGCGTTGTAGCTTCTTGTTTAGGTGGAGTCTTTACCTGATTTTCCTGTTTATTAACAACCGGAATTTCCTGCTTTGGTTCAGGTAACACTACAGGGGTACGGGTTGCAGACTGTGCAAGAAGCTCTCTGTAAGCTTTCTGTCCTTCTGTTACAGGCAGGCTTTTTTTGTTGCGGGTTTTGATGGTAATGGGTTTTGTTGTTGTCAGCGTAACTTTTGTATAACTTCCGGCTCCATCGTTGACTGATTTTACATCAACATTTGAAATCATATCTTTTACCCCTGACAAATCAGGCGTTTTTCCGGTGGAACCTGATACATTAGGCATTAATATTACATATTTATTCGGAGATTTTTTAGTTACTGCAACACTGTCACTGTAAGGAAGCGTTGTATAAAAAGTAACATCTACAGAAGAATCTGATGATATATTTCTTTTTATATCAAGCATGGTTAAATCGTTTGCAGAAACAATTCCGGCACCAAGCGGCAGTAAACCTAAACTCAGTGCTAAAATCAGACTGATTTTTATTTTTTTTATAGTCATATTTAACCCATCAAATTTCCCTACATAATTATTATAATACATTAAGTTACAAAAAATTGCCATTTTGTTAAAAAAAAGATACTTTTATGTTAAGATATGTTATATGAAAAGCGGATTTACAGCAATAATAGGTCGTCCGAATGTTGGCAAGTCAACCCTTCTCAATCAAATTCTCGGACAAAAAATAGTCATTACAACTGATAAAGCACAGACTACCAGAAAAAGAATAAAAGGTATATACACAACAGACTTAGGGCAAATAGTATTTATCGACACCCCCGGCGTGCATAAACCACTGAATAAACTCGGAGAATTTCTTCTGGATGAAGCAAAAGTAGCCGTGCCGGACGCTGATTTAATACTGTTTCTGGTAGATGGCTCCGAACCTGCAGGCAAAGGTGATAAATGGATTGCGCAAAATATTCTGCAAACGGAAATTCCTGTAATTATTGTTATGAATAAAGTCGATAAAACTAAAAAAACAGAAAAAATTGATGAAAATCTTTTGACTTACAAAACTCTTTTTAACAAAAATTATCCGGTTGTAAAAATTTCTGCAAAAACCGGCAGAAATATTGACACTCTTCTTAAAAATGTATACAAAAACCTTCCTGAAGGCGGACTTCTATACCCCGAAGATATTGTTACAGAAGAAACTATGCGCGATGTTACTGAGGAAATTATCAGAGAAAAAATCCTTTTGAATACATCTGATGAAATTCCGCATTCAGTTGCAGTTAAAGTCGAAAATTATTCAGAAAGCGAAGATATTGACAGAATTTACGCAAACATATATTGCGAAACAAAAAGCCAAAAAGGAATTCTCATCGGTAAGGGCGGAAATTTACTCAAAAAAATCGGAACCGAAGCCCGAATTGAATTGGAAAAAATCGTAGAAAAAAAAGTTTTCCTTAAGCTTGAAGTCAAGGTTGAAAAAGACTGGCGAAAAAAACAATCCGCCCTCAAATCTTTCGGCTATGAACAAGAGTAACAAAAGCTATCTTGTGCCGGACTTTATAAATAAGATACCAGCTTGAACAACTGCTATATATTTAGCTTATATCCGCCGCCATAGATAGTTTCAATATACTTTTTGCCGTTCGATATTTTATCAAGTTTTGAACGCAGGTGACGAATATGAACTCTGATAGTTTCTATATCGTCATCAGGTGCATAGCCCCATATTTCTTTTAGCAGCTGTGCCGACGATACCATATTCCCGTAATTTTGAAAAAGTAAATTAAATATATCAAACTCTATCGGCGTCAATTTAGCCTGCTTATCCCCAATTTTCACACTGTAAGTTTCCGGAAGCAGTGTAATTTCGCCGAGGGTCAAAAGCTCTCTTGTTGAAGCTGATATCGGAATTTGTTTTGTTCGTTTTAAAAGTGCACGCACCCTAACCTGTAATTCTTCCATTTCAAACGGTTTCACAAGGTAATCGTCAACCCCGATATTAAATCCGTTCACTTTGTCATTAAGCTGTGAAAGCGCAGTAAGCATAAGTATCGGAATATCTTTTGTTTCCTCATTTTTTCGTATTCTCTGTGCAACAGTAAACCCGTCAACTTCAGGCATCATCACATCCAGTATTACAAGAGATGGCAGTTCCTGCTTACACAAAGCAAAACCGGTCGTGCCGTCAAATGCCTGTATTACTTTATGCCCTTCCAGCTCCAGATTTACTTTTATTAGTTCATTTATTGCGGTATCATCATCGCATACTAAAATTTTACTCATACAAGCATTTTATAAATAAAATAATTAATTTACAACAGCAGTTTTGTGGAACTTATATCGCAGTTTACACAAGATGCACAAATAGTGTCATGCTGAATTTATTTCAGCATCTCTATGCTGTTAGACCCTGAAACAAGTTCAGGGCGACATGTCTGTGTTTTTATTGTAAACTGCGATATAATCCCAAGTTTTATTAAAAAATATTAACAAATATCCCCTGCGTGTATGATACGCTTTATCTGTTTTTCGGGCATATTAATTGTAAATTTTTCTTAAAAATTATTTTTTTAAGTGTAAAATTTACAAATTTTTTGATTTTTATTGTAATATGTTTATTGCGAAAGCAATTATTAGTAGGTAAATATACATTGTATAAAAGGAGGCACATGAATTGGCAATAACATCACCATTTACAGCGTTTCAGGAAAACGGCAAAAAAGAAATCCACTTAGGACAACACGTTTTAGCAGAATTTTTTGAATGTGACCCAAACACATTGAACAGTATTGATAAAGTAGAGAAGTACATGGTGGATGCCGCCCTTGAATGTGGTGCTACTATTGTCCAAAAATGTTTCCACATGTTTAACCCGTATGGTGTTTCAGGAGTTGTTATAATCTCTGAAAGCCATCTTGCTATTCACACCTGGCCGGAATTAGGCTACGCTGCAGTTGATTTGTTCACCTGCGGTGACAAATGCGACCCGAAAATTTCTTATGAATTTTTAAAAGATAAATTTAACTCCAGAAAAGCAACTTTCACTGAATTAAAAAGAGGAATTATTGACGAAGAAACAATGAGAGTTGCGGAAAAACCTTTTGAAATTATGCAACAGTTGGTTGACTAATTCTTTTATGTTACAAAAAAGACCGATTATTTTAATCGGTCTTTTTTTTTATTTTTGTTTGATATAAAATTCTTTAGGATGAAATTTATTTGTATATAAAGAAGGCAAAAGGATTATGTTACAAGAATTTTTATTTTCAAAAATACACAGAGCCACTGTAACAGATGCAAACCTTAATTACGTCGGCTCAATTACCCTGGATGAAACATTAATGAAAGCCGCAAAAATCAAAGAATGGCAGAAAGTTGATATTCTTGATATTAACAATGGCGAAAGATTTCAAACTTATGTAATAAAAGGAAAACCTGATTCCGGTTGTATATGCCTGAATGGGGCTGCTGCAAGAAAAGTTCAGCCAGGTGACAAGGTTATCATTGTATCTTACGCAAGCCTTGACCCTGATGAACTTGAAAACTATCAGCCGACTATTGTTATGGTTGATGAAAACAACAAAATTACAAAATAAAAGACCGCCATAGCGGTCTTTTTTTCACTATCTGTAATTTGTGAATTGCAGAGGATAATCGTATTTTTCCTCGTTTCCTCTGAGCATTTTAATTACTGCCTGCAGGTCATCCTTATCTTTTCCGGAAACCCTCACCTGATCACCCTGAATTGAGGCTTGAACCTTTATCTTTGTTGCTTTAATATCTGCGACAATTTTTTTTGCCAGTTCCTGATTTAAACCTTTTTTAAGATTATATGTCTGCTTAACCCTTCCGCCAAGAGCGTTTTCAATTCCCTGCGGGTCAAGTATTCTCACACTGATATTTCGCTTTGAAAGTTTGGACTGCAAAATGTCATAAATGTTTCTCAATTTCATCTCATCACTAGTTGTAATCACAATTGCTTTATCTGCGTCCAAATCAATTTCTGAATTTGAATCTTTCAGGTCAAATCTTGAACCGACTTCTCTTTTTGCCTGATCAACAGCGTTTAAAAGCTCCTGTTTGTCAAATTCAGACACAACATCAAAACTGCATTCCTTTGCCATATTATATACCCCCTTGTTGCTTCTCTAATCATTATCCGCCGCCCACGCTAAGCGGAACAGCTTATGGATATAATATCACAAAAATGCAAATTTTAATCAACTATGGTGTTTTATGGAACTTACTTCCAATCCATTTGAAAGGGGCAGCTATAGTATGCCCGACAGCTTTGCCGGCTTTACTAATTCCGCGTCCTGCCGCTGCTATACCGTTTCCCAGCAGCTTAAACGGAGTAAGAAGCGCTTTACCCGCTTTTTTAAACCAGTTGCCAGCTGACGGGAGTTTTGAACCGACAGTGTGTACAGCACTTGTCGATTTGCCGCCAAGCCACTTGAAAGGTGCAGCTATGGCGTTCCCTATGGATTTGAAATTCATCTTGCCTTTAAACAATAACGCTGTGGATGTTGCGATTGCACCTAGTGCCGCAAGTGAAATCAAAAATGCGTTACGTTCTTCCTTGTCCTTTTGCTTCATCAGGACAAACTTATCACTGTCAGGCTGCGCCGGCAGCTTAACTCCGTGAAGCATATTGGTATGGTATATCCCAGTCCCAAACTGAGGAAGCATTCCAATATTACTGTTTATCAAGTCCTGATGCGCTATTGGATTAAAATCTGTTTCCATAAATTAACTCCGATTTTACAACGGCTACACGGTTGTTACCAGTGCCAGAATTAAAAACAAAAATGCACTTGCTTTTGGCAAAACCTCAACAATAATTACATTTTCATCTTTCTTTCCTTTTTTCTTTGCCTGCTTTACAACTTTTTCCGTTTCTGCTGTTTCTGTCTGTTCAAGTTCATTCAAGACAGGCACAGAACCCAGCGAACAATCCGCCAAATCTTGATAAATCAAAGATCCGGCACAATAGTTTTCCCAATCTTTCATCTTTGTATCCCCAATTTTTTCCCAACATATATATAAAGTGTAAATATCCTTGTAAATTTACTAATTTATAGGATTTTGTTAAGTTTTGTAAATATCAAGCGCAATAAAAAACGACTTTGTATCTAAAGTCGTAAGGAAAAAGGGAAAGGAAATTTTATATATATTTTTTATAAATTTTAATTATTTAATTAATTTATTTGTTTCTGATTTAATTAAAATTGGTGATAAGCCGCTTTTTAGATTTGTTACGGCTCTCACACAATTAATATTTAGATGCACAGCTAATATTATCCGAAAGTTTTGAATGTACTTTCAGTGTTCTTTTCGATAACCTTAGATACTGCATCCATTTCAGTTGAGATTGCATCCTGTTCTGTATCAAGCTGTTTCAATCTCAATTCAAG
>CALUVR010000026.1 GCA_944324285.1 Candidatus Gastranaerophilales bacterium | reverse complement strand
AAAATAGCTGGGGAGAGATTCGAACTCTCGACCTCACGGGTATGAGCCGTGCGCTCTCACCAACTGAGCTACCCAGCCAAGGTTTTTTCTTTATTCAATTATCATTTGGCTCAGTTGCTTCAGCACCTGTCCGAGCCGACGGCTTTTATTCTCGCACAAAAGTTTTTTAATTTCAAGCACTTTTTATTTAACAAATTTTTGCTATATAATGAAGGTATATGATTAAAGATTTGACCAAGGGGGAGCCGTTAAAGTTAATACTTATTTTTTCCGTGCCGCTTTTAATCGGTAACATTTTTCAGCAATTATATAATGTTGCGGATTTAGTTATTGTCGGGAGGCTTTTAGGTGTAGAACCTTTTGCCGCGGTCGGGGCTGTGGCGCCTTTATTTTTTTTCATAATGTTTGTAATTGTCGGATTTACTAACGGATTTGCTGTTGTGACAGGGCAGAGGTACGGGGCGAAAGATTATGACGGGGTTAGAGATTCTGTTGTTGTGTCGACTATCTTAAGCACGGTCGTTACTTTGATTTTTTCCATAATCTGTACCATTTTTATGAACCCGATTTTACACTGGCTGAATGTCCCGCAGAATATTTACCATAATGCCTACTGGTACATTGAAATCGTTGTAATCGGACTGATAACAGCAACTTTTTATAATCTTCTGGCGGGAGTTATCAGGGCACTCGGGGACAGCAAGACGCCTTTGTATTTTTTAATTCTTGCCTCTGTTGCAAATATTCTTCTTGCACTTTTGTTTATCAAAGTTTTTAATATGGGAGTGCCGGGATCTGCTATTGCGGTTAATCTTTCTCAGGCCCTTTCGGTAATTTTATGTTTATTTTTTGTAAAGTATAAATTTCCAATATTGCATTTAAAAAAAAGTGATTGGCTTATAAAATTTGATAAAAAGTTTTACGATTCTTTGTATGAACACTGGCGGATAGGATTTCCTATGGCGGTACAGTTTTCTATTATCGGGATAAGCATAATTATTATCCAGAGTGTTTGTAATACTTTCGGGTCAAATGTAATTGCGGCACTAACCGCGGCACTTCGAATTGAACAGATTGCGACACTTCCGATGATGTCTTTTGGCGTAGCACTTGCTTCGTATGTTGCGCAGAACTTTGGTGCCAGAAAATTTAAACG
Organism: Candidatus Gastranaerophilales bacterium; assembly: GCA_944324285.1. GTDB lineage: Bacteria > Cyanobacteriota > Vampirovibrionia > Gastranaerophilales > Gastranaerophilaceae > Scatousia. Next base: position 23,981 of record CALUVR010000026.1, on the reverse strand, counting down.
TATCAGACTCGGGGTTATAAAAACTTCGACTATTAATATTGTTTTGAGTATTTTAATGGCTCTTGTAATGAGGTTCTGGGGCACTGATATTATCGGCGCTTTTATCGGAACCGCGACCGATGAAATTATTGATATTGCTCATCGTTACCTTTTGATAAGCACCGTATTTTATTTTTTCTTAGGGCAGATTTTTATATACAGAAACGCCCTGCAGGGAATGGGCGAAACTATGTTTCCGCTGTTTGCCTGTATTGCGGAACTTGTGATGAGGTCTTTTGCGGCAGTATATCTCGCGATTAAATTCGGCTATATTGGCATGTTTTATTCTGGACCTATCGCGTGGATTAGCGCTTCTGCCGTGGTTTTCGTAGGGTACAGTGCAAGCATTAAACATATTGTATTCAAGGTTAGGGAAAAATTACACAGTTCACGGCTTGCATAAAAAAATATTTTATGACAAAATGGCGACAAATACGGTATACTAATGGTAAAGGAGAAGTGGTTATGTCAACATATATAGAAGATATTTATGCACGTCAGATATTAGATTCGCGTGGCAATCCAACGATTGAGGTAGATGTAAAGCTTACAGACGGGAAAATAGGAAGGGCAGCTGTACCGTCAGGTGCATCAACCGGAATTTTTGAAGCTTTAGAACTTCGTGACGGCGATGAACACTGCTATCTTGGGAAAAGTGTTATGAAAGCCGTTAATAATGTAAATAACATTATTGCGCCGGAACTTATAGGTGAAAAAGCAAGCCATCAGAGGGAAATTGACACATTTATGATAGATATGGACGGCACTGAAAATAAATCTAAACTTGGTGCTAATGCAATTTTAGGCGTGTCGCTGGCTTGTGCAAAGGCTGCGGCTAACGGTTATGATATGGCATTATACAGGTATTTGGGCGGAATTAACGCGCTTACATTACCTGTTCCTATGATGAATATTATAAACGGCGGTGCGCACGCGGATAACAATATTGACTTTCAGGAATTTATGATTGCACCTGTCGGGGCTAAAAACTTCCAGCAGGCAATCCAGATGGGTTCTGAGGTTTTCCATACCTTGAAAAAAGTTCTCCATGAGCGCGGTCTTGCAACCTCTGTCGGGGATGAGGGCGGGTTTGCTCCAAACCTTCAATCCAACGCGGAAGGTATTGAAGTTATCCTGGAAGCTATAAAGCGCGCCGGCTATAACACTGACCAGATTAAAATCTGTCTTGATGTTGCATCCTCTGAATTCTATGAGGATGGAATTTACAGGCTTAAAGGAGAAGGAAAAGACCTGACGCCTGATGAAATGGTAGATTTCTTGGAAGAATGGGTAAATAAATATCCGATAATTTCAATAGAAGACGGTATGGCTGAACAGGATTGGGACGGATGGAAAAAACTGACGGATAGACTCGGAAAACGCTGTCAACTTGTCGGGGATGACCTGTTTGTAACAAATACGCGTCGTCTTGCGGAAGGTATCCGCCGCGGGGTTGCAAATTCAATTCTGATTAAGGTAAACCAGATAGGTACACTCACAGAAACGCTGAATGCAATTTCGATGGCAAATGCTGCAGGCTATACGGCAATTGTCTCTCATCGTTCCGGAGAAACAGAGGATACATTTATTGCAGACCTTGCTGTTGCTACAAATTGCGGTCAAATTAAAACGGGTTCTGCTTCTCGAACAGACAGGATGGCTAAGTATAATCAGCTTATAAGGATTGAGCAGAAGCTGGGTTCTGCTGCAAAATACTTAGGTTTACAGGCATTTAACGGACAGAAATAAAAATTAAGAGCGGAGGTTTAAAAACCTCCGTTTTTTATTGCCAAGAAAGACAAAATATGCTAAACTCTAAACATAAAATATGGAGGATTTATATATGCTAAAATGCACTAATAGAGCGAAAATCACTAAGGGGGGGGGGGCAGTCTAAAACTTTCTTAACTCAAAGCTTTTGTAGGTTTAATAGCCGATTAATCTCCGTAAAAAATACTATTTTAGATATTAATAAAAATTTTGGGTTTACATTAGCGGAAGTTCTTATAACCATTGGGATAATTGGTATTGTTGCAGCAATGACACTGCCTGCACTGACAGGTGCGTATCGCAGACGCGTTATTGAAACAGAGTTACAGAAATCTTATACATTATTAAATCAACTCATCAGACGTTCTGAGGCTGATAATGAATCTGCTGTTACTTGGGACTGGGAAATTACCAATGATTCCGAAAAAACCAATCAATTTTTTGATAAATATTTTGCCCCGTATTTGAAGATTGTAGATAGGAAAAGAGCTTATGGCGATAAACGATGGTATTCGGTTTATTCTTCTATAGGAGAAGGTCCTTCCTGGAATTATAACAATGTTAATAATGGTGACTGGGTGAGATTGGCAGATGGCAGAGCTGTGCTGTTGTCAATGTGGGGGCGGGAGGATGTTCACTATGGAACCTGGTCTGTTGTAGTATCTTCTGCAGTACGAAATTCTCATCTGGTATCAGGCAGAGATGTTTTTGCTTTTGCTATCAATATTAATAATGATAAATCCTCCGTGACTGTTTTTCCGAATTCATACCGGGATTGGACTTGTGACTCTCTTGAACAAAACAGGCAGTCTTTTATTAATAAATGCAGAGCAGTAGATAACAGCGGAGCAGGAATTTATCCGGAACATTATTGTACAATGCTTATTTATTGCAACAACTGGAAAATTCCGGATGACTACCCTGTAAAAATATAGTTATAAAAAAGCTCCCTTTTGAGGGAGCTTTTTCTGTTTTAGTATATTGCCAGTTCTTGTCCGCTTGTGATTTTTTGCATAACTTCAATTGCTTTTTTCAACTGAACATCGTCTTTATTTTTAACGTTTTCTTCCGTAAGTTTTACCTCAATATCAGGGGTTATGCCTTTTTTGTTTATATCGGTACCGTTTGGTGTCAGGTATTTCTGGATTGTTATGTTTATTCCTGATTCGTAAGGAAGTTTATTTATTTCCTGAACAAGACCTTTTCCGAAGGATTTTTCCCCGATAATAATCGCACGTCCGTTATCTTTCATTGCGCCTGAAAAGATTTCACTCGCAGAAGCCGAACCGCCGTTAATCAACACTACTAAAGGTTTTCTCGTCACAACACCTTTTGCTGCTCTCTGGGTTTCCTTATAACCGTCCCTGTCAACGGTGCTCACAATTGTACCGTTATCAAGAAACATATCCGAAATATAAATAGCGTTGCTTAAAAGTCCGCCCGGGTTTGCACGAAGATCTACAATAAACCCTTTTTTACCGACACTCTGCTCAAGAATACTCTTGAATTCCGCTGCAGCATTTCTGCTGATAAAAGAACTTAATCTTATATAACAGATGTCGTCAGGCATTTTGATATCATTTGGAACCTTTTGCGAAATAGATTTAACCTCAATTTCAGCACGCACAATCGTGTAAAGCTTAGGCTGGATATCTTTGCGCTTGATTAATAATTTTACGCTGGTACCTTCTTTACCTCTGATTAAATCAGCTGCCTGATCAACAGTAATACCTTTTGTACTTTTACCGTCAATTTCAAGGATTTCGTCATCTGCTTTCAATCCCGCTTTTTCTGCAGGAGTATCCTCAAGCGGAGCTATTACAGTTAATTTACCGTCTTTTACCGCTATTTGAACCCCGATTCCCTTAAGTGAACCTTTTATAGAGTTTGTTTCTTCCGCAAATTCTTTCGGGTCAAGAAATTTCGTATAAGGATCATTTAAACTAGCAACCATTGTATTAATCGCCACATAAGCATCCTCATTTGTCATGATTTTATCATCATATCTGTGACGCCATTTTGTCCAATCCTGAGAATTATTAGTCTGGTCAACAAATTTCATGTTTATTAACCTCCAGACTTGATCATACAAATCAACAGGGCTGTATGCCATTACATTGTTATGGATTATACATCCAAACAACAAGATAAATGCACCTATAAAAATAAAACTTCTTCTCATAAACTTTCTCATTCTCTTAAATTTTCCTCCAATTTATCCCTAAATCCGATTTTTTAACTCAACTGTTTATTTATCAGATGTTTTTTTGAAAAAAAAGTTCCGCTTTTTCAAAAAATTTTCAGGATTTTAGGACTGTATTAATTATATAATAACACAATCAGGAAATTTTTGCAGTATTATAATCCGCTGTTATATTTGGAATCCTCTAACCCGTGGCATTTGCTTTTTCCGTTCCACGCAAGCCCTGTACAATGACGATAGTCCATGTTCCCTCTGAAAACTACCCATGCGGCACAACCGTATCCGTCACTACCAAGCTGGCAGCTGTCCTCAAATGGATATGTTGTGTCTGCCTGACTTCCGTATGGCTGCAACCCGTATTTTGTAATGTAAAACTGAAAAATATCAAACCCGAACTGGTTTGGATTTGTTTTCCCGTTTACATCAACTATTAAAGTTGCACATACATTTTTCAAAGCATCAGAATCTCCGAATTCTGCACTACAATCCTTATCTTCAACCGTAAATGCCACCGAAACCCCGTCTACCGTTGCAAATGCAGAATATTTACCTCCTATTCCGCTCCCTATGTTCGGACCCGTTGCCCGGTTACTGAGGAGTTTTGTATTTAGATTTTTCCAAGTTTCATCGTCGGCAGTTGGTACTGTATTGAAATATGGGGCAAGTAAATCTTTTATGTTTTTAGCTCCGGTAGGATCATCTGTTCCAACCAAATCCCAAAATTCAGGAGTTCCTTGTTCGGCAACTACTCTTGTGTATGCCTGTGTCATTGTACTATATATTTTTTTTAATTTGGCAGTATTTTCTCTTTCTCTGTTTTGCACAAGTACGCTTGGTAAAATCATTGCAGCTACTATCCCTATAACGCCTAATGTTATAAGTACTTCTGCCAAAGTGAATCCTCGTTTAATCATCATTCCCCCGTAATATCCTCATTGATATTTTTATCATTGTACCATATTTTTTTTTACGGTTCAATATGTAGCTACAATTTTTGCGTAATAAGTGCATATATATCATTGAAAACCACAAGTACCATAAGCGCTATCAGCAGCATAAACCCTGCTGTTCCTATTTTATCTATCGTTTCTTCATCCAGCGGTTTCCCTCTTAACTTTTCGATAATTAAGAACAATACATGCCCGCCGTCGAGTGCAGGTATTGGAAGAAAGTTTACGATTGCAAGGTCAAGTGAAATTATTGCAGTCAACAAAAGTCCTGAGAAAAATCCGTTCTGTTCGATAATATCTCCGCCTACTTTTGTTATTGCAACAACACCGTGAAGATCTTTCAGAGGAATTTTTCCGGTAAAAATCTGGTATAACCCGTAAAGAAGCATTGATGTCTGCTCCCACAGATAATTTACACTGGTTTTTATTATGGCTTTCGGTCCTTTTGTCGGAATTACAATTTCTCTGACTTCCATCTGAATTCCCATTACACCCTCTTTGTTCGGGTATATTGGCTTTAATTCTAATGTTTCCCCGTTTCTTAAAACCTCCATTCTGATAGGGTGAACCGTATCTGATACCGCGTATGCGATATCATTTAGTGTAATCGTCCCATCAGACATTATATAATTTTTGCCGTCAATTTCGTTTCTCAGTTTAATCTGTTTTTCAGAAAGTTTTATTTCAGGGTCATTGTATTTTTCCAGCCCTTTCAATACGTTATCGTTTAGAGTGATTTCATTTTCATAACTTTTTTCAGGCAGCTTTATCAGAACATCTTTCGGGATAATTTCATCTTCCGTAAAAGTTTGATTGGATTTTACAAGTTTTTCAAGATTTTTATCAACAATTGTTTTATCTACTTTGGAATCTCTTTCTTTACTCAACTGTGCAATCAAAACCGGTGCTGCTGTTGATGTTACATTAATCCCGTTAATTTTCAGAATTTTGTCGCCTTTTTCCAGACCTGATTGCCAAATAGAGGCTTCTTTTGATGCCACTATATCTTTAACATAGATATCGTATTTGCCTGACGGCATGTGTCCCCACAGTGCCGCTGTCAAAAACACCAGTAAAAATGCACAAACAACATTTGCAAAAACACCCGCTGATACCACTACAAGGCGTTGATAAACGGGTCTGTTCATAAATCTGTCAGGTGAATCTGCAGGAAGGTTTAATTCTTTATCGTCATCAGGGAATGCAACATAACCGCCAAGCAAAAAGGCGTGTACAAGCACCTGGACATCTCCTACTTTTTTCTCCCATAAAGTTGGACCTATCGGAAGTCCAAAGCCAAATCTTGAAACTTTCATTTTAAACATTTTGGCAGCAAGAAAGTGACCTGCTTCGTGGACAAGAATAAGCACGCTCAGTAGTAGTATCATTATTATTATTGACATATATTAATATCCCCTTGATTTTTCAAGGCGTCCGGTGTAAATCCGGACGCTTATTTAAACGTTATTACAGTAATTCTTTCAAATAATTAGGCAGAGCAAAGCGTGCCAGATGATAATCTTTATTATATATTTTGCAGGTTTTTGTTATTTCACTGCAACGTTCTTCATCTATGTATGATAAAGGTTTAACAGTTTCCGAACAAAATGCCCATGCCCAGTATCCGCCAGGGTAGGTCGGAATATTTGAGGTGTAGGTTGAACAAATAGGAAATACTTTTTTCAATAAGTTATACATTTTTTTGATTTCTTCTTTATTCACAAACGGGCTTTCGGATTGTGCCGCAACAATACCGCCTTCTTTGAGGGAATTTTTAACGTTTGTGTAGAATTCTTCGGTAAATAAGCCTTCACCGGGTCCCATTGGGTCTGTGCTGTCGATTAGGACAATATCGAATTCATTTTTCTTATCCTTAATATATTCAATTGCATCTTGAACAAGAATTTCAACTCTCGGGTCGGAAAGTCCGCAGGAAATTGTCGGAAGATATTTTTTGCAGGCATCAATTACCATCCCGTCGATTTCGCAGAGAACTACGCGTTCAACCGTTTTGTGTTTAAGGACTTCTCTCACGGTACCGCCGTCGCCGCCGCCTATGACAAGTACGGATTTCGGACATTTGTGGTTCATCATAGGAATGTGTGAAATCATTTCGTGGTAATGATACTCATCACCTTCCGTTGTCATCATTAAATCATCAAGAGTTAACACTCTGCCGAGGCTGCTCTCGGTTTCAAAAATTTCAACTTTCTGAAAATCCGACTGTTCAGAAAATAAAACTTTTCCTGCCTTTATAGCAATCCCGAATCCTGACGGGGTAATTTCGTGATAAAATCCGTTTTCTATTCCGTTTGTCATTTAAAGTTCCCTTTCTTAAATAAACTATAAAAACACTATACAATAAAAAAAGAGAGGTGTGAACCTCTCTTTTTAGGGAATTATACATCAAATTCCGGTATAAAAATCTCGGTATTTTCAGGCAGGAACATATTTTCCGGTGAAATATCGTTATTACCTTTATTAAGCTGCAGTGAACTGTCAGGGTTCGCCTTAAGGAATTGTTCTAAAGCTTTTGAGATTTGTTCCATTGTCGGTTTTTGTACACCTTGTTTTTTCAATGCATTTATAATTATTGTGGTGTAGTTCATCCTTGAAGGAACCGTGTAATTTGGTCTGTTATCAGTAGACTGCCGCATTGATGAAATTAAATTCTGCAGTCTTGATGCGGCATTTTGACTTTGCGAAGCGGTTGCAGGCTGGTGTATAGGTGACTGGGTTTGAGCGTCAGCTTCATCTTTTATCGGAGTAATGGATATTGATGTTATTGACTTTTTAAAATCCTTCATTGACATTGTAATTGTTTTTGAAGGATCCCATGGGTTTATGAGTTCCACGCTGTCTTTTGTCATACTTTTTATGGTAAATTCGTGTCCGCCGCCTACAATAACCTCACCGCCTACTTCCTGAGATGAAACTATGAAGCCTGCTGTTGCTGCGTATTCATCAATCTGCCCGTCCGCAGAATCTCTTATAAGCTCATTAATAACTTTATCCTCATCACTGATTTTATTCTCATAGACATTTGTTGCTTTGGAATTTTCCATCGCTTCATCAAGAGATTCTCCGCTTTCAACAGCTACCATGCTTAAATCGGCATTTACGTAGCAGGTTGCAGGTTTGTCACCGGATGGTCTATGGTAATAGTATTCAGATTTTTTACCTGTAAGGATGAATATAGCATCGGCACCCTGTCCGCTGCTTAGTACATCACTGGTGCCTACTCTGTGTGCCCCGATTGCAAGTCCTGCAACTAATGATGTTTGACGAGCGTTTATATTATTTGCTCTAACTGTTTTGTCAACATCTTTTCTGTATTTTTCAAATCCGACTTCAAGCAATACGATATCTCTATCGCCTGCCGAATATTTTTTTCCCTGCTGTTTAAGTGCGGCATCCAATTCATCTTCCGTTATTGTGTAGCTTTCCTGAATATAAACTTTATCCTCAGGCAATGCCCTGATACCGGCGCCGCCTTCTCCGCTTATGAGGGCTTCTCTTGCGATTTTTGCACCCGGGAATGTTATGGTATAAACCTTTTTGCCGTTTTCATCAATAGATACTTCTATATTTTCTTTAAGCATCTGCATTCCTTCAGGGGTTTGACGGAGTGCATTAATACCGGCAAGCAGGTAACAGTCACCTCTGCCTTTTTGACATCCGATATCAAAGTTTCCGTCCACCTCGGAAAAATCGTGGGTTGTTACTTTCCCGTCGGCATCTGTAACCTTTTGTCCGCTCAGAATACCTTCTTCATCAAAAACGTTTTCTACTTTTTGCTGAATAGTTTTTCCGTCAGGTCCGTAAATAATTTCAGTGCTCGGAAGTCCTGCAGCACTTGCTCTGTAATCAGTGTAAGTTTCCGTCAGAGCGCCTCTTTTATAAAATGTTGAATGACTGCTGACTTTTCTGTTATTCTCATATTCCGTTACGCTGGATGTAGGGTTTCCGCTGCTATCCGTGCCGGTTTTCGTGCTTCTCTTTAAATTATTATTTGCGTCATATTCATAGTCGGTTGAGATTTTGGATGTTAAATTTTTCCGCCCCTGTCTTTGAGTAACAACTTTATCCTCATGAACCAATTTTCCGTTTTCATTAAAAGTTCTATCAATAGTAGTAGTGTTTTTACCCTTTTTAGTGGTTGATTTAAGACCTATCTGTTTACCGTTTTCATCGTATTTGTATTCACTAACGCCGGTTGAAATAACCCTACCTTTATTGTTTTCTGTTCTTGTCTGTTTTTTTAACAGAACTCCGCCTTTGCCCAGAGTTTCAACCGTTTCAGTTATATTTCCTGTTTTTTTGTCAACTTTCTTTGTTACTCTTGTCCCTGAACCATCAGGATTAATCTGAGTTTGAGCATCAGGCTTCCGCCCAAATCTGCCGTTGAATATCCCGTTCAAATCCTCTTTGTTAAATTTGTTAAGCACACCTTGACGTCTTGCAGCCTGCAGGATTGCAGACAACTGACCACCATCATTAATTTTCACCATACTATAATCCTTTCAAATTGTATATTAATTTTAATCGGATGATAGAAGTTTCATCTTTGGAAATTTTAAATATTTTTTACAAAATTTAATAAACTATTATTTTCCAAGCACGTGTATATGCAGGTGAAAAACCTCCTGTCCTGCCTCTTTTCCTGTATTAATCTGTGTTCTATATGATTTTAACCCTGCTTTTTTTGCAGCTTCTTTCACTCCCATTAACAGTTCGCCCATAAGATTTTTGTCCTCAAGTTCATTCAATGATGCAACGTGAACCCTTGGTACAACAAGCAGATGAATAGGTGCTTTCGGATTAATATCCTTAAATACAACCAGATATTCGTTTTCATAAACGAATTCCGTCCCGAAATCACCGTTTATAATTTTACAAAAAATACAATCTTCGCTCATATTTCTCCCTCTCTTTTGCTGATACGTCATTTTATAATGCTTATCTCGAAAAATCAAGAATTAAAATAATAAAATTGCCACATACTCCTATATTAACTTAGACCTAAAGGGGATTATTTGAACTGAAAAAACAATTACAATTTCAGTATAATAATTTTTTGGAGTATTTGGTATGTTGACCGGAAATAATTATCACGATTGCAGCAGATACAATCGCTTGGAAATGAAAAATGTGAATAAAGATATCGTCGGGTGGCTTGAAGATATTGTGGAAGAAAACAACAGCCGCGTTGAACGAAAAGAATGGAAAAGCAAGTACAACAGTTACGTTGTGTACGATTATGAACCCTTCTGTACTGACGGGTTTGAGATAAATCTTGTAATAACTTCATACGATCAGGCTTATCTGAATTTTATAAAATACCTGTATGAAGAAAAGGTCAGTACAATAGAATACCTGAACAGTTGTATAGGACAGTAGTTTCAAGCTATCCGGCAGAAATCTTCGACACCGGAAAATGAGGCGGGGATTTACCCCGCCTTTTTCAGCGTCTGTTATATTTTCCCATAATGCCATAGTCCTCTTTGGAAAATATTCTACCTTATGCAGATAAAATATTTGTACATATTTTGTGTAAGGATTTCGTCATTTTCCATTGCCAGTGTCATTTCATGAATAAGTTCTTCTTTCGGTCTGTAGTATGCAAACATATAAAGCTCATACGGCTGTACGGAAAGTGCTTCGGAGATTTTTTCCAGTGTATCATTATTAGGATAATTCTTGCCGTTTTCAATATTGCTTAAGCTGGGAATTTCTATTCCTGCAAGTTCTGCCAGTTTTTCCTGTGTCAAACCGCGTTTTTTTCGTATTTCTTTAATCCTTTTCCCTAATAAATTTTTTATGTTTCCCATTAATTTTTCCTTTTAAATTAATGGTAACTAATTCTTTTATAAATTTAATAATCTATTAGCTAATATATCATTGATTTTTTATTAAAGATAATATATAGTATTATTATATTTACTAAATATTGAGATATTTTTTAGCTGTGACATGAAAATATTAGAGGACAGAATAATGAACAAAGCGTTCACCTTGGCAGAAGTATTAATAACTCTCGGGGTTATCGGTATTATTGCAGCAATGACGCTGCCTGCTATAACCCAAAAAGTTGATAAACAAGTTACGGTTGCCAAACTTAAAAAGAGTTATTCGACCTTGCAGCAGGTTGTCAGAATGTCCGAAAAGGATCATGGTGAAGTTACGGAATGGGATTTCCCAGTCGGAACCGATTATGCAGCAAATGAGTCTGAGTTTTTTAAAGAATATTTTGAACCCTATTTTAAAGTTGTCGGCAGAGCAGGTTCGTACTCTCCGGAACGCGTTTCATATATGGTTTATAATATAGACGGGGATAATGCAATTAATGTCCTATACTGGCACATACTTCCTGACGGGACTGCTATTGCTATGTTTTATAACAATTCAGCAGGCGGGTATATTTGGATATTAATTGATATTAGTGCTAAAAAAGGTCCTAATAGGCTTGGCAAAGATGTTTTTATGACTGAATTATACAGAAATAAACGTCTTGAAATGGTATGGTCATATCTTGCAAAAAATAGAGAACAAATGTTGAACGATTCACTTTATCCTTGCAAAAAGGGGACACATAAACAATATGCCGGCGGTCTGTGCGGAACGTTGATAGAGTTGGACTGCTGGGAGATAAAAGACGATTATCCATGGTAGAAACTAATTCCCTCTCCCCTTGCGGGAGAGGGTTAGGGAAAGGGGGAAGAAAAAATTACTAAGGCACTAAGAGGAAATTTCACGTCATTCTGAGGGTGCAAGCCCGAAAGAATCCAGCTTTTGGAATATTGAGAGTAACGAGTAAAGAGTTAATGAACTAGTCGTAGCCCGGGATGACGCCGAAGTATAGACATTTCCCTTAGTAAAAAGCCCCCAAAAAGGGAGCTTTTATTTTTTTATTGATTATTTAAATTAGCTTTCAACGTATTCTCTCAAGCGTTTGCTTCTGTTCGGGTGACGGAGTTTTCTTAAAGCTTTTGCTTCAATCTGTCTGATACGTTCACGGGTTACGCCAAACAACTGCCCGACTTCTTCTAACGTTCTCTGGCGTCCGTCATCCATGCCAAAACGAAGTCTTAATACGTCGCGTTCTCTTGGTGAAAGTGTACAGAGAACTTCAGCCAAATCTTCTCTCAAAAGTTCCGACGCAACTGTTTTTATCGGCGCATCTGCTTCTTTATCTTCAATAAAGTCGCCCAAGCGTGAATCTTCTTCTTTACCAATCGGTGTTTCTAAAGAAAGTGGTTCCTGTGCAATCTTGATGATTTCACGAAGTTTCGGGATTGAAACGTTCATTTCGATTGCAAGTTCGTCTTCGGTAGGTTTTCTTGAAAGTTCCTGTGCAAGACGTCTTGTTACTTTTTTAAGTTTATTAATTGTTTCTACCATGTGAACAGGTATACGGATTGTTCTCGCCTGATCGGCAATAGCTCTTGTAATTGCCTGTCTTATCCACCATGTCGCATAAGTTGAAAATTTGAAACCTCTTTCGTGGTCAAACTTTTCAGCAGCACGGATTAAACCGAGATTCCCTTCCTGAATTAAGTCTAAAAATAACATGCCGCGCCCAACGTATTTCTTCGCGATACTTACAACTAAACGCAAATTTGCCTGAACAAGTTTTCTCTTCGCAATTGCGCCAGGAGTTCCGCCTTCAAGGATTTTTCTTGCAAGTTCAATTTCTTCGTTTGCGGAAAGAAGTTTAATCCTTCCGATTTCTCTTAAATATAATCTGACCGGATCATCAACAGCTATTCCTTTCGGAAGTTCCATATCATTAGAGGTGTCGTCTTCTTCCGATGAATTCATCATATAGATATCATCAAGATTAATTTTACCACCCATTTTTTCGGTAACAATATCCTCAATATTGTCGGTGCTGATATCCATATTCATGTAGGTTACACCGTCAGCATCGCCGTCTAACTGTCCATCCTCATCTATGTTTTGCAAATCCAAATTCTCTTCATCGAGAACACTTATAACAGAGGAGCCTGGTTGTCTTTTTTTAGTCATTCATTTTCTCCAATTTAAGTTTATTATTTATCTTATCTCTAAGCTGCATTTGAAGTTTTAGGGCTTCTGTATCATCTTCATCTGCATTTTTATATAATTTTCGCATTTTTTCTTTTTCATCTTCCCATTGACAACGTTTTATTCTGGCAATATTTTCTTCTATCACGCACCTGAAGTCGTCGGGAGTCAGATTTGTAAATGTTTCGGAAATACTGATTAAGTCTGTCAAAACGTTTTGAATTTCGGGCTTTTCAATGTATTCCGTATACAAATTTTCTATTAATTCTTTTACATTATTTACGGTACATATTAATTTGTCAATTGTAGATTTTACATTTATTAATGTTTCGTCTGTAATGTACGAGTTGTCAATCATTTCATTGATTTGGGCAAATGTTAAGTGATTGTCGGGTACAAAAAAAACACTCAATAAATTTTTTTGCGCTTTTTGAGAAATTGTTAACGTTTTCGTAACAATTTTATTAATTTCGCGTTCCTCATTCGCTTGTGGAAGCATGCCTGTCTTTAGCTTACGTATTTCAAGTTGGAGTGCTGTTTCGTCTATCCCGATTGAATCCGCCACCATTTTGGTGTATTCGGAGCGGATAATTTCGTTATTTATTTCCATTAATACAGGCAGAATAAGCTTTATAAATTTAGTTTTTTCCTGAGGTGTTTTGTAGTTGCTGCGCTGTTTTAAGAGATTATTAATCTGAAAATCTATTAAAAGCGGAGCTTTTTTGACAAATTCTTTATAACTTTCCGCGCCTACCGTGCGGATGAACTCATCCGGATCTTTGCCTTCCGGAGGAGCTATTACCCTTATTTCGCAGGAATATTTGTCATCTGAGGCTGAAATATAGCTTTCATCAAACTGTTTTATATTTCCCAAGCCTTCAAAGGCTTCCTTTATAATGGCAGCACCTCTTTCCGTAGCTTTTTGACCTGCAGAATCCGTATCAAACGAGAGATAAATTCTTCTGGATTTTGTATAACGAGATAAAAGCTTGACGTGGTCAGATGTTAGTGCTGTTCCGCAGGATGCAACGGCGTTTCCTATACCGTGAGCCTGTGCGGAAATTACATCAAAGTAACCTTCCATAAGGATTACACCATCTTCTTCTTTTATTACATCTTTTGCCGTATAAAGACCATAGAGAAGCTTACTCTTATTATATATTAAGGAATCTGAGGAGTTCAAATACTTTGGACTCTGTTCTTTTTCAAGTGCACGTGCCCCAAAAGCAATGTAATCCCCGAGTTCATTTTGTATCGGGATTATAACACGGTTTCTAAAGCGGTCAATAAAACCTTCTCGCCCTTTGAGTATAAGCCCCGCTTTTTCAAGAACTTCATCGGAAAAATCTTTTTTCAAAATATCATAAAGCGTTGTATACGATTTCGGCGCAATTCCAAGGGTGAATTTCTGCATAATTTCTCTTGAAATACTTCTGGACTTTAAATATTCCAGCGCAGCATCGCCTTCTCTGGAGGTTTTATTCACAAGAAGGTCATGGTAAAATTCCGCAGCCTTCTCGCACGCTTTCATCATCTCGCCTTTTAAATCTTTGGATTTGTCGCTGCTGCGGAAATTTTCCGGCATTTCAAGGTTAAACCTTTTCGCAAGATCCTTTATAAGATCCATAAATTCAACCCCTCTTGTCTGCATTATAAATTTCAATGCATCGCCGCCTGCACCACAGCCAAAACACTTATAAATACCAAGCTGGGGATTTACGGAAAATGACGGAGTTTTCTCTTTATGGAAAGGGCACAAACCCCAGTAATGCGTTCCGCTTTTTTTCAGTATTACCTGCTCTGATACCACTTCTACTATGTCAAGTCTGTTCTTTATTTCAGCTACTAATTCTTCTAAAGTTCTTGCCATAATTCCACCGATAATTATATTTTATCATCAATATTTTTATAATCAAAATACATATCTAAAAAATATACCCGATAGGGCAGTTGTATATCAAAAATTATTGAATATTATTTATTTAAACAGGAAAATTGTATGTTTAATAAAAATGTTCTGACATCTCTTAACGGTGAAAAATCAATACCTAGTATTAAGTCAAAATGCAAAATAAAACGGACTTCCGGCGTTCAAGGGATGAGGGTGATGATTGTAGACGACAACAGTATGAACCTCAAGCTTTTGAAAGAAATTCTTTCGGATACGGGACTTTTTATAACCGCATTAACAAATCCTTTTGATGCCGCAAACATTATTATTAAAGAAAAATTCGATTTATTTCTTCTGGACGTAATGATGCCGGATATGTCGGGATTTGAACTCGGAGAAATTATCAGAAAATCAGAACCTAATTCCCAATCTCTTATTATGTTTATATCAGCACTTTCTGATTCCGAAAACAAAATTACGGGCTATAATCTCGGTTCCGCCGCTTTTATTGAAAAACCGTTTAACATTGATGTTGTACGCTCACTCATTATTAATGCTCTAAAAACAAAAAATATGAACGATGCTGAGTATAAAACAAAAGAAACTTTCTTTAATATGCTTGCACACGATTTAAAATCTCCGGTCAATTCAGAAATAATCGCTCTGGAACTTTTATTAAAAAACCCTAAACTTTCAAAAAACAAAGCCGGAAAAAATATTCTCTCAGACATTCTCGGAGCCGCAAAATATACAAAAAATCTGCTTGACAATATCCTTAACAAATACAAATACGACAACTGTAAATGCATACTTTCAAAAGAATGTACTTCCATAAAATCTCTTATTGAAGAAAGCATTGAAGAAACAAAGTATCTTACAGACGGCAAAAATCAAAGAATTCATCTTATTAACAGATTAAAAACCGAAAAAATTATGCTTGATTATCTCCAGATAAAACGCACAGTGCATAACCTTTTATCTAACGCCATTGAATATGCCCCCAAAAATTCCGCAATAGAAATTGACCTTTCGGAAAACAAAAAATACATTGTATTTTCCATAAAAAACGAAAACAGAGGCATTCCCATAAAAAATCCGGAAGAACTTTTTGATAAATTTATATCAAGAGCGGAAGAATCAAAAAAGATAAGTTCGGGCTTAGGGTTATATATTTCTAAAAAAATAATAATCGCCCACGGCGGAACAATTAAAATAGATACCAGAAACCCGAAATTTGTAAGATTTGTATTCACCCTTCCTAAAAGCTGCAGCGGAGAAATAACAGATATCACGTTTTAGACTGTTCTAAACTCCTTTGTCGTAAAAATTTCACTGCATTTTAAAACCAATCAATCAGCGGTCTTATTTCTCCGCACTCAAGATTGTATTTTTCTGCTGTTTCGCTGCGCAAAATACTGTCGGTTCTCAAATCTTTTTTCACAGGATTATTAAGTAAAACTTCTCCTTTTTCCGCGTTGTACACTTCTGCATAGTTTAACCCGATATTTGCGCAATTAGGAAGTCTTACTCTATTATCTTCCTGCAAATATGCAAGTCCGAAAGTCCTGCATACTATCCCGCGCCTCTCATATAACGCACACTCCCCGTCAAGCAGAAAAGGACATTTATATTCAAACCTCTCCCCCTTAAAATTCTCTTTTTCTCTTTTTAAATCCGCTATATTTTTTCTTATCCTGTCTTTCAAGGTTTTATCCAGTTGTACAAATCCGTACATCAAATATTCAGCCTCTAACCTTGAAAACGGATATTCTCCCTTAATACAACAGTCTGTACAGCCTTTCCGGCATTTTATATACTTTTTTTGTTTGGAAAAATATTCCTGAAGCTCACGGTCAAACTCCTCCAGAAAATTTTCATACCGTTTCAGCATTTTACTTACCTCTTATAAGTACGTATTTCCGACCCTCTAGAACTGTTTTATATTTCAAGCCCTTACCGTATTTTTCAAGATTTTTCTTTTTTAATGAAATTAATGCGTCGTTCTGTTCAAGTTCTTCTTCAAGATTATCACGGGTCATCTCGTCATCTTCGACATATTTAATATGCGCACCATAGTAATACAGAAGGGAATACCGTCTGTTATCTCCGAACGATATCAACTGGTCTTTTGTATCGTGCGCATATTTTGCAAATTGCATCAAATCATTCTGCCCGAATTTGTAATCAATCAAGAAAAATTGTTTTGTACAAAAAGCAGACACCAGAAGGGTAAAGATTACATAAGTAAAAAATACCCCCCACGGCTTATTTTTCAAGGCGCAAATAATACTAGATGCCCCGCAGAATGCCACAAAACCTATACACATCCATTTTGCGCAGTAAATATCGTTATAAAGCCACTCCGGCAGGAATAACGGAGTAAACAGAGCGGCAAATGACAGGATTAAACAAAATCCGCCCCAGATATATACTGAAAGATTAATCGGTTTTTTATATCTGCCTTCCTCAATATATCCCATCCAGGCAAAAGCAAGAATACACGCAAGATGTACATATACCGGCAGAATATACGTAATCAACTTTGTGCTGGAGGAGGAGAAAAACAGTATTGTAAATATTGCCGCAATCCAGTTCAAAACAAGATATTTTTGTCTGTCGTCAAGGGCATTAAAATTAAATTTAACATTTTTAAGCAATCGAGGACGAAATTCTTTAAGTTTGACAATAATCAGCGCAATTGCGGAGGCAATCCACGGTACCAGCCCCCAGATAAGGTTCACGAAATAATACCAGAAAGGAGCGGATCTGTCTATATCATTTGAGGTTAAAAATCTTGCAAGATGATGTTTTATAATATATTCTTCATAAAATTCCGGATTATGAATATGAAGCATAAGCAAATGCCACGGCAGCACAATTAGCAGAAAGAACCCCAGACCGGCAATAATATACTTAGGTTTCAGAGCGCTTTTAAGTTTATCGGCAGCCATAAGCGCAAAGAACATTACACCGAAAGGCAGCACAAACCCAGGAATTCCCTTTGCCATAACAGCAAGCCCTGAAAAGATATAAAACAGCCATACGCAAAACTTTTTATTTTCCTCTTTGCAAAAGAAAGTTAAAAATCCGCACATAATGGAAAAAGCAACACAGGTGGAAACCACGATATCAAGAATTGCAAATTTTGCAAGGATAACAAACTCAAAACACGTTGCGAGGATAAGGGAAGAGATTACGCCATACTTTCTGGAAACGACCTTTCGTCCGATAAAATAGGTTAAAAAGCAGGTTAATGTCCCGTATAATGCGACAGGAAACCTGGCAGTAAATTCGTTAACTTTCCCGAAAATTGCAAAGGAAATACATTCGCCCCAGAAAAATAAAGGTGGCTTTTCAAAGAAAAAATCATCATCCAGAACAAGTGTCATAAAATCTTTTGTATTAAACATATCTCTCGCCATGGACACATAGCGGGTTTCATCAACATCCATAAGTGCGTATCCGCCGATATTATGAAAAAAAATAAAATAAAACAAAATACACAATCCGAGAACAGTAAACCATTCCGGATGTTCTTTTACGAAATTCCAACTGCGGGTAAATATGTTCATAATTCAACTCTCCCTAATCATACATTTAAAAGAATCATACCATAAAAAATCTCCCCGATAAATAAAGTTCCATATTTAAACAAAACTATGATATAATTTTAATAACGTAAAACATCTGTCGGTTTTATACGTCCGATTCTGCCACTAATATAAAGTATAATTATAAAAAACACAGGAAAATTGTATGACAGAACTAATTTCAAAACCTACTATTAAACCAAATTCAAAACAGCAGGAAGCCATAGATACACTCAACGGTTCAATAATGCTTCTTGCCGGACCGGGTACAGGGAAAACTTTTACCATAATTCACAGAATTGAAAATATGCTATCTCATGGCATTAATCCTGCATCTATTTTGTGTCTGACATTTTCAGACCCAGCAGCAAAAGAAATGAAACAGCGACTAATTAACAAAATGGGCGTTCTGGCTTCTTCCGTTGACATTTATACCTACCATTCGTTTTGTAATGATGTTATACGCCGGTATCCGCAGCAGTTTTCGCTTAATGCTGGTGTCAGATTGATTACTGAAACCGAAAAAATAAAATTGATGAAAGAATGTATTGACGAAGTAAATCCTCAATATTTTGTTCCGAACCACGCTGACAAATATCATTATGCAAAAGATTTTACAGGACATATTGAAAAACTTAAAAGTACAAGAATTTCTAAAGAAGATTATTATAAAAAAATCGAAACAAATCCGACACTTGTGCCGCGGATTAATGAACTGGAAGCGGAAATTTATGAACGGGAATCAAGAGGCGAAACCCGAAATAAAGGTCGCTATGATGAAATAGAAAAAATTAAAACAAACATCGGAAAAGCAAAAGAATTATGGGCTTTATACGAATTATATTCACAAAAAATGCGCTCCCTCAGTCTGATTGATTTTTCGGATATGATAAATTTTGTACTGACAGCATTTGAGGAAGATTACACGTTTTTAAGGGAAGTTTCAAACAAATACAAATACTTCCTTGTGGACGAATATCAGGACACAAACGCGCTTCAAAACAGAATAATCTTTAATCTTTTAGACGGTAATGATAATAAAAATATTCTTGTTGTCGGAGATGATGACCAGATTATATTCGGATTTCAGGGGGCAGCATCAGATAATATTGAGAATTTCCTGATTAGATATCCGGAAACAAAAGTCATCTGCCTTAACGAAAATAACCGCTCTACACAATCAATTCTTGATTTTAGCTACAAAGTCATTCAGCAGGATAAATCACGGCTTGAAAATAATGAAAATTTTAAATCAAAAAACATTTCAAAAAAATTGACAGCAAAATCAGAAAAAATAATAAAAAAAGATAAAAAAGTCAAAAGATTACAATTCGGCGATACTTTGCAGGAATTTAATCACATAGCAGAGGACATTGAAAAACTTATCAATTCAGAAAATTGTCCGGAAGAATTATCCCAAATTGCAATTATTTGCAAAAAACGGCAGGAGCTGCAAACTTTTGCAGAAATGCTAAAAGCAAAAAATATTCTGTTCCAGATTGATGAAGGCAAAAGTATTTTCGCAATCAAATCATCAATCGTTGTTTATTTCTATCTGAAAGCTTTAAATAACTATCTTCTGTCAAGCGATAAATTATTCGGGTTGATTTTATCCGAGCCTTTTAAGATTGATTTGGAGGATTACAATAAAATTCTTTACGAAAAAAGACTGCTTAAGAAAAATATGCCTAATGATTTTATTTCGCTGATGAAAACGCTAAGCGGCTGGAAAAATCCCGCAAAAATACAGGATTTTCTGGATACATTTTTTTATCTTCAGGAATATGCAACGGCAAATGATTTAAGAAATACCGTTATAGAACTCTTAAATCGCACAGGGATTCTGGAGTATTACTGCAAAACCGAAAGCAACAGAAGCGAAAATCTGCTCGGAATTAAAAAAATCCTATCAGAAGCTACTGATTTTTCAAATATTAATATCTCAACAGGACTTGCGGATTTTGTGGAATATCTGGATGAATGTCTGCAAAATAAGATTGATATATGCCTTGATAAAGATTCTTTTATCCAAAATGCAGTACAGCTTACAACTTATCACAGTTCGAAAGGAAGAGAATTTGAATATGTTTATCTTCCCGATTTAATCTCAAAAAACTGGGAAAGCTTCCGCATGCCTGGAGAATATAAACTAATTACAGAACCTGTCTATGATAAAACCGAAGAACAGTTGAAAAAAGACAGCGAATTGATAAAATTGCTTTTTGTCGGAATAACGAGAGCAAAACACGGGCTTTGTCTTTCATTTGCGGATATGTGCGACAATAAGCCCCAGCAGATAACAAAATATCTGGCGGATTTTGCAGATTACGACTTTGACGGGGAACAATTTGCATACAATAACGAAGATTTTACAAAAGAATTTGTGAGAAGCATTTCAAGGGAAGTTTACGATAACCGCGGTGCATTCAAAACTGAAATAGAGGAAAGGGTAAAACAGGTTATACTCTCTCCTAGCCGATTAAATGACTATCTTGCCTGCCCGAGAAAATTTTTCTACCTGAAAGTTCTTGGAATAGATGTTGACGAAGCTGACTGGGATTCTGCAAATTACGGCTCCATAATGCATAAACTTCTTGAAAACGCCGTAAGAATTGCGAAACAAAATGGGAAATACCCTGATATTAATGAAATTACACAGGAATTTCAAATAAGTCTTGAAAATTCAAAATTCACCTCACTTGCGCAGAAAGAAAAATTTGAAAAATCAGGCTTAAATGTAATAAATAATTATTATCCTTATTTTTCGTCAATACCGGCAGACAGAATTGCGGAAGTTGAATATACCTTTGACGGTGTAAAATTAGACAATTATACCCTGACCGGAAAGATTGACAGGATAGAAAAGAATTCTGACGGGACTTATGAATTATACGATTACAAAACAGGTCAGCCGGTAAGTGAAAAACAGGTTGCAATCGGCGGAACCAAAGAGAATTATTACAATCAATTGTGTTTTTATAAATATGCCTTTGAAAAAGCAACAGGGAAAAAAGTTTCAAAAACAGGTTTGATTTATGTGGAAGAACATCGTAAAAATGTATATAAAGAATTGACAAAAGAAGATATGGATTATATTGAAAACCTGATTAAATCAACGTACGAAAAAATAAACGCACTTCAATTCGACCCGATAAAAGAGGATTTAAACGGTGCATGCAAGGGCTGTCAGTACAAACATTTATGCAGACTTGATTTGATATAGGAATTAAAAGCGGTGAAATCCTGTCGGAACGTAATTACCACCGGCATTATATCCGTATTGAATTCTACTGCCGCCGACTGCGGTTGGGACATAATTTCCCTGCGCATTGTAGCCGTACTGAATTCTGCTGCCGCCAATTGATGTCGGGACATAGTTTCCTTGCGCATTATATCCGTATTGAATTCTGTCACCGCCGACTGAAGTCGGAACATAGTTCCCTTGCGCATTATACCCGTATTGTACACGCTGTCCCCCGATTGAGGTCGGGACATAATCTCCCTGAGCGTTGTAGCCGTACTGAACACGCTGCCCGCTTATTGATATCGGAACGTAATCCCCCTTCGCATTATAACCATACTGAATAGAACCTGCCCAAACAGGTAATACCGCTAAGAAAGACCCTAATAAAAATAATATTTTAAAATTTTTCATCAAACCGACTCCTTATTCAATTATAAATATAAAATATACCTCTGTCAAAATCGGTCGTGAAAAATAATAAGGATAAACTCCTTGCGCATAATAAAATTTAAAACAATTGTAACGGTTTTGTCATATTAAACTAAATTTCATTAAGTTTAAATTTATTTGGTCGTAACAATACGTATCCGTTAAAAATATTAGTGGACGTTAGTCTGTATATGGAGAGATTATGGAAGCATTTTTTTATTTGTTAATGTTTTGCCTTCTTGCATATTGTTATAATAACAGTGGTAAAAGTTCAAAGAAACCTAAATCCCAAAAAGCCAACAAAACTATTATCCATGAATATAAATCTCCAAATTCACAGGATAAATTGAGTGAAACCAAGCAAGAGGTATTTAAAATACCTTTATTGCACGATTGCCATGAAAAAATTCATGGGTTTAAATTTAGCAATGACCAAAAAGCGCGAAAGGAAGATAAATGGAATGAAATCAGGCAAGAGGTATTTAAAAAATATGGATACAAATGTTCCAAATGCGGAAGTTGTAATAATATAGAGGTTCACCATAAAATTCCTTTATCAAAAGGTGGAACGAATAATATTAAAAATCTGATACCTTTATGTCACGATTGCCATGAAAAAATTCATGGGTTTAAATTTGGAAATGAAAAAAAAGCTCCTATGGAAAATTACGGTGAACAAATATCTTCAAAAAAGAAAAATACAAATGGGTATAAAATAAATGATGCAATTGAACACGGTTATAAATTGGAAATAGAGTATATTACTCAACATTATCCCTTTGAAAACGAAGTAAATATAAGAATAATAAAACCTCAAGATATTAAATATGGTTATGAAATGATGGAGAATAACGATTTTATAAGAAATGCTAAAAACCCAAACGAGCCAGAATTAATCTTTATCGTTGCTTTTTGTGAATTAAGAAAAGCTATAAGATACTTTCGTTTTGATAGAATAAAAATATTAAAAGTCATTAAGTAACATTTCTCTTTCCATTTTGTTTAAAGTGTAAATATGTAAATTTTAAAATACGACCATTTTTGTCGTGCTTCTTATTTATAATGTATATTGTTACAGGGTTTACACTAAAATATAAGGAGTTTGCACAGAATGTCAAAAAATAATAAATATATAGTTGTAAAAGAACACACGGTTTGATTATTTGTTCCACATGGTTTGATTTTTTACGGCAACTTTAAGTAAGTTTGCCTTGTCATTCTTTTCTTAAAAATTGTTGTTAAACATTAGTACATTTTATTTTATTCAATAAATTAATACAGCTGGCAAAAAATATATTTACAGGTTTTAAAAGATATTAGGAATTCAAATATGAAAATAAACGGAATAAAGACAAATATATTTAAAGATATTATCCCTACGACTAAAAGAATGTTCAATTTTAAAAAAGTTGACCTTGTACGTCAGCCGGCAGCAGATACAGTTGAAGTTAGCCTATTAAAAGAGAATTTTCAAGGAATTAGCTCTAAGACTTTTAAAAAACTCCTTTCACCTGAATTTACTCCTAAAACTAACTTAGATGAAAGTGGCTTAAGGATAACAACCCTGATTGATAAAAAGACAAATAAGCCTGTAAATGCATATATTGCAAGAGTTGAAGAAGATATCCCTAATATGGAAAAATACTATATTATGGTTCCAGATGCAAACGGGGAAATAAATATTAAAAATAAAAATTATAGAGTTGTAGGTGATACATATTTTTATATAGATAAAGAACGTCAAATGATAAGCCCAAAATTTGAGGGAGCATTTATTGACGGGGAACTTTGTGAAAAAGTCTTATCCTATATGAATGCA
>CALUVR010000025.1 GCA_944324285.1 Candidatus Gastranaerophilales bacterium | reverse complement strand
ATGAACCCTTGCGATCACCCTCACGGTGGTGGTGAAGGTAAAACCGGTCCTGGCGGACACCCTAAAACACCTTGGGGCAAACCGGCTCTTGGTCATAAGACAAGAAAATCAGGCAAAGCTTCTGACAAATTAATCGTTAGAAGACGTAAGAAGTAGCGGATTTTGGCAAGTGCGCCGTGTGAGCTTAGGCGAGCTGTATAAATCTTCAAAAAACTGAAAAAGATTACAGCGAGCAACGACAAAGCGAACCCAGCACGTCAAGGTGAAAAACTTAATGGAGTGAAACAATTTTGATAAAAATTGTGTAACGGAATGGAAAGTTTTGAACCGCCAATAATCCAAGACTAACAAAAAAAACAAAAACCAATAAGGAGAATAAATTAATGGCACGTTCATTAAAAAAAGGTCCATACGTAGAAGAAGCTCTACAACAAAAAATAGCTAAAATGAATGCAAATTCAGAACATAAAGTTATCAAAACATGGTCAAGAGCATCAATGATAGTACCTGATATGTTAGGTCATACAATTGCTGTTCACAACGGTAAAACTCACGTACCGGTCTATGTAACAGAGCAAATGATTGGACACAAATTAGGTGAATTTGCACCTACAAGAATGTACAAAGGACACGCAGGTTCAGATAAGACTGCTAAAAGAAAATAAGGAAAAGTAAAAATGGAAGCTAAAGCAAAACAAACAGATATTAAAATGACAGCAAGAAAATTGCGTCGTGTAATTAACGAAGTACGCGGCAAAAAAGTTCTTGAAGCTCAAGATATGTTACGTTTTATGCCTTATTTCGCAGCAAGAGTAGTTGAAAAGAATTTGAAGGCTGCTGTTGCAAATGCTCAGGAACAATACGGCGTATCAGCTGAATCTTTGAAAATTTCTGAAATTTTCGCAGATGAAAGCCAAACTTTGAGACGCGGTAAACCAAGAGCTCAAGGTCGTATTTATAAAAGACTTAAACGTACATCACACTTAACATTAAAAGTTAGTGATAAGTAGAAGGTATAAGAAAATAAAAGGTATAAAAAATGGGACAAAAAACACATCCAACCGGATTTAGAGTAGGCATAATTCAAGCATGGGCAAGCTCATGGTATGCCAAATTCAAAGACTATCGTCACTTCGTAAAAGAAGACGATAAAATCAGAAAATTCGTTAAGAAAAAATTATATGCAGCCGGAGTATCAAAGATTATGATCTCCAGAAAGGCTCAAAATACAACAATAACAGTAGTAACAGCAAAACCGGGTATCGTAGTAGGTCGCGGCGGTCAGGGTATTGAAGAACTTAAACAAGATGTTTCAAAATACATTGGCAGACCTGTTATTATCAATGTTGTAGAAGTTGCAAGAATTGATGCCGATGCACAACTCGTTGCTGAAAATATCGCTCAGCAGCTTGAAAAACGTGTAGCTTTCAGACGTGCAATGAAACAAGCAATGCAGCGTTCAATGAGAGCAGGCATTCAAGGTATCAAAGTAATGGTATCAGGACGTCTGGGCGGTGCTGAAATCGCTCGTTCAGAATGGGCTAAAGAAGGAAGAATTCCTCTTCAAACTTTAAGAGCTGATGTTGACTACGGTTTCACAGAAGCAGATACCATTATGGGTAAAATCGGTGTTAAGGTTTGGATTTTCAAAGGTATATTAATGCCTGGCGAAAAAGCAGATCAGAACATCAAAGCAAAATCCGGTAAAGATTCTGATAAAGGCGGCAGACGCCCTAAACGCAGAGCAATCGAAACTGCTGAATAATCTTTACGGAAAAATGAACTAAGTATAAAAATAATTAACAGGAGTAAATAAAATGTTACAGCCTAAAAAGACTAAATACCGCAAAATGATGAAAGGCAGAATGAAAGGCCACGAAACAAGAGGAACAAAACTCGAATTCGGAAGCTATGCACTTCAAGCCTTAGAACCGGGCTGGATAACTTCCAGACAAATAGAAGCAGCCCGTCGTGCGATGACACGTGAAATCAAACGTGGCGGTGACGTTTGGATTAAAATCTTCCCTGATAAACCGATTACTGCAAAACCTGCAGAAACTCGTATGGGTTCAGGTAAAGGTAATTTGGAATACTGGGTTGCGGTTGTTAAACCGAACAGAATTCTTTTCGAACTTGAATACTTCGATAGAAGCGTAGCGGTTAACGCATTGGAATTAGCTGCTCAAAAACTTCCTATCAAAGTTAAAGTTGTAGAAAAAGCTAAATTGGAAGCAAATTAAGCTATACAAATTAATAAAAAGGAAAATATAAAATGAAATTAAGTGAAATGCGCGAAAAAACAGTTGAAGAGCTCCAAGCTTCAATAGTTGAGTGGAAAAAGCAGTTACTCGATTGCAAAATCAAACTTTCAACTCACAAATTGGAAAATACAGCGCTTGTTTCAAAAACAAAACGCTTAATAGCTCAAGCAAAAACTGTAATAAAAGAAAAGGAAAGCGTACAGGCAGCATCCTAAAATAAGGATAAAGCGAACGCTTCTAAAGGAGAAAATAATAAATGCCTAAGAAAGAAAAACAAGGAATAGTCGTAAGCAGCAAAATGGACAAAACAATTGTCGTAAAAGTAGCTGATTATGAACCACATCCTAAATACAACAAAATCATCGAATCAAACAAAAACTACAAGGCTCACGATGAAAACAATATCTGCGGCGAAGGCGATATCGTAAGAATCGTTGAATCAAGACCAATTTCAGGCGGAAAACGCTGGACTTTGGCTGAAGTAGTTGAAAAAGCTCGTTAATCTTTAGTGAGCATAGTAAGGCAGCATTACCAAAAGAGTAATGAGAGGCCGAAAGCAGTAAAAATTACTTAAATTAAAAGGAAAGTAAAAATGATACAACAAGAAACCAGATTAGAAGTAGCAGATAACACAGGTGCTAAACAGCTTTTATGTATCCGTGTTATGGGCAGCTCAAATAAGAAATTTGCGGCAGTAGGCGATGAAATCGTAGCTTCCGTAAAAGACGCAACTCCGAATATGGCAGTTAAAAAGGGTGAAGTTGTAAAAGCTGTTGTTGTAAGAACCAAAGCTGATATCAAACGTGCAGACGGATCTGTTATCAGATTTGATGAAAATGCAGCAGTAATCATCAACAAAGACGGAAACCCTAGAGGAACCCGTGTATTCGGACCAATTGCACGTGAACTTCGTGACAAAGGCTATATGAAAATAGTTTCTTTGGCTCCGGAGGTAATATAACCGTTAAAGCAAAAGAGATGCGAAGGGACAGGGTCGAGGTTCCCTTAGCAAATTAAAAATCAGTTAAAAACTGTATAAAATGGAGAAATAAAAATGACAGATAAAAATAAAAAAAGCTTGCATGTAAAAAACGGTGACAGAGTTATCGTTACTTCCGGCAAGGACAAAGGCAAAATGGGCAACATCAAAAAAGTTAACCCTTCAGAAGGCAAAGTTGTTGTTGAAGGCGCTAACATGGTCACTAAAGCTCAGAAACCTCAACCTATGGCAGGAATTCAAGGCGGTTTAATCAAGCTTGAAGCTCCGATGGATGCTTCCAAAGTTATGGTTGTATGCCCTGCATGCGAAAAACCGACAAGGATCAAACACGATGTCGTTGAAGGCAAAAAAGTTCGTGTTTGTAAAAAATGTGGTGAACAATTAGACGTTTAATATTTATTATTCGTCACAGAATTAAGGAAATACGAAAATGACTAAAACAGAAAGCTTAAAAACCAAATACGAAAAAGAAGTTAAACAAGCTATGAAAGAAAAATTCGGATACAAAAACGATTTGCAGATTCCGAAACTTCATAAGATTGTTTTGAATATGGGTGTAGGTGAAGCTTCTCACAACTCAAAAATCGCAGAAGCTATCGAAGCACAATTGACTAAAATAGCAGGTCAAAAATGTGTTATTACCAAAGCTAAAAAATCAATCGCAACTTACAAATTAAGAGAAGGTATGCCGGTTGGTGCAATGGCTACACTCAGAGGTGAAAGAATGTACGATTTCTTGCAAAAGTTAATCTGCGTTGTGTTCCCTCGTATTCGTGACTTCAGAGGTATCAGCCCTAAATCTTTCGACGGCCGCGGCAACTATACTCTCGGCTTGAAAGAACAGGCTCTTTTCCCTGAAATTACGTATGAAGAAGTTGATCTTGTAAAAGGTATGAACGTTTCAATTATTACAACTGCTGAAACTGATGATGAAGCAAGAGAATTGTTGAGATTACTCGGAATGCCTTTCAAAGGGATGAACAAATAGTTGGATGTATTAATCCAAATAAAAATAACAGATAAAAACAAACTAAGAAACATAAGGAGAAATTCATGGCTAAGAAAGCGATGATAAATAAAGAACTCAGACGAGAAGCACTTGCTGCAAAGGGTAAATATCCTTCAGTAAGATTGCACAACAGATGCAGCATCTGCGGCAGACCTCACGGTTACCACAGAGATTTTGGTCTGTGCAGAATTTGTTTGAGAAAAATGGCACACCAGGGTTTATTACCGGGTGTTACAAAAGCTAGTTGGTAGTGCCTGAGGCACTTCTCCCTGACACTAAAATGCAGGGAGGCTCATATTTGTATTTTTTGCAAATTTGAGCGGACTACAGGTGTTTTAATTTTAATATAATATGCAGTCGTAAAAGTTTCGACAGCAAAAATTAAAAGCACATTGTAAGGCTTTTGCTAAACTGCTGAAACTCGTCAAGGCGGCGATTAGCCGAACCGGACAAAAATTGGTAAGTAGCGCCGGAAATCAAATTTCCGGCATAAGAAAAAAGGAAATAACAAAATGAATACAGATCCTATAGCAGATATGCTAACAAGAATTAGAAACGCTAATATGGTTTCACACGAAAAAGTTGAAATCCCTTCTTCTAAATTGAAAGTTGAATTAGCAAAATTATTAAAAGCAGAAGGCTTTATCACAGATTATAGTGTTAAAGAAGTTGGAAAATTCAAAGTATTGGAAATTACATTAAAATATGACGAAAATCGCAGACCTGTAATTTCAAAACTGGAAAGAATTTCAAAACCTGGTTTGAGAACATATTGCAAGGCTAAAAACCTTCCAAAAGTATTGGGCGGTATGGGTGTAGCAATAGTATCAACAAGCAAAGGCTTATTGACAGACAGAAAAGCCCGCAAAGAAAACATCGGCGGCGAAGTTCTTTGCTACATATACTAGGTCTGAATATTATAATTACTAAAAAATCTCCTCTTTATTGCAAGAGGAGATTTTTTGTAAATAATGCATGTAATCGGAAGAAACAAGTTCTCCAACTTCTTCATTACGTTCACTTTTTCTTTTTGATTGCGAAGCAAAAAGAAAAAGTGAACCGAAAAAGAAAAACACGCAAAAATTACAGCGTCGCTGCGCGCCGCGGAATAAAATGGAAGTAGTTGAAGGCTTTGCCTTCAACCTCCAGTGCTCGCTATCGCGGCTACGCCGCACGCTCGCCAGAAAACCCTCCGGCGCTAACGCGCCACCTTCCTTTACAAGGGCGGCTTAGAACTTGCACCCTTAGTAAGGGGGGGCAGGGGGATTTTATTCAGACCTGCTATATGCAGGTTGCCGAACGTGCACGAAGTGCAATAGTGAGGCTGAAAGGTTAAATGTGCCAGCATTTAACGACAGCTATTCAGTCTTGCGCTGTGCAGCAGCGCTGTTAATAAGCGAGTTTTTCTTTCTTGTCCAGTATTCTTTCTTTTGGCATCGCAACCAAAAGAAAGAATACTGGTGCAGGTCTTGGGGCTGCATAAGCCCCAAGAATAAAAAGCAGGACTGTTTTCTTTATTTCCGATAACATGCATTATGTAAAGTTCTTGTTACAGGGCTTTGACATTTTAAATATTTTTATATAGAATAATCTCGGGTGTAATTGGTAGAAAGACCCGGCCGGGTAGGGCAAAATTTTAGGGCTATGGCTTTAGATAGAGGCTCCAGCTTAATCGAAAGAATAAAGATAAGATAAGCTTCCGGCGATGTTAGTTAATACCATAAAAGGAGAAATTAATATGTCACGTATTGGTAAATTACCTATCGAAATTCCGCAAGGTGTGGAAGTTCATGTTGAAGACCATCAAGTTACTGTTAAAGGTCCGAACGGAACAGAAGTTGTTGCTGTAAGACCTGAAATTAACGTTAAGGTTGAAGATAACCACATCGTTGTAACAAGAGTTGATGATTCAAGACAGGCTCGTTCTTTACACGGTTTGTCAAGAACATTAATTGCAAACGCTGTTCACGGTGTAAAACACGCTTTTGAAAAGAAATTGGAAATTCAAGGCGTAGGTTACCGTGCTAATATGGAAGGTAAAAACCTTAACCTTTCACTCGGTTACTCTCACCCTGTAATCGTTGAACCGCCGGAAGGTATCACAATTACCGTTGAGGCTAACACCAAAATTACGGTAAAAGGTTCAAATAAACAAACCGTCGGCGATGTTGCTGCATTTATCAGATCTAAACGTCCGCCTGAAGTATATAAAGGCAAAGGTGTAAGATATGAAGGTGAACATATCAGACGTAAAGCAGGTAAAGCAGGTAAAAAATAAACTTAACTTTTAGAGGCTGATTTTATGAAAGTTTCTTTTTCAGGTATCTATGATGTACGGTTTCCTTACGGAACAAGTAATCAGGATATTGAAGAAAAATATAACTATATTAAAGACTATACGAATAAGACCTATAATTCTAAGTTAGACATTGTAGAAATCTCGATGAAAGATAGTTTTAATATTCAGAAAACCAACAAAAAATTAGCCGATAAAGGAATAAGAATTTCTACCGCTGTTGATAATCCTTATATGTTATGTGATATATTTGACAAACTGGATAAAAATCTGGGCCAGCAGTATGTAGATAAATCAAAAGTAGAACTCGTATTAGATACAAAAGCATAGCCCGCATGAACCCTTGGTAGTGGTTATCAAGAAGGTTCGGGTAAAAGGAGAAAATAAAATGATTAAAAGAAAAGCAAGAAAACCACAAGTACAAAAAAGACACCAGACAATCAGAGTTAAAATCTCAGGGACAAAAGAATTCCCAAGATTGGCTGTTTTTAGATCAACAAAACACATTTATGCACAGTTAATTGATGATGAAAATCATGTAACTATAGCTTCAGCATCTTCAGTAGACAAAGATTTGAAAGAAAAATTGCCTCATGGCGGTAATATTGAAGCTGCAAAAGTTGTAGGTACAGCAATTGCTGAAAAAGCTAAAAAAGCAGGCATTGAATGTGTAGTGTTTGACAGAGGCGGCTTCCTCTATCACGGACGTGTTCAGGCTCTCGCTGACGCTGCTCGTGAAGCTGGTTTGTGCTTCTAATAAGCTAAAATGGATTAAGAAAACGCACTTCTTCGGAGGTGCGTTTTTTTGTAACATTTATTTATTTTTCCATTTTGACTAGCAATTTTTTTTTTCTTCGTGTATTATTTTAAACATACTTTATTTTTATAAAGTCAAAAAGGACATTATGAAATTGTTAATTGATAAAGAATTAAACTCCAATGATAAGATACTAAAGCCCGATTTTAATTCCAGGTCAGGAAGGGAATTGTTGGTATTTTATCTGCAAACAAAGTTTCGCCAGATACTCGCTTTCGATAAAAAATGCGATAATCCGATATTTTTGAATGTAAATCCGAATTTTATAGCGCATTTTTCAAAACGATTGATTAATAATCCAAATAAGCGTTTATTGATTGGGATTACAGGAGAATCAGCCTGCGGAAAATCTACAATCTGTAAAGAGATTAAGAAAATTATAGAGCAGTTTAATATGCCGGTTTCTATTTTGAGTACGGATAATTATTTTAACGATATATCTGAGCTGATAAAGAAATTCGGAACTTTTGATAACCTTAGAGATAACGGGTATGATGTGGATGCCCCGACGAGTTTTCAACTTGATATATTAGAACAGGATTTGAAGCTGCTCTCTGAAGGGGAGAATGTTATGATACCTATGTATTTGCCAAACGGTACAGGCGTTTCCGTTCCGAAGGCAAGAGAAATTCTTTCCCGAAAGATAATTGTAGTCGAAGGTATTGCAACAATGTATGAGCAGGTAAAAAATCTGTTTGATGTAAAGATTTATGTTGAAACAGATAATGATATCAGAAAAAACAGATTTATTTCGAGAGCAAAAGAAGAGAGAAATCAAAGTCTTGAAAATGCTCTAAAACATTGGGATTACATAACTCACGCCGGTGAAAAATATGTAAGACCCTTTAGAAGTGAGTCTGATTTCGTATTGAACGGTAATGCGGATTTGAACTATTTCGCGGAAATTCTTGAATATATTCATGCTATAACAAATAATTTTCAATAATTCTTAATAAAACTTAAAAAAACTGCGTTTTTTGCTTTTTACATGTAAGTATGATAAAATTTTAATAACTTATTAATGTAAAAATATATCAAAAGTCAAATTAAATACATTAAATAATTGATACGCATATAGGTATATTTTTATATAATTTGTATGTAGCTATAAAATTAATAATGTAGAGAGAGTGGAACAGAATACAGGTATGATAAATAAAAAGATGTTCTTAATACGAGAGAAAATGCCGGCACTGTGTATTGCGGGTCTGTTTTTTCTTGTAATGGCTGTAACAAGCGGATGTGGAGGTTCGAACACTTCAGATTCACTCCCTGTTGAACCTATTTCAGCCGCGGTTCCTGAACAAACGGCTGAAGCCCAACCAGAAGAAACTCCAGGAGTAGTCGGCGATGTCGTTGATTTAGATGAAGCCGGGAAGGATAAAATGGTTGCATTGGATATGGAAGCTGTCGGCAGAGCGAACCCGTTTGTTCCAACAAATGATGCTCCTCCGCCTGCACTAAAAGATCCTATTGTTCCGAAACAAGATTTGCCAAAGTTTGATCTTGTAGAACCTCCAATGGGTTCAGAAACAGATAGTGAAGCTTCAAAAATTGTTACAACAAAGATCTCAGGTATAATGTTTGATAAATATAATCCTTCCGCAATAATAAATATCGAAGGTTTAGATTATCTTGTAAGATCCGGCGATGTAATTAACGGATATAAAATTTTAGCAATAAGCCCGCAGACAGTTACGGTTCAGCTCGGCGCAAATGTCTATAAAGCAGGTGTCGGAGAGCTTGTAACCAAAGATGAGGGTATAAATTATAACAAAGTTTCTAACCTATCAAAGAAATTTGGCGGGGCAAAAAAATAAGAAGAAATGAATGTAAATAAGCAGGAGCAGTAATGAAAAATACGTTTAAGAAAATTTCTACTATGATGATTTTATTAACATTCGCAATGTCAAACACTGTGACAATGGCGGGTGCAAAGGGTTTGAAAAACCTTTTGTCATTTAGTAGCGACGCAGGTTACACAGAGGAAAAACCTGTTTTGAGGAATGCAGCGCCGACTGTATTGGATCTTTACGGCAAAGTTAGTATTACTGATAGGAATATCCCGATTAATTTAAGCTTACGGGATTCAGATGTAAGACAGGTTTTGAGAATGTTTGCAGATAAAGCGGGTTTGAATATTATATTCAAAGCTGACGTAAGCGGTAAGATTACAATGGATTTGGTAAATGTTCCTTTGAATTCAGCCTTTAACATGGTTATGGAATCTGCTGATCTTGCTTACGTTATAGAAGATAATACCTTAATAATTACAAAACCAAGTGATGATACAAATGTCAGCAAGCAGCCGATGACTGTATTGCCTGTAAAATATATAAATGCTTCGGCTATTGCAAGCTTCTTAAATAGTAATATTTACGGAGTAAAAAGACCGGGCTTTTCGTCATCAACGATTGTTACTACAAATCCTGCAACAAATGAGTTAATAATTTTCGGTTCAAAAAATAACGTTGAAATAGCAGAGAAAGTATTGGCTCAATTTGATAAAAAACCGATAACAGCTTCATTTAAGGTAAACCATACGACGCCTGAGCAAATGGCTAATATGATATGTAACCAGCTGCTTCCTAGTACTGGCGGAGGCTCTGCAACAGGCGGTGCTGCAGGAATTATGACAGGCGGTGCGGCTTCTTCAAGCAGCGGTGACGGCATTGTTCTTGGTGAAGGTACTGTTGCTTGTAATGTAGGTTCGGGTTCCGGCGGCGGTGAAGGCGGTGCTGCATCAATAGGGCTTGGCAGTCTTTCTGTTGCTTATTACACCCAGCTCGGTACGGTAAATATCGTAGGCGGATCAGAACAACAGATTGATATGATAAGAGAATTTATTCAACATAATGATAAGAAACAGCCTCAGGCTTATTTAGAATTCTCAATTATAGAACTGACGGAAGAAGGTTCAAGACAATTTAACAACTCTTGGAGTTTCACAAGTAAACACTTCTCAGTTGTTCAGAGCGGAGAAACTACAAGAATAGGTCGCGGTGAGGGTGCTAATAGCGGTATCTTATTCGGACCGAGCGGTTCTTCTGCAAAAATGTCACCTTCACTTGTTTATACAATTAACTATATGTTGAGTAACAATAAAGCAAGAACGATTTCCAATCCGAGAATTGTTGTAACAAACGGTCAGGAATCAACCATTGATATGACTTCCGACTACGTCAAATCGGTAACAACACAGGTACTCACAGGATCTTATTCCGAAAGCCCTCCAACTCAGAAACAATATGAAATCGGGGAAGATGACGGTATCAAAATTACTGTAACTCCGTTCATATCTCCGGATGGCTATGTATATTTGAATCTCACACCGGATTATGCAATCCCTTATAGAGAGATTACAACTCCTTCTGAAGATGAAGCTGCAGCAGCTCGTGGTGAAACTGATGTTCAAGCAACATTGCTTCAGAGAAGAAACCTTGAGTTGAAAAATGTCAGAATTAAAGACGGTGATACTCTGGTAATTGCAGGTATGATGAGAGAGAATGAAAACAGAACTATAAGTAAAATTCCGTTCCTTGGCGATATTCCGGGTCTTGGCGTATTGTTCAGAAGTACACAGACTACTAAAGAAAAATCGGAACTTGTAATTCTTGTTACACCTAAGATAATTACTGACGACGAAGAAAACGCATTGTAGTGTGAATAAAATAAGAAGATGAGCGAATTACTTAACAGACTAAAAAACAGTATAAATAAGCAGGTACTCAGCAAAGTTGACAAGGCACTAATGGAACAAATGAAATTTGTTCCACTTAGTGTTAAGGATAAATTTCTGTTTGTGGCAATCAATTCCTCATCTGATAAAGACGCTATAAATAATAAATTACGTGAAATTTTTCCGTATCAGGTGAAACTGATGCAGGTTCCGGATGCAGATTTGGATCAACTTCTTTCGGAGTTATTTAATGATGATAAAGGCGGTGCCGCGTCAGAGCCGAAATCTGTTCAGGGCAAACTCGGTGAATTGTTAATTCAAAAGGGTTATATTACTGATGTTCAACTGCTTCAAGCTTTAGCTGACAGTAAACGTAATAAAACTCCAATCGGTTCTATGCTCTTTAAATTAGGGTTTATAACCCTTGAGCAGTTAAAAGAAATTTTGCATTTACAAACCGGTATGGATGTGGTTACAGCGAACCAGCTAGCTGCTCAGGCGCAGTATATTAATATCCTGCCTGAAGATTTTATTAAAAGTAATAAAGTTATACCAATCTCATCTGACGGTAAAACACTTCTTCTTGGTGCTGTTACTCCGGTAAAACCTGAAATTTTAAAACAGATAATCTATCTGACAGGGCAAAACCCGAAACAATTGCTGATGACTCATTATGAGTTTGAAAATGCGATGAACACCTTCTTCTCGGAATCCAAAAAGGAAACCCAGCAAATTATCAAACAGATAGAAGAAGAAGCTGATACATTCCAGGTGGAAGAATCTTTATCTGAAATGGTTGATAACCAGCTCCAGGATTCAAGCGGTTCTATTGCAAAGTTTGTAAACCAGATTATTACGACGGCAATTGATACAAAAGTTTCAGATATTCACATTGAACCGCGTCTTTCAGGTTACATTGTCCGCTACAGAAAAGATGGTATGTTGTCCAAAGTCCTTGATATACCGACAAAGGTTGAAACCTCAGTAATTGCGCGTTTTAAAGTATTATCCAGGATGAATATTGCAGAGCACAGAAGACCTCAGGACGGAACGTTTTCAATTAAATACAAAGGCGGTTCTTACGATTTCCGTATAAATACATTACCTGTTGCCGGTAAAGAAAAGGTCTGTATTCGTGTACTGGCGCCTGCTGTAAGTTTGAATGCTGCAGATAAAAATATTAGTCTTATCGGCGGTACGGATGAAGATATTGTAAAAATTAAAAATATGGTAAGCTGCCCGAACGGAATTATTTTAACATCAGGTCCAACAGGTTCAGGTAAAACAACGACTCTTTATTCTGTATTGAAAAGTTTGAATGATGAAGATGTAAATATTACAACAATTGAGGACCCGATAGAAATCAAGCTGGAAGGGATTAACCAGTCGCAGATTAACGCAAAAGCGGGCATAACATTTGCTTCTTGTATGCGAGCAATTTTAAGACAGGACCCTGATATCATTCTCGTCGGTGAAATTCGTGACTACGAAACTCTGGAAATTGCGATCTCTGCAGCACTTACCGGTCACCTTGTATTAAGTACGGTTCACACCAATTCAGCTGCAGCAACTGTAACCCGTATGGTAGAAATGGGTGCTAAAGATTATCTTGTTGCCTCAACTCTTTCTGGTGTTATTGCACAGCGTCTTGTCAGAAGATTATGCGATGACTGCAAACAGGAATTTTTCCCGACCTATGAAGAGGCAAGACAAATTTCGGCGGATGAAGATGAAATCCAAAAATTGATGAAAACGCCTCTGTACAGAGCTGTCGGCTGTAATAAGTGTAATTTCACCGGTTATAAAGGTCGACTCGGTGTGTATGAGATTATGACTATAAATAAAGAAATCAAAAAACTTGTTGCGGCTGGTGCGCATGATATTGAAATTGAAGAAGCGGCAGTCAAAAACGGTATGAAAACTCTTAATGAGGCTTGTATGAATCATATTTTGAACGGTATGACCACTATAGATGAATTTGTCAGAGTCCTCGGTGTTGTAAATGAATAGGTGAAACATGGCAATTTTTAACTATGTAGCATTAAGAAATAATAAAGACCTGGTAAAAGGAAAGGTTGAAGCCGATGATCTTCGTGACGCGAGGGAACAGGTTCGAAAACTCGGTTTTTTGCCGACAAAAGTTTATGAAGAAAAATTAGGAAAAGATAATAAACAGGAGGCTGCAGATGAAGTAAAAGGCGGTCAGATGAAAACTCTTGGTCTTAATGACAAAATGGAGTTTACATCTACCCTGCAAATCCTTTCAGCTTCCGGCATTCCTATGATTGAATCTTTAATGTTTATTGAAACGGATGCTGCAAAATTAAAAATCAGACTTGTTGCAAAAGAACTCAGACGCCAGATTATGGCAGGTTCAACTTTTGCTGATACTATTGCCAAGTATCCGGCTCAATTTGGTCAGGTGTTTATAGGTCTATGTAAAGCGGGGGAAGATTCCGGTGAATTGGAAAAAACCCTTGATCGTCTTATGGAACTTATGAATAAGCAGGCAAATATCAGAGGTAAGGTAGTCGGTACATTGATGTATCCTATGTTTGTAATTGTTCTTGCTGTTATTATCGTGCTTGTCATGTTGATGTTTGTATTCCCTGTATTTAAAGAAATGTTTGAAGGGATGGGCAAGGAACTCCCGTGGATTACGGCAACCCTGATGTCCGCAGGTCTTTTCCTTAAAAAATTCTGGTATTTGGTACCGTTGATTTTAGGTTCTATTACATTCGGTATTATCTATCTATTTAAATGGGAACCGAGTAAGAGAATTATAGATAAGTATTCTCTTCAAATTCCGTTGTTATCTGACTTGCTGCAGTTTTCAAACTTCGCAAACTTTATTGCTGTTATGCAGGTTGCATACGATGCAGGGGTTCCGATTGTAGAATGTTTGTATCTTGCAAATTTGACCCTGACAAATTATACGTTAAAAGAAAAAATCGAAAAAGCAACCGGAATGGTTCAACAGGGGCAGCATTTATCAGTGGCTTTGAGGGCAACGGAATCCGTACCTAAAATGATTTTGTTTATGATTGCAACAGGTGAGCAGTCCGGTCGTCTGGGCGATATGCTTCTGCAGGCGACAAAATTTATTGATAAAAAGCTGGATGGTATTATTGATACAATGACAAAGATGATTGAACCATTGATGTTAATCGTAATCGGTTCTATCGTATTGACTCTGGCATTAGCTTTGTATCTGCCGTTGTTCGGTTCTTATATGTCTTAGGAAAGGATGATTTATGAAAACCTATGTTATTACTGGTTCTACATCCGGAATAGGTAGAGCTTTGCTTGAAGAATTCTCACAAAATGCGACAGTTTTTGCAGGATTCAGAAACTATAAGTATGAACCAATTCTTTCTAAGATGAAAAACGTCATTCCGTTTTTTATTGATATGGAAAAATCTTATACAATAACAGGGGCTGCGGAATTTATATCAAAAAAAGCAGAAAAGATTGATACATTGATTAATGCGGCAGGGTGCGTGGCAGCCGGTCCTGTTGAAAACATGCCGGTGGACAAAATCCGCAGACAATTCGAAGTGAATACATTTTCTCATCTCGAATTTACGCAGAAGCTTCTGCCGTATCTTGCAGGCGGCAAAATTATCAACATAAGTTCAATGGCAAGTTTCGGAATATTTCCTTTTGTAGCACCTTACTGTGCATCAAAAAGAGCTTTGGATATTTTGTTTAATTCGCTTGAAATGGAAACAGGAGGAAGAGTAAAGGTTATATCTATAAAACCTGGAGTTATTGCAACACCACTATGGGGCAAATCCGTTGAACTCAATAAAGACAGTATAGAACTTGATAAATCTTATAAAAAAGAGATGGAATTTCTGGCGCAAAATGCATTAAAAAATGAGAAAAAAGGACTTCCGGTGAGCGAAGTTGTGAAAGTTATTAAGAAAGTGGATGGTTTGCAAAAACCAAAAGCGTCATACACTGTAGGTAAAGATGCATTTGCGGCTCAATTGATGTCAAAAATGCCACAGGATTTAATAAACGCATTTATTAAATTAGGTATGAAGAAAAAGTTCGGCTAAGACTTCTTTCTTAAATATATTTCATATCCGAGAATATCTGCAATTTCAGCAAGCTCAGAAACCCTGAAGGTTTTGTTGCGTAATTTATTGCCAAGATTTCTAATGCTATCGTGCTTTCCGTATTTAGTGTTGACAGCCTCTTTAAGTTTTAACATTGTAATTCCCTGCATTGCTGCCAGAAATTTAATCTGTTCTTTCAGATTGTTAGTTTCAAGCGGATATTCTGTGTTCATCCTTTAATGATACTATTTAATGAAATAATCACAAAATAGTTGACTTAGTGCACTATATAGTGTATAAAAGAATTAAATAATGCGCTATATTAACTATGGAGGATTTATGAAAAAAGCGTTTACTCTGGCGGAAGTTCTGATAACGCTTTGTATAATTGGCGTAGTTGCGGCAATGACACTGCCTGTAATTACGCAGAAGGTTGATAAACAGGTTACGGTATCAAAGCTTAAAAAGAGTTTGGCGACAATGTACGAAATCGTCAGGTTATCCGAAGCTGATAACGGGGAGGTTTGGACGTGGAATTTTAGTGAATCTGAGTATGACCATGCTTTTATTGAATCTGATTTTTTTAAAAGATACTTTGAACCGTATATAAAAAAAGTTGGAAATTACGGAGAAAAATCCGTACAGCAGACAATTTATGATACCTATAATATAGATGGAGTAAAAAAGACCTTTACAACATCTTGGGTAATCCTTCCTGACGGGAGTTCGTTTGGCATATTTAGTAACGCAGGTATAGACGGTAGTGCACCAGGCGGCGGGAGTTATATGTGGATATTTCTAGATATAAATGCAATGAAAGGTCCAAACAGGCTGGGAAAGGACATATTTATGGCGGAACTCGTGAGGAATAAGCGGGTTGTTATGTGGGGAAATGGGTCTGAGCGAGAGAAGTTAATAAATGCTAATTATGGTTATTCTTGCAAAAAGGGAACAGGACAAGGATATGCCGGCGGTTATTGCGGGGCGTTAATACAGGCAGACGGCTGGGAGATAAAAGACGATTACCCGTGGTAAAAAAGAATGCAGAGGAAAATCTCCCAGCCGTCTGAAATGACAGGAGTAGTGGCAAGAATACGAAAATTTTCGCCAAGATAAAGCCGGACTGGTCCGGTGGGAGATAAAAGACGATTACCCTTGGTAAAAAGTCCCGTCATTCTGAGGGCGCAGCCCGAAAGATTTCAGCTTTTGGAGAGGGGGTGAAGAGTGAGGAGTGAAGCGTGAGGGGTTCAATATAAAATTAATCACTTCACACTTCACCTTTCACTCTTCACAAGTTGAAAGGCTGGATTGCTTCGGCTAACGCCTCGCAATGACTCTTTCTTCCCTCTCCCTTGCGGGAGAGGAGTAGTAGGATTTTCAAATATCAAACTACCCGTAGTAGTGATTACAAAAAGTTGTATTCATGTTAAAGTAAGAATGACAGTATTTTTAATATTATAAACCGGCCTTACGGAGAAATGTATGAATAAAAAAATAGCATTAATAAACCACGGATGCGCAAAGAATTTGGTAGATTCAGAACTTATGCTGGGGCTTCTGGCAGAGAAAGGCTACGAAATTACTCTTGATGATAACGATGCGGATGTTGTCATAGTGAACACCTGTTCATTTATTCATGACGCTGAGCAGGAGTCTGTTCAATCAATTCTGCAGATGGTAAACGACGGGAAAAAAGTTATCGTGACAGGCTGCCTTCCTCAAAAGCATAAAAACGAACTTAAAGAAGCTATTCCGGAAGTTTGTGCAATGCTTGGAACTTCCGATTTAAAAGAGATTGTATCCGTTGTCGAGAAAGTTTTGAATAGGCAAAACGATGAATACGTTGCAAAGATTTCAGAGAAACCTGAATACATATATCCGGAAAATGTCAAGCGTCAGCAGATTACAATGGGTGCAAGCTCTTATATAAAGGTTGCAGACGGCTGTAACTATCACTGTGGATACTGCATAATTCCGCAATTGCGCGGGGCATATCATTCTCGTACAATTGAAAATATAGTTGAAGAGGCAAAAGAGCTTGTGGCAAAAGGGGTTACGGAAGTTGTTCTTATTGCACAGGATACAACAAGCTACGGTATTGATATTTACGGAAAACCGTCACTTGCAAAGCTTTTGGAAGAACTTAATAAAATAGAAGGCTTAGGCTGGATAAGGATAATGTATGCTTATCCGTCACAGATGAACGATGAATTAATCCACGCAATCGCTGCTCTGGATAAGGTTGTAAAATATATTGATATTCCGCTTCAGCATTACGATAAAGAAATTCTTGAGGCAATGCGCCGTCCTGCTTTTGATTATGATGTATTAATTAAAAAATTACGCGACAAAATCCCGGGAGTAGCCATCAGAACGGCATTTATCGTGGGGTATCCGGGAGAAACAGAAGAGCAGTTTAATAGGCTCTATGAATTTGTGAAACGCGCAAGATTTGACAGAATGGGGGTTTTTGAATATTCCCGTGAAAAGAATACGACCTCATATTCTATGCAGCACCAGGTGCCTAAAAAACTTAAACATAAACGATACAAAGCCTTAATGGAATTACAGCAGCAAATTTCATACGAAATCAATCAGACTTATATCGGGAAAATCTTACCTTGTATTGTAGAAGGATTTACGGATGAAGGCGTTGTGATAATGCGTTCGCAGCATGATGCGCCTGAAATTGACGGGCTGGTGTATGCAAAAAGCAACAACCCTGTTGTCCCTGGTGATATTGAAAATGTTCTTATTGATAACGCGGATGAATATGACTTGTTCGGGGTAATTCAGGATTAATCGGATATTAGAGTTTAATGGTGAGTGGTTCAATAATAATTAGTATCTCATTACTCTCTCAACCCTTCACCCATTAACCATTTCACCTAAATTTACCCCTCACCCGAATTTGTAAATTTGCATACGCTCATTAACAAATTCTACCCCCTTGTAAAGGGGAGAAAAGGGGATTTTTTGTCATTGCGAGGCTGTGACCCGCAATCGCATAGTCGTAACATATTGGTAATGTGATATTATTACGTCATCCCGGGCTGCGACCCGGGATCGCATAATCGTCACATACAGCAATAATGCGATTCCGCATAGCTTGAAAAACTTGATTTCAGCTGACACTTCAATCAGTTTTTCTAAGCTTCCGGAATGACGACTTTAACACTCATTTATTTTTAATTAATCCAAAATTCCAATATTAATCGGATGACGAATTTAAATTTTTAGTGTAGAATTAATAAAAAAGGTTGATATGGAATTCATAGAGAACAAGGAAGAAGAAAAGATACAATTAAAAGCAATCTTCCGCGATATGCTGAAATATTCCCCGTCGAAGATTTGCGGCATGCTCGGAAATGCAATTATTGTCCCTGTTTATACGAGTCTTTTGCCTCCGGAACAGTATGGATTGTATTCTTTGTCTATAGCGCTTCTTTCGTTTCTTTGTATTTTATTTTCTGACTGGGTCGGGTTGTCGGGTTTAAGATTTTTCAGACAGCACCAGCTTGCACAGGATTTGCCGAGCTATCTTTCTATTCTGGTTAGTATTCTCGGCTTCAATATTGTTGCAATGTTTGGAATAACCTATATTTTTAGAGATAATTTTTATTCCTTCTTTAAAATTCAGCCATTGTATTTTCTTGCAATTTTATTGCTGATAATTCCTGTTGCAATAAGAGCGCTTT
Organism: Candidatus Gastranaerophilales bacterium; assembly: GCA_944324285.1. Classification (GTDB taxonomy): domain Bacteria; phylum Cyanobacteriota; class Vampirovibrionia; order Gastranaerophilales; family Gastranaerophilaceae; genus Scatousia. The sequence goes on along the minus strand of CALUVR010000025.1, from coordinate 7,700 downwards.
TATTCCAGCTGCTGAGGGCGCAGTTAAAGTCTGTTGCCTTTACTTTTTCAACAATCCTGAATCAGATTTTAACAATAGGTCTTTCGGTATTTTTTATAAAAGTTTTCCACATGGGGGCAATAGCATTACTTCTCGGGATGGCGATATCCATTACATTAATTGATATTTTGCTGATTTACCAGAGTAATATCTGGGCTTATTTTAGAATTCCAAAGTTAAAATTAAGCGTGCTTCTGCCTATATTTGCATACGGGATTCCGATAGCGGCAACGTCATTAAGTGCATGGATTATAAACCAGAGCAATAAATTTATTATGAATAACATAAGCGGGTTTACTGATGTTGGATACGTTGGGGTTGCCTATGGTGTTACCCTGCCGCTTTTAATGACAATATTTTCAATAATTACTGTTGCAGCAGTTCCTCGTATTATCAGAATGTACGAGGCAAGAATAGATGTAAGACCTATTATATCAAGATTTACCGGTTATTATATTCTTATTTCGCTTCCGGTTGTAACAATTATGTCTTTATATGCACAGGATTTTGTTGCCATATTTTCTGCACCGAAGTTTCATGAAGCAGCCAGACTTATTCCTTATTTTGCTTTCGGAACATTTTTTATGGGGCTGACGGATTATACTACGTTGCAGTATCACCTTGCGAATAAAACTTACATTGATTTTATAATAAAACTTATTTCTGGGATTGTCGGGATTGCGCTGAATATTATTCTTATTCCGAAAATTGGCTTAGAAGGGGTAGGTATTGCTACTCTCGGAGCAAACTTCCTTTACTATTTCCTGAGCATTATAATAGTACTTCCGGGGTTAAGACTCATTTACCCATCGAGAATTTTGGGCGGAATGTTCTTATCCTTCTTGCCGCTCGGGTTTATTTACTACCTGTTTATTGATATGCCGGCTATAACTCCTGTTATTCAAATGACGGCTTTAATGCTTGTATTTTATGTTTGCTATTTTGCAATAAATAACAACATGTTTAAACGTATTGAAAAACGTTAAGTTTTGTTAAGTTTTAGCTTTTATTTCGGCAAATATATATAATAAATATACTCAAATTAAAAATAGTTTATTATTCAGCGAAAGGACAGAAGATTATGTTTACCCCACGTAAGAGGCGTCTGCGTATTATAGTCTCTTTATTATCATTGTCGTTAATAACAACGCAGGTTTGTGCATCGGATATTTCAGGTATAGAAGGGGCTAACGGTGTATTTAACATTACGCCTCAGGATATAATTAATGATATAGGGTTCAGGCATTATGAAAATTTTCACCTTTCAAAAGATGATATCGCAAACCTTATATTTAAATACGGTGAAGAGAACGTATCAAAATTTGTAAATTTTGTAGATAATACAATTAATATAAATGGTATATTGAATACAGTGCGTGACGGAGGTTTTTATCCGGGGCATGCGATATTTGTTTCACCAAATGGTATGGTAGTCGGTGCAAGCGGTGTTTTGAATGTCGGGTCTTTATCGGTAATGACGCCGGCTCCGTGTCAGTATAACAATTTTGCCGGTGATATGAAAAAGTATGCAGAAGTTCTTTCAAAACCGGGAACTCCTGAATATGAAGCCGCAATGGCATTGAAAGGGAACGGTACAATCAGAATTGACGGAACTGTAATGGCAAGAGAGGCTATTAATCTTGCTGCAAAAGATGTTGCAATAAACAGTGGTGCAAATCTTTTAGCAGGCGGCGGTTCAGGCGCTGATATGAAAATAAATTCATATCAACAGGCAGATTTACTGTTTAACCAACTAGTAAAAAATGGCACAAGTTCCGGAACTTCAATAGAAAATGTTGACGGGACAATAAAAATTGTCGCGCACGGAACGGGTAATGATGGTGTAACCGTTGCAGAAGGCGCTACTTTGCAGAATTTAGGGAAAGGTAAAACACAAATAGAAAGCGTCGGATCCGCAGGGGTTACGGTTGACGGAAAGATTACAAACGCGAACGGTAATACAATTATTAAGTCCGAGCAAGGAATTAATATAAACGGTAATATTAACAATAACAACGGAACTTTGCAAATTGAAAACGGTGCATCAGGCGGGATTGTTATAGGAAAACTTGCTGAACTTTATAATAACGGAATAACGAGAATTAAAAATGCCGGTTCTGCGGGTATAAAGATGGCCGGACAGGTTTTCTCAAAAGGCGGGGAGACAAATATTTATAATTCACAAGGTGCAGTGAATATTGAAAGTACCGGCAGGGTAGAAAATAATTCACATAAATTAAATATCCAAAACGTGAGCACCGGCGGAATAAATATAAAAGGTTTTCTGAAAGCGCACGGAATTGACCTTTTCTCAGACGGAGGCAATATTGAGATAGGAGATAATTCCGCAAATGATTTTTATGTGTCCTCAAACGGAGACATTAATATAAAAATAGTCGACGGCAGCCTTTTGAATTATGGTGTTGCGAAAACTCTCTTATACACAACAAACGGCGGAAATTTAAATATCCATGTAACAGACGGTACAATCGGCAAAAACGACAACCCTTGTGATAACGGGATTTGTACCGGTGTAAATGATAGAGACCTGACGCGCTCAATCAATGCAAATATTGACGGTACTTATACTGCGGTAACTTCAAAATTTGCAAAAGATAACGATTTAACCATAAACCTTGCTGCGTTAGATTCTGATATGAAGTTGAATTACATTGACGCGGACGGCAGAGCCATTTTGTATGCTGGATCTGCAATAAAAGATAAAATTGCCTATGATATTTTAAATGCTTCAAACGATGCTGCAAAACCGAATGTAAAAGGTTACGGAATTTCAATTCTTGCGACGGGCGACATCGGTGCTGACGGGAAAAAGTTAACTTTTGACGCAACAAAAAGTCCTGTAAATAAAATAGATTTAAATACTCTTACCAATAAACCTGTATCTGACACTTACGGGGTGGATATGAAATCCCAAAACGGCAGTATTTATATAAAAGGTTTGAGCGATGCTTATGATACGCACGTATGTAACTTACTGGCGAATAAAGGTTCTATTTATGCGGAATTTTCTGGTGACACTTATATAGAAAATGTTTCTGCTGAAGAAGATTTGAACCTTATCACGCGCGGCGCAGAAATGTATATTGAAAACATCGGAACAACGGATGGTGTTATTGCAGATAATATTAATATAAAAGTTCTTGATATTAATGACAGAACAAGACTTGACCATACGGATTTAGACGGTTATGACGGTTATGCCGATTCAAACCTTGTAATAAAAAACATGAATACGAATAAGGATACAAATGTAACCTTGACCGGAGATAATGTTTATGCGGGCGGTTTCCATTTCCACATGGGAAAAGACCGTGATGAAAACGGCAAATCCTATTGGGAATACGATGATAGAACTGCTATAAGTAATAAAGAAACAGAAATAAGAGTAAATGCAGTAAGACCTGATGATGTAAAAGATATCGGAAAAGATATCCATGACAGGAATTACTATGGCGGCGGGAGCAGTCAGGATGGTGTAGTTCCGGGGTATGAGGATGAAGGGGACGACCATTTAATTGTACCGGAACCTACAGGGGATATAAAACCGACAGAACCAACCGCACCAACTTCACCAACAGGCGATACAACTCCGACGAGTGATACAACACCGACAAGTGATACAACTCCGACGAGTGATACAACACCGACAAGTGATACAACTCCGACGAGTGATACAACACCGACAAGCGACACAACTCCGACGAGTGATACAACCCCAACGAGCGACACAACTCCGACGGGCGACACAACACCGACGAGTGACACAACCCCGACGGGTGATACAACGCCAACAAGCGACACAACGCCAACGGGTGATACAACTCCGACGAGCGACACAACACCGACGAGCGATACAACTCCGACGGGTGACACAACTCCGACGAGCGATACAACTCCGACGAGTGACACAACTCCAACGAGTGATACAACACCGACGAGCGATACAACTCCGACGAGTGACACAACTCCGACGAGTGACACAACTCCGACGAGTGACACAACTCCGACGAGTGACACAACTCCGACGAGTGATACAACTCCTACTGAAGACACAACCCCTACGAGCGATACAACTCCGACGGGTGACACAACACCGACGGGTGACACAACTCCGACGAGCGACACAACTCCGACGAGTGACACAACTCCGACAAGCGATACAACTCCGACGAGCGACACAACTCCAACGGGTGATACAACTCCGACAAGCGATACAACGCCAACGAGCGACACAACTCCAACGGGTGATACAACTCCGACAAGTGACACAACACCGACGAGTGATACAACTCCGACGAGCGATACAACTCCGACAAGCGACACAACTCCAACCGGTGATACAACTCCGACAAGTGACACAACACCGACGGGCGATACAACTCCGACGAGTGACACAACTCCGACGAGTGATACAACCCCAACGAGTGACACAACTCCGACAAGCGATACAACTCCAACGGGCGACACAACTCCTACGAGCGACACAACTCCTACGAGCGATACAATTCCTACGAGTGACACAACTCCGACGGGCGACACTGCGCCAACTGAGTCAACGGATTCTACAGAATCCTCTATCAGCCGTAATGACATTGATTACAAAACCTGGAAACGGCAAAAAGAGGTTTCGGATTCTATTCCGTCAATCGACAAGCGCCAATACATCAGATTTAGTATCAACAACACAGATAAAGCTGTTAAACTTCTTGACAATGATGGCGGAAAAATTGACTCTATTATTGATATTTCCAGAGGCGGTGTAGCGCTTACTCACCATAAATCTCTCAAGGTCGGTGACGTAATTCCGATAAAACTCCAGTATTCAAGATTAAAAATTGATGCGGATGTTAAAGTAATCACGGCAAGCGAAACAAGAGCCGGTGCAGAATTTGTAAACCTAAGCGAATATAATGCGAACAGACTTCTTTTCCTCAGTCTGCTTCTAAAACGCGCTGAACTTTTAAGCAGCAGATAAAACTTGTTCGGAAAAATTCGGCATTTGATTGCAATTCTGCGTCACAAATCTGAAAACATTACGAATTGTAATGAATTTGCAACATATTGACCTTTTCTATTGCAATTATATTCTATGTTTGTAGTAATATAAGAATATAACCAGAAGTTTTGAAAGGGATATTTTCTATGTTGCGATTTAATGGAACATCTAAAGATAAACGCGTAATTGTAGCATTATTGTCAATGTCATTGGTTTCGTCAATGGCTGTGGCGGCAGATTTGCCGACAGATATTACGGGCGTCACGGGTAATAACGGAATTTATAATATCAAACCTGAAGATGTGTTTGGTAATACAGGTTTTCGTCATTATGAAAATTTTAACCTTTCAAAAGACGATATCGCAAACCTTATTTTTAAATACGGTGAAGAAAATGTTTCAAAATTCGTAAATTTTGTTGACAATACAATTAATATCAACGGTCTTGTAAACACTATGCGTGACGGGAATTTTTATTCGGGACATGCAATTTTTGTTTCTCCAAACGGTATGGTTGTAGGCTCCAGCGGGGTATTGAATGTGGGTTCTCTATCTGTTTTGACCCCGACACAGCAGGATTACTCTAAATTTAAAGGCGATATGTACGCAAAAGTCGGAACGGATAAGGCTGTAATCGAAAACCTTAAAAAAGCAAGCGGGAATGCAGATATCCAAATTGACGGCAGAGTTATTGCACGTGATATTATAAATCTCAATGGCGCAAAGGTAGCAACAGGAGTTACTTCACATCTTTCCTCAGGAATAGGTGACACTCCCGCTTTGTTGGATTCTGCCGCACGTGCAAACGAGTTGTTTAATCAGCTTGTCAAAACAAGTACAGTTAATGCGGATTGTATAAATGCTGAAAACGGTTCTATTACAATTTCCGCAAACAACGGTGTTTCTATTGCAGGTGTTGTCGACGGAAAAGGCGGTGTCAATATTAACAACACTAACGGTGGAATTTTAATTGATTCCACGGCAGAAGTTAAAAGTCCTGAAGGCAAGATTTCAATAAATAACATAAAAGGCAAAAATTTAGAAATTAAAGGACACGTAAGCGGCAAGGGCGTTGATATTATCCAGAAAAATTCAGGTGATGTAATTATCGGTGACAATACAAAGAATGATAACTATGTAAAATCAAACGGGGATATCAATATCAAAATTGAAAACGGAAGCCTTTTAAATGCCGGAAACAATAAAACTCATCTTGTAACAGAAAACAAAGGTGATTTAAATATCCACGTTAAAAATGGTTCTATCGGAAAAGAAAGCACTTACGGCGACTTAGGTCCTGATTCACAGAAATTAAAAGCTTCAATAAACGCAAATATTGACGGTACGTATACAGCGTCAGCTTATACAGAAGCTAAGAACAAAGAGTCTGTTGTTAACCTTGCTGCTGTTAATTCCGATATGAAAGTTAATTCAGTAACTTCAGACGGAAGAGTATTCCTTTATGCAGATTCAAAAAACCCGGGGGAAAAATCTTATTCTATACTTAATGTATCAAAAGATCCTTCAAAAGTTAACATAGAGGCGAAAGGTATTACGCTTATTGCAAGCGGAAATGTCGGAGCAAGCAAGGAGAATGCAATCACCTTCAATCAAACTGCAGGCAAGTTTAACCATGAAGGTTTTGATAAGAAAGAATTAACTTATAAACCAAATTCAAATTACAAGATTGATATATTAACCAAAAACGGTGATATTAATATACATGCTTTGAATGATAATTACGATAATAACGTCGGTGCACTTATTGCAAGAAACGGCAGTATCAATGCGAATTTTTCAGGAAATACTTTTATCAATGAAATGACTGCAAAAGAAAATATAGAAGTAGTAACCCGCGGTAACACTTTGTTTATAGAAAATCTTGGTAAAACACCTACATACCAGACAATGAATGATTATTACGGAAATTACACCCAACAGTTAACCCCGAAAAAAGTAACACTTAAGGCGCTGGATTTATATCCTGACGGTTATTCTAATAAGGATGCAGATTCTATTATCGTCGTGAAAAACGGAAAAGTACGCGGCGGCAAGGTCGACAGACCTGAGCAGCAGCCTCTGACACTTGTTGCTGATAACGCGTACGCAGGCGGTTATTACTTTAATCTCGGAAAACACAGAGGTCAGATTGAGGGTTCGGATAAATATAACCTTTCTAATGTTTATAAAGATGACAGAACAAATGAAATTACGAATAACTGTAATGACGAAACATCAATCAGAGGTATTGCAGTTAGACCTGACGATGTAGAAAAAGCCGGAAAAGATGACAACGGTCGTAATTATTATTATGGCGGAAGTATTCAGCAGGACGATCCGAATTATGATGTTGACGGGGACATAATCCCTGATGATCAAAAGGGAACAGAAGATGATGATGATAACCTTGTAGTTCCGACCTCTCCGACAGAACCAACGGAGCCGACAGGTGACACAACCCCGACAGGTGACACAACTCCGACCGAGGACACAACCCCGACCGAGGATACAACCCCGACCGAGGACACAACTCCGACCGAGGACACAACTCCGACCGAGGACACAACCCCGACCGAGGACACAACCCCGACCGAGGACACAACCCCGACCGAGGACACAACCCCGACCGAGGACACAACCCCGAC
>CALUVR010000024.1 GCA_944324285.1 Candidatus Gastranaerophilales bacterium | reverse complement strand
GGCAGCGTCATCGCGGCTACTATTCCGATAATTCCCAGGGTAATTAATACTTCAGCTAACGTAAACCCTCCCACTGAGAGGAATTTAGTTACCCCCCCCCCGGAGTTCAGTCATATCAATAGTTTTCATTTTATCCTCCTTTTTATCATATAATAAAAAATTTCCGCAATAATTCTTATTATAAGTTATTGTGGAATTTTTTTCAATACAAATAAAAAAGGCGGGGTAAATATCCCGCTTTTTAATTCTTATGCAAGTCCTAAAACCTTTTTGTACCAGCTGAATGTTTCAAGTTCAATTCCATTAAATGTCGTCTTTAAGCATTGTTTTTTCAAGTAATTTTCAAATTCATCATTGAATTTTGATTTAGTTTTTTTGTTCTCTGTTTTCGTCATTGTTTCCATAGAACCTTCTCCTTTTGTTTCCATTAGTATAAGATACTTACACCCCTATCTATTGTTGTTATTATAAACTGTCGCCCGAAATTTTACTACTACCTAAAAGAATTAGTTTTTGTTTTCACTCTCTGGGAGCCGGTTTTACGTGTTACATTTTGTAAAATTTATACTTTTTTAGAATTTATGATATATTTAAAATATGATTTTAATCGGTGAAAATATTCATATAATTTCCAAATCCGTAAGAGAAGCACTTGAGTGCAAAAATGAGGAGTTTATTAAAAATTTAATAAACATCCAGAATAATATGGATTATACGGATTTAAACGTAGGACCCGCAAGAGGAAAGCTGGAAGGAATTTTGCCATGGTTATGCGAACTTGTTGAAGGAAATTCCAAATTAAAAATTTCATTTGATACAACAAATTCAGATGAGATGAAACGCGGGCTTCGTGTTTGTAAAAATACAAAGAATGCATTTTTAAACAGTACGGGAAAAGATGAGCCGCGGCTTGGGAATATGACCGATATGGCAGCTGAATACGGGTGCAATTTAATAGCCCTCACTATGGGAAAAGAAACAGGGATTCCGAAAACCGCAGACGGCAGATTGGAAATCGCGTTTGAAATTTATGAAAAATGTATTGAAAAAGGCATAGATGCTTCCAAAATATATTTTGACCCATTGATTTTACCTGTCAGCGTGGACCAATCTCAGGCAATAGAAGCTATTAATACAATAAAGATGATTAAAGAAAGTTTCGACCCGCCTGTAAATACTGTTGTCGGATTGTCAAATATCTCAAACGGCTCGCCAAAGGAATTAAGACCGTTAATAAACAGAGTATTTGCAGTGCTTGCCTTCGGCGCAGGGCTTGATGCAGCAATCATTGATGCAAAAGATTTTGAACTTGTCAGAATTATGAAAATGCTTTCACAAAACTCTCCGCAAAATCAGGTTGATGAATTATACATAAAATTATCCGATATGATAAGAGATTTTTCGGAAACAGATTCAATTGATTATGATAGAAAAAGTGAAGAACAATCCCTCATAATCAAGACGGCTGATATCCTTACGGGCAAAAAAATATACTCTCACAGCTTTACACAAATATGATTTTTTGCTAATATACTGTTAAAAGTCAGAGGGGGTAATTATCATTAATAAGCGTTTAATTTTATCGGCATTATTACTTTGTTCAACAGTTTTACCTAACTATGCGGCAATGACGCCTCAGGCAAATATGCTCTACCAGCAGGCCTGCACTCTTGAATATCAAAAAGATTTGCAAGGCGCAGTGAGTAAACTTCTGGAAGCCGTTAAAGTCAACGGCGATGACCCGATGCTTTATACAAAACTCGCCGGAATTTATACTGATATGGATAAGTTCGATGAAGCAATCGCAGCTTACGAAAAAGTGATAAAACTCCGCCCTGATGACGCTTTTGTATACATCAGTTTAGGCAATATCTATGAAACCCAAGGCAAGTACACAGAAGCCCTCGGCGCTTATACTAGTGCTCTCAAAATTTTCCCAGAATACAAATTTAATTATCTGAATATTGCAAACGTTCAATACCAGTTAAAAGATTACAAAAGCGCAATCGAAAATTACAATATGTTCTTAGGAACATACTCCCAGCACGCAGATGCACGTAAAAATTTAGCGGCAACATATCTCGCAAACAACAACCCTGATAAAGCCGCAGCAGAATACGAAATTCTCTATGAAAAAAATCCGCAAGGATTTGACAGCTACTATAATTTCGGGACTGCGCTTTTTGAAATAAAAGATTATGAAAAAGCTGCTGTAATGCTTGAAAAAGCGGTTGAAAAAGATAACGAAAATACCTCCGCTCACGTAAGCCTTGCGCTTTCATATCAAGAACTTGAAAAAAACGATTTAGCACTCGCACAGTATGAAGTAATTTTTAAACAAAAACCAAACCTGCAGTCTTTGAGGTTTGATTACGCAAACCTTCTTGCTGATATGGATAAAAATACCGAAGCGCTTGAACAATACAATAAATACATCACAAGTTTTCCAAATGACGGCAGAGCATATAAAAATATGGGTATTGTTTATAAGCGGATGAAAAATTATCCGCTTGCAATCCAGAATTACGAAAAAGCAATCAGCCTGAATACAAGCGATGTTGATATGAAAAAAGACCTCGCAAGCTGCTATCATTTGACAAAAGATTATACAAATGCAATTAAATATTACGATGAAGTTCTTTCTGTTGATAAAGACAACTATGACGTAAAAGTAAATAAGGCAATCGCTCTTCATGCTCTGAAAAAATACAATGATGCAATCGCTCTTTATAATGATTTATTAACCGTAAAAAGCAGCGATGTTGTAGAAAATAATTTAACTGAAGCGCTTGTTTCACAGGGGCACGAAGATTTAAAAATTCACAATTATTCAAAAGCAACGGAAGAATTTATAAAAGCAATTTCCCGCGGGACAAAAGACAGTTTCGCATACTATGGACTTGCAAAAGCATACCGCGGCTGTAAACTTAACGATAAAGCAACCGAATATTACGAAAAAGCAATCGCTATGGATCCTGAGAAAAAACTCTACAGTGATGAATTTGCAGAATTTATTGCCGAAACCGCACCTGCCGCTCAAAATTTAGACCAGACATCAGCAGCAGAAACAGCAGGAGAACTTCCGACTGTTGTAATCAAAGATGAAGAAACATCTGAAACAATTCAGGAACAGCAAGCTGCTGACGCAGAACAAGAAAAAATTGCAAAAAGCAAAGAATTTATCGCGATTGCTGATGAAAATTACAAAGCAAAACAGTACGAGGCTTCAATAAAAAATTACAAAGAAGCACTTGCCCTGAACCCATCTGATGAAGTTACGCTTTTAAAAATAGGAAATATCTATAAGCTTCAAGATGACGAAACTAACGCAGTAGATTTTTACAAAAAATCAGTATTTGTCAACCCTTCCTATACTGACGGCTGGTTCAATTTAGGGCTTGTTTACGCTTCACAAAAAAATGTTGCGGAAAGTAAAAAATGTTTTGAACAGGTAATAAAACTTGATCCGCAATACGCTTATGCATACTACGCACTCGGACTTGCTTACGAAACAGAAAAAAACAAAGAAGAAGCACTGAAAAATTACAACCTGTTCTTGAAATACACAAAAGACCAAAAAGCAATTCAGGATGTTCAGGATAAACTCAAGAAACTACAATAATGAAAAAAATAATATTAATTCTTACTGCACTAATAACATTGATAACAACTACCGCCTGCATAGATATGGGCGACAAACCTGCAATTCTCTTTAACAAAAACCCGATTACAAAAGAGAATGTAATGGATTATTCCTCAGTGTTTAAACCAAATGTGAGGATTTATTATTTAATATTAATGCCGAAAAAAGTTCACTCCAGATACATCTACATCCAGATAATAAAAAAGGATAATGATATGGAGCGGCTCGGTTACAAATTATACTGGGCAAATACTGTAAGATTAAAGGATGAAGAAGTTTATTACTATGATGATTATATAGTCATTGGAGAACCGGGCGCTTATGTGATGAAAGTTTACTCAAAAGACCGTCCTACAGAACCTTTGACTATGGCTCAGTTTTTTGTGCGGGAATAATTTTACCTTGCATACAAAGATACTAAGGCTCTAAATTGTTTTATTAACAGACCCGTCATTCCGGAAGCTTAGAAAAACTAATTGAGATGGACGGCGAAATAATGTTTTTCAAGCTATGCGGAATTGCATTACTGTCTGCTGTTACGATTATGCGATCCCGGGTCGCAGCCCGGGATGACGTAATGATAATTCCCTCGGCCCCATTTGAGGGATACAAAAGGGAGTAAGCCAAGGAACGAGCCTAGCGACCCTGTATGCCCTATGCTGAGTGGTAATGGTGATGAGGGCACTAAGGCTCTAAGAGGAAATTTTACGTCATTCTGAGGGCGAAGCCCGAAAGAATCCAGCTTTTAGAATGCAAAGGAGTAATGTGTGAATTGTAATGAGCCTTATAATTGTTGAACCATTCACTACTCACCACTCACTCTTCACATTAAAAAAGGCTGGATTGCTTCGTCGCTCCGCTCCTCGCAATGACGTCATATTCCCACCTCACCCATTCTACTAATACAATAAAAAAGCCTCCGAATTACGAAGGCTTTTTATTTTTTATGCGTTGTTTGCAAATTTACTACTTTGCAAGAGCGCCTGCAACTGCTACTGCAACAGCAACGGTTGCACCAACCATAGGGTTGTTACCCATACCGATAATACCCATCATTTCTACGTGTGCAGGAACTGATGATGAACCTGCAAACTGAGCATCACCGTGCATTCTGCCCATAGTATCAGTCATACCGTATGACGCAGGACCTGCTGCTACGTTATCAGGGTGAAGAGTTCTTCCTGTTCCACCGCCTGATGCAACAGAGAAGTATTTCCTTCCGTTTTCCCAGCACCATTTCTTATAAGTACCGGCTACAGGGTGTTGGAAACGTGTAGGGTTAGTTGAGTTACCTGTAATAGAAACATCAACACCTTCATGAATCATAATTGCAACACCTTCAGATACATCATCAGCACCGTAGCATTTAACTTTTGCTCTTTCACCATCTGAAAACGGCTGTTCTTTAACGATTTTTAATTCGCCTGTTTTGTAGTTGTACTGTGTTTCAACAGAAGTAAAGCCGTTAATTCTTGAGATAATGTATGCAGCGTCTTTACCAAGACCGTTCAAGATTACTCTCAAAGGTTCTTTTCTAACTTTGTTAGCATTTCTTGCAATACCGATAGCACCTTCAGCAGCAGCGAAAGATTCGTGACCTGCTAAGAAACAGAAACATTTTGTTTCTTCTCTCAACAGCATAGCGCCTAAATTACCGTGACCTAAGCCAACTTTTCTTGTGTCGCCTACTGAACCCGGAACACAAAATGCCTGCAAGCCTTCACCAATTAAGCTTGCGGCTTCTGCTGCATCTTTTGCGCCTTTTTTAATTGCAATTGCAGCACCCAATGTATATGCCCAAACAGCATTTTCAAATGCGATAGGCTGAATTCCTTTAACGATTTCTTCAACATTAACACCTTTAGAATCGCATAAAGCTTTAGCATCTTCTAAAGATTTGAAACCGTACTCAGGCAAAACCTTATTTAATTTAGCCTGACGTCTGTCTTGTCCTTCAAATTTTACTGTCATTTTATTTTCCTCTTAATTTGTTACTTGTTTTTATTTATGCTGCCCAAATTGATTTTTATAAATAGGGCACATAGAGGTTTACCCCTCACCCGGGACATCGTCCCACCCTCTCCCTCAAGGGGCGAGGGTAAATAACTATTCTACTCTCGGGTCGATTTTCTTCACAGCATCAGCAAATCTGCCGTAAGTACCTGTGAATTTTTCAAGAGCTTCTTTAGGGTCCATACCCTTTTTAACGGCTTCCATAAATTTGCCGAGATGAACGAATTTATAACCGATAATTTCATCGTTTTTGTCCAAGCCGAGTTCAAGTACGTAACCTTCTGCAACTTCAAGGTATCTAGGACCTTTTTGTTTAGTTGAGAAAATAGTACCAACCTGAGAACGAAGCCCTTTACCTAAATCTTCAAGCCCTGCGCCTACCGGAAGTCCGCCTTCCGAAAAAGCTGTTTGAGTACGTCCGTAAACAATCTGCAAGAATAATTCTCTCATTGCAACATTGATTGCGTCACATACAAGGTCTGTATTTAAAGCTTCAAGAAGAGTTTTACCCGGAAGAATTTCTGCTGCCATAGCTGCAGAATGAGTCATACCTGAGCAGCCGAGAGTTTCGACTAAAGCTTCCTGAATAATACCGTTTTTAACATTAAGAGTTAATTTGCAGGTACCCTGCTGAGGTGCACAACAGCCGCAGCCGTGTGTCAAACCAGAAATATCTTTAATCTCTTTAGATTTTGTCCATTCCCCTTCCTGAGGAATAGGAGCAGGTTCACCTTTAACGCCGCGTTTTACGCAGCACATTTCTTCTACTTCTTTAGTAATTTGTATACGATCCAACATTTTCTATACTCCCTTCGGTTATATACAAGTAAATTTTACCTGCTGAAAGCGGGATGTCAATCGTTACAAAGCTCCGGACTTTGATTTTGAGCGTTCAGACTTTTTAAGGTTTTTACGTCTGCCGTTTCCCGGAATTCTACTGCAAGCTGCTTTAATTTCTCTAGCCGTTTGGTTTGAGGCTCTTTTTGCAAATCTTTAATCTTTTCTTTTGCAAAATCATACTCTTTCATATCCTCAGGGAATAAATCCCGCCACGTAAGTTTGAAATTTTTGTAGAAAAATTTTTCATTCAAATCTAATTCAAAATCGTATTTTTGCCTTGAAGAATATTCTTTTTGGAAATCCTCCATAGTTGCAAAATCTTTTTTTACAAGTTCCGCAGCATCAGATAAATCCATAAGAATTTTCCCTTTAAATGCTTCCTCCTCCTCCGGATGAATTTTACAAATAAGAATATTATTCAAAATTTCAATCTTTTTAGACGCAATATCCCGTTTTTCCCCGTGCTTTTCTTTATCAAGAGTTTTCAATAATCTTTTACGAACTTTTCTCAAATCAATCCAATCAGAATCTTCCGCCAGTTTTTTAATTTTATTTTTTACGGCTAAATAGGCATTATTCATTGTGTCGCGGTATTTTTTTATTTCATTTTTATCCTCGGTTAAATCAGAATTTTTCAAAATTTCCGATTTTTTATTCATATAATTTTCTTTAATTTTAGCCTTTAACCCTTTAACTTCTGAGGCAATATCCCGCGCAACAGGTGCAACCGTCTTTTGGGTAGTGCTGCCTCTGAAAAGCAACAAAGAAGCGGCACCCGCAGCTGCTAATGCTGATAAACCAATCCAAATTTTTCCTGAGGAATTATTTTTCTTTTTCGGGGGATTGACAATTTTTTGTTCCGAATTTTTTTGCACCTCAGGATGCACCGCGTTTTTTGGCGGAGTTATAAAATATTTTTTATTTTGTGATGCAGAATTTATAGGAAAGTTCATCATTTTTGCATTAAATTAAAATACAAACATAAATAGTTTTTGCTATTTGATTTCAAAGTCGCTTATTTGAAATACCTGTATTTCACCGGCCATCATATCAACTTTCATTTTGCCGTTTTCAGATATAGGAACACTTTCAAGAGCTATAGGAACAATATCAAAATCTTTACTGTATTTAGGAATTCTTACAACCCCTTGTTCGGTAGAGCGGAAATTTATATTTCCTATTACGATTACAGTATTTTTATTACCGGATACAGTGTAAGCGAATATATGCGGATTGTTACTTTTTAACTGTTTAATCCTGCCTGATGAATATAGAGAATTTACATATTTTTTAAATTCGTTTGCACGCCGGAAGTCATTTTGCATATCCAAATCAGTTCCGCCCGGTTTTGCGGAAAAATTAAAGATATCTATTTTGCCTCTGTGAACAAAATATAAATCGTCATCCGTATAAGTTTTAGGAGCTTTTTTATTTGCCCAGAAGTAAACATATTTATCGCCCGTATCAAAACCGTCAAGGTAATAAGCATTAACAGGTAATGTTGCATTGAGCCACATTATCATCTTACTGTATTTAGATCCGTTCACAAGAATAGGGCTTAATTCATCATGGGTTGTAAAACTTCCGATAACGCTTTTAGGTTCTGAGAATTTATTTTCAAGATTGCAGTCAAGTTCAACTTGATTCATTAAATCTTTAGCGTTTTTCCAGTTTTTCATATTAAAGTAGCTGCCGTAGTAGCCGTCAAAACCTGCCTCAAGAAGTTTATCGTAAGGGGTGTAAACAGCGTATTCAGAAATTGCATCTTTCCATGAGTTTGAGGATTCAGCAAGCCACAAAAGCTGCGGGTCGCGCTGTCTTGAATAATCAATGAGTTCTTTCCAGAATTTTGCAGGTTTACTGTGGGCAACATCCGCTCTTATTCCGTCAACACCTAAATCCATCATGTAATCTACAAATTCACGATATACATTAAAAACATCCCTATTTATAACAGTTTCGGTTCCGCTGTTAAGCAGTCTGACATCAGTCCAGTCAGCAGGGATAACAGGTTGACCGGATTTATCTTTTACGAAAAGTTCAGGTCTTTGAAGATAAAAATCATAAGAACCGCATGCCGGCAAATCAACGATTACTGCAATTCCGCGGTCATGAGCCTCGTTAATGAATTTCTTTGCCTGTTCTTCAATGGTAAGGATTGTCTTATCGCTTTTCAACTGGGGATTGAGAGAATTAAAGCCTGCAGCAGAGTAAAGAGAACCCGCAGTCCCTAGAGCTTTTGTTTTACCGACAGGTGTAATCGGTAGAAGATGGATTGCCGTAATACTATTTGCCTGTAATTCATCAAGTCTTGCTATTGCGTTTAAAAAAGTTCCGCTTTCTTCCCCTTCATCAAAATCAATAATTCCGCTTTTATCAGTATCCTGAGCATTAAAAGTTCTCAGGTTAACTGCATAAATAGTAGAAGCATGGTTCAGAAAATTTGTGCGCAGATTATTAACCCAGGCATCCTTTGCAAACCCTTGTCCTGACACAAAAAACAACACTGCTGCTGAAACCAAAAACTTTTTCATATCCATAATTCCCATATCCCTTTAATGATTAATAATATGCTATCAGATACAAAAAAATTTTGCAAATTATTTAAATATATAAAAATATTGTCTTTAAGATTTATTTCCTCTATAATCAAATTCAGGGAAATGTGAGGTGAACATGAATTTAGAACATTTAAAAAAAGTTGATCCGGAAGTAGCGGAACAAATTGAACTCGAATTAAAAAGGCAGCAGGAAACAATAGAGCTTATTGCAAGCGAGAATATTACCTCTCTTGCTGTTATGGAAGCTGCCGGAAGCGTTTTGACAAACAAATACGCTGAAGGAAAACCTCACAAAAGATTTTATAACGGCTGCGAACACGTTGATGTAATTGAAGAAATTGCACAGAAACGCGCCTGCGAACTTTTCGGCATGGATCATGCAAATGTTCAGCCGCATAGCGGTGCTCAGGCTAATATGGCAGTATTTATGTATTGCCTCAAACCTGGAGATAGAGTGCTCGGTATGGATTTATCAAACGGAGGACACCTCTCCCACGGCTCGCCTGTCAATTTTTCAGGATTGTACTTTGATGTAAAAAGTTACGGCGTTGACGAAAACGGAAATATTGACTACGATGACGTCAGAAAAAAAGCTCTTGAACATAAACCTAAGCTCATTATTTGCGGAGCTAGCAATTATTCAAAAATAATAGATTTTAAAAAATTTCGTGAAATTGCAGACGAAGTCGGCGCTTATCTTTTAGCGGATATTGCACATATTGCCGGGCTTGTTGTAGCAGGACTTCATCCGTCGCCTGCTCCTTATGCCGATTTTGTCACAACAACAACCCACAAATCCTTAAGAGGACCTAGAGGCGGAATTACTATGTGCAAAGCCGAACACGCTGCAGGCATTGATAAAGCTATCTTCCCCGGAATGCAGGGGGGACCTTTAGAACATATTATCGCCGCAAAGGCTGTTGCCCTTCTTGAAGCTTCTAAACCTGAATTTAAAGAATACGCAAAACAAATTATTAAAAATGCAAAAGCTCTCGCGCAAGGGCTTATTGATGAAGGCATGGATATTGTTGGCGGCATGACAGAAAACCATCTTATGACACTTGATTTACGTAGAACCGGCAAAACCGGAAAAGATATGGCAAATATCTTAGAAAAAGTCGGAATTACGGCAAACAAAAATACTGTTCCAAACGATCCGCAGAGTCCGTTCGTCACCTCAGGTATACGTCTAGGGACTCCTGCCGTTACAACAAGAGGTTTTAAAGAAGATGATATGACGGAAGTTGCAAAAATTATTGCCTCCGCAATATTTTCATCAGATAATGAACAGGGATTGCAAAACCTGAGAGAACGTTCTCTGAAACTTTGCAAAAAATACCCGCTCTATACGGATTTCTAATAAAGCGCCAATACCTGTAACGTTGCAGCGCCTGAATAAAAGGACAAATCAGAAATGATTATAAAACTAACTCACGCTCATATAATAGGAACAATTATTGCATACATTTTCGGTGTATTTCTTGTTCCTCTTGTAATAAGCTTCTCCAAAAAAGAAGGACTTGTAGATTTACCCAATGAAAGAAAAATTCATAAAACGCCAATTTCTCGAATAGGCGGTGTTGCAATCTGGACAAGTACAATGCTGACATTTTTATGTCTTGTGTTTTTAAGCTACTATCCATACGGAAGCCTTTTATCGGGGATTCTACTCGGGAGTTCCCTGATGTTTTTACTCGGGCTTGTGGATGATATTTATAATCTCAATGCAAAATTCAAATTATTCATACAAATTTCAATAGCAACCCTTGTTTATCTTCTCGGGGTGCAAATCAATACAGTACCGTTTTTCGGCGGAATGGATTTAGGGTTATGGTCATATCCTATCACAATTCTCTGGATTGTCGGGATAAGCAACGCGCTGAACTTTATAGACGGTGTAGACGGGCTTGCCGGATCGGTTACGACTGTAAACGCGATTACTCTCGCAATAATCGCTGTTACAATGACTCCGCCGAACCCGATTATTGCACTTGTAGGATTTATCCTCGCAGGTTCCATGCTCGCGTTCCTAACCTACAACTTTAACCCCGCCAAAATATTTATGGGCGACAGCGGCGCTCTCTTTTCAGGATTTCTTCTAGCAACAATTTCAATAACAGGCGTTATGAAAGCCGCAACTTTTGCAATTCTCCTGCCTTTTGTTGTACTGGCAGTCCCGATTATGGATATTACATATTCTTCTTTGCGCAGAATTTCAAAAGGTAAATCACCTTTTGTTGCAGACGCAGAACACATTCACCATAAACTTCTCCATGCCGGCTTCTCCCAGAAAAAAACCGTTGTAATCCTCACATCTGTTGCTATTATTACTGGTGCTCTGGCTTCCTTATTTATGGGCGAAAACACAATTAAGCATTACTTCACCTACATCATAACAATTGTTATTGTAATGTTGTTACTAAACTTCATCAAGGTATTGACAAAAAAATAACATCGTGTTATTATATTAAACGGATTTGATTACTCAGTTTTAGGTAGTTTATTTAGGATAATTATTTAAAATATTTAAGTGCAAATTCACCTATAAACACTTCGATTGAGACTTTTCAGAAAAAGCCTTAATGAGCAGGTGTATGTTTCGAGGTACTTAGTTAAGTAAGGGTTTATTAACTATGAAAGCACATTCTGTTGAATCAAACAACAACTTTTCTACAATTGTAAAAGCAACCGCAATCGGCGGCGCTGCAGGTTATCTGGGTAAACTGTGGTATCCTTTGACGACTGATGAAATGGATGAAGAATTCAAAGGCGCTATGGAGATTATCAAAAAAGAATCCAAAAAAGCAAAACACAAAGCTATTGAGGATATCAGAAAAATTCCTCAAAAAACACTTGCACAGGATACTTTTATTAAAATTGTCGACTCAAATAACGCACTAAAAGCGGCAAATCCTAAAGCTGATACTGTAAAGAATACTTTAAAAATTCTTAAAAGAGCTAATTTAAATGAAGCTGATACAATTCAGTTCAAAAATATAGTTTCTGCGGTTCAGACTCGTGCGCGTCACTTTAATAAAGTATGTTCACAAGCGTACAAAAACGTCATCAGGGACAAACGCTCCACTCCGTGGTTTATTGCAGCAGGTGCTGTAGTAGGTTTTATCGGAGGGGTCGGACACAATATTTTAAAATCAGATGTATAATTTGCATTAATTATTTTCTGAAATTCAAGAGGCATTCATTCCCACCGAGTGCTTCTTTTTTTATTGGGAGAAAATGACAAATATCAAATAAAAGATATTATTACATCTAAGTGGCAAAGTCCACACCGTCATCCTGGGCTACGACCCGGGATCGCATTGTCGCTGCGATTTACGGTACTGCGGTTCCGCATAGCGTGAAAAACGAGATTTCATCCTTCGCTTCAATCTGTTTTTCTACGCTTCCGGAATGACGCATTTATGAATTATGCCTTACCCGTTTAGCTGTGATAACGTATCTTCTATTCACTATTTTAGAAACATCTTAGAGCGTTCTTTTTTAATCTTTGCAATAGTTTCAGGATAATTCACACCGATTAAATCTCCAACAGATTTGTATAATTTCAAAATCGAGTGTTCTATATTTTTATGGTTCATAGAAACCATATCGCACGCCATTTCCTCATTTGATAATGCAAGCCGCGTCATATCGCGAAACCCGCTTGATGCAATCTCCAGCGCAAGTGGATTATCGCTTGCGGCAAGAAAAAGCGCCTGAGCTATCACCATAGGCATGTGTGAAATCATAGCAGCAGCCTCGTCATGTTTTTGAGGAGTTGTAATAAGAGGTTCCGCACCAAGAACTTTTATTATGGAAATAAGTCTGTCACTTTCTCCAAATACAGGTGTCACAACCCATTTAGCCCCCTTAAAAAGCCCCTCAAAAGAGTTTTCAAACCCTTTATGCTCTGTCCCTGCCATAGGATGCGACGGTACAAATTTATAAGGACGTTTCTTTTTACAGACGAATCCTTTCAAACTGCAAACATCAGTAACGATAGTTTCCGGCGGCAAAACGTTTTCCAATTCATCCAGAATTTTCAATGTTTTATTCATTGCAGAACATACAAAAACAATATCTCTGTCTTTCAAAACTTCATAGTTTTTATAAATTCCCTCGCCGCTCTGGGAATTTGAAACAGCAATAACATCATATCCGAGGCGTTTCAAATCTTTAAAAATTGATCCGCCGATTAACCCCAAACCGATTACACCTATTTTTTCCATAATAAAAACCTCCGTATACATATTATACAAGATTTACTGGGAAAAAGCCAATGTATCAGCCCCCTCATAATATCCTTCAGCACAAGTATCTTAGTTGGGCAGGTATGCCCAACCGACCCTCTTCCCTCACCCGAATTTGTAAATTCGCTCACGCTCATTAACAAATTCCTCCATCTCCCTCAAGGGGCGAGGGGATATATGATTTGCCTCCCTTTCTAAGGGAGGTGGCGCGAATGCGCCGGAGGGTTTTTCTCGTACTTATTCTCTCTTTACCTTCCCCTTACCCTCTCCCATAGGGAGATGGGTATTATCATCACGTCATCCCGGGCTGCGACCCGGGATCGCATAATCATGGCAACATACAATAATGCGATTCCGCATAGCTTGAAAAACTTGATTTCGCCAGAAGCCTCAATCAGTTTTTCTAAGCTTCCGGAATGACGCCGACTTTTCTACACTCACTCTTCACTTTATTCCCCCCTCACCCGCCCTTTTGACACCCTCTCCCACTGGGAGAGGGGATTAGTTGCTACCACGGATAATCGTCTTTTATCTCCCAGCCGTCTGCCTGAATCAGTGCTCCACATGATTTTTGAGTGTTATAATCACCGCCTTTACTGCACAACGTTAACAATGTTTTACGATCCATACCTTCATTACGCATTTCAAACTTCGGATATAAATCAAAGAAAAATGTATCTTTCCCAATTGTATTCGGTCGTTGTTTCCCATTTATATCAACTCTGATGTCCATTGTGGAAGATATATCGTAAGTTGCGTTAAAATGCAGATAGACACCGTTATTTAAAGCTACACTATAATGGGTATGACTCCTTGTATTAATTAAAGAACCATCCATCGCATAATAATTATATTCGTAAGGTGAGCTTGATGATTGTAATTGATCTTTATGAACCGTCCTTAAATATGGCTCAATATATTCTCTAACGAACTTTTCTGTTAATTTAGTTCCATTAGTCCCATCTTCTTTCAATTCATCAAAATTCCATCCGCTCATTTCACCATTTTTTGCTTCCGACATCTTAATCGCCTGATTTAATTGGGAATAAACGACTTTAAGCCGTGATACGGTTACTTTTTTTTGATAATTTTGCACTAATCCCGGCAGTGTCATCGCTGCCACGACCCCTATTATACCCAGTGTAATCAAAACTTCAGCAAGTGTAAAACCTGGTCTATTACCGGAAGAAGAAGCACCCCCCCCCCGAAAATTCAGTCATATCAAGCTTTTTCATATCCTTCACCTCGATAAATTAGTTATATATTTTATTATAACATATTTCATATACAAAAAAAGCCCCCGATTTCCCGGGAGCTTTTTTATTTTGTATTGAATTAGCCTTTTGCTGAAACGCCGGACTTTTCAATAATTTCTTTTTCAATATTCGGAGGAACCTGTTCATAGTGATCAAATTCCATAGAGAAGGTGCCGCGTCCCTGAGTGTTACTTCTCAAGTCTGTAGCATAACCGAACATATTTGCAAGCGGAACTATCGCTCTGATAATAACGTTTCCTGTATTACCCTGAGGTTCCTGACCTTCAATACGTCCGCGTCTTCTTGAAATGTCGCCGATAATTGCACCGGTGAATTCATCAGGAATTTCGATTTCAACTTTCATCATCGGTTCAAGAATACAAGGCTGAGCTTTGCGGCAGCCTTCTTTGATTGCCATAGAACCGGCAATTTTGAACGCCATTTCAGAAGAGTCGACTTCGTGGTAAGAACCATCGTAAAGTTCAACCTTAACGTCAATCATCGGGAATCCTGCTAAGATACCGCCTTCAAGAGCTTCTTCCATACCTTTTCTTGCAGGCTCAATGTATTCTTTCGGAATAGCACCGCCGACGATTTTGTTTTCAAAGACAAATCCTGCATTTTCTTCTGCCGGAGAAATCTTAACTTTAACGTGACCGTACTGACCTTTACCACCTGACTGACGGATGAATTTAGAATCCTGATCAGCGTTGCCGCGGATAGTTTCACGGTATGCAACCTGAGGTTTACCGATGTTTGCTTCAACTTTGAATTCTCTCAACATACGGTCAACGATAATGTCGAGGTGAAGTTCGCCCATACCGGAAATGATGGTCTGACCTGTTTCTGTATCAGATTTAACACGGAAAGAAGGATCTTCTTCTGCGAGTTTTTGAAGTGCTATACCCATTTTATCCTGGTCGGCTTTTGTTTTCGGCTCGATTGCAACCGAGATAACCGGTTCAGGGAATGTCATTTTTTCTAAGATAATAGGTGCTTTTTCATCACAGAGAGTGTCACCTGTAGTTGTATCTTTCAAACCAACTGCAGCACAGATGTCGCCTGCGTAAACTTCCTGTTCTTCAAGTCTTTGGTCTGCATACATACGAACCAATCTTGCGATACGTTCTTTTTTACCGTTTGTTGCATTGAGAACGTAAGAACCTGATGTGATTACACCTGAATATACTCTTAAGAAGGTCAAACGACCTACATAAGGGTCTGTCATAACTTTGAAAGCAAGTGCTGAGAACGGTTCTGAATCAGATGAATGTCTTTGAGTTTTAGTTCCGTCTTCAAGTTCACCTTCAATAGCTTTTACGTCAACAGGTGACGGCATATAGTAAACAACGTTGTCAAGAAGAAGCTGAACACCTTTGTTTTTGAAAGCAGTTCCGCAGCAAACCGGAACAATTTTGTTTTCGCAAACAGCTTTTCTTAAGCCTGCTCTCAATTCATCAACCGTAATTGATTCAGGATCTTCAAAGAATTTTTCCATCAAAGTGTCATCTTCGGAAGCAATAGCTTCAACCATTGCATCTCTGTATTCTTTAGCTTTATCTGCTAATTCAGCCGGAATTTCTTCTTCTCTGATATCTGTACCCAAATCGTTAGTATAGATTTCGGCTTTCATAGTCATAAGGTCAATAAGACCTGTGAATTTATCTTCAGCGCCGATAGGAAGCTGAATAGGAACAGCATTAGCGCCTAATCTTGTTTTAATCTGGCTAACTACTCTGAAGAAGTCTGCGCCTGTTCTATCCATTTTGTTAACGAAAACCATACGCGGAACTTCGTATCTGTTAGCCTGCCTCCAGACAGTTTCAGATTGAGATTGAACACCGCCTACAGCACAGAATACTGCAACAACACCGTCTAATACACGCAAAGAACGTTCAACTTCAATTGTAAAGTCAACGTGCCCCGGAGTATCAATAATGTTAATCTGATGTCCTTTCCATTCAGCT
The DNA here is from genome assembly GCA_944324285.1 of Candidatus Gastranaerophilales bacterium. Taxonomy (GTDB): domain Bacteria; phylum Cyanobacteriota; class Vampirovibrionia; order Gastranaerophilales; family Gastranaerophilaceae; genus Scatousia. The sequence continues at coordinate 12,400 of CALUVR010000024.1, read as the reverse complement.
GTAACTGCTGCTGATTGAATTGTGATACCTCTTTCACGTTCCTGTTCCATAAAGTCGGTTACGGCAGCACCGTCGTGAACTTCACCGATTTTATGGGTTTTACCTGTGTAGAACAAGATACGCTCAGTAGTAGTGGTTTTACCTGCATCAATGTGTGCGGCAATACCAATGTTTCTGATTTTTTCTAATGGAGTTTTTCTTGCCATTTTGTTTTTCCTTTTTATATAATTGTGTACTTCTGCTATTTACATTTAGCCTCATTAAAATTATCGCATAAACAAGTTTATTTTCAACAAAATACATTAAGTTCTTTAAGTTTTTGTAGTATAATCAAAAAGTGCATAGATAAGGAGTTTTTATGAATAAAATTGAAATATACACAACTGAACTTTGTCCTTTTTGTGTTAAGGCGAAAAAACTTTTACAAATGCTGAAACTTGATTACATTGAACACAACGTGGAAGATTCTTTTGATGAAATGTGTGATGAAATAGGCAAAAAATTTAACTGTTCAATATCAACCGTGCCGCAGATAATCATCAACGACAAATATGTCGGAGGATATACTGATTTAGAGGCATTGTATAAATCAGGTGAACTTGAAAATTATTTAAAGTGAAGGGTGAATAGTGAGTAGTGAATGGTTCAACAATAATAAATCTTATCACTATTCACTTTTTTACTTCGCTACCGCTCACAATGACGTTTTTGAAAATCTTCTCTTACACCGTTGACGTCATTCCGGGGGACTGTCGGTTGGGCATACCTGCCCAACAATAATCCACAGAATCTCTTTGTCGTTGCACGCGGCGGCATTGCAATTTTGTACCTCTCCCACAAACACCCCTCACCTGGCACTTCGTGCCACCCTCTCCCGCAAGGGGAGAGGGAAGAAGACTATTCAACCTTTTATCTTTTAAACTGACGAATTATTGTTGAACCAATCACCATTCACTATTCACTTTTCACTTTTATGCTTCGCTATCGCTCGCAATGACGTTTAATTCCCTCGCTGACGGGAGAGGATAAGGGTGAGGGACTGTCGGTTGGGCATACCTGCCCAACAATAATCCACGGAATCTCTTTGTCGTTGCACGCGGCGGCATTGCAATTTTGTACCTCTCCCACAAACACCCCTCACCTGGCACTTCGTGCCACCCTCTCCCGCAAGGGGAGAGGGGAGAAGACTATTCAACCTTTTATCTTTTAAACTGACGAATTATTGTTGAACCAATCACCATTCACTATTCACTATTCACTTTTATGCTTCGCTACCGCTCGCAATTAAGTATCCCCACTTATGCCTGAACCAAAAGAACGCCTCCCCGATAAACTCAAGGAGGCATATAATAACCTACACTACTTACCGCAGCATGAGCTGCTTCACCTTTTAACAAATTGAGGAATTACTAAAAAATAACCTTTTCTTGCCCCTTATACAGGAGTACAAATTCTATTTGACTTTTTCATAGAGTGCTTTCAACGTTTTCTGGATATCATCGCTGTCACTCCATCCGAGCCAGTTGGATTTTGCTGCGCGCCTTGCTGCTGTAAGTTCAGCGTCTACATCAATTCCTTTTTGCAGCGCTCTTAATTCAAGTGCGTTAATAAGAATTGTTGCAATTTCTTCTTTCTGTCCGAATTCACATTCATCCATCAATGTTTCTATAAATCCGTCCTCATCGTCTTTATATGCACCCTGTTGACCGTATGTCTTATCCCAGTGTTCCCAGAGTTCCACAACATTGTCAGGAGTTACAAAAGCTTCCAGAACCGTTTTCATCCCCTGCTCGCCGTCATAATCCGTTCCGGGACCGTCTATTGCTTTATCAAGCATTAAGCATACCTGATTTAACTGGTATTTTTCAGTTGCTTCTTCATCTGACAATGCAGCATCGGTTGCCTCTGTCGGCTCTGTCGCATCTGTTGCACCTGTCGGCTCCGTTGCGCCTGTTGCACCCGTTGCCGCCGTCGGCTCTGTCGCATCTGTCGGCGCTGTTGCGTCAGTCGCGTCAGGTTCTTCATCCGGCAAACTCTTCGCTATTTCCGTTGCCTTATTGGTCAATTCCAATATTTCTCCAAGTATTGCTTCCAACTGTTCTTTTGTCTTGGTAGGATCATTTACCTGGGCTTCAGACGCAATTTTTTGAAGTTTTTCTTCAAGTTTTTCAATCTTTTTATTTATTTCTTCAAGTTCACGTTTTTTATCTGCCGGCAAATTCTCTCTTTGAAGCAGGGAATTTACGCTCTGTTTTACTGAATTTAAATTACCGCTGACCGTTTGAAGCGTACTTTGGAGCTTCAATCTTTCACCAAGCTGATACCCTTGTTGATATGAATTATTGATTGCCTGCTGATTTGTAAAATCATTCAATGTAAAAGGTAATATCGGCTGCATTGATGTCATAAGGTTATAATTAGCCCAGAATGCAGGGTTCATTGCATTTTGTGCCATATATGCAATCTGCGGAGGAACATCCATATCCTGATAATTAAATTGAATTTGATTGCCGTAGTTCGAAGTCCAAGACCAAGGCTTGAGAAAATTAAACGCAACCATATTCGGTATATTTGTTACCCCGTTAAACATAATTCCTTTTTAATCTCCTGAATTAAATTTTTTAATCCCCTTATATATATAAAGAATTTTTGCCTTTTAAAATTGCATAATTAAAAAAACAAAGCTTAACATTTGTTACAATTCAGGTTATGCAAAAGAACAGAGGAAGGCTTTTAAAAAAGTGAAGAGTGAGGAGTGAAGGGCTCAATAATAATAAGACCCATTGTACAGCCCCCTCACCCTTACCCTCTCCGGTCAGCGAGGGAATTAAACGTCATTGCGAGCGATAGCGAAGCAATCCAGCCTTTTTCTATGTGAAGGGTGAATGGTGAGTAGTGAGTGGTTCAATATAAAGCAGTTTAAAAGATGAAAAATTCACTTATTTCCTATCACTCAAGGGGCGAGGGGATATGATTTGCCTCCTTTCGTAAGGGAGGTGGTGCGTTAACGACGGAGGGTTTTATCTTTTACACCCTCTCGCTTCACCCTTCACGATTATCCCCCTCACCCGTCCTTCGGACACCCTCTCCCGCCTGGAGGATAGGGTAATATGACTCATAGCAAGGCGCAAATGCGCCGGAGGATTTTTCTCTATTCCCCCCGCCCATCTTCCGCAAGGGAGGTGGGTTACCTATCAAAGGACAGTATCACTCAATGCGTCAATTACCTGCTGTCTGGAAAGTTTTGGATTAATTTCTTTTATGGAAGTAATGGCATCCGTTGAAACATTTTCGTGGAAGATTTTTTCAAGCAATTGACGGTTGTAATTGTATAAAATCGACCCGTGCTGGAGAATATAACCTTCTTTTCTGCACTGGGCGGAACCTATAAGCTTTTTCCCACTGTAACATAAATCTGCGCCTGTTGATATCAGCATACAGTAATCAAACTTTGTATTTACAGGTTTTGAACCTCCAAAATCCAGTTCTATACCCAGTTTTGCAAACTTTTCAATAAGAATTTGCGATATTTCTATATAAGATTTAGTAACATTTTCACCGTGGTTTAGATATGAAATAGGGCAGATAAAACTGTATGTAATTTCGTCATCATGAAGCAGAGCGCGTCCTCCGGTGAGCCTTTTAACCACATCTATATTAGTATCTTTAAGAAACTTTTTATCTATAAAAGAGTCTTGCTGGTTCCGCCCGAGTGAAATACAGGCAGGGCGCCAGCCATAAAGTCTGAATATCGGATAAGAAAGTTTTTCGGAAATTGCAAAATCCAACAGGTCACTGTCTTTTTGCATATTTTCTTTTCCTGTAAGGACTTCATAAGGGATGAATTTAATCATTTTTCTTCTTATCTCTTTCCGCAAGCGCTTTTTCAAACTGGGTAAATACATCATTTCCGACAAATTGTTCCAGTGCGGCACGCTTTGCATTAAAATTTGCGCGAGCCTTGTTCAAATCATCAATCGCGGTTCTATAATAAGCATCAGTAATTAAAATTACTTCTCTGGACTGCTCCTGAGCATTGTCATAATTTTTCTTGCGCTGTTCTGCAACTTTTACAAGCAAATCAACCATTTTCTTTGCTGTCATATAGTCGTAATAGAGATTAACCGTATTCTGCTGCAAATCTTCAATTTTTCTGATAAGGATAATCATATCAGCATCGGTAACTTTTGTATATTTATAATTCAGAGCTTTTGTATCCTGTGAAAAAATCCCCAGAATACTGCTCCCCAAAATAGAACCTGTTGCAAGCATAGGGTTACCCATGCCGGCACCAACGAGGGTTGACATACTTGCGATATTCATAAGAACCTTTTTAACTGATTTTTCATCAGGTTTATTTTCATCAGGATTTGCAAGTTTATAGAGCGCAAAGCTTATGGTATCGCTTTTTGACGCAGCACCCTGCCACAGAACCGATAAATCTCCCATCATATCCGATTCTTCAAGCTCAAGTTCTTTTGAGATTTCCATTGACATCTTTTTAATACTTAAATCAGCGTAAGTATATTCATCACTATTAACATTTTCATTTTCCGCCTTAACTTCTTTCTTTTCAATTTTCTTTTCAACATTCTGCTTCACTTCAACGTAAGGATTTTCGGGCTTATCAGTAAGCCCAACACGGTAAGCAGGAAGTTTTGGACCCTGAAGTTCCAGATCATCCAGAGTTATACTAAAGGCAGGAGCCACAGCCAAAAATATTACAAACGAGAGGGTCAAAAATTTCTTCATTCTTTAGCACCTCCCTTAAACAAAGTCGTATTATAGTTATACTGGTACATATTAAGCCCGTCCACGACCTTTTTACCAGCAAGACGCTGGAGTTCAATATGGTATTTTTTAGCCATCTGCATATAGTAAAATTCTTCAAGCGCCATATTATCGTATAATGAGGAGGAAATCGTAATCTCAAGTAAATCATCTCTTTCCAGCGCGTTTGTATAATTTTTATTATAAAGAAGAAGCTTTGAGCGTGTTTCTTTTAATTGAGTGAGCGCACCTTTGTAGTTGTAATAGGCGTTGATAATTTTATCCTGCAAATTTTCAATCAATCCCGCAAGCTCAATGAGTTCGGTATCAGTAATCGGAATTTCAGTCGGGAGATTTTTTTTGTTAATCAAATTCTGCGCAAGACGACCTGCAGCAAATGCACTGCTTTGAACGAGGTAATCCGCTCCAATCATCGAAGGAGCAAAAGAGGCTCCTGCAACAAGTGCAGATAACGTTTTTGACATAAGAGATGAATGAATTCTTCTCTGGCTTTCGGGGGTCGCAAGTTTTTTCAGGGCAAATTCTATAACCTGATTATTCTCCACAGTACCTTTCCAGAGTTTTTCAATATCTTCAAGGTCTTTATCTTTCTGCATTTTAACTAATTCCTGCATGACTTGAGCGTCATTCAGGATAAGCGAACTTTTCTTTTTCACATCTGTTTTCGGAAGCTCTATTTTTTCCGGCTTTACACCCTCCAGCGAAACCTCGCCGGAGTCTGCCCAAACACACATCCCGCACATCATAATCATGAAAATTAAAAGCCATCTCATATCAAAGTTATACCACAACCAAAATAATAAATCCAACGATTGATGAGCTTATAAATCCATAGATTGTTCTATACGGACAGAAAAAAAAGTAGAATTAAAAAAGTAAAGAGAGGATAAATGGCGGCAAAACAGACAAAACCAAATACTAAACAGAAAACTGATGAAATAAAGGTAAATTTTTGTATGCTCGCAGACGCTCTAAGGTTAAAAAATTCCTATCAGGAAGCTGTTTCTCATTACCTAAATGCGATTTTAATAAACCGTAATGATGAAAATTCTTACTACGGGCTGGGTTTATGCTACAAAGCGCTTGAAAATTATGCAAAAGCAATAAAATATTTAGAAAAAGCAACCGAAATTAAACCTGATTTTTATGAAGCGTTTTATGAACTCGGACTGTGCCACCTTGCGGAAGGAATCCCTTGCGGAGCCATAAAAAGTTTTGTTCAGGCTATTCAGATTAACCCTGAAAAGCCTGACGCGATTTTACAACTCGGAATATCACACGAAATGTGTGATGAAGCTGATATGGCGCTTATGATTTACCAGAAACTTATTGAAAATTCGCCAAAATACATAAAAGCATACGAAAAAAAAGCCGACCTACTGATGAAACTTCACGACTATAAAGAAGCCAGCCTTCTTTATAACAAAATAATTAAACTCAACCCCGAATTTTACAGAGCCTATTTAGGCATAGGAACGTGTTTTGACAAACTGGGGAAACGAATTGAGGCGCAGAGATATTACAGAAAATTTCTTCTGAAAAAGCCGAATTCGCACAAAGCCCCGGTTGTCAAGGCGCGCCTGGAAAAATTAAAAACTCTTGCAAAAAACAATCCGTTTAATTTAGTTGAATAGTTGAATGGGTGAAAAGTTGAAAGGTTTTCATTTCTTCCCTCTCCCGTGCAGAGAGGGAAGAAATGTGTAATGTCTCCGGCGTTTACACACAACTCCTTTAAAAGGATAGGAAACAGAATAAACTCGTCATTCCGGAAGCGTAGAAAAACTGATTGAAGCGTATGCTGAAATCTTGTTTTTCAAGCTATGCGGAATCGCAAAATTGTCAAATGTAACGACTATGCAATCCCGGGTCTTAGCCCCGGATGACGTAAATATGTATATGCCGTATTCTGTGCGGTTATACGATTGCAGCCTTTTAAACACGTGATGAGTGAAAAGTGAAGGGTGAAGAGTTCAACAATAATAAGTATCATAGTTGGGCAGGTATGCCCAACCGACATGTCTTTTTGCATCCCTTTATAAGGGAGGTGGCGCGTATGCGCCGGAGGGTTTTCTCTTTTACCCCTCACCCCCTCCCCTCTTCCTCAAGGGGAGAGAGAATTTAATAAAACCCATTCAACTTTTCATGCATTCATCTTTGCAACTAAATTACCCCTGCACCCCCTACCCTTCACATCTTTATTGCACTTATCGTCTTTTTGGCTTTCTTACCTTAGCGCCTCAGTATCGTTGTAACTTACTAATCAATCCTTCACGTATTTTGTTCCGACAAGTTCATCAGGCAGAAACTGCTGTTCGAAATCGGGAGCATCGTGCGAGTAAACATAACCAATGCCAAAACCGTATTTTTTCGCGTCTTTATAATGCGCATCCCTTAAATGCATGGGCGGTGCAAAATCCTTGCCGTTTTCAATATCTGTGAGCGCGGCGTCAATTGCACAAGCCGCTTCGTTTGATTTCGGAGCGCGTGCAACGTATATTACAGCCTGCGCAAGCGGAATTCTGCCCTCCGGAAGCCCTACAAGCTCCACAGCCTTATAAGCACTAACCGCAACATTTAAGGCGTTCGGATCCGCATTCCCGACATCCTCTGCCGCACAAACAATTAAGCGTCTTGCAATAAACCTCGGATCTTCACCCGCCGCAATCATTTTGGCAAGATAATAAACAGCCGCATCCGCATCTGAGCCGCGCAAACTCTTCTGAAAAGCCGAAGCACAATCGTAATGCTCCTGCTGCGAATAACGTGTATTTCGCTTCTGGCAAATTTCTTCAATAATTCTGACCGTAAGATTACGTCTGCCATCAATCAAATCGCTTGCAAAATAAGCGTTTTCCACAACATTAAGTGCATATCGTGCGTCCCCTCTTGCAAGGTTTACTATAAAATCCAGCACCCCGCCCTCACAGTCCATCGGAACATAATGTTTTGCAAGATACGAAAAACCGCGCATAATAATCTTTTGCATACTCTCATCATCAATGGAATTCAATCGTACAACCTGAACCCTTGACAAAAGTGCCGGCACAACCTGAAAAGAAGGATTTTCAGTAGTAGAACCTATTAAAAATAAAGTTCCGTTCTCCAGATGAGGAAGAAGTGCGTCCTGCTGGGTCTTTGAGTAACGATGAATTTCATCAATAAAAAGAATAGTCTTAGTTCCGCTCCTGAGCGCCATTTTCGCGTTCTCAACCGCATCTTTTATATCCTTAACACCTGACGTCACCGCGGAAATTTCAATAAAATTCGCATTGGTTTTTGTTGCAATCAGCCGCGCAAGGGTCGTCTTGCCACACCCCGGAGTTCCCCAGAAAATCATAGAAAACAGCCTGTTCGTTTTTAAAAGATTTAAAATAGGACTGTTTGGCGACACAACATTGCTCTGCCCCAAAAATTCCTCAATTGTTTTTGGTCTTAAAAGTTCCGCCAGCGGAATCTGCTTATTTTGATTTTCCAGTTCCGTAAAAAGATTATTCATAGTATAATTGTAGCATTAAAGAACATTAATTCAAACAGAGTAATAATTTTATTTTCTCGGACAGGCTTCCGCCCTGCTCACGCTATCGCCTCGAAAATAAAAATTATTACTCCGGTAAAAGAGGGCTTAAAATGAAAAAACTTATCTCTGCTCTGATTATCCTTATAATTTCACTCTGTGCCATTTATTGCGCACCTAAAAAAGACACAAACCAAAACGAAGTAATAGTCTGGACTCTACAGATGAGCGATTTTTCAGATTATATGAACGGGGTCATAAAAGATTTTGAAAAAGAAAATCCTGAGATTAAAATCAAATGGATTGACGTACCTTTCTCTGAAGGTGAAAAAAGAACCCTGGCTTCAGTCTTGAGCGACAACCCACCGGATTTAATTAACCTTAACCCTGATTTCACGGCAACTCTGGCCCAGAAAGGTACATTGTCCGAAATCGATAAAAATAAAACGACTCAATTTAATCAAGGAATTCTAAAATCACTTGAATACAACGGCAAACTCTATTCAATCCCGTGGTACGCAACATCTGCAGTCACAATTTATAATAAAAATTTGATAGAAAAAGCAGGCGTAAAAGTTCCAAAAACTTATGAAGAAATAGGCGAAATTGCACCTTTAATAAAAGAAAAAACAGGCACTTATGTATTTTTGCCAAACATTACGGAAAATGATACAATGCTCAAAATTCTAAACAAATACGGTGTAAGTTCAGCAAATACAATAACTTCCAACACATCGATACAGGTATTTGAGTTTTTCAAAACTCTATACGCCAAAGACCTCATTCCGAAAGAATCCGTCACCCAAACCCACCGTGAAGCTTTGGAAAAATATATGTCAGGAAATATCGTGCTTTTTCAGGCAGGCGCAAATTTTCTCACAATGATTAAAGAAAATGCACCTTCAATCTATAAAGTTACGGATGTTGCGCCTCAAATTACAGGCAAACTCGGACAAAACGACTTTTCACTGATGAATTTTATAATCCCTTTGAAAGCTAAACATAAAGATGAAGCCCTCAAGTTTGCGCTCTTTTTAACAAACGAACAAAACCAGCTGAAAATCGCAAAACTTACCAATGTAATCGCAACAAATAATAAAGCACTGCAGGATGATTTTTATACAAAATATGATGAAAACGACTTAATGGCAAAAGCCCGTATTATCAGTGCGCGACAACTTGACAGAGTCGAACCGGTATTTCAATCTTCCAGAAACCAGAAAGATATCAACAATCTAATTAATACATCAGTCCAACAGGTTCTTTTGAACAAAGCCGATACTAAAACAATCCTTGAGAAAACTGCAAAAGACTGGGAAATGATTTTAGTTGAATAGTTTAAGTTTTTTTTACTTCCCTCTCCCCAGTACGGGATACAAAGGGAGTAGACGAGGTAACGAGTCTTGCGACCCTGTATGCCTTGTGCTGAGGGTGGCACGTAAGTGCCAGAGGGTTTTCATGTGAGCGTGTGCGCTAGCACGATAGCGAGCATATAAGGTTGAAGGCTCCGCCTTCAACTACTTCCGTTTGATCCCGCGGCGCGCAGCGACGCTGGAAACTTTTGCGTGTTTTTCTTTTTCGGTTCACTTTTTCTTTTTTCATCGCCCAAAAAGAAAAAGTGAACATACTGAAAAAGTGATAAGCTTCTATTTGTAATATTACCCCTCACCCGGGACTTCGTCCCACCCTCTCCCGCAAGGGGAGAGGGTATATAATTTATACCTCCCTTGTAAATGGATGTGAACTAGTCGGTTGGGCATAACTGCCCAACTATGATACTTATTATTGTTGAACCCTTCACACTTCACTTTTCACTCATCACGTGTTTAAAAGGCTGGATTGCTTCGTCGCTTTGCTCCTCGCAATGACTTTTCCCTCCTCTCCCTCTGAGAGAAGGGCAGGGTGAGGGGTATTAGAGAAAACCCTCCGGTGCATACGCGCCACCTCCCTTATAAAGGGATGCAAAAAGACATGTCGGTTGGGCATACCTGCCCAACTATGATACTTATTATTGTTGAACTCTTCACTTTTTAAAAAGCAGGGCGAAGGAATTTAACTCAATAAAAAAGTATCATTAATCAAAAAACTCAAGGATTATGAGGATACGTTTTTTGAAAAATAATACTTTTTACTCTGCTAAATTAACCCTAGCAGAAAAATCTGTTTGTCTGGAATACGCTAAAGCCTGAACCAAAATAAGGCGTTGCTAAAGTAGATGGCATTGCAACCCCTCCAAATACTCCTCCGAGTACTCCCGGACTTGCAAATGTCGGACCGCCCATAAATCCGCCTCCGAACATGCCCATTCCGCAGCAGCCGCCCATTGGCATCGGCGGTGGAGCACAACAGCCGCCGCCAAAGAAGCCGCCGCCCCAGCCCCAAGGCGATGTAACTGCATTAAATACTGACGCCCCGAGAAGCCCGTTCATACCCTTAATATTAGCTTCCTCTGAACCGTATCCAGCCATATTGTTTATTAGAAAACCTAAGTTGGAACCTGTCGTCCGACGCATATCATAAGCTACTTCGTTTCGTACAGCTCCGTTTAATACATTTAATCCGAAATTCATTATGGAAGTTCCGGTGTCAGCACCCTGCTGACGATCCTCAACCGCGCCTATGGTGCTGCCTAAAACGTTATTTATTTGACTTAGTGTGTAATTTAATTTTGGAATATCCATAATACATCTCTCAAATTATATATTGTATATATATAAAAAATTTCTTTACTTTATAATTGCCATGTTTTTGAACAAATATTAAGACATGTTACAAAAATAATTCAATTGTTAAAGTTTTCAGCCTCTCCGCCCGATATATATAAAGTAAGGAAATTATAAAGGGATATATTACTAATGGCATTAAGTGTTTCACAAAATTACAATTTAGGTATTGACAGAGCAACCTTAAATCAGGTTTCTCAGGAAATTCTTAAACGCGCGGCAGAAAAAAACAGCCAGTATAAAACTGCTGACAACTATAATTTCTTCCAGCCAAGAGAGCTTGGTATTGACCTTTATAACAATAAAATTGACACAAATATGCAAAAACAAATCGCTCTTAACAATTCAGGACTCCAGATCCAGTTGAGTCAGGAAGCAATGAATGCGATTCATACATTGAATACAAAAGCAGCACAAAACGTTCAGAAAAATGTTGAAGGCAAAATGACAATTGCGGTAAACGAAACAACCGTTCAGGAACAGAAAAACCCGACCCCTAAATTCAACAGCCTCATCAGTCTTGCTGCAAGTAAAGATAAAAAAGGATCAAATCCTTTCTACCACGGTGAATTATTGATGGGCAACCACAAAAAAGAAGAAAAAACTGAAGAAAAACAATCAATCTTCGCTTAATCAACTATATCATCAATCAGCTCATCATCATCACTTGACAAATTTACAGATTCTTCGATATCACTTTCCCCGTGTTTACTTTTACTGATATCGTTTTTTCTTTTTTGGGAGTTTTTCTCCATTTCTAATTTTTTGGCATTGATAACATTGGCAACATTCATCATGGCAAGAGAATTCAAAGTTGCGCGGAGTACGGCGCTTCTATCCATATAGTGCTCATGCCCTTCCTGAAACTCCTCTTCTTCTTTTTTCTGCTGGGCAAAATATTCACCGCCCTGTCCCATTTTATCATCCTGGGTTCTGGCGGCAGTTCCGGATATATCGCCGCTTTTAAAATTGAAGGCGCCGCCAATCCCGAAATACCCTGCTGACCTGTTATCGACCATAATCTTTATCCTCTACACTACTTTAGAAAAACACAAATTTGCATTCTTCTCATCATTCACGTGTTTACTAGAGTATAACTAATTTAATGTTATATTAACTCATCTAAATAAATTATTTTGCTAGGATGTTAAAAAATATTTACATCTAACTATTGCTGCCGCGTTTCAGCCGCTCATCACAGTTTAAAAGTGAATGGGGATGCGTGAATAGGACTTTTCTACCCTCTCCACTTGCGGGATACAAAGGGCACAGACGAGGCATCGAGTCTTGCGCCTCTCTATGCGTTGTGCTTGAGGGACTGAGGTTTTCTTTTACCCTCTCCCTACGGGAGAGGGTAAGGGTGAGGGGGCGG
>CALUVR010000023.1 GCA_944324285.1 Candidatus Gastranaerophilales bacterium | reverse complement strand
TCTTTTTCGGTTCACTTTTTCTTTTTTCATCGCAATAAAAAAGAAAAAGTGAACGTAATGAAGAAGTTGGAGAACTTGTTTCTTCCGATAACATATTTTATGGAGATTTATGCTAAAATATAAATACAGATAAGACATAACAGGGGGTAAAGTATGAAAAGAGCTATAGTTGTTGTTATAGATTCAATGGGTATCGGCGCTATGGATGATTGCAGAGAATTTAACGACATTCCGGAATGCAATACGCTTAAACATGTTTGCGAGTTCAACAATGGTTTGAATGTTCCAAATCTTTCTCAAATGGGACTCGGAAATATTCAGGAATTTAAGGGTATTGAAAAAACTGATACCCCTATAGCTAAATACGGCACCATGATTGAAAAATCAAAAGGCAAGGATACCACAACAGGGCATTGGGAAATTGCAGGGCTTATCTCCGAAAAACCATTTTCAACATATCCGGAAGGGTTTCCTGTTGAACTTATTGAAAAATTTATTAAAGAAACAAATTGCGGCGGGATCTTAGCCAACAAACCTGCAAGCGGAACCGCTATTATTGAAGAATTAAATGAAGAACATCATTCGACTAAATTTCCGATTGTTTACACCTCTGCTGACAGCGTTTTTCAAATTGCTGTAGATACTGATTTAATCCCGCTTGAAACGCTTTATAAATGGTGTGAAATTGCGCGCCGCATACTTGATGAAGGGAATTACAACGTTTCCCGCGTAATCGCAAGACCTTACAAAATTATTGACGGGAAACCAACCAGAATTTCTAAAGACAGAAGAGATTATTCAATGGTACCGAAACACACGCTTTTAAACGAGATTAAGGATAACGGCGGACAGGTTATCGGTATCGGAAAAATTGAAGATATATTTTCAAAATCCGGAATTACTCATGCCATCCATACAGGTTCAAATAAAGAAGGCTTAGAATTGACATTAAAAGCAATTAAGAAGGAGTTACCTCTTAATGAAATAGCATACGACAAAGCCTCTTTACAGATCAGCCCTCACGCTTCTCTGATATTTACAAATCTTGTGGATACGGATATGCTCTACGGTCACAGAAATAACGCCAAAGGTTACGGTGAAGCCATTGAAGAAATTGACAGATACCTCTCAGAAATTCTTCCGGCTCTGACAGATGATGACTTATTCATAATTACGGCAGACCACGGGTGCGATCCGTGCGTTCCGGGAACCGACCACACAAGAGAAAAAGTTCCTGTGCTTATATACAACAAAAAAACAGAAGGCGGTGACCTTGGAACACTTGTAGGATTTGATAATGTTGCAAAATTTATAAAAGACTGGATATTTTAATTTGTTTATTATATAATGTCGTTGTGAAGAAATTCACATAAGTGATAATCAATAAGGAGAATTAAAAATGACAGTTAAAGTTAACGATTCTTGTATCGGATGCGGCGCTTGCGAATCAATTTGCGACGCAGTATTTTCAGTAGACGGTGTTGCACAGGTTGATGAATCAGCTGTTGCTGATAACATGGACAGTGTAAAAGAAGCTGCAGAAGCTTGCCCTGTTAGCGCTATCGAAGTTGAATAATAAAACACAACAGTAAATACTCAAAAAAGAACCGGCTTAATTGTTAAGCGGTTCTTTTTTATATTATTTCAAATTGTAACATTTCACTACACAAAAATTTTTCAACGCAATTTATTTTTTGACACAACTTTATTATTATGTTTAACTAAAAATTTTGTAGGAGAAAATAATGGTTAGCATAGGGCGACTGGTTTACAACATCACCGGAGTTATGACAAAAAAAGGAATTATGAAAAACTGCGAAAAAATAGGATGCACCCTCGCGGACGAAATTCAGCAAACCAATGGAAAAGTTGAAATAAGCAGAGTTTCCAAACTTCTTGAACAGACAATAGGTAAAAAGAAGGCTTCCAAAATTATTATTTCTGATGATTTTCAAAGTTTTAACACTTTTGCGAAAGAGAATTTGAAAATGACGGAGGAAAGCATTCAAAATAGCTTTGAGCACAGTAAATCAACAGTCGTCCCACCCGGCAAAAACGGAAAAACATTACTAAGTTTAAGAATCAACGATGCAACGCCTACGGATGCCCTGAATACTTTGTCACACGAGCTTGAGCACGTTTTATACAACAATGTTTCCTCGTATGCAAAAATTAGGAACATTTATTTAAAAAGGATGTCACAAAAACAATATGAACAATTGATAAATTCAACATCAGATTATTATAATGACACAATGACAGATTTTCAACTTAAACTTTTGGATCTGTCTAAACTCGGCAAATCTGCATTGTCAGGAATAACAGAGTACAAAGCGGGACTTTCCGGATTATTGAAACAGACAGGATTTAAAAGTCGGGAAAAACTCCATGAAACTATAAGGACAATTATCCGACAGGATGTTTTACTTCCACACTGCAATTTAGATAATTTCAGTCTCCTTAAAACCCTTCTTCGAGCTATTCAAGATGAAGCACGTGCATACAAAGTCGGCGGAACAGTGCAAAGATATGCAGATTCAAGTAACAGCCTGACAAAATCAGAAATGTTTGCTCAGTTGTACAATGAAGCTGCAATTGTGTTGAAAGAAGAAGTTAAAAATCAAAAAAAGAATTTACTGCGTATAATTTGCGGGAAGCAACCAATAGATTATCACATTCCAAAACCTTCAGTTTTTAACAATAAAGATTCAAATCCGATACCACTTATTTATTTAAAAAATCCCGTCTATACACTTGACAAAACCGGGGAATCGAAGTTACCTCTGAAAGGCAAAGACGGAAAGCCTTTTACAGGTTTTTCATAGACAATAAGCAAAGAAGTGCCGGATAAAATTAATCCGGCACTTCTGGATTTATTTAGGAATTTACCTAAACACCTGCTAAAGACGATGCTTCTTTAACAACAGCTTCAAGAGCATCAAGAGCGTCAGACGGAAGTTTATCCAGACCTGCTTTTTCAGTTTCTCTTGATTTTACGAAATCAATTCTATCTTTCATACGTGCAACGAATTGAGAAGCGTATTCTTTATTAGAGAAAGAAGCGTCGAAGCCTTCAACATCCATAATTTCGATATCTGAGAAGTTTTCCCATTTATGGAATTTAGCTGAACCTTCAACGATTGCTTCAATAATACCGAGAGTGTGGGCAGGTTTAACCTTTGTACCCATAAATTCACCGGTATTCAAGATGTAGCAGTCAACGCCATCCGCAATCAACTGTTTAAACCTTGTATAATCCACAGATAGAGGGTAAACTCTAAAAGGATTTGCATAAGGTTCAACAACCAGCGCGTTAGGGTCAACACCTGCGGCGAGTCTTTCTGCTGAGGAACGTTTAGTTGCAAGGGTTGCGCCCATTGCAGAACCTAAAGAAGCTCCTGAAAGTTTCAATACCGGCGGAATTGTCGGATCTTTCATCAGCCAGAAGATAGCGTTAATCGGCTGGTCAATTCTGTCGACTCTGTTTGGTGACCAGAGTTTTGATTTAACAGCACGACCGTTACCGTTTCTGATATCTTCTGTAATAGAAACGACTTTGCCGTCTGCAAGCGCAATTGCACCGGCATTTTGCTGGGTTAAGATATATTTGTTATCGTCGCATCCAATCGGGTAATCTGCTGTTTTATCAAAGTAAGCAGGTTCAAGTGCGATTGAATATTTGTCCTGAACATTAATAATAAATGCGTCGTCGTGAAGAACTGTAATATCGTATTTATTATTATGTTTAGCGTGTGTAATTGTGGATTTTCCGGAGCCTGAAAGACCAAATACTGCGACCTGGAAGGATTTTCCGCCATCAAGATTGTAACGTTTCATACCGCCGTGGCAGGAAGCATAACCGTTACGGGCAGCGCAGCCCCAGGCAAGAGTCAGGGTACCTTTTTTGTGTTCCCCGAAGTATCTCATACCTAAGATTGCGGCGCAGTTGTGCTCAGGATCAAAGAATGTCAAACCGTAAGGAAAATCAGGGTGAGTCCAGTCAGGATCAGAAAATACAAAAATATCGCCGTCAGGAATTTCTCTCGAATTTGCATACATATCCGCATATTTTTCATTTATATACTGGAAATTGAGCATCCAGGAGTACATAATATTTTCAAAGCCTTCCGGAATCATCAAATGCGCCTTAACCATAAAGTCTTCTTCTAACCCGACAACGACTTCTGTCTTATACATCAATCTGTCGCGGGTATTGTAAATAGCTTCACGGATAATCGGAAGCAGGTATTTCAAATCGCAATTTGGTTCGCCGACGATTTTTCTTGCTGCGGCACAGCGTCCGACAACAGTTCCGTCATTAAACAATAACTGGTTTGCGCCTTGCGGAAGCCCTATTTTTTCAGGTTTATAAACAGGCATGCCGGTAAGTTCTATAGTTCCCGGACTGTTTTTCGCAAGCTTATAAGCTTCGGATACAGATTTAACTTCCTCAACATTGTTTCCGAAAAACGGTGCCGTGATAGTTGCACGTGCTGCTGAATAAAGCTTTTTCAATTCTTCGGAATTTGTAAAAAATTCTTTTGTAGACATACTATTCTCCTTCTTTTGTATAAAACAACTTTATACAGAATCAAGTCTACCATAAATTAACACACTCTACAAGCATAGTGTTATTATTTTTATTAATTGTATTATAATAAACTTGGATTATGAAATTTATTAAAAACTTATTTTTATATATTTTTAGTTTCTTGGGTTTAATTGCAGCGGTAGCATATTTTTGCTTTTTGTTTATTCTTCCGCCGGTATTTAACAGTAATGTGAACAGTCTGGAAAATTACATCTGCAAGCAGACAGGTATAAAAATAAGTTCTGACAGAGTAAAGCTGAAAACAACGCCTCTATTACACGTAAAGCTGGATGTGCCGGAACTTTCCGCTGCCGGTACAGGCGAAATTAAAGATTTATACGCTGATATTAATCTCCTTGATTTTTCCAAAAGCATAATTCAGGCGGATTTAATAACAATCAACGTTGACAAAATATCCGTCTTGACTCGCAAAAACAAGGATAAAAAGACACCAAAACCGTTTGATTACAGGAAACTCCCTGAAATTTCCGCCGGCAGACTCGTTATTGAATTTAACAAAAACACACTTACGGCAGAAAACATCAATATAAATGCAGAAAAAGCCTCTTTTAACGCTGAAATCAAAACCCCTTTTCTTGATGATACTCTAATAATTTCCGATAAAGGGCATATAAATTTTGACGGAGAAAGTGCTTATGCAAAAGATTTAGAAATCAAATACGGAACGTCCTCTCTTTACCTGAACGGGAAACTAACTGACAACCGCAAAAATATTGATTTACATATAACAGGGGAGAACTTACCCGTACGTGATATAGAAAAGACACTGCTTTTCTACCAGAAATCTCAGGATCCCGCAAAAAAATTCATTGAAAATTTTAAAGATTACAAAGGCAATATTGATGTTGATTTAAACCTGAAACGCGACGGAATTTACGGTAAATGTACGGCATCAAAACTCAGTGCCAGAGCCGTCTGGTTTGATATTCCGCTATATTTTGAAAAAGTTATTTTCAATTTCGATAAAGATAAAATTACATCAAAAGCCCAAGGGCTTGTCGGCGGACAAAAAGCCGTACATACCCTGAATATAACTCATCTCGGAAGTGAAGATAAAGAAGTTACGGGAAACCTATCCACAGTTCTCGGTGAAAATTTCAAATATGTGCCGGAACTCCGGATTTTACATTCAGTGAATGCCGAAATTACGTATAATATTAAGAGAAAGAAAATAACTGTTGACTATAACCTTGAAATACCTGAACAATCAGATATCTTATACAAAAACGCCTATCTCGAGTTAAGAGATAGTAAAAGAAGGTTCTCCGCTCAAACCCTGAAGGATAACAATGACCTTAAACTGACAAGATACGATTATTCAATAATTAATAATGGCACCATAAAAAATATTATAACAGGAAACGGGCTATTCAAAAAAATAAACGGGAAATTCAACCCGCAATTTATAACCTGTAAAACCAACGGATATGCCCCTGCTTCCGTAACCGGCTCTTTTGGCAGATATGTCCACGGCGGCGAGTTTAACGGTAATTTGAAATACAATTTTATTAGTAAAGAAATCTCAGGAAATTTTGAACTTATTAATACAAGGTTCAAGGATTACTTTGTCAAATCAGCAAAAATACTTGCGGATAAGAAAATAAATATTAAAGCGGAAGGCACATATTTAAAAGAAAAATTTTTCTGTGACCTAAGTGCAAGAAATAAACTAACCGACGAAATATATGTTTATAACCTTTCTCTGTTTCTTGATAAATATATAGTAAAAAAACGTCATGGTGGAAAACATAAATCCATGAATTTACAAAAACTGAAAGAGCTGGATATATCATCAAAAGTCAAAGAATCGGAAGTGACGATTGAGAACTGGAAAATAAAGGTAAATACTATCAAAAAGGATAGGCTCGTATTAAATGATATTGAACTTATCGGAAGTTTGAAAAATGACGTATTTACTTTCACTATGTCAAGGCTAGAGTTTGCAAAAGGGAAACTGTTCGGAACCGGGAAATACGATTTCAGACATGACAGCTCCAGCCTTGATGTAACTGCTGAGGGAATAAATTCAAATACAGCGGCAGATGTTCTCTTTAATCTGCCTGGAGAAGTTGAAGGTATCGCAAACGCAAACCTCCATATTGATACAAAAAGAAAGCTTGATGATATACAGGCAAAGGGAGAATTCTCTATTGATAACGGTTTTCTGCCAAAACTCGGCAGCACCGAATTTATGATTAAAAATAATAAAAAAATAAAGGTGGCAGACCTTATAAACGTGGATTTTACAAAGAAAAAAGCTTTTGAATCCGATATAAAAGGTTCATTTTATATGGATAATTCAACGCTGAAAGATATCCACCTGACAAGCCGCCAGAAATACCTTTCCCTATTTATTACAGGCGAATACGAAATTCGCCGCCAGCACGCAAAAATGCGGCTTTTCGGGAAATACAACAAAGAAGCTCCAAAAGGTGTAAAAATCCTTTTTGTTCCGCTGAATTTAATTTTAAAAGTAGTTTTCAGACCGGAAAATTCAATGAATATTTATAGAAATGAACTTAAACAAATTCCGCCGATAGAAACTGAAAAAGCAAACGAAAAATATTTCAGGGTGAAACTGGAAGGGAACCTGAATAAGGAAAACGTAGATGTCGAAATAAAAGGAATTCACGAGTAAGATAAAACTACAAACGACATTTCGGAAGCGCCGGATGCCACGACTATGCGATTGCGGCTCGTAGCCCGCAATGACATAACATTACTCCTTAGTTACCTTTAATAGCCCCCTCACCCTAACCCTCTCCCGTAGGGAGAGGAGTCTGTTAACTTTTCATTGCTACCCCTCCTCGAAATCAAAGATTTCGGTCCTCCCTCAAGGGGAGGACAAAATCTTAAAATTCATTGCAATAGAAAGTTAACAATGCCTAGGGAGAGGGGATAGTCACTCGTCGTTGCGAGCGGTAGCGAAGCAATCCAGCCTTTTGATGATTGTTTGGCAGTTATGCCCAACTAAAATACTTATTATTGTTAAACTCTTCACACTTCACTTTTCTCACTCATCACGTGTTAAAAGGCTGGATTGCTTCGTCGCTTTGCTCCTCGCAATGACTTTCCCCCTCGTCCTTTTTTGGAGGGTGCTCGCCCCGCCATTGGCGGGGACTGGCGGGCGGGTGAGGGGTTAATTTTTATTCTTTAGGTATGTTCATTTCTTTTCTTTTTTAGCCAGAAAAAAGAAAAGAAACGAACCAAAGAAAAGAAAAATCGGCAGAATATTCCAGCGTCGCTTCGCGCCGCAAAATCAAATGGAAGCAGTGAAAAATTTTTAAGATCCTGTGGAAAACCAGACATTTTGCACGAAATCAAAGATTTCGGCAAAAGTAGTCAAACAAGTTCAGAATAACAAAAATTTTTCACCTTATTTGCTCGCTATTGCGGCAGAGCCGCACGCTCGCATGGAAGTCCAACGGCATTTTCATACCACCTTCCTTGCAAAGGGAGGCAATAAAAGGGGGATTAGCCCTTTCGATTTTTATTCTCTTGTAAGGTAGTTACAAATTTTTATATGTGTGCTAATATATTGTTGTTAAGTAATAAGAAGAGGTCTTTTAAGGATGAATAAATTCAGAACAGTATCATTAGTCTTAATAACAATCTTAGGTTTAGGAATTAACACATTTTCACACGCGGCACAACAGGCACCTGTAAAAATAAAAAACCCTGTAATTCCGGCAGCAACAAAAGCAATTGCAGCAGCACCCGCTAAAACTTATGAGGCTGTTAACCCTGTCATTATGGTTGATAATCCGAAACCTTATTTAAATAAAGATATTAAATTTACTGCAAAATTTGATAAATATTCAACTCTGGGACTAGATTACAAACCTGCCTTCAGAAGTTCTGAAAAATTTATTACGTTTTTAATTCAGCGTAACGACGTTTTAACCCACAATGTTCCGCTTTCAGAATTAAAAATCTTCCTAGACAGAAAAGAGGCTGAAAAACATATAGACCTTAATTCTGGTGACGAAATAGAAGTAGCTGGGCATGTTTTTTCAAACGCACTAGGCGATGTTTGGATGGATGCTGAAGAATTCTCGGTCATAAGTACTAAGGCTAAAATCGAAGATAAAAAATAGTGTTTATTTTTAAAAATACGGAGTTAAGATATGGCAACAACTGAAAATACTAATACTAATACTAATACTAATACTAATAAAAAAGAAGTGTTTTTGACGGTTCACGGTCACTTCTACCAGCCGCCGCGTGAAAACCCGTGGCTTGAAGCAATTGAACTGCAAGACAGTGCACTCCCTTTCCACGACTGGAATGAGAGAATTAACAAAGAATGCTATAATCCTAATTCCGTATCAAAAATTGTCGACAGCAGAAACAAAATTCTAGATATGACCAATAATTACGCTCACATGAGTTTTAACTTTGGTCCTACATTATTATCATGGATGGAAAAATTTGCACCGCTCACCTATGAGAGAATAATAAAAGCAGATATCGAAAGCCTTGCAGACCATGACGGACACGGAAACGCAATGGCACAGGTTTATAACCATATCATTATGCCGCTTGCTAATGAACGAGATAAACAGACTCAGGTTAAATGGGGCATAAGGGATTTTGAATACCGTTTCGGCAGAAAACCGGAAGGGATGTGGCTTGCTGAAACTGCCGTTGATGATGACACATTAAGAGTATTAGAGGAAAACGGGATTAAATTTACCGTTCTATCCCCTTATCAAGCTTTAAAAATAAGAAAAGAAGGTGCTAAAGAATGGCAGGACGTAAGCTGGGGCAATATTGACCCTGCACGCTCCTACAGATACTATATAAAATCAGCACCGGGTAAATATATCGACCTTTTCTTCTATGACGGCGCAATTTCCCGCTCCGTTGCATTTGATGAACTTTTAAAAGACGGAAATAAATTTATTAAACGCTTAAAAGAAGGGGTTTCTGATTTAAGAGATTATCCGCAGTTAGTAAATATTGCAACCGACGGCGAAAGCTACGGACATCACACAAAATTTGGAGATATGGCGCTTGCTTATGTTCTGCAAATCAAGGCAAAAGACGAAGGGTTCAAAATTACAAACTATGCGGAATATCTTGACAAATACAGAAGCGACTACGAAGCAGATATCAAACAAGCCTCAAGCTGGAGCTGCTTCCACGGAGTCGGCAGATGGAAGGAAGACTGCGGCTGCTCAACCGGCGGACACCCGGGGTGGAACCAGAAATGGAGAAAACCTCTTAGAGAAGCTTTAGATTATCTGAGAGATGAACTTGCAAAAATTTACGAAACAGAAGGCGTTAAATACTTCAAAGACCCGTGGGAAGTTAGAAATAACTATATCGCGGTTATTCTCGACCGTGGAAGTCATGCCGTCAACAAGTTCCAGCGGGAAAACTTCCTGCCTGAATTAACTGATGCTCAAAAAGTCAAAGCTATGGAACTTCTGGAAATCCAGCGTCAGGCACTTTTAATGTATACAAGCTGCGGCTGGTTCTTCTCAGAAATATCAGGGATTGAAACAGTTCAGATTATGAAATATGCCGCCCGAGCTATGCAATTGGTAGCATCCTTTACAAAAAAAGACTTTGAAAAACGCTTCCTTGAAATCTTATCGGAAGCTAAAAGCAACATTCCGGAATATGGCAGCGGTAAAGATATTTTTGAAAGATTTGTAAGACCTTCCGTTGTTACGTTGAAGCAAATCGCAAGCTTATGGGCTGTATCTTCTCTCTATCAGGATTTTGAGGATGAAGAATACGTTTATTGCTATAAAGTAACAAAACACGATTATCAGAAAGTGCAAAAAGGCAGCTCCTGTTTTGTTGTAGGACATATTGAAATCCAATCGAAAATTACACTCCAGAAATCAAACCTGATGTTTGCTCTGATGCAGTATTCAGCCGGAGATTTCCACTGCGCAATAAAAGAATTTTCAGACGAAAATGAATACAATACAATGAAATCCGAACTCATCAAAACATACCTCTTAAATCCGTTTACCGAGATAATAAGAGCGCTGGATGAAGTTTTCGGAAAAGAATATTTCACTCTGAAAGACATATTTATTGAAGAAAGAAGAAAAATTCTTCAAATTCTTCTTAAAGATAAAATGCAGAAATTCGCAAGAACTTATGAGGAAATGTACGAAGAAAGCAAAGGCTCAATATATCACATGCAGAGCCTCGGGCTTTCTATTCCTGACGAATTTAAAATTTCCGCAAGTTATGCCCTCAGCCGTAAATTTAATGATTTAATCATGCACTCAGGAGGTTTTGTCGACCCTGGGATTACGCAGGAAGCAACCGACATAAATTACGAAGCGAAAAAAATGGGGATTAAGCTGGATAAAACCGTTTCAAATAATATTTTTTCAAAGAAAATTATCCAGAACCTTAACCGTCTGACCTACGGGCTTGAAATCCAGCAGGCTGAAGTTTTGCTTGAAATTTTTGATTATGCGGAAAAACTTGAGCTTGAAATAGATATCTCAGAAGCACAGAATACGTATTTTACGAAAATTTATCACAGGATAAATGATATAATCGAATTGAGCATGAAATCAAAGCGTAATAATGAACGACGATTAGTTGAAATGCTGCTTGATATTGGAGATAAATTAAATATTAATACAGATTTCTACCGTTCCAAACTGGATAAATTAGCAATCGGGTAAGACAAGTACGGGGCTTGTGCATAAACAAACCCTGCATTTAAATTTCCGGGATGCTTATGCTAATTTTACCAATTTTCGGAGCCGTATTTTTTGTAGATTTCAATAGTGTGCTTTATTTTATTTTCGACCGATTCAATTTTTTTAAGGTTCTCTAAATCTCTAGTTTTGGTTTTGAGAAGCTGTAGTTCAAGATAATCTTCTTTTGCTTTCCTGACTTTTTGTTTGGTTTCTTCGCGTTTTAAAAACAACCAGGCCTCAAACCCGCATCCCGGAGGTACAATAGCCCACGGGGTAGAAGGACAATGACGGCAGAGTGCAGGTCGTTCTTCATATATAGGACAGGTGTTATCGTCAAGCAGATACTTACATCCGTAAAACGTGAGTTTATTTATATCAAAATCATCTGCCTCAGACATTTTTTCTATCACATTATCTACAAGTTCCCTATCAACCTCGCGGGCAGCTTCAATAGAAGGATACGGAACAAAAATCTTCAAAAAATCCTTTGCCCCTTCATCTCCTTCGGCTTGAAGGCGTTTTAATTCCTCATAAGGCTTCGGTGTTGTAACAACACGACAGCACCTCCCGCACATGTGACACAAAGATTGAGGACGCTTATTCAAATAATTATCTTCATAACTACCCATACTTTTATTATAGTGCGGCATGCTTATAATAAAAAAAACTTGTTACATTTCTTAAAGAAGATAGAAATTAAGCAATATTTTTTGATTTTAATACTTTTATATAATAGGTAGTAAAAGGTAGTATTATATGCAAAGTACGGTTCAACAAAATCAGACTGTCACAAAACCTGTAACACAACCGCAGGTACAGCCACAGCTTCAAACTACACAAGGGCAGACACCTGCTGTCATTCAAGCACAGCCGGTACAACAACCGCAAATCCAACAGGCTTACGTCACGCAGCCGGCTATAAATATTCCGCCGCAAAATCCTAACTATGCTGGCGTAAATATTCAAATCTTCAATCCGTCTGTGGGGACACCGGGTTCGGTTGCGCCTGTTTATAACGTAAATGCGCCGACATATTCATCAGCACAACCGGCTTCAGGCTGTTATCCATCAAATTATTATACACAACAGTTCAATAATACCACCCCACAGCAGCTTGCGGCACAACCTCAGCAAGCACAGACTCCTGCGCAAACCGAAACGAAAAAAGACGAAACTAAAAAGACAGAAAAACGCAAAATAGTTCAGTTAACAGATGAATATATAAAAACTCTCGAAAACTATCTGAATAATCAGGATAAAGAAGTCCGATTAATGGGCGCAAAAGAGGTAGTTGCAAGATTACAGGAAGATGATACAAGAAAAGAGGATCCTGCACTCACAGCACTTGTAAACAAAATGCTTCAAGACCCTTATCAACCTGTAAAAATGCTTGCACTAGGCGTTCTTGATTCAAGACAATGCACAGGGAACGACTACACGGTAGGCGTTTTACAAAAAATGCAGTCGGGTCAGACAGGCTACGGACAGGATGCAAAAACAGCAACAAATATTCTCCTCAAAATGGCAGGTAAAACAGTAGAAAAAGAATTTGAAGTAAAAGAGCAGCCAAAAAAGACCGAAGAAAAGAAGTAGGTAGAAAATGGGATTTTCAATAACAAAAATAGCATCTAATATAAAAAATAACTACGGTAAATACCTTGCAAAAGCTGCAGGCGCAGCGGCTGTGGGACTTGTTGGTTATGATGCTCATATTATCGGAAAACTAAACGCCGACACCTACTCGCAAAGCCGCGAAGCAGACAGAACCGCAACCCTTGCGACAAATACGCTTTACCTCACGGATCCGAGTACAATTCAACAAAAAGTTAAAAAGAAATTATTCAATTTTGAACTGGAAAACAATTTCTTCAATTTCTTTAATTCAGCAATCGGCTACTTTAGCGGACTTGGGGAAATGCTTGTCTCCGGAGTGGTTCCACTTGGTTTAGGGTTAACAGCACTCCTTGCCAGCACTAAAAAACATGGGAAAATATGTAAAGGCGCAGGTATTGGTTTATTAATCTACGGCGGCTTTAAATTCATCCGCGACATCTTAGGTTTCGGCAGCCCGAACCCGCTCAATTCAAGGTTTAAATAACGCTATTATTCAAGGACTTTTCTTTTAGATAGCGTATTGAATATAAAAATAACATTATATTTATAAAATGAATAAGATTTAAAACTAATATAAAATATGAAAATTTCATAAAAAATAAACCGATTGCATTGAGAGATACCCCTAACATTCCTAAAATATACAAAAAACTATAGAATTTTCGTTTAATTTTGGTATTGTAGGTAACCCAGATAAGCAAATTAACAGCAGGATAATACGCGGCAGCTAAGAACACAAAGGCAAATAAAATGCTGAAAAATGGAATCCCCATTGAATCCGCATAGCGATAATAAACGAACTTTTCTAAATCCGCCATATAAACAGGGATATAGCATATCGCGTAAATAATATAGGATAAATTGAACCAGAGATATATAAAGTATTTATTTTTCAGAATTGGGATATTTTTGAATTTTCCAAAAGTATTAATCTTAAAAACAGCCGAAAGAATTGCAAGCACAAAACTCCAACCCCAAACTTGAAAAATAAAATTATATAATTTAAACACAAAATTTTCCAACCCCTTAGTAGAAGCCCTGACCGCATCAGGGTTTATCTGGGCTAACTGATATGCCATATCTCTATCAGTATAAAAATCTGGCAAAGTAAAATGCGTTCCGATAAGGAGCGCTAATGTTAACAAAACTGTAACAAAACTAAATATCGCTATCGGATTTTTTAAATAAGATTTGATCTTTAACATCTTTCAGCACATCTCCATATTCTTTGCTGTTTTTATTCTTTTTCAAAAAATAAGAAATTAATTCAACCCCTGCAATTAAAGAAATTAATGTAAAAATAAATGCAAGTATAATTTGATATTCAAACATAAGGATGTCCAACCTGCCGGAGAGAACATATAACGAAAACGCATCCGTTAAAAAATAACGAAATACAAGCATTGCCCCAAACGTTAAAAGCTTAACAAGAATTAATGCAGGAATTGCACACAAAATAAAACCTAAAGGACACCACAATAAGACAAACAATATTTGAAAAACAGGATATTTTATATAAAATTTTTCATTATTCATATTAAAACTATAACACAAAAGTATTAATTATAATTCCGTTTATTTTTAAATCGTTACATTTTGTATTGATAAATATTATAAATACTTTGCGTATAAATCAGGGCGTTTTTTCTTTGTTCGCTCGATTGATTGCTGCAGCCTGAATTCCGCAATTTCTTTATGATTACCATTCAAAAGAACTTCCGGAACCTTCAACCCTCTGTATTCCCGTGGTTTTGTGTAATGCGGGTATTCCAGAAGTCCGTTCGAGAAACTATCTTCGTCAGCGGATTCAATCTTTCCGAGGGTTCCTTCAATCTTACGGCTTACTGCGTCAATAAGACAAAGCGCCGGAAGTTCGCCGCCGGTCAAAACAAAATCCCCGATAGAAATTTCTTTCGGCTTTATAATATCGCGTATTCTCTCATCAAAACCCTCATAATGACCGCACATCAGGATTATTTGCTCATAACCCGCGAGTTCATTCACAAGATTGTCATTTAAGGGTTCACCCTGAGGCGAAAGCATTACTGTAATTGAATTCTCGCTTCTTTCTATGCTCTCATACGCATCAACGTAAGGCTGCGCCATCAATACCATACCTGCACCGCCGCCATAGGGCGTATCATCAACTTTTTTGTGTTTATCAAGGGTAAAATCCCGAGGGTTTATAGTATTTACTTTTATAACGCCAGCTTCCAAAGCCCGCTTCATTATACTGAAACCGCAGTAACTCTCTATCATTTCCGGAAAAAGCGTCATTACATCAAAAATCATTCCAGAAGCCCTTCCAGATTATTAATTACTACTTTTTTATCTTTAATACTGACACTTACAACAATTGCTTTCACAAAAGGGACAAGACATACTTTTTTAGAATTAGTCTTAACAGAAAGCAGGTCGTTCGCTCCGTTATTAGATACACCGACGACAAATCCGAGTTTTTTGTCGTCAGTATCAAAAACAGAAAGCCCTACAAGTTCATCAATCAAAAATTCGTCTTCTTCAAGCTTTTCGCGGATTGTATCTTCTTCAACAAAAAGAATACATCCTTTATATTCCATAATATCGTTTACAGAATCAATTCCCTCAAATTTCATCAAGGCAAAATTCTTATGCAGACGGGATTGCACAATATTCAACGGCATGTATTCATTATTTTTTTGCACAAAAACTCTATCTAAAGACAGAATAAAATCTTCCTGACCTTTAGAGAAACCTACTCTTGCTTCCCCTTTAATTCCGTGGAAATTCAATATTTTGCCGACTGAAATGAACTTACTCATTTTCTTCTGCAGGTTCTTCAACTTTCTTAGGTTTTCTGCCGCGTTTTGGTTTTTCTTCCGCCAAAGTTTCAGCAACAGAAGCCGGTTCTGGCGCAGCTTCTACGGTTTCAGCTTTTGCATCTTTATTCTGATTTTTAAATTCTTCAGGACAGTCTTCTCTTTCCTGATTCCAGCGCTGCAAGCCCATTTGAGAGCGGATTAAGCCGATACCGACGTGAACACGCCATTCATCCATTTTCAACTGTGCCGCAATAATTTTGTGGCAGCCGATTGGCGGCAGCGGCAATAATGGCTCATAAAGATTTTTAATTGCAAAAAGCTGATCCGGTGAAATTGCCAGTTTACGTTTAGGGAACGGCAATTTCGGAAGCATTAATTTTTGTCTTACAAGATTTATGCCAAAGAATACTTTTCTTGGTTCCAGACCGATTTTTTCACCGATAACTTCATGCGCATCAGGATTTGGCAGCGGAAGCATCTGTTTATATAGCATTTCAATCTGTTCTAATTGCTCCTTGCTTACTAAAAGCTGTTTAGGTGCTTTATTCCTTACCGGACGTTTGTTTTTAAATCCGCCTTTATTAAACCCGCCCTGCTGAGGACGTCTGCTGTTATTAAATCCCGGACGATTGTAGCCGCCCTGCTGAGGTCTGTTCTGGTTATAACCGCCTCTGTTATAGCCCTGATTATCGCGTCTGTAGCCGCCCTGTTGAGGTCTGTTTTGATTATAGCCGCCCCTGTTATAACCCTGATTATCGCGTCTATAGCCGCCCTGTTGAGGTCTATTCTGATTATAACTACTTCTGTAGCCTTGATTATCACGTCTATAACCGCCTTGCTGAGGTCTGCCTTCGCCTGCGCTATAGCTGCTATAGAATTTAGGCTGTTCTGTTTCCGTACTATATGAAGCCTGCGGAGCATCCGTAGAATATGCCTGCGGAGCCGGTGTTTCTGACGACGCATCTGCCGACGGATTAATCATCATTTTCTTATCAGGGTACAAGCAATCGGGACAAATAACTCTTTTGGGGTTCTTTGTTTCAAATTCACGACCGCATTTGACGCACTTGTTAACATACATAATTTAAAAGCCTCTTAATTAAAAAATCATAAACATTAAAATATCAACTAGTTAAAAATTAATTACTCCTCGGTAATCCAAAAATTCAATCTACAATATACTTAATAATCTTATTATAACATGAAATGTAAATATTATCAAGTGTCTGCTAAATTATTATTTTTCGACCATAAAAGTAACAGGTCCGTCATTTATCAGGGAAACATCCATCATTGCGCGGAATTTGCCTGTTTTTACAACGAAATTCATACCCCGTAATTTAGTTACAAAATCTTCATATAATTCGGCTGCTTTCTCCGGGGGCGCGGCGTTATCAAAACTCGGGCGTGTTCCTTTTTTGCAGTCTCCGCAAAGCGTAAACTGTGAAACTACAAGTATTTCACCATTGACATCTCTTATGGAAAGATTCATTTTTTCATTTTCGTCCTCAAAAATCCGGAGCGACGAAATTTTCTGTGAAAGTTTTTCTGAATTTTCTTCTGTATCCGATTTTTCCACTCCGAGAAATATAAGAATTCCATGCCCGATTTTTGAATACAATTCACCGTCAATTGTGACAGATGCCTCTTTAACTCTTTGTATCAATGCTTTCATTGTTTAGCCTTTCCGCTTAATTGTCCGCAGGCAGCGTCAATGTCAGTTCCGCGCTCAAGTCTTACCGTTACCTTCTTCCCTGAATGTTCCAGCAGATATTTAAACTTCATTATTGAATTGTTTGAAGGTCTTTGATAATCGTTATCCGCTGTCGGGTTATACGGAATTAAATTTACGTTGCATTTTATGTCATGCAGGTAATTTGCGAGTTCTTTAGCGCTTTCTGTTGTATCGTTAATGTCTTTTATTAAAAGATATTCAATAGTTATTCTTCTGCCTGTTTTTTCAACATAGTTTTTTAAAGCTGCATGCAGGCTTTTCATATCGTATTTATCTTCAATCTTCATTAATTTTGAGCGGATGGCATGATTTGGGGCATGAAGCGAGATTGCAAGCGTTGACTGCATATCAAGTTCCGCAAGCTTATTAATCTGCGGAATTATGCCACTTGTGGAAACCGTGAGGCGTCTTGCGCCGATTTGAAAGTTTTCGTTAAATATTTCCATAGCTTTTAAGACGTTATCAAGATTTAAAAGCGGTTCGCCCTGCCCCATAAATACAACATTTGTAACTTTCAGACCTGTATCCCTCTGGATTGTCAGAACCTGTTCTATTATCTCTTTATAAGAAAGATTTCTTATAAAACCACGCTTTCCGGTAGCACAAAAAGAACAATTCACGGCGCACCCGACCTGCGAACTTACGCATGCTGTTAAATTTGCTCGGTTGTCAAAACGCATCAGAACAGTTTCAACACACTCTCCGTCAGGATATTCCAGAAGATATTTAATAGTCCCGTCTGAACTTACCTGTTTAACCTTTATTTTTATATCGGAAACTATCGCAACCTTTTTCAGTTCCTCGCGAAATTTTACAGATAAATCCGTCATCTCATCAATTGTTTTTACTGATTTTAAGTAAATCCAGTTGTGAATTTGTCTTGCACGAAACTTTGACGCGTGCAATTCATCCGTTATTTTTTCTATTTCGGCTAAACTTAATCCTGAAAGTATTTGCATATATTTTCCTTATAGTATTGAATAATTTCCAGCATTGAATGAAGCATTAAAGTAACAGGCTCAATTTCTTCTTTCCACTTTTTATACCCGCACGAATTTGGCAGAATACTCAGCGGATTATCGGGAAAATCCCTGCAGATTTGAGGTCTGTTTTCATAATCAGAACACCTGTTATCTTTTGTCAATTTCGGACAATGATAAAAATACACATCATCTTCCTTGTTATCCTCAAGCATCTGAATATATTCAGGGTAAACCCTGCGTGCCTCTTCCTTCGACTCATACGGGATAAAAATACTCGTAAACTGTTTTGCAAAATTATCTCCGTTTTCGGCTTTTTGTTTCAATTCTTCAGGAGAAAACTCGCTGCAAGCAAGGTTACAACAGGTCGCGCATCCCGAACATTGGAACTGCTCTCGATAGGCTAAAACTTCCTGAAACTTACGATAAATCTCCTTCGATATATCTTTATCAAACATTTCAAGAACCGCAGCCTGCCACTTTCTTCCCTCTGACCCTTTCGTGAATTCATCAAATATATCCCCATTAACCGTTTCGGGCTTGATTTCATCAATACGTTTTTGAATTTCTTCCACGGTTTTAGAAAAAATCTCACGATACTCTTTTCTTAAATTTTCCACTGATGAATGTAGTTTGCTCATAGTTTTATATTACCACGGATATTAAGAAGTGTAAAAAAATCTTTCAAATATCAAAATTTTTTATTTTTCTAATTTAAAATATAGTCGAAAGGATTTACTTTATGAAGATTTCTGCAATTTCTAATATAAATTTTAAACAGGCAGCAGCTCCTGAAAAAGCTGCAAATAAAGAACCAAAAGAAGAGAATAAAAACACGGGTCTTTCAAGAAACGCAAAAGTTGCAATAGGGTCAGGGCTTCTTGCAGCAGGATTGCTGACAGTATATTTTGTAAGCCGCAGCCCGAAAGCCGCTAAAGCTGCAGAAGAAGCAGTTTCTGATACTAAGAGTGCTGTCACAGAACAAGCTCAAACCGTTGCTGAAAAAAGCAAAAATGCTGTTCTTGAAATAAGCGAAAAAATAAAAACAGCCCTGAAAGATTTTAAATCTGACATCACAGACATCAAAGTATCTGCAGCGGAAAAACTCCAAAACGGCACAACCCGTTTAACTTATTCAGGCAAAAATGCAGAAGGTCATGATATTAATGACATACTGTTCTTTGATAAAAACGACGAAATTTCGGCTCGTATGATAGAACAGATTACCCCGAATGAAACAATCAAAATCAGTTACAAAGGAAACGACAAGGCTCTCCTTGCAAAACCTGACGAAATGCCTGAAGGTCGCTATAATCCTAAATACTTCCAGCGTCAGATTACTAAATACAATATGGAAAAACACGGCAATGATAATGTTCAGGACAGCGCCTTCTACTCTCAATCTGCCTCAGTATTTGATAATAAAGGCAATTATCAGGATTATGTGAGAAGATATAAAACTGATGAAAAGAAAACCAAAATTAAAACAACAATTTCTTCAGGCACAGTTGACATTAAACAAAATCCTGAAACAAAAATCCACGAATTTGACTGGAATACTAAAAAGGAATTAAACGGTAAATATATAAACTATGCCTTCACTGACGACCATAAACTGAATGCCTACTTTACGCATAACTCAAAAATAAACGGTGAAGAACAAAAAGATGATAAAGTCATCCTAAGATACAGAGGCTGGTTTGAAAAAGGTAAAGACAACTTTATAACTTACGACACACCAAATGAACTAAAAGGGCATGAACCTCTGTTATACAAAGGAACTCCGGAATTTAAACCGAAAACGGAACCGCAAAAAGCCCCGGACGTAAATCCTAAGCCTGAGACTAATCCAAAATCTGAGGTAAATCCGGCTCCTGCCGCTGCCTCAAAAGGTTTTGAACTCGGTTCTGATGAAGCCAAAGCTGAATTTGAAAAGCTTGACCCGAAAATTAAAGAATACTTGAACAATTCATTCACAACTGAATGTGATGATCCTACACACAGAAAAATTGATTATTTGAAAAACGGAGTAACAAAAATAACATATTCCGGCACCTCTGAAAACGGAGAACCGTTCAGCGAAATGGTATTCTTTAATAAAAATCGTAAGGGAATTCGTCAGATAAGCAAATCTGTCGAAAACAATTCTGACACAAATGAATATAAGCAAACGATAAATGTAAAATTTAAAGAATCGGATGAGAAAAATTCTACTGATGATGTAGTATCAATTGTAAGAACTTTTGACCAAGAGAAAAACCTCTTGAAAACCCGTACCAGAACCCGCGATGGTAAACCTTGGGGAAAAGTAACTTATTGCTATGACTCAGAATTCAAGCCTGTCGGTGTTATAGAAGAAAAAGATAATCTGACAATACTGAAACTGTTTGGAAAAAAATTCGGTCAGGTCTTTGAAAATATGGATGATTTATTAAAAAATACTGATAGATCTGAGTTCCAAATTTTATAACAAAAAAACTCCTTACATAATGTAAGGAGTTTTTTTAAGCATTAAGAAATATCCCAGCGTCCGCAGGTTCCACCCCAGCGTGCAATAATATTACCTTTTATATCCTTGATATTATTGTAGTGAGGAACTTCATCCCCGCCTTCCAGAATAGTGATAACTTCACAGTTATTAGAACAACCGTTACACTCGCATGTTACTGAGTGGAAGTGCATATCACCAACTTCCCAGCCTTTGAATTTGGTTTCAGCCTCTGTATATTGGTGATTTTCCATTGCAAGAAGCGCCGCACCGATTGCACCCATTGTCTGGTGGTTTTCAGGAACAACTATTTTTTGTCCGAGTGCCTCTTCAAACGCCTTCACCATGCCGGAATTTGTAGCAACTCCTCCCTGGAAAGTTATTATCGGAAGCAATTCTTTTCCGAGAGCAAGGTTTGAAAGGTAGTTTCTGACAAGAGCCTGACACAATCCGTATAACAAATCTTCAACAGGATAACCCAATTGTTGTTTGTGGATTAAGTCACTTTCCGCAAAAACGCCGCAGCGGCCCGCAATACGTGCAGGGTTTGTAGATTTCAGGGCAGTTTCTCCAAATATTTCTATCGGAACATTTAATCTGTTTGCCTGCTGGTCAAGAAAGCTCCCCGTACCTGCAGCGCAAACCGTATTCATCGCAAAATCAGTTACAATACCGTCGCGAAGAATAATAATTTTACTGTCCTGACCGCCGATTTCAAGAATTGTCTGAACACCCGGGACATTAATACTTGCGGCAACTGCATGCGCCGTAATCTCATTTTTAATAATATCAGCACCGACTAAGGCTCCCGCAAGATTTCTGCCTGAACCTGTTGTTCCTACACCCATTACATTATAATCGGTCAGTTTCTTTTTATATAATTCTTTTAACCCGTTCTGAACCGCAACTACAGGCTTACCTGAAGTTCTCAACATATAGCTGTCAACGTATTTCCCGTTTTCATCGACCAAAGCCAGTTTTGTTGTAACTGACCCCACGTCTATCCCTAAATAAACTGTTAATGTCATGATAATCCTCTAATACTATTCTATAAGCAAAGAATAACACAAAAACAGAATTTTGGTAACTAGAATTGAAATTCTTCTCCTACGTTATAATCTGTATATATTATTCCATTACCCATAAGAATACTTTTAAGGGAATTACCTCCGGTTTTTGACCAGCCATGAATGTTAATCTTATCTTCCCAAACACCTAATACAAAAGCATCTCTGCCAAATTGGTTCGGACCTTTAGCCCCGTTTGTGTCAAAATAGATAAAAGCCCCCGGATCAACATAATCGAAATATAATAAATTTCCGTCAGCATCAGTCTTAAAGTTGCCATACTCATCCTGCTGCACCTGATGAGTTACTTCATTAAATTTTCGCTGCTGTACAGCTAAAATCATACCGTCCGGCAAAACAATTTTTGGCAGGCCGCTGATATCACTATCAATACTCACACCGGTTCCTGATGACCATAAACTGTTATATTTGATTCTGTAATTAGTATTTTTACATCCTGCTATCTTAGAATTTTTGCAAAATTTAACTTTATTAAAACATTTTGAAAAATCCAAAGCAACCTCCTCTGAGGTTTTATTTTCATCAAATAATGCTGTGTTGTCCCCCACAACACCATGTGCCACCTGACCTTTTTGGACAGCCTGATTAATTATTGAATAGGCCTTTTTTGCTCTGGTTTCAAGTTCCTTATCTCTATAATCAGTAATCAATGCAGGAAGAGTCAATGCCGCAACCACACCGATAATCCCAAGTGTCACAAGAACTTCTGCCAGAGTAAATGCATGCTCTTTGTTAATTGGAAAATATAATAAAAAAGCTTTTTTCATAGCAACCCTCATAATATGTTAACTTTTAATCTGTGCTAATATTAGCACAACTTGTGTCAATATTAGCACTAGAATAAAAAACATGCAAGAGGGTTATCTAGAAAATAAAAAATACTTACAGTCAGAATTAGGGAAAATTATTAAAAGTTACAGACTTAAAACAAATAAATCCATATCACTTCTGACTGCGGAAGTCGGTATGACAAAATCACTCCTTGCGGATACCGAGAAAGGAATAAAAGACCCTCAATTCAGTACATTATGGCGTCTAGCACAGGGACTTGATATTCCGCTTTCACACATAGTAAAAAAACTTGAAACTGAATTAGGCAATGATTTTTCTCTTATTGATTAGCTAAAGTAATAGAAGTTTGGCATACTTTACCAATAAGAATGTATTTGTATTTCGCAAAATCATGCTCTCTCAATTTAATGAAGGGGCATAAATGAATACCTCAATTTTAAAGAACACAGTGAGCCCTATGCCCCTGCTTCAGCAACTAAGTAAAGGTGAGAGGCACGAAGAGGTTTCAAACAGCCAACTCACCGGCCATGTGAGCTTTCCTGGTTATAAAAAAATCCCGTCTGTTTTAGACGGGATTTTTTATTTTAATCAGATATACCTATTCGGCTTTGCTTTCTTCTGATTTAGAAGGAATTCTCATTGCGTAGAATGAACGAATTACGAAAATCAACGCAATTACTAAGAATACCCAGCCTGCAATAGGTGCGATATCGCGGAATGCTTCACTAATCGCAATTTCCATTGCCAACAAACCGAATAATGTTGTGAATTTAATAATCGGGTTCATCGCAACGGATGAAGTATCTTTGAACGGGTCACCTACAGTGTCGCCGACAACTGTTGCTTCATGAAGCGGAGTGCCCTTTTCTTTCATATCAACTTCAACGATTTTCTTAGCATTATCCCAGCATCCGCCTGCGTTTGCCATAAATACAGCCTGGAACAGACCGAATACAGCAATTGCAATCAAGTAGCTTACGAAGAATGCTACAGGTGCTGAAGTTGATAATGTAGGTGCTGATAAACATGCAAGTGCCAATGCAAATGTAAACAATGCGATAAAGATATTAATCATACCTTTTTGAGCGTATTGTGTACAGATTTTTACAACTTCTTTTGAATTAGAAACATTTGCACTCTTAGAATCAGCATCGCCGAGTTTGATGTTTTCTTTAATGTATTCAACAGCTCTATATGCACCTGTTGTAACAGCCTGCATAGAAGCACCGCTGAACCAGTAAATTACAGCACCACCGGTTAATAAACCAAGAAGTGTGTAAGGGTTTAACATATTCAAAATATCTTCCGGTCTGATACCTAATGTATTTTGGATTACCAAAATCAATGAGAAAATCATTGTGGTAGCACCAACAACAGCTGTACCGATAAGTACCGGTTTAGAAGTTGCTTTGAATGTGTTACCAGCACCGTCGTTTTCTTCTAAGTATTGTTTAGCGTTTTCAAAGTCAGGTTTGAAACCGTATTCTTTTTCGATTTCTTCGCCAACATTTGGAATTTCTTCAATCAGAGATAATTCGTATACTGATTGAGCGTTATCAGTAACAGGACCGTAGCTGTCAACAGCGATTGTAACAGGTCCCATACCGAGGAAACCGAAAGCAACAAGACCGAATGCGAATACAGACGGATAAATCATTGTGCTTGCCGGAATATGAGTACTTGCAATGTATGCAAGAGCCATCAATAATACGATTACCATACCAATCCAGAATGCACTGAAATTACCAGCAACGATACCGGAAAGGATTGTAAGAGAAGCGCCGCCTTCTTTAGATGCGGTAACAACTTCTGCGGTGTGTTTAGCTTTAGGTGATGTAAATATTTTAGTAAATTCCGGAATTAAAGCAGCACCCAATGTACCGCAAGAAATAATTACGGAAAGAACTAACCATAATTTTCCGCCTAAAGGTGACAATAACCAGTGGCTTACGCCAAAAGTCATTAAAATTGAAAGAATTGAAGTCAACCAAACAAGGTTTGTTAAAGGTTGTTCAAAATCGAATTTTTCAGCTTTTTTAGCATAAATTCTGTCGATGATACCGTTAATCCAGTAAGCAACAACAGAAGTAACAATCATCAAGAATCTCATAACGAAAATCCAGGTTAACAATTGAACCTGATTTTCCTGACCGATAACTGCAAGAAGGATAAATGAAACAAGGGCAACACCGGTTACACCGTAAGTTTCAAAACCGTCAGCAGTAGGACCAACAGAGTCACCTGCGTTATCACCTGTACAATCTGCGATTACACCAGGGTTACGAGGGTCGTCTTCTTTGATACCGAATTGAATTTTCATCAAGTCAGATCCGATATCTGCAATTTTTGTAAAGATACCGCCTGCAACACGAAGTGCAGAAGCACCTAAAGATTCACCGATAGCAAAACCGATGAAGCAAGCACCTGCCAAATGACCAGGTACAAATAAAAGGATTGTTAACATCAAAATTAATTCAACAGATACCAGCAATACGCCGATAGACATACCTGCCTTCAACGGAATATTAAGGATATCCAGCGGTTTTCCTTTTAAAGAAACGAATGCAGTTCTTGCGTTAGCAAGAGTGTTCATTCTGATACCGAACCATGCAACTGCATAAGATCCTAAAATACCGATTACGGACCATGCAAGAATTGTTAATACGCCGGAAATACCCATTTTCTGGAGGTAACCGAAGTAGAACGCAATACACAGACCGATTAATACTTCTAATACCAACAAGAATTTACCCTGCTGAATCAAGTAAGTTTTACAAGTTTCGAAAATAGTGTTGCCGACTTCAGCCATAGCTTTGTGAACATCTAATTTCTTAATTCTTAAAAATTCAATAAACCCTAAAATCAAACCTAAAACAGAGATAACCATACCGATTAACAGAAGGTTAAAGCTGTCAGGGCTGATATCTTTGATACTAGGGACTACTAAATCAGCTTCGCTTGCAAGAGCAGGCGAAATTCCCATAAACAAAGATGCTAAAAGAACCATCAATGCTTTTGGAGAAGTCAATTTTTTAATCATAATATCTCCCTTCTAAAATGTAAAAATTAACATTTTAATTATAATCTAAACTAAAATTTTAAACAATATTGTAACAAAATTCATACACAAAGATGAGAAGCTACCATGGATAATCCTCGGGCATCTCCTA
Source organism: Candidatus Gastranaerophilales bacterium (assembly GCA_944324285.1). Lineage (GTDB taxonomy): Bacteria > Cyanobacteriota > Vampirovibrionia > Gastranaerophilales > Gastranaerophilaceae > Scatousia. Next base: position 3,173 of record CALUVR010000023.1, on the reverse strand, counting down.
ACTATAATACATAAAATTATATATAAGACTTGAAACTCTTTCGCTATCTATCTTAAAAACTATTCACAAAATAGCGGTTGCTCTTGACGAATAATATTATTGACTTGCATAAAAGATTAACGTAAGTTATAATATATTAATAAAAGGAGATTGGTATGGCTTTTAAGATAGTATTTCTTATAATTTTAATTTTTACATTCTCGTGGTGTTATAACAACATTAATATTGAGGATTTTACAAAAGAAAATATAACCGAGCAGATTAAGAAAGAAAAGACGATTAATACTGTCCAAAAAGCAAGAGAAAAGCGCTACCAGGAAGCTGAACGCGCAATGCAAAACTATTAATAGATGAACAAATCCTCTAGAAGTTTTATCTGATAGATAGTACCGGCAGGAAGTGAAATATGCCCTCCTTTATAATAAATTGAAAACAGTGGAGAACCGACTAAATTTACGGCATATACAACCACTCCGGCGACTGTCGGAATAGGAGAAATTATGACACCGACAGGATTATCCGCGAGTTTTTTAGATGCGCGGCGGCTTTTTTGGTAGAAGTTTTCACCCTTGTCAATTTGTGCGGCAACCCCTTTCCAGTATTGACGTTTCCCTTTTATATTATTAAAGAAAATTTTCTTGCCGTTAGCTTTTGTAATCTTTGCATCAATTGAATAAGAAGAACCTTTATAAATTATCTTATCAGCTTTAATAACAATAAGTCCGCCGTTGCCTGTCGGCTGGGGTCTGTGAGATTCCGTCACAACTCCTTTGAATACAGTTCCGGCAGGAATTGTAATATAACGCTTTGTAACAGGTTCAAGAGAAACAAATGTAAGCCCTGCCCCTGCTCGTGAATAATCTGAAACTGCTGCCTTGGATTTTACTAAAAACTTAGTACCTTTTTTAACTTTTATGGCAGAAAAATCATCCGCTGCAGAAGTTTTGGGCAAATCTTTTTTAACTCTGCCGGTTGATTTAGAATAATCAGTAGAAGGGACAGTCTTTGGCGGAGCAGATGTCGTTGTAGTTACAGGGTTTGATTCGGACGGAGATATTGCAGGTGGAGTTGTGACTGTCGCAGATGGTGCAGTATTTTTTATCTCCGGAAGTGGTGGAAGAGCATCCAATTCTATTTTTGAGGGGTTATAATTCTTCCTAATCTCCTCATCAACTGACATATCAAGTTCTAAAGAATATGCCGGCATTGCACAGATAAAAAATGCGAATGCCGAACATAAATATTTTTTAAATGAACTATTGTCCATTCCTCACCTATTTTAATAATTCATTAATAGCCTTAGCAGCCTTTTTACCTGCCCCCATAGCGTTGATAGCATTAGACTCTCCGACAGGTGCAACGTCACCTCCGGCATAAACAGTCGGAATATTAGTGCAACGAGTTTCACCGTCAACTGTGATATAGCCGCGTTTATCGGTAATAATTTCCATGCCGTCAGCTTCTGCGGAACGCTGAATTATAGGGTTCGGACCTGTACCAAGAGCAACGATTACAGTATCTAAATCCATTCTTTCGATTTTACCGGTAGAAACAGGTCTGCGTCTGCCGCTTTCATCAGGCTCGCCAAGTTCCATAACTTCAAGATCCACTGCTTTTACGTAACCATTTTCACCGATAATTTCTTTTGGAGCATAAAGAAACTTGAATACAACACCTTCTTCTTTAGCGTGACGAATTTCTTCCAAACGGGCAGGAAGTTCTTTTTCTGTACGTCTGTATATAATATAAACTTCTTCAAATCCAACGCGAACAGCAGTTCTGGCAGCATCCATCGCAACGTTTCCGCCGCCGAATACTGCAACTTTTTTACCGACTCTTAACGGGGTCGGACTGTCAGGTTGTCCAGCGTGCATTAAGTTTACACGTGTTAAAAATTCGTTAGCAGAGAAAACTCCGTTGAGGTTTTCCCCCGGAACATGAAGCATTTTTGGCAATCCTGCGCCAGAACAGATAAATATTGCATCAAACCCATCATCTTTTAACTGCTTTAAAGTAATGGATTTACCAACAACAACATTTTTTCTAAATTCAACTCCCATAGCTTTAAGGTTATCGAGTTCTCTATCAAGAACTGTTCTTGGAAGTCTGAAAGGAGGAATACCATATCTCAAAACCCCGCCGAGTTCGTGGAGAGCTTCAAAAACAACAACTTCATGACCTGCTTTTCTTAAATCAGCGGCAGCAGTAATTCCTGCACATCCTGAACCAACGATTGCAACCTTTTTACCCGAAGGTTTAATCTCAGGCATATCAGCTTTTGTATTGTCGCCTACATATCTTTCAAGAGCGCCGATTGCAACAGGCAGACCTTTAATACCTAAAATACAATTGCCTTCACACTGTCTTTCCTGCGGGCAAACACGACCGCAAACAGACGGAAGCATGCTTGTCTGGCGGATAATTTCGCCAGCTTTTTCAAGATTATCTTCTTTTATAGCCTGAATAAATTCAGGTATTTGAATATTAACAGGACATCCCTGAACGCACTTTGGATTTTTGCAGTGGAGGCATCTGGAAGCTTCCAGTTTAACCTGTTCAGGTGTTAAATTACTTTCAACAGGATCAAAATTATGACGTCTTTCCATTTTATCCTGTTCTATAACTCTTTGTCTTTCAATAGCCATCTTATATCCCCTTCTTATTAATTTATCTATAAAAATATTTTACTTTAAACATTTTCACCGCGCAAGAAATTTAATTTTTAAAACATAATACATGTTATCGGAAGAAGAAATCCCCCATCCCCATTTACAAAGGGGGTAACTCCTATCCTCTTTCTACATTTGATGGAACCTGTTCGATATAAACGCTCCACCCATTACCCCTCTCCCTATGGGAGAGGGTAGAATTTGTTAATGAGCGTTAGCGAATTTACAAATTCGGGTGAGGGTTATACAGCTATAATATTTATATTTGGGGCTTATGCAGCCCCAAACCCTGCACCAGTATTCTTTCTTTTGGTTGCGATGCCAAAAGAAAGAATACTGGACAAGAAAGAAAAACACGCTAAATTACAGCACTGCTGCGCAGTGCAAGACCAAATGGATGTCGTTAAATGCTGACGCATTTAACCTTTCAGCCTCACTATTGCACTTCGTGCACGTTCGGCAACTGCCTACGGCAGGTCTGAATCCCCCCATCCCCCCTTTACA
>CALUVR010000022.1 GCA_944324285.1 Candidatus Gastranaerophilales bacterium | reverse complement strand
GAGGACACAACTCCTACAGAGCCGACGGAGGATACTACTCCAACCGAACCGACTGAGGACACAACTCCTACAGAGCCGACGGAGGATACTACTCCAACCGAACCGACTGAGGACACAACCCCTACAGAGCCGACGGAGGATACTACTCCAACCGAACCGACTGAGGACACAACCCCTACAGAGCCGACGGAGGATACTACTCCAACCGAACCGACTGAGGACACAACTCCTACAGAGCCGACGGAAGATACTACTCCAACCGAACCGACTGAGGACACAACTCCTACAGAGCCAACGATTGACACAACTCCGACGGAACCAACACAAGAAACCCAACCTTCAATCAGCGACACTGATGTCGGTAAATTGACCTGGGTACAACGTAAAGATGTATCAGACGGTGTACCGGTAATTGACAAACGTCAATACATCAGATTTGACCTTGTATCAGAAGCAGATATGGTTGAATTCGAATCAGACTCCGGCGCAGATGCAATACTTAACATCTCAAGAGGCGGTGTTCAGCTTTCACACCACAAATCATTAAAAGTAGGCGACATCGTTCCGGTTAAGGTAAAATACGGTGACCTTGAAATCAATGCTAACGTTAAAATTGTATCAGCATCAGATGTAAAAGCCGGAGGTGAATTCATCGACCTTGATGAGGCAACTGCAAATAAATTGTTATACCTCAACCTGATGCTTGATGAAACCGGTAACTACGCAGAAGCAAATATGAAACCTATTGAAAATACAATACATATCCAATAATACTTAACACAATCATTTGGAATGAACCCCTGAAACACAAAAATTTCAGGGGTTTCGTTTTAGACCGAAATGTATATTGGAACATGTGTGATTTGGCAAAAGATACTAAGATACTGAAACGCTAAGGATAAAAGATGTTAGGATGTTAAGTGAAGAGTGAAGGGTGATAAATTTAGTTGAAGGGAGAAAGTAAAAACACGTCATTTTGGAAGCTTAGAAAAACTGATTGAAGCATCCGCTGAAATCAAGTTTTTCAAGCTATGCGAAATCGCATTATCTTCGAATGCAACGACTATGCGATTGCGGGTTACCAGGTAGGGGCATAAAATCACGTTTCGACTCCGTCTCAACGGATTTCGCAGCCAGCCCGCAATTACGCTAAAGTACAGACTTTTTCCGCCATAAAATTCCCCCTCTATCCCCTTGTAGAAGAAGGAGTAGAAAAATCGGTTGGGCATACTTGCCCAACTAAAATCCTGTGTAATTCAAATGACGAAATTTTTCTCTTTCTGTTTTTTGTAAACAAAACAAAAATGGAAAGGGGCTCATCGCCCCTTTCCATTCAAAATGAACAAAAGTCAGTATTTTTAACTGATATATTAATAAAGGTATTTTAATTGTAAGAATTGCAGATTATAAGAATTTTGTTACAAATGTTAGCATTCAATTTCACCCCTCACCCCTACCCCTCTCCCTCAAGGGGAGAGGGAATGTAGAGTCATTGCGAGGCAAAGCCCGAAAGAATGACGTAATATTTCACATAGTATATTTGTTGGGCAAGTATGCCCAACCGACAGAACCTTTTGCCTCCCTTCGTAAGGGAGGTGGCGCGTATGCACCGGAGGATTTTTCTCTGTCACCCCTCCCCCTCTCCCGCAAGGGGAGAGGGGATTAAAAAAAACTTCAACCCTTAAACTAAATTGCCCCTCACTCTTCACCCTTCACTTAAATTATTAAGTGATGTTACAACATGCGTAAATTATTTGTCTTTTTTACACGAATTAAATACAATAGTGTTGGGAAAGTTTTGAGGGATTATTTATTTATGTTAAAAGAAGAAATTAGAGAGAAAACTTTATCTCCGCAAGAAGTCAGAGCAATCTTAAACACCGACAACAGCGAAATTGTTGAGTTATGCAAACGTGCATCTATCCTGCCGAGAAAAAATAGCAAGGGTCATACTTACTTTTCTTATGAGGAAGTAAAAACCTTGAGAAAAGTACAAGCTCAGAAAAAAGGGGTTAGCGTTCCTATGGTACAGCAAGTTCAAAAACCGCCTACAGCTATTCAGAATATTCTCACCTCTCTGCAGGAAATGGAATCCAAACTTAGCGATAAAATTGCCAAAGTTATTGATGAAAAGCTTGAAGGCATGGACGAAGTAGTCGTCGAATTAATCAGATGTAAAACTGATAACGAAACTTTAAGACAAAAAATTGTTGATTTAAACAAAGAAGTATATCAGCTTAAAAACGATTTAAATACATACAAACCTATCGGACTCGGGTTATACAGAAAGAAAAGCAGCCACGTTTGGGAATAGAATTATTGCGGAACGAGGCGGATTTTGACGTAAATAAAACAGAGCAATAGCCTCCGAAGTCTGGTTTGACTAATATAAAGGGATTAAATAATGGCAGTTAAAGAAAAAGAAACAGAAACAACTCAATCAGCTTCAGACGAAAGAAGTAAAGCGTTAAAACTCGCTATAGAAAAAATAGAAAAAGACTTCGGTAAAGGTTCAATCATGAAACTCGGCGACAAGCCGACAGTTAATGTTGATGCAATTCCGACAGGTTCACTTGCACTTGATGTGGCTCTCGGTATTGGAGGCGTTCCGCGCGGTCGTATTATAGAGATTTACGGTCCGGAAAGTTCCGGTAAAACAACACTTGCCCAGCACATTGTTGCAGAATGCCAGAAAAAAGGCGGAATTGCTGCATTCGTCGATGCTGAACACGCACTTGATCCTGAATATGCAAAAGCTTTAGGCGTAAAAATTGATGACCTTCTTATTTCCCAGCCGGATACAGGAGAACAGGCGCTTGATATCACGGAAGAACTCGTTCGCTCCGGTGCTGTTGATGTAGTTGTAGTCGATTCAGTTGCTGCACTTGTTCCGAAAGCTGAAATTGAAGGGTCTATGGAAGACCAGCAGATGGGGCTTCAGGCTCGCTTGATGAGTAAGGCTCTCAGAAAATTAACAGGTATTATCGGTAAAACTAATACGACAGTAATTTTCATCAACCAGTTGCGTATGAAAATCGGTGTTATGTATGGGAACCCTGAAACAACAACCGGCGGTAACGCGTTAAAATACTACGCCTCAGTTCGTATGGAAATCAAACGTACTGAAGGTGTTAAGGGTGATGACGGCGATGTCGGAAACCACGTCCGCGTAAGAGTTGTTAAAAATAAAGTGGCACCGCCATTCAGAACTGCTGAATTTGATATTATCTTCGGTAAAGGTATCTGTAAAGTCGGAAACATCCTTGACGTTGCGGTTAACCTTGATATTGTAAAAAAAGCCGGTTCATGGTTCAGTTTTAATGAAGAAAAACTCGGTCAGGGACGCGACAAGGCAAGAGATTTCTTAACAGAAAACCCTGATATCCTCGCTCAAGTTGAAACTCTGGTAAGAGAAAAACTTGCCCAGTAAGAAGTTATGAAAACATTAGCGCAATTCGTACAAAAAAGACGGGATGACCTTGGGATGTCTGCCAAGGGGCTTGCTATGGCTTGTAATCTTGATGTAAGCCTTATAGAAGAAATTGAGGGTGGAAAAGAACTTTTTCTTCCTGTCACAATACGGCAGAAGCTTGCTAAAGGCTTAAAATGCAACCCTGACGACATCAAAAAGCTCGAAAAAGATTTTGATACCCATTTTCTTGCTGATGACAAGATTATTGAGAGTTTGAAAGAACTAATCCTCAACGGCGCAGGCGGTTTAAAGTGTCCGAAATGCGGTGCCCCTTTAATTACACGTGTTGCAAAGATGTATGATTTAGAAGATAACCTCGTTTTACATCCGAAAGCCCACTGCACCAAGTGCGTTTTCCAGATACATTAATCATTGATGTACATTTTAAAAATACCCGATTTTGAAAGCGTAGTAAAACTCTTTCGGAATTGAGTTTTTCAAGTGGTAGCCCGGGATGGAGCTATAGACTCTGCACCTTAGCTGTTATACTAAAATACAAGTTTACAAATCAGCACCTTTACTGTACATATCCGACACAAGCTTTTTAATATACCCCTTTACTGCGGCAGTAATAATCAAATCAGGCTCCTTTGCCGTGAATTCATCAAGAACGACAATGGCATCACGCAATTGTCCTTTTTTTTCAAATAAAAGCCCGCGCATAATCATATTTAAAGGGTTGTCGTTTTCATAAGTCTGTGTAATCTTTGCATCAACCAACCCCAGAGCCTGATAACAGTCCGCAAGATTCTGGTAATATTTAAAATTAAGAGTATAAAGTCCCAAAGCCCTTTCAAAACAGTCCTGCGCAAGATCTGCCGCCCCGACTTTCATATAGCATTCGCCGAGGTTGTTATAGTAAACCGACGACGCCTGCACATCAGGGCTAAGGCTTATTGCGATTTTGAATTCCTGTATAGCAGGATACCACCAGTAATCCTTCATATACATAAGCCCGCGGTTATTATGCATCGCAGCGTTTTTCTCCGAATCAATTACATAGGTTTCTGGTTTTTTGTAACCGGAGAAGAGAACCGCACAAAATAACAATGTTATTATAAAAGTTTTCTTCATCATACTTTATATATAATTACAGTAAATTAATTTCCAACCCTTCATGCGCCAGAATTACCCTATCTGAAAACGCTTTATACTGTTCTTCAATTGAATCAAGTTTTTCATCATCGTATTCCGGATCAAAGTGGAAGAATACTAATTTTTCAGCGCCTGTCTGGTTCTGACATTCGATTGCCATATCAAAGGTTGAGTGCCCGTAACCCTGTTTCGGAACAAGAGAATTCAGATAATCTTCCGTCGTATACTGCGCATCGTGGATAAGGAGGTTACAGCCGCGGGCAAAGTTTGTAAGCTTTTTATCTCCGCCAAGATAACTTTCTTTATCCGTTGCATAAACAAGGGTTTTACCTTTATAAGAAATTTTATAAATAAACACGCCTTCCTGCGGATGGGCATAAGAGCGGTAGCAGGTAATTAAAACGTCATCTTCCCCGACCTGTAAATCTTCCGCTTTTTCAATCCGCTTTACTATAGGCGCTTCGCCGTGGCGCAGGATAATTCCTTCGGTTTCACTGATATCGTGGATATTAAGGTTGCCGGCAATATCCCCCAAATCAAGCGGAAAAGATTTTCCGAACAATAAACCAGCAAGTTCATCCGACAAAGTTTCGTTGTAATTAACGTTTCCGTAGACATTCAAAACAGTTGACGGAATATGCAAAGGTCTGAAAAACGTAAATCCCTGAATATGGTCAAGGTGAATGTGAGAGAGAAGTACAATAGCGTTAATCGGATTTCTGTCAGCAGGATTGACGGCAGATGCAATATAGTCGCGCAAAAGTTCGTTGCCGACATCTATCAGTCCGGTTCCTGCATCAAGCACTATCAAATGCCCGCCAACCCTGACTTCTACACATGAAGTGTTTCCGCCGTATTTTAAAAATTCTTTCTTTGCTAAAGGATAACTACCTCTAACACCTCTGAACTTAACTTTAAATTCGCTCATTTTTCAAACCCTCAGTTCTTCTTTATTTCGTAAACACCGTTTCTGTCTTTTTCTTCACCCGTATAAACATTTGAGCCAAAGACAAGTAATTTTGCAAGCTTTTGAATATTTTTCTCTCGAGTTTCCCGCATTTCTATATTAAAAACAACTTTTTTCCACTGATTTCTAACTGTAATCACCCTGAATGCATTCGGATAAGATACAAGCGCGGGAGATGCCACATATAGAACATTTCCGTTTTGAGTAATTTTTGCGGCATGATAATGTCCTGCAAATACTGCAATAGGATTTTTGTGCTTTTCAATTACGCCCTGAACAGCCGCTGCATTAAGCAATCTATGACCGCTGCTAGGGAACGGTTCTATTATCGGAACATGCATAAAAATTAACACAATATCCTTTTTGGCACTATTCAGCTCTTTGTCCAGCCACGCAAGTTGCTCCTCGGAAACCGAGCCGTTTGATGTAAGTTTTTCACTTATAATTGTATCCAGAACTATTACCTTGTAACCTTTTCGCGGAACAAAAGAGTAATATGAATTTTTGAATTTAAAATTTGTATTATGTTTACCGACTATATCAAGGTAAAGTTCTTTTGTTAGATAACCTCCGACGCATCTGTCATGGTTCCCGAAAACTATATACCACGGAGCTTTTATTTTTTCGGCGTATTTTAAAAACGCAGTCAATTCTTTTTCATAAGGAACATTCACCTGATCACCCGTCATCATAACAAAATTCAAATCAGGAATTTCATTAATCTGTTCTACGGCATCCTCCAGCAATTTAGGGGATTCACCGGTCATTTTAAAAGTCGTATTCACTCCTGCATCAGAAAAATGAACATCACTCAACTGCACAAATTTTAAATCCGATGCACTGTAGCATTGCAGACCGAAAACCATTAACCCTGCAAGCGTTAACGTAATCACTGCATTCGTAAATTTTATAAAAAACGGTTCCTTCTTTTTATTCTTCTGCCTCATTTTCTTCCATAGTTCCTTGCTGCGGTTGAGTATTTAATTTAGTTTTCACCTCATTATACTTTGAAATTAATTCTTTATCATCATCACAGAGTATGATTGCTTTATCCAGATTTAGAAGTGCGTTGTTGTAGTCCTGCAGCCCATAGTATGCATAACCTATATACTTATAAATCTCAGATGTCTGCAGTGTTTCAGTGAGTGGCTCAAGAGTTTCAATCGCCTGACGGTACTGGTTTTTATTACAAAGAATAATCCCTTTTAAAAATTTATATTCAATATCGTCATTCAAAGCAAGCGCCGTCACAATTTCCGGTTCCGCATCGTTAAACCTGCCCATTCTCATATAAGCTTTAGCTCGGAGTGCGTAGCCGAAATCTTCCTGCTGGTTATAGTATATAAACCTCGTCACAGGCGGAATTACGCCCTCGTAATCACCCATTTCATAATGACAGAGTGCAACTGCTAAATGAGCCTGCGTAAAATCAGGGTTAGCCTGTAATGCCTGATTAAACGCGGCAATTGCCATGTGATACTGTTTTGTTTCTTTATAATATTCGCCTAAAAAATTGTAATACAAAAACCCGCTTCCTTGAGAGGCGCTTTTAATATAATTCAAGGTTCCTGTCATATCGCCGTTTTTCTTAGAATTCATCGCATTATCAAGAGCAGGGTTCACTCTTGCGGCATAAGATTTTTTAACAGGCGATACAAACCTCTGGAGCATTTTTATATTGTCTTTAACTTCCTGATTATCCGGTTCAATCCCGAGAACTCTGTTAAAATACGCCGTTGCGCTGCTATAATCTCCTTTGACAGCATAATTCTTAGCAATATCCATATAATCTTCTGCCATCTCATCGGCATACGCCTGCGGAAGGACTATCGAGGCAAATATCAAACAGTATAAAAATAATTTTTTCATAACAGAATTATAGCATAAAATTGTGGAGCGAATGGAGTTTTTATATATAAGTGAGTAGGTGATGGGCAAGGGGTAATCAAGGTTTAGCATCTTAAGCGTCATTGCGGGCTGCGACCCGCAATCGCATAGTCGTTGCATACGACAGTTCTGTAATTCCGCATAGCTTGAAAAACTTGATTTTGACAGATGTCTCAATCAGTATCTTAGTTGGGCAGGTATGCCCAACCTACAAGCTAAAGCACTAAGAAAAATGTTACGTCATTCTGAGGGCATAGCCCGAAAAAATCCAGCTTTTGGAAAGGTGAAGGGTGAGGAGTGAATTTAGTTGAAAGGTTGAACGGGAGAAAGGATAAAGGGGGATAGAAAACGGCTCCCTTTAAGGAGTAATATTTCCCCCCTCTCCCCTTGAGGGAGAGGGGGGGAAATTTGTTAATGAGCGTTAGCGAATTTACAAATTCGGGTGAGGGGTATGAGCAATTAAACCCTCCGGCGCTATTGCGCCACCTCACTTGCAAAGGGAGGCATTTCTCCAATCCCCCCTACTCCAACTTTGTAAAGGGTGGAAGAAAGAATTTAAATCTTACACATTCATCGCTTTTAATATATCCGTCAAATCTGACGAAGTCTTTTTAACATCGGCGTTTGAATATTTTATAGCGTTATCTGGGTCTTTTAAGCCGTTGCCTGTTAAAATACAAACGACTTTTGAGCCTTCTTGAACCTTATCTTTAAACTTGATTAATCCGGCAACAGACGCGGCGCTTGCAGGTTCTGCAAGAATTCCTTCTGTTGAGGCAATAAGCTTATAAGCCTTTACAATCTCATCATCAGTTACAAAATTAATCATACCGTTACTTTCATCTCGGGCGGTTTCTGCCTGTTTCCAGCTTGCAGGGTTGCCGATACGGATAGCTGTTGCAAGGGTTTCGGGTTTAAAGATTCTTTCACCCTTAACGATTGCGGCAGCGCCTTCGGCTTCAAATCCCATCATCTTAGGCAGTGCCGGAATTTTGCCTGCGGCCTGCCATTCTTTGTAACCTTTCCAGTATGCCGTAATATTTCCGGCGTTCCCGACAGGGATGAAATGGTAATCCGGAGCCTGTCCTAGTGCATTACAGATTTCAAACGCACCTGTTTTTTGCCCTTCAATTCTGTAAGGGTTCACTGAATTTACAAGCGTAATCGGGTATTTTTCTGCGATTGCGCGCACAGCCTCGAGTGCCTGATCAAAGTTTCCGTTGATTGCAATAATTTCCGCACCGTACATCATCGCCTGCGATAATTTTCCAAGCGCAATATATCCGTCAGGGATTAATACAAACGTTCTCATGCCTGCCTTTGCACCGTATGCTGCTGCTGAAGCCGAGGTGTTTCCGGTAGATGCACAGATAATGGCACCTGAACCTGCTTCTTTTGCTTTTGAAACAGCCATTGTCATGCCGCGGTCTTTAAAGCTTCCGGTCGGGTTGCAGCCTTCAAACTTCAAATAAATTTCAGCATCAAGCCCGATTTTTTTCGCTAAATTATCAGCCTTAATCAAAGGGGTATTTCCTTCGTTAAGTGTGATGACCGGCGTCTTATCTGTAACCGGCAGGTATTCTCTGAACGTATTAATTAATCCTTGATAGTACATTTTGTTTCCCTTCTTTTTGTTTATTAATAATAAATAGTAACATCATCATATCCATATCTCAACAATGTATTAAGTTTTTCACACTTTTCTTTGGCTTTCTCATAAGACTCCAGCGAATTCTTAAAAAATTTAAACTGCCTTCCGTCTTGTGTAATTGCTATAATATAGTATCGTGAACTAGACATGCTACGACCGAGCCACCATTCATATACATATTTTACATAAAACTCTTGTATCTCTGACATATCGACAGACCTTGTGCGTAAATTTTTACACCAAAGGCTTGATTCCTTAATAACACAAGCGCCGTTGCGGCATTGCAATACGGAATTTTCCACCACAAAAATACAAAGACACGCGACAGCCCCGAATATAAATAGATAATAGCCAATACCCTTTTTTTCTTTTTCAGCCATGCCACTCCGTTATAACCTCTCTATAGTGAATTTACTAATATTAAATTTGAACTCTTATCAGACTGTTTACCTTATTAATAAATTCATCCTGTTCAAAGGTTTCGATTGCTTTTTGCATATTTTTTTCTTTGCAGAGTTCCGTGATAACCGTAATATCCGCAGTATTATCTTCTGACACCCCGCGCTGAACAATACTTGCAAGGCTTATGTTGTTATCTTCGCAAATCTTACCGATTTTTCCGATAACACCTTTACTGTTTTTTGCGTTGATTGAAAGGTAATATTTGTTTTCCGTATCAAGAATATTTACAGGAATAGCAGCTTCACTATGGTTACATCTCATCATAGGAAGAAGATAATCTGTTGTACCGACTTCTGCGGCAATTGCGAGAATATCACCGACAACAGAACTTGCGGTCGGGAATTCCCCCGCTCCCGGTCCTGATAAGGTTATAGAACCCATCGGGTGCCCGCTTAATGATACAGCATTCGTCACATAATCAATATGCGCCAGCGTCGATTTTTTAGACACAAGCATAGGGTGAACCCTCACATCCGCACGACCTTCCTCATCAAGGTAGGCTGATGCAATAAGTTTTATCTTATATCCTAAATCGTTTGCGGCATGCATATCCTGCGCGCGGATTTTTGTAATCCCTTCACGATAAACATTTTCAATCTTTATTCGTTTTTTGAAAGCAAGGGTCGCAAGGGTTGTAATTTTATATGCAGCATCAAATCCTTCGACATCTCCTGTCGGATCAGCTTCTGCGTATCCTAAATCCTGCGCCTCTTTCAGAACACTCTCATAAGAAGCTCCCTGAACATCCATCTTTGTCAAAATATAATTCGTTGTACCGTTCAAAATAGCTTCTATTCTTGTAATCTTATTCCCCGCAAGAATAGTTTTTATAGGCATAATAATTGGAATTCCGCCGGCAATTGCAGCTTCATAGAGAATGACTCTGTTATGTTCTTCCGCAAAATTAAATAATTCTTCACCGTTTTTGGCAAGAAGTTCTTTATTTGCCGTTACAATATGCTTGCCGTTTTTAATTGCGGTTTTAATTAATTCACATGCCGGACTAAGTCCGCCTATAAGCTCTACTACAATATCAATATCAGGGTCATTCACAACATCAAACGGCTTATCCGTCAGGATAGAATTATCCAACCCTTCAATATTTCGCGGTTTATTTATATTTTTTACCGCTATTTTTGTTACTGTAACGTTATCAAATGATTTCAGGGTTTTAAAAACCCCTGAACCAACGGTGCCAAGACCAATTAACCCAATTTTAATTTTCTTATTCTTTTCCATATATTAAGTTTACCATAAACACTTTATAATGGACAAAAATTCTAATCCAGTGTCGCAGCTTTTCAAACAACACTCAAATATTTCGCTCAAGTCCATTATCGCAAAATTTTCAAGGACACTCTTAACACTCATTTCAAGCCGTTTAATTACAAATCGCAATTTTGAGGCAATCATCCTCTTTTGCTTCAAATATTTTATAGGCTTTTTCAATCTCTGAAAGCGGCATCTTCTTTGAAATAAGAAAATCAGTATTGAGTTTCCCGTCTGCTATTAATTTTAAAAGTTTCTCACAATGAACCGCATCTACTCCGCCTGTTTTAAAAATTAAATTTTTTCCGTACATTTCAGGAAGCGGAAGAGTTTGAGGTTTTTCATACATTGCAACAAGCGCAACAACAGAATTCGGACGTGCAATTTTCCACGCTGTTTCAAACGTATTTTCTCCGCCCGCAGCCTCTATTACACCGTCCGCGCCGTGGTTATCCGTCAAATTATTAACAAATTTTTCAACATCAGCTTCATTCGGGTTTGCAGTGTAATCTGCAAGGTTCAAATTCTTTGCACATTCAAGTCTTTTATTATCAATATCCAGAGCAATAATTTTTTCAGCACCAAGAATTCTTGCACACATCATTGCACATAACCCGACAGGTCCGCAGCCGATTACGGCTATTGTATCTCCTTTTTGTATCCCGCATAATTCGGCGCCGAAATACCCGCTTGATAAAATATCACCCGTAAACAGGGCATTTTCATAGCTGACGTTTTCCGGAATTTTTGTAAGTCCTGTGTCCGCAAAAGGAACTCTTACATATTCTGCCTGACATCCGTCGATTTTACAGCCGATTTCCCAGCCGCCATTTTCGCAATTGTTTATAAACCCGCGTTTGCAAAAATAACAGTCACCGCAGAAAGTTATACAATTTGCCGCAACTCTATCGCCTTTTTGTAATTTCTTTATCCCGCTTCCTGTATCAACTACTTCCCCGACAAATTCATGTCCCAAAACCGTATCCGGAACCGCTGCAGGCACACACCCGTGCATTATATGAAGGTCGCTTGTGCATATTGTTGACATGGTTACTTTTACAATTGCATCCCTTTCATCTTTTATTTGAGGGATATCTTTTTCAATTAATTCTATTGAGCCGTCTTTGCGGCATACAAGTGCTCTCATTTTTTCAGGCATTACAAAAACTCCTCTATCAGTCAAAAGTATAACACGAAATAATCAAATGATTATTATTACGGGTAATTAAAAAAATGAGGAAGATTTGTAAAATAAATCTGTATCAAATAATTGGAAAGGAATTGCAAAATGGATAAGGGAAAAAAAGAACAAAAAGAAACTATGAAAGAAAAATTGCATAACGCGGCTAATGACGTAAAAGAAAAAGCAGCACAGGTGAAAGAAAACGTTAAAAACGGCATTGAAAAAGCAAAGGAAAAAGCACACGACGTAAAAGAAACTGTCAAAGATGATATTCATAAAGCCAAAGAAAAAATGGCTGAAAATAAATTGAAAAAAGAACAAGAAAAAGAGCATAAAAAAACTGCATAAATAGAGGAGCGGGCGGCGGATAAAAAATCCGCCGCCCGCTCCTCTATAATCCGGTATCACTGTTTTCAGCCATTACAAATAAGACTGAAAAAATCCTTGCTAAAAAATTATTAAAACAGCAGCACCCGCTGCCATTATAGATGAACCTAAAAGTTTTTTTAACAGGTCTTTTTCCCTAAAAAATTTCCAGCCGAAAATTACGTTCAAAACCGCCGAAAGCTGGAAAAGCGCAAGCGCATAACTTACATTCATTCTCTCAAAAACAAAGTTGGTACTATACTGCATAATACCGGCACTCATAATGATTGAGCATAAACAAAAAACCGTTAATCCGTCAGGCTTCCGGAGCTTTATTCTGTGGATTGCTAGAAGCAAAAATGCAAAAATTGCACCCAAAAAACTCCACAATACAAATGAGGTTAAGATATCAGAAGATGTAATCACATTTTTTATAAAAACTGCTTCAATTGCTGTAAAAATAAGTGCATAAATTCTGTATTTTACATCTTTTCTTTTTAAAAGTTTTATTGAAAAACCTTCTTTTGTAGTATTAAAAATAACATAGCTTCCGAAAATCAAAAGCACAATTCCGAATACACCGGCAAATGACGGTATTTCGCCTGCCAGAAAAATTGCAAAAACCATTGCAACAACCGATTTATAAGCGTTAACCGGACCAAGAATTGACAAATCTCCGCGGCTCAGAGCTTTTATAAGATAATAATTTCCGACAACTCCGAATATCCCGCCTGCTACAGCATTTAATAAAACCCTATCCGTCAGCGGTGCAAGTTTGTCTATAAAAAATAGACTTACTAAACTCAACCCCGCATAAGTATAAAAATTTACAACATAAGAATTCATCCCACGATGCGTTAATCGTTTTTGAAAAACATTTGACAGTGAATTCGAAATTATTCTGATTATTACCGCAAAAATTGTGAGCATTTTTAGTTCTTCGCATTTATTAAATCAAGCGCTGCTTTTCTGTTTTTTACATCGGAATGAAGTTTGTCAAAAACGAATTTCACCTGATTTTTGATTTCATATTTATCAGGAATTTTTCCATCGAAAGATTTGTATAAAAGTTTCAGGTTTAATTCTCTGATATCATTCGGAAAATAGTATTCAAAATCCAAAATTTCACAGCCGAGTTTTTTATAAAAATTCATACGTTTTATGGTCTGAATAATGTAAGAATTTTCAGGCTCCACCTCAAAAAAGCAGCCTTTGAGATTTGAATATTTTTCAAAAAGAGAACGAAGAATTCTGCTTCCGTAACCCTTTGAATGAAATCTTTCAAAAACCGCAACATAGTCCACCCAGAGAAAATCGTTTTGCAAGTAAAAAATATATCCAACCGGTTCTTTATTATCATAAAAAATTGCAAATTTATAATAATCTCCGCTCAAAAGTTGCCGCACAGTTTCAACAGTTTTTAGTTCCTCGGGCGGAAACTGTTTTTTCATATCAGAATAAATATCTGCAGGAAATTCTTTTTGGATTAATAATTCTGTTGTCATAATAAAAAATTATATCAAAAAAATTTTTATTACCAGAATTATAAGCGCAGGGAAAATATCCGCTCCCTCACTTTTACCCTCTCACTGCGGGAGAGAATTTAGCTCCCCCCCCCTGTAAAAGACGAGGGTAGTAAAAAAACACCTTATCCGTTTCTCAAGAAAATTTTATATAACAAATCCTCCGGCAGATTTTACGCAATTGCAGAGATTTCTTCTCTAATCTGCGGGATGGTAAAGCCGAATGTATTTTTGTTTAACGGGTCACTGCAGGCAAAGATTTTTCCCTTATGTGCCTGAATTATCTGTCCTGAATAATATAGCTTTAAACAAAATCCTATTTTACTGTATGTTTGAGTCTGCCCGAGATATCTGTCAAACATTTTTTGCAAAAGATTTTCAGGAATATAAGGACTCCGGGTGTGGATTTTTAATGAAAGTTCTTCGTTTTTATCGCTTAATTCTAAGTATATTTTTGTTTTTTCGTATGCGTAAGAAATGCTGTTTTCTATTAAATATAAAATCGCATCTTTTAAAAATTTTTTATCTGCGATAACTTTGTTTTGTTTTAACCGTGACTTTACAATGATTTCCACACGTCTTTCCTGTGCAAGTTTTGAAACTTCATCGCAGCATTCAGCTATAATATTCATTATATTAACATCCGTCGGCGCAAGTATTATTTCTTCATTATCGAATTTATAAGAATATTGAATTGCGGATATAAGATTATGCAAATTACTGCAAGATTCAAGCGTCAATTCCAGAATATCTTTCTGCTCCTCGGTCAAATTTCCAAACATTCCTTTTAAAAGAAGTTCCATTGATCGGGTTTGAGCGATGACAGGAGTTTTTAAATCATGGGTGAGAGTCGCGATAAATTGTTCTTTCTGGCGGTCTGTTTCTACTTCCGCGTCTATATTTTGCAAAAATACACAAACTGCTTCAACTCCACCTTTTTTATTGCAAAAAGGTGCAAAATATATTCTGTACCATTCAGCTTTTCTTTGAATAAATTTATACAAATGTTCAAAAACAAATGTCTGTTTTTCTTTGATTATAAAAGCCAGAGTTTTGTCAAAACTTTCCGGCGTAAATCCGAGGAATTTACAGAATACATTAAATCCTGTGTAGCTTTCTTCTCTCAAATTAAACATATTTATACATTCAGAATTCCCGACAAGAAATTCCCCCTTAGTGTTCATCAAAAATGCCGGCATAGGAACACTGTTAATTAAATTTTTAAAATATCTTCGTTTTTCCTGCAAAGTTTCTTTAAATAAATATTCCGCATTTTTATTCTCTGAAACTTGCGGTTTTGCTTTCTTCTCCATATAAGTGTGCATCATAAATGCCAGTATGCAAATATTTACAAGACTCCGCGGGCTTGATTTTACAGCGTCGGCGTATATGCACATTCCCAACAGGAGTGCAAAAATTGCCAAAAATATAATTTTTGCTTTTATTCGTATTTTTTTCATATAAACTACTTCTAGAATAAATTGTATTCAAGAGCTTTCACAGCGGCTTCAACCCTTACCGTAACCGACAACTTTCTCAAAAGTTTCGACACGTGAGCTTTTACCGTGTGTTCGCTAATATGCAGAACTTCACCGATTTCTCTGTTTGTTTTTCCTTTTTGGATAAGTTTCAGAATTTCAATATCCTGTTCAGAAACTTTTATATTTAATGTTTTTTTCGGTTTCTTTTTAACGTAAAGTTTATCAAGGTCAGTTGATTCAGGTTTGGGAATAATGCTTAAAACAGTTCCCGCAATACGCGGATCAACCCACAAGGCAGAATCGGCTGCTGTTTTTACAGCCGCCAAAAGTGCCGGGAAATCAGTGTCCTTTAGTGCATACGCGTTTGCTCCCGAAGATATTGAGGCAAATATTTCATCAGTCCTGTCATGTGATGTCAGCATGATTACTTTTGTATTAGGATATTTCCTTTTTATAATTTTTGTCGCTTCAATTCCGTTCATATAAGGCAGTCCGATATCCATTAATATGACATCAGCACGTTTTGTTTTCATGTTTTCGATACATTCTTCAGCTGTTTCAAAAGTCCCGAAAACCTCAATTTCGTCCTCTGCCTGTTCAAACAGATGTCTGTAGGTTGTGCGTGCAAGTTTATCATCTTCAACTATATAAATCGAAATTCCTTTTTTCATAACCCGGCTTCCATTACAAAATGATTAACTGAGATTTCTTTATTGTAATCGCAGTTATTAAAAAAAGCCATTACCCGGTCGGGTATATTTTTATTTAGCCGCTATCCCTTGTCCTGCAAGGTTATAATCTGGTTTCTTCCATTGTTTTTTGCCAAATAAAGAGCCTTATCAGCTCCGTCTAAAAATTCACCTGCTGTTTCCACACCTGATTCCGTTGAATTCACACCGATGCTTATCGTAACCTGAAATTCCGTCCCTTTATATATAAAAGGATATGCTTCAATTGCACGGCGGAGCCTTTCCAGCGGTATTACAGCCTTATCAAGAGGAGTTTCGGTGAGAATTGCAACAAACTCTTCTCCCCCGTATCTAAACACCAAATCGGTTTTCCTGAGGGTGTCCATAATCATATAGGCAACTTCTTTCAATACATAATCCCCGCACAGATGTCCGTAAGTATCGTTTACTTTTTTGAAAAAATCTATATCAATTACCGCAATACTCAAATTGTTTTTATAGCGTTTTGCTCTTAAAAATTCCCTCTCAAGATTACAGTCCAGATGCCTGCGGTTATAAAGTCCCGTGAGAGGATCCGTTAGAGAAAGATGCCTTGTGTGCGAATACATAAAATTGATTTTTTTAATGACATCAAGTTTGTTACTTTCCGGCACAGGAAAATTGGAAATGATTTCCTCAATATTTTTTTGAATTTCATCCAGCACCTCAGGCGGAAGGTCAAAATTTATACTATCAAAATTATTTTCGTTGATTTCTGCCATAATCTCTCCCTGCACCAATCAAATTATAACACAAAAAATTGCGTCAAATAAATTTTTCTGTTAAAGTTTATTTGGAATGAAATTAAGTGCTGAAGATTTTTTATCAAAATTTTGCAACAATTCGGAGCATCCTGTTGAAGTCCGCCGTTTAAGCATGATGATTTTTGATGAAATGAGCGAAAAAGTGTTTGAAATGTCTAATGCCGAACGTAAAATGCTGGAAGCAGCAGCTCTTTTACACGATATCGGATATTACGTGAATTCAAAATCCCACAATAAACATTCTCGGGATATGGTGATAAAATACGGACTTTCCGGTTTTAGTGAAAAAGAAACCCTTATGGTAGCGTCAATCTGTCGTTATCATCGAGGCAATCTTCCTGACAAGAATAAGCACGAACTTTATGGCGGGTTTGAGAAAAAAGAACGTAAAACCGTGAAGCGCCTCGGCGGGATATTGCGGCTTTCGGACGGATTAGACAGAGCACACCTTTCACTTATTAAAAAAATAAAAATTAATTACGATGAAGAAAATAACATTGTTGAAATTATACTTACTCCGAACACTCCGGAATTCCGTCCGGATATAACATCAGCCGTAAGAAAACGCGATCTTTTTGAAATCGGGTTCAAATGCCAGTCTGTCATTAAGTTTGCGGAATGCTGATGCGGAATGAAGGGACAGTTTAGTTGAAGGGTTGAACGGGTGAAAGGGTGATAGAAAACGCCTCCCTTGTAAAGGAAGGCGGCACGTAGTGCCGGAGGGTTTTTCATAATACCCCTCACCCGAATTGCTAAGCTCACTATTGTTCGCTAAGAAATTCTTCCCTCTCCCGCAAGGGGCGAGGGGCAGTGGTGAGGGGACAAGTCTTACGACCCTGTATGCCTTGTGTTGAGGGTTGGGATGAGGGGTAAAAGAGATAGACGCCATTCCGAAAGTGTAGAAAAACAGATTGAAACTTCTGTCGAAATCTAGTTTTTCAAGTTATGCGAAATCGCATTACCGTAAATTGCAGCGATAATGCGATTCCGGGTTGTAGCCCGGGATAACGTAAAATTTCACTTAACGGCTTTTGCATAATCGAAGCTTGTTCTTACCAATAATTTGTAACAATCTCTTCATAAACCCTCAAAAACTGTAACATTTCTTCAAGAAAAATACTTTATATATATGAAAGGGAAAAATATGAAAGGCGGCTTGCGGCAAGCGTAAGCCGGAAAGGAAAATGAGTGGTTTCGACGTAAATGTACTAAGTACCAAGCCGATTATCAGGGAAGCCGCGAGTATGCATAACGACGGAGGCGGCGGGAACCTCGGGTATATGCAGCAGGGCGACGGCAGAGAAGAAGAAAAGAAAAAACAAACCTTCGATGAAAGTATCTTCTCTAAAAAAGATGAATTTGACACCTTTGTATTCCAGAAAGATTTAGACGATTTAAAAGGTTTTGATGAAGATGTAGGTTTCTCTCTCCCCAAGCTAATTGCAAAAATAATCGTGTCTGTGAAGAAGTTTTTTCAAATTAAGTAGTCAGGTATTTACATAAAAATGTTTTCATAATATAGTGATTGGTGTACATTTTACACTAATTTAAGGAACTTAATTATGAAAATAGATTTTAAACCCCAAAGACTGGTTAACAGCCTTGTTTTAGAAGAAAAAATTCCAAACGGAATTCGCCGTGTGCTGCAAACTTCCGGCAAAAATTCTAAGACAATTGATATGGAATTAAGCAATCTTGATTCTCTTGGCAACGCATACCCTAAAGAATATTATGTATCAGCATTTAAAGTATATGACACTAAAAATAGCAGTCTTTTGAAAATGATGCACCGTGAAGTTACCGGAACTACAAACAGCGTAACTGCGCTTGTCGCAAAACGTCCTGACGGCAAGTATGACAAAGCTATGATTGTCAGAAATAATGACGTCGTAAAAAAAGACTAAAACTATTTAACACTGTCATCTTTATAGAATAGTTTCAATTATAATACTTCTTACCAAAATATGACGTTTAAATTTATATTCCGCAAATAGCGAGGGAATAGACTTCCCTCTTTTTGATGTGGGGCAGGAAAATTTTTATTAATTAAATCCACAGTTGCTTCGCACCACCTCTGTTTAGAAGGTGGGTAAAAAGGCTGGATGTTTCGTCGCTCAGCTCCTCGCAATAACAAAAAGTTTCCCCTTAATCCCCCCTTTACAAAAGGTGGTAAAATCTATCTCCTCTTACTACGGGAGATGGATGGGAGAAAAGACGGCAAGTGAAGAAGGAAGAATTTAAGCCCCTCAACTGTTCACATTTTCATCTCTTCAACTAAATTGCACCTTCATGTTTCAGAAGCTTAATTTTAGCCTCAATTCCTCCTGCGTACCCTGTCAGACTTCCGTTTGAACCGACAACTCTGTGACACGGAATAATTATTGAAATCGGGTTATGCCCTACAGCCCCGCCTACAGCCTGCGCTGACATAGTTTTACGACCAGACAACAAAGCAATTTTTCTTGCTATTTCACCGTATGTTACGGTTTCTCCGTACGGGATTTCACAGAGAATTTTCCACACCGACTGTCTGAACTCATTACCCTGTGGCGCAAGAGGAAGTTCTTTTATCAAAGGCTCTTTTCCTGCAAAATATCTGTCAAACCAATCCGCCGTTCTCAAAAAAACCGGTAAATCTCTTTTTTCTAATAAAGGTTCCGAAACTGTCGCGCAAAAATATTTCTGACCCTCAAGCCATACTCCAGTGATATTTTCACCGTCACTTGCTATAGTCAGAACGCCGAGCGGTGATTTGTATGTCGTTTTATAAAACAAGGTTTATACCTCAATTTTTCTTATAAATTTTGCCGGATTCCCGGCTGCAATTGTATTTTCCGGGACACTTTTTGTCACAATGCTTCCTGCTCCTATGACAGCACCGTCACCTATCTCTACTCCCGGAAGAATAATCACTCCTGACCCTATCCAAACATTTTTTCCAATGGTTACCGGCTCTGGTATCATGTTTGCTCTTCTGGCAGGAGCAAATTCGTGATTCAATGTAGCTATTGTAACATTATGTCCCAACAAACATCCATCGCCTATGGTAATCCCGCCCTGATCTTGAAATTTACAGCAAGCATTTATAAAAACATTTTTACCAACTGTTATATTTTTTCCGCAGTCCGTATAAAACGGCGGAAAAAGACGAAATGTTTCCGAAACTTTTTTACCCGTAAGTTTTGAAAACAATTCCACGATTTCGTCAGGGGTATGATATTTGGTATTTATTTCAGTTGTAATTTTCAAAGCCTCCTGCGCAAGTCTATGAAACATTACAGACAATTTAGAGTTTGAATCAACGTATTCACCATTCTTCATCAATTCCCTGAACTCTTCTATATCCATTATTTCATTTGAACCTACAGGCATTGTTCTATCCTTTCAAATTTATTATTTACGATTAAAAAAAAAATAGCAAATACTTTTATTAAATATTAATTATGCTTTTTAAGAATTTGTGACGGCGGTTATAAACACTTGTACATCAAATTTTGCTCTTTAAATTCAACAAATTTCTTATAGCAAACTCCTACCGAACAGAGAAAATTATTAAATTACTTACTATCGAACTGCAAGTTAGAAGGCAAACAGGTAAGCTATGACTACAACTTACCTTTCGCATATTTCGTAAATTTTGATTCTTGCCGCAAAAAATACCATAGAGTTTACACGTTCAGAACTTGGCTTTTTAAAAATGTTGCATGAAAAACTTGAAAGTACAAGCAAAAAATATTTTGCATTCTGATAAAATTTAGTTGTACCCGTTATGAGATTGAAATACTGTAACAAATTGTTTATTTTTATTTCAATTTAAGTTGTTAAATTGAAATAAAAGTGCTATAATAAACATGTTATTTCAATTTTGGAGTTGTCATGAATAATAGAGCAGGAATATACAAAAACAATTTATCAGGAGATATGGCATATAAATCATTCATGCCGGCTGTATTGCCACCTGAGCCACCAATAGAACTCGATAAAGATATTGTAGATTTATTAGTAAAAGCCAATAAGCAGCTTGCGTTACTTGAAGGGATTTCAAGCAGAATTCCTAATATCCATTTATTTATTTCTATGTATGTAAGGAAAGAAGCTCTTATGTCCTCTCAAATTGAAGGAACCCAGGCAACTTTAGAAGATGTACTAGACCCGTGTTTAGAAGAAAACACTAATAGACCTGTTGGTGATGTTGTGAATTATATAAAAGCAACTGATTATGCAATTAATAGATTAAAAGAACTGCCTTTGTGCAACCGTTTAATCAAAGAAACACACGAAGTTTTGTTATCAGGAGTTAGGGGACAAAATAAAAGCCCGGGGGAATTTCGTCATTCTCAAAACTGGATAGGTGCAGCAGGTTGTAATTTACAAAATGCACGTTATATTCCGCCTTCTGTTAAAGATATGATACAGGCAATGTCTGAGTTAGAAAAATATATTAACGGTGATGATGAACTTGATGTTTTAATTAGAGCAGGCTTAATTCATTATCAATTTGAAACTATCCACCCGTTTTTAGATGGTAACGGTAGAATCGGACGGCTTTTAATTACTTTGTTTTTAATGGAAAAGAAAGTTTTAAGCACTCCGGCATTGTATATTTCTTACTTCTTGAAGAAAAATAGAATTGAATACTACGACAGAATAAACGAAGTCCGGTTAAAGGGTAATTATGAACAATGGATTAAATTTTTCTTAGAAGCAGTTTATGAATCCGCTAAAGATGCTGTTGAAACGATTGATAAGTTGACAACATTGCATGATAATTATTGCTTAAAAATTGAAGGTTTGGGACGTAGAGCTAAAAATGCAATGCGAGTATTTGAATACTTAGAATCAAATCCTATTATAGAGATTCAAAAAACAGCCAAAGAGCTTGATATAGCCTTCAATACAATATCAAGCATAGTCAAAGACCTGATTAGTATCGGCATACTTGAACAAACCTCAACTCAATCAAGAAATAGAACTTTTGCGTATAAAGAGTATTTGGAAATTTTAAAAGAGGGGACTTAACCAGTAAATAAAAAAGCGGGTTAAAACCCGCTTATATTGCACAAATACCCTGGATGCGATTGTCTTGGATTTCCTCCACGCTCGAATAGTTTCGCCTTTAAGCCTGACGGCTTAGCAGGCTCAATATCCTCACTATCCGGACTAACTCGCTTGTCGCTCGTGTCGTCCGTACGGAAATCCGCTCGAACGCAAATGGCGTTCTCATCGCTATCCATTACAAATAAGACAGGATAACTTTTGTTATCCTGTCTTATTTACCCTGGATGCGATTCGAACGCATGACCTACCGCTTAGAAGGCGGTTGCTCTATCCAGCTGAGCTACCAGGGCTTGGATCCAGAGGAACTTTCCAGACGTATGGTTTCTGTGGGGTATCTGTATTCATTCCTCATACTTTTTATCTTAGCATAAACATTTTCTTTTGCAATACCTGACCGCCAGCCGCTTATTTCTCAGGCTTTGTATGCCCTTTATACACAGGAATAAATCCGAACAGACAGTATTCTATTATATCAGGATAATAATAAAAACGTTTAAGCAGTGTTATACCCAGAAAACGGTATCTGTCACGCTTTGAATATTTATATCCGTCCAAAATTTTTATATTATGCTCCTTCGCAAATGCCAGCATTTCTTTTTCAGATAGGGCATAATCTTTTGCATTTTGTTCTGATTTAGTTGACATTATTGAGGTCGGGTTTTTCCGGTAGTAATATACTGCATCAGGAACGGTTACAACGCCGTTTAAATAATATATCGCTTTAATACACCAGATTACATCTTCATACACACGACCGACAGGAAACTTCACCCCGCTTTTTAAAAGAGATACCCGTTTATAAATTTTATTCCATACATAACTGTTTATGGGCACTTTTGTCAATTCATTCTTTTTATCAGATTCCGTTGTAAATTCTTCTTTTTTGTAGATGATTTTTTTTCGGTGCCTTTTGCCGGTAACCCGTATTATGCTACTGCAAGCGATATCACTGTCATATTTTTTTGCGGCGGTATATAAAGCTTCAAGATAATTCTCATCAATCCAGTCATCAGAGTCAATAAAACTTATATATTCACCTTTTGCAAGCTCCATTCCCTGATTACGGACAGCAGAAATCCCTTCATTTTCTTTATTTATAAGACGTATACGTGAATCTTTTTGTTCGTATTCTCGCAGAATTTCCAGAGAACCGTCTGTAGAACCGTCATTTATACAGATAATTTCAATATCTTTAAATGTTTGATTAATTATAGAATTCAGGCACTGCTCAAGGTACTTTTCTACATTATAAACAGGTACTACGACAGAAATTTTTATATCACTCATTTGCTAACTCCAAACATCTGTGCCGTTAAAATATTCCATTTCAAATTCCAGTATGAAATCCGTTCTTTTAGATAGAGCCTGCTCCACCAGCATTTCGGGTATCTTTCGGTCAAATATTCTCTGAGTACCGTAATTGCATTATAAAATGCTGCAGAGATATCATCTGAAGATTTTGTGTACCATGAGAGCGATTTTTTAAAATATTTTCCGAGAATAAAAACCCTGTACTCTTCATCAATATCCAATTCATCAAGAAGATTTTCTATAGCATAGACGTTATCCACAGGGGAAAGACTTGTTTTTTTGTTAACGGCTGTAATCGCACCTGCGCGGCTTTTTATGTAATAGTAAAGATTATCATTTACGACGTTTATTTTGTCTGCCAGAAGCATTGAGTGGATAAAAAACAGCTGATCTTCTCCGTTTTTAATCTCTTGAAATCTAATATTATTATTTTTTATAAATTCCGTTCTGTACATTTTGCTCCAGGCTGTTGGCGGGAATTTAAAAATATCTTTTTTAAAATCGGTTTTATTAAAAGTTTTATGCCTGTATTTGGCAGGGATTTTAGAGTAATCGTAGCCGCCGCGTTTTGCGATAATTTTTCCTTTTTTCTCTCTGACAGAATACGCGCCGAAAATAATCATATCAGGTAAATTTTTAGCCGCGTCCAGACATTCTTGAACGAGGTTCTCCTTAACCCAGTCATCGGAATCTACAAAGAGAATATATTCTCCTTTCACATAAAGCATACCTTCGTGGCGCGCCGAAAATAAACCGCCGTTTTCTTTTGTAACTATCTTTATACGGGAATCTCTCTGAGCGTACAATTTTAAAATCTCACCGGAGCCGTCAGTGGAACCGTCGTTTACGCAAATGATTTCAATATCACTAAAAGTCTGCTCTAAAAGGCTGTCCAGACATTTAGGCAAATACTTCTCAACATTATAAACGGGAACGATTATTGATACCTTAGGCATAACGTTTTAATTTTACTATTTCTAAAATTTTAAGTCAACCGTGCCATAATTTTATTTTAAGTTTTCGGTAAAACTAGATTACGCAGCTGTTGTTCAAATTTATCGCAATTTTTTGCATAATAAGTTCCGAAAAGGATTATGGCAAGCCCGAACAAAGTCAGTGCAAAAGGGAAAAGCACAGAATCTTTAAAAATAGCATAGGTAAGATGTCCTATATACCCGAAAACGCCAAAAACTCCCCAAACCATAAAAATTTTTCTCTGGATAATTACGCTTAAGACCATATAAACAAAACTGAAAACAGCGAAAATAAAATATGCCAATTCGTTATCGAGTTTAAGCTGAAACATTATTGAAAGTATAGAGAACCAGAACATAGTTGCGCCGAAGATATATAACCATAGAGAATAATCTTCTTTAGTTTTCCTGTCGTATTTCATTGCAAATCCGACCAGGAGCAGGGCAAAAACAACGGATGCGAAATTTCGCATTCCCCATGTCGGTGCGGAAACAGAACCAAGACAGAGCGGTACAATATCCATAGAAAGGTACCACGCAGAATAACATATCGGAAGAGTAAGAAAAGGAAATTTTCTGAATTTTAGAAAAATCAATCCTGCAAAAATAGTTGCAATTTCCATTAAAATCCATCCGCTTCTAACCCAGATATGAAAATCTGCATATTCATTTGAACTATCAGGCATAATTCCGACGAGATTTTCAAATGCCCAAACCCCGAGAGGCACAATGCTAACAGCACAAGCATACAACAACCCGCCCGGAGTTTTTTTATCTTTTTTCCACAAAAAATTACCGACAAGAGTGAAGATAATAAAATACAAAATACATATTGCAAACAGTCCGCCGGAACCGTGAGAACCCCAGATTATACCTAAATACCAACCCATTGTTTGTATAATTATAAATGCTCCGAAATAATATAGGAAATTCTCAATAGTAAACTTTTTCTTTTGTGTTTTCAAAGAGGCTGCAGGAGATGGAGATACTGACGATGTGATAACTTCAGCTTCATTTTTATGTAAATCTCTCAAAAAATCTAATAAAGCCACAAATACTTCGATAGGAATGACTCCTTTTTTCTGCGCAAGAAGCAAATCTTTCTCAGTAAAATTCATCCACATCTCTCCTTTTTAATAAATTGTAATAAGATAATTATATCATTTTTCTACTTATATTCAAGCGACTTAAAGAGGTTATAAAATATTTTTGTTAAATTTTCATTTCTGACCATAGCGGCAGTAAGTTCTTCAATCATCTGCCCGTTAGAAAGTGTATCAAAATAATAGAATTCCCACACACCGACATTCAAAACATCTGCCAGCTTTTGAAGGGTTTCAACAGATGGGGAAAACTTGCCTGTTTCAATATAACTTAAACTCGGAGGTTCAATTCCGACGAGTTCCGCAAGTTTTTCCTGCGTATATCCTTTCGCCCGTCGTATTGACCTTATTTTTATTCCTAGATTTTTTTTAATATCCATTACCCTGCTCCGAGATTTTATTATTAGATAAATTCAAAGAATTAAACATAAAGTTTTTATTTAAAAATTATATTGTTTTTTAAATTAAAATATGATATTATTTAAATAAAAACTTTAATTTCTTGGAGGATTTTTAATGTTAGGAATTAAATTCAGAGGATTTACATTAGCCGAAGTCCTGATAACGCTGGGTATAATCGGAGTAGTTGCGGCAATGACACTGCCGGCACTGGTTAATCGGACACAAGGGAAAGAACTGGAAACAGGTTTACAAAAGGCTTATTCGGTTATCCAAACCGCGCTAAATAAGATGAATTATGATGAAGGACAGATTGTTAATAACGAAAACTATCCTGCACAAGCTTTTATAAAAGTTTTCAAACAATATTTTAAAGTTTCAAAAGACTGCGGTAATGAATCATGTGAATCAAATTTTGTTGATGAGGATGGTGCAAGCAGAGTATCCCGGAATTACAAAACATACAACAATAAAAGAATGCAAAACAGTTTACTTGATGACGGACAGGTTTTCATCAGTGACGGAATGTTTATTATGGTCGAAAATATGACAGGCGGCAAGTTTTTATTCATAACAGTAGATGTCAACGGCTATAACAAAAAACCAAACCGCTGGGGACACGATTTGTTTACTTTTCAGGTTATGGATAACGGAAAACTCCTCCCGATGGGTGCTGACGGAACTCAATATAATACAAAGGATTATTGCTCTCCGACAAGCACAGGCACAATAAATGGTATTGGCTGCACATACAAAGCCTTGACCGAAAAAGATTATTTCAAAAATCTTCCTAAATAAAATTTTGCATAACCGCTTTGTTTAATATAAAATTTTATCAGATATATTAAACGAAAGAGGAATTAAAAATTATGCTAACCGGAAATGAAATAAGAAAGTTATATTTAGACTATTTTAAGAATAAACACCAGCACACAATTGTTGAAAGTTCAAGCCTTGTGCCTGACAACCCGACGGTACTTTTGACAACAGCGGGAATGTTACAGTTTTTACCGATATTTTTAGGGATACAGAAATGTCCTTACGACCCTGCGCGTGCAACTTCATGCCAGAAATGCGCAAGAGCAGGCGGTAAAGATTCCGATATTGAAAACGTCGGACGTACACCGCGTCATCATACTTTCTTTGAAATGCTGGGCAATTTCTCTTTCGGTGATTATTATAAAAAAGAAATCATCCCTTGGGCGTGGGAATTTGTTACAGAAGTTCTCAAACTCGACAAAGACCGCCTGTGGATTACGATTTTTGAAACAGACGACGAAGCTTACGAAATCTGGAGAAGCGTCGGCGTTCCGGCTGAAAGAATTAAAAGAAAAGGTAAGAAAGATAACTTCTGGGGACCTCCGGGGGCATCAGGCTCATGCGGACCGTGCTCGGAAATCCACTACGACCTCGGCGAACAATATAAATGCGACGACCCTCGCGGATGCGGTATAGATACATGCGAATGCGACAGATGGGTTGAGATTTGGAACCTTGTATTCACAGAACTTTATCAGGATGAAGAAGGCAACCAGTCACCGCTCGACAGCAAAAACGTTGATACAGGTATGGGACTTGAACGTATTACAATGGTATGTCAGGGTGTTGCTTCAACCTTTGAAACTGACCTTTTAAAACCTATTTTAGAGAAAGTTTCAGAGATGAGCGGCGTTCTATATTCAAAAACCCCTCACCCTAACCCTCTCCCGCAAGGGGCGAGGGAAGGCAGCGAAAAAACGGACATTTCGCTGAGAATTATTACAGACCACGCAAGATGCGTTACTTTCTTGATTTCAGACGGGGTAATTCCGGGTAACGAAGGCAGAAGCTATGTCTTGAGAATGATTTTGCGCCGTGCACTCCGCCACGGTAAAATCCTCGGTATGGACTTACCGTTCCTCTATAAACTCGTCGACGTTGTTATTGAAAATTACGGCGAAGCTTATCCTGATTTAATCAAAAACAGACAAAAAATTATCGACACAATCAAAAAAGAAGAAGAAAGATTTGCTAAAACCCTTGACAGAGGCTACAAACTTCTCGATGAATTTATCACAGAGAAAAAAGATATTGACGGCGAAAGTGCATTCAAACTCTACGACACTTACGGTTTCCCGCTTGAACTTACAAAAGAAATCGCAGCGGAAAACGGTTTGAGAGTTGATGAAGAAGGCTACAAAACCGCAATGCAGGAACAGAAAGACCGCGCAAAAGCCGCAACCGCAAAAATAAGCGTCACCGGCGATATGAAATACGCAAAACTTGAAGATGAAGTAGGCTCAACTGAATTCGTCGGCTACGAAGAAAACGAATGCGATGCAAAAATCTTAGCAACAATCGAAGGCGACGGATATGTTGATATTGTTTTAAATAAGACTCCTTTCTACGCTGAATGCGGCGGTCAGACCGGCGACAGCGGTTATATCGAAAATGATAATCTGAAAGCCGAGGTTCTCACAACCTTCAAAGTTAATAAACTTTTTGTACACCGTTCAAAAGTTATCAACGGCGAAATCACAATCGGCGAAACAGTCAAAGCTAAAATAGATGTTCCGCGCCGTGAAGAAATCAGACTTCACCACACATCAGCCCACCTTTTGCAATCAGCCCTGAGAAAAGTCCTCGGTGAAGAAGTTCATCAGGCAGGTTCTCAGGTTGAACCGGACAGAATGCGCTTTGACTTCACCTTCTCACGTGCAATGACTGTGGATGAAATATTCAAAGTTGAAGAAATCATGAACAACTGGGTTACTAAGGGTTTGAATGTTCACACTGACGTTATGGATATTGAACAGGCAAAACTCACCGGCGCAACAGCACTCTTTGGCGAAAAATACGACGACATTGTAAGAGTTGTTTCAATCGGCAACGAAACCTGCATTTCAAAAGAATTCTGCGCAGGGACACATGCCAGAAACACACGTGATTTAAGACTTGTAAAACTTGTCACAGAAGGCGCAATCGCGGCAGGCACAAGACGTATCGAGCTTGTTGTTTCAAAAGCAGCATTTGAATATATGAATGCAAAAGTCAGAGAAATGGATAAACTTTCTCTTATGTTCAAAACCCACTTTGACGGCGTTGTTGAGCGCGTTGAAAAACTTCAGGAAGAAAATAAAGAACTCCAGAAAGAACTTGCACACGTAAAAGAAGAAAATGCGCGCGCAAAATTTGCGTCATTCTTATCAAAAGCGCAAGAAATAGAAGGCGGCAAACTATTTATCACAAAAGTAGAAGACATCGACGGCAACGCTCTCAAAACAGGTATTGAATTTGCCTCCCAGAAACTTGGCGAAAGCATCATCGTTCTGGCATCAGCAAGAACGGTTGCGGTGAAAGTTTCCGACAGTTTTGTGAAGAAAGGTGTAAATGCCGGTAAAATCGTCGGCGAAATTGCACGCTTTACAGGCGCAAACGGCGGCGGTCGCCCGAATTTTGCTCAAGGCGGTATTAAAGACGCCTCAAAACTCGACGAAATTCTTACTCAGGTTGAAGAAGAACTGAAAAATTCAAAAGTAAACGCATAACCCAGACGGATACCGGAATTATGTTCGACAAAAACTTGTATAGACTTGCAAACTTCCTAAAAGACAATCAACTTACTATAGCAACCGCAGAATCCTGCACAGGCGGGCTTTTAAGCTCCCGACTGACAGATGTCCCCGGAAGTTCCGATTTTGTTAAATTGAATTTTGTAACTTACGCCTATGAAGCAAAAGAGGAAGTCCTCAAAGTTCCGAAAGAAACCCTTTTGAAATATTCAGCAGTAAGCTATGAATGCGCAAAAGCTATGGCAGAAGGCTTACAGAAGCAAACAAACTGTGATATAGCCCTCTGTACTACGGGAATTGCCGGTCCAACAGGCGGTTCAAAAGAAAAACCCGTCGGAACTATATACATTTCCGCCCTATACAAAAGGAAACTCCTCGTAAAAAAGTATCAGCTTCCGCCAAAACTACCGCGAAAGCTGATGAAATTTATGTTTACCCAAAAAGCAATTGACACCGCACTGGAAGTTATCTCGCAACAATCTCCGCAAGAATCTCAGGACACTTATTAATCAATATATCAGCAAAATCCTCCGCATCAATCTGCGTGATAACAATTGCAAGAAGATCATTCGGAAGCTCTTTCAGCATCTTGATTTTCTCATCCTCTTCAATAACCGCCATAGCTTTAACCAGTTCAGGCTGCTGTTTGTAGGTATTAATCATATTGGTGTAAGCTCTCGGGTCAAAAAGCTGGAATAAGTCTGTATGTTCTTTGCCAAGTCCAAGGGTTAATTGCTGTTTCGCAATCGGCTGTAAACTTATTAATGCGTTCTTGAAATCCAATGGATTAAAGTCTGCCACCTGATCAAGCATCTTTTTCTGATCCATATCCTTGACCTCTTCGCCTGTAACGTTTTCTATCATCTGCGCAATATATTCAGGCGGAATCTCCTTCATGTGTTCAAGAACCTTATTCTTTTCAATATCAGTACTTGTTAAAAATTGATTTAACTGCTCCTCCGGCATGTGCTGGATAATCTCTTCTTGAGAGAAAAGTTCAAAAACTGTATTAACGAGCTGTTCCGGCGGAATTCTCTCAAGCATTGACAGTAATTTATCCTGAGTAAAATACTTCAACCCTTCAGATAAATCAGCTTCATCCATTTCCGGCAAAAACAGGTATAACTGCTGGGCTGTCATTTCATTAAGAATTTCAAGTTTGTTATTAGGATCCGAAAGCTTAAATATTTTAACAAGTTTTTCAACATTGGTAAATAATTCTGCAGCATATTCTACAGCCTGTGTATTACCTTTTTCAGCTTCTGCTTCAACAATATCTTCAACAGACATATTGCCGTATTGCAGCAATTGCGCCTGTGAAATATTAAGTTTCAGCATTAAGGTGGTTAAATCGGAATCAATAACAATCATAATACAGCCTCTCTTAATATAATAACGTTTTTTTCGGCTGTAGATTTCAGTAAAAGCCATTTCTGTAACAAAAGTTAATAATCAAAAAAGAAGAAATTTCAGTACCGCAGCTTTCCGCCGGTTTCTTGGATTTAATTCAAGCTCACGGGATTTGACCTTCAGCTGGCAAACCGCTTTTCAAACACCTCTCAAAGATTTCGCTTTACTGCCTTATCCCGAAATTTTCTAGGATATAAATAATAACAGGCTGTCTAGATTCAGTGTAAACTGCGATATAAGTCCCGATAAAAAAGTCTTGATTTTAAAAAATGTTCGTGGTAGATTAGTTCATGCGGGCGATAGCGCGACGAATTAAGGGCTGCTAGCTCAGGCGGTTAGAGCGCACCCCTGATAAGGGTGAGGTCGGTGGTTCGAGTCCACTGCGGCCCAGATTAAAAAAGACAGGTATAAAACCTGTCTTTTTTAATCTCTGTAGTAGGGCGAGAAGCACATTTTGTGGTTCGAGTAGTAATAGTTTTCTGGGTAATAGGTTTCTGGGAGATTGAGACGAAGAAAATTTAATAAAAAATCAAACAGACAGCACGATTGAGGCTGTTTTTTAGTATTGAGATGTATGGGTCTTTTCTTGCACTTAAGTACTCATTTCTTGCACTCTTTTGCACTCCATTTGCAAATTTTTAAAACCACATTAGGCTAAAATTGCCTTGGTGTTTAAAGATAAGCCCAGTGCAATAAAGTGCAAGAAAGTGCAATTTTACTTTTGCTTACAAATTGAGATATTACAAATTATCAATGAGATTAGGATATTTAAGCAATTTCCAGTTCATAACCTAATTCATGGAATATTTTTACAATGGTTGAAAATTTAGGTTCTTTTTCATTTTTAAATAAACTGTAT
>CALUVR010000021.1 GCA_944324285.1 Candidatus Gastranaerophilales bacterium | reverse complement strand
TCTTCGCTTGGTCCGTTCATTCTGTGCCAAAGGTTTACATACCACTGTCCCTGGTCTTTATCCGTGTATTTTATTACCTGCTCTGTTATTATCGGGTCGATCTGGTTCAGTTTTTCTATCTCTTCTGCCACCTTCTCTTCCCACTCCTTATGCGCTTTCTCCCAGGCTTCTACGTCCGGAACTGTTTTAAGCTCAGTACCTGCCTGCTTCAAATCGTGTTCTACAAAATAGAAGAATTTTTCTAAGCTTTCTTTCTTAGCTGGACCACCAGTTGAAGAACCATCATATTCATTATGAACTTCCCACAGCAAATCAACACAACGCTGCCACAATGTCATTCCCGGATCTGATGGAGGACCACCAACAGTAACTGTACCATAAGATGCCTGTACTGTTTCGCTTCCACCTTCTATAACATCGCCTGAACAGTATGCATTCTTAAGCATTTCTGTAATATCTTTAAATTTATCAACCCCATGTTTTGCAGAGTTCCAGTTCCAGTTTCCGCCCTCTACAACAGTATATTTATGCCCGTCGCTGGTTGTAACCTCCCCTGGTCCGATTAAATCCGATAACACGTGCATATAACAGCAAGTTCCGCCAACTGCACCACTTAAACAGCCGCCTGAAGTAATTACCGCCTGATAAATTTCATTATTAGTTGACGGGACTTCTTCAATTTTATTGTAATCTTTTTGCTGAGGTTCTTTTGCGATTAAACCGCCTACCGTACCTTTATCTCCGCCGACCCATGTACGCCAGTCTGATCCGTAAATCAATGTTGCCTGATCTATATAGGCAGGGTTTTCTTTGTCCTCATCTTCTACTGTTGCGACTCCGTATTTCTCCAAAAATTCGCCCATTGTCGCGCTGTCCAGATAATTCGTTGCATCTTTTTCCGATACCATTATCTGTCCGTCGGTATTGATTATTCCGTATTGGTTCTTTAATATCCCGTATTCTGTCAGGCTGGTACCTGTCAGTTTCTGGAGAGTTTTGTTGCCGTCTGCATCGTAGGTCGCAAACATTAATTCGCTCTCGTTTAACGCATCAAGGTATGCGGCGCTTGCTTCGCTTGTCTTATTCGCCAAAGACATCTTCGCCGTTGTGATTGTCTGGGATCTCAACTCGTTATCCGACAACCGCGCCGTTATACTCAGTAATCTTGCCTGTGATGCGCTTAGTCCCATTAGGGGCATTTCCTTTTTCTTGTAAGTCGTCAATACGATTAACGGTTGTTTACAAGATTATCTTTAGAAAAAATCGGATTTGTAACAATATTTTTACAATTCATCAGAATACAAAATAGCAGATACTATAGCAACCATTATCCAGAACACAAACTGAATTTGAGGTCTAAAAAATACGGTATCTACAAGTCCGTGCACCATTACGGCGCAAATTGAAATCAGAGCGGCTGACATAAATATAACATTTTGAATATCTTTAGATTTTAAGATAAATTTAACAGTGTTTTTAATCAATGTAACCAAAAATCCAAGGAATGCAATAAGTGCAAATATTCCGCTTTCGACTGCTGTTTCAAGGAATATATTGTAAGCGCTCAGAGCATCAAAACCTGTTCTCATATATAGTCCGTAGATTTCGCGGAAATTTTTATTTCCTACACCAATTCCTAAAAGCCAGTTATCCTTAAACATTTGAAGTGAGGATTGATATACATTAAACCTGAATGAATTTGAAGAATCCTGCCTCATTGCAAAAATTGATAAGACTCTAGCTCTGAGTGATGAAACAAACAGGATTGCCGCAGTAAACAAGGCAAAACAACAGGCAATAAAAGAAAGATAGAGTTTTTTGTAGTTATGCCAGAGGTATTTTGCAGAAACAGCAAAAAGTCCGGCAAAAATAACCATACAACCGATATAAGAGCCGCGGCAACCGGTTAAAAACAGCGCGGCAACAGAAATCAAAGTCAAAACTGCTGACACAACAGAGTATTTATATTTTTTCAAAATTGCAAAATAAGCACTCATACCGAAAAGAGCCGGAATTCCTGCGACAAAATAACCGCCGAGAAGATTCGGATTATATGGTTTCAGGGTTCCGTAAACACGGGTCATGACCTCTTCAGGGTTCAATTTCGATACATCCTGCCAGGTTGAAATTTCTTCTACATGAGAAAAATTCTGTAAAAAACCTATAACCCCCTCGAAACTTACGCAAAGCCCGATTGCTCCTAATATATAAGGGATTTTTGAGGTGTTATTCTTTAGATAATGCGCGGCAGAAAGGTAAAAACCGAGATATGTCACGGTTTTCATAAACCCTTTAAGACTCAATGCAAACAAAGTAGAGCCTGCAAGACTTATCACAACAAGCATAAAATATGCCAGAAGCCAGATTTCAAAAGAATTAGGTTCAAACTTTTCACCCTTTTTTGTTATTACTTTGATAAAAGTTAAAAAGATTGTGATTAACGCAATAAAGCCGATTGCGTCCGATGACATTATTGTTGATGCAAAAATTACGGCAAGTATTGATATGAAAATCAGTTTGTCAATGTGCAGCAAAAACAAACTGTTTTCATATAAATACTGCAATCTATCTTGTGAAAATTTTAAAATACTATTGAATATCATCACTGTGATTAATGATTTCCGAGCCGCAGGTGCTTACATGCAGGTTGGAAACCGTCCCGTTAAATTTATAATCTTTCCCTTCAAGTGTAATAGGCAAGCCTATTTTAATTTTATTTCCTCCGACAACAGCACCGTCTTTGGTAATTTTTGCAGTATCAGTCAGAGAAACAAGCACGTCATAAACGTGAGATTGAGTCGGGTCATCCACAACCAGAACCGGCATTTTTGAATCACCGTTTGTACTAATTCGCGGTAGAACGACTTTTCTTTTTTCTGATTTAACATTCACAATCTGCAAATCAGAATAAGGCACATTTCTTATGCTGATAAAAGTAGAATCGCCAGCATGGAGCGGGATTTCGCTGCCGGTATAGGTAATACCTCGAATATAAACATCAAAATAAATCTGAGATGTTGCCTCTATTTGATTAGATGCTGTCTGTCGGAAATTTTTATACGTAAAAAATCCGACGATTAAAGCAAGGATGACCCCTGCAATAATAATAAAATCGACAGTTTTAAATTTAAAATTGTTCATATAGTTCTCCTTTTTAGAGTTTTTCTACGGCAGAGAGAAGTTCCTCGACCGTACAAGTAGCGCAGCCGAATTGTCTTACGACAAGACTTGCTGCAACATTTCCGATAAGTGCCGCGTAAACAGAATCCGCACCTGCGGCAAGAGCCAGCGTATAAACAGCTGTTACAGTATCTCCGGCACCTGTTACATCAAAAACTTCCGACTTATTAAATACCGGAATTTTTGTATATTTTTTATCAGGCTCAGTCACAAACATACCATCTGCCCCGCATGTGATAAGAACGGATTTTGCAAACGTTTTATAGAGAAGTTTATCCCCTGCACGTTTTAAATCTTCTTCATCTTTAATTTCAAAACCGACGGATTTTTGGGTATCCGGCAAATTCGGCGTCATTGAAGTTATATCTTTATACTTGCCTAAATCCTTCTGTGCATCAACAACTATAACTTTATTATAAATATTGGCAAGCTCAATAGCACGTTTGACTATTCTATCTGTCAAAGTCCCGATATGATAGTCAGAAAGGATAATCGCGTCATGCAAAGGAATTGCTTTTTCGATTTCACTGAGAACCTTATCTTCAGTTTCTTTTGAAATCGGAGCATTTGTCTGCCTGTCAACACGGACAATCTGCTGCGTTATTGACGTTGTAATAGAGCCGGAAATTCTGGTTTTTGTTGTTGTTTTACGTGTGCTGTCTTTTATAACATATTCGCAATTAATACCGGCTTCTGCAAATGCTTCCGCAAGCTGCCCAGCCTGATAATCGTCACCGGTGACACCTATTACACTGACTTTTTTATTGTTCAAAGTTGCGGCGTTGTGGGCTGCATTTGAGGCTCCGCCTAAGATTAATTTTGTGTGCGTATGCTGGAGAATTAACACAGGCGCTTCTCTGGAAATTCTTTCGGCATCGCCGTAAATCATCTCATCAAGCGCAAGATCCCCTATTACTAGAATTTTAGGTTTGCTTAACCTTTTGATATAATATACAAGTTTTTCTTTATCTATTTTCATAAAAACTTCACAAGTATTTCACAGTCAATTTATCATAAACAAAACCGATAATCAATTACAGATGACGGACAATAGGCATAAGCAATTGGTCAGAAATCTGGTCGCAGCCGTCAAAGGCTCTTGCTCTCATTAATTCTGCTGCAGTTTCATAATCGTAATCAACTTCTTTATGAGTTACGGTAAAGGTTCCGCTGTCAAATTCAATAACCGCATAGCATGCTTTAGGTACACCGGTCATCGGACGGCCGACGCTTCCGACATTCACAACAGTCTGCTTAGTCAAAGTCTGGTATCCGCACGGAATATGAGTGTGCCCGCAAAGGATTAATTCCGCAATCTCTCCTTCTATCATTTCCTGAACCTGTGATAACTTCATACCAGGCAGAATATCTTCGTTCATTCTCCTAGGAGATCCGTGGACAAGAAGTACAGAAACCCCTTCCACCATAATTTCTTTTCTTACAGGAAGGCTTTTCAGAAAATCTTTTTTATCTTGCTCTATAATATCATTATCATCTAATAATGCATTTGCCATAACAGGCATTTTTTGCTGCAATCTGTTATATATATCAAGAGAAAAATCAGCAATTAATTTATCGGTATTTCCCTGAATAATAGTCCAATCATACCCGTGTTCCATTATATATGAAAGTACCATTCTAGGCTGCGGACCTGCCATAGCTAAATCCCCAAGACACCAGATTTTATCACACTTTTCTTTTGAGATATCAAGAATTACACTCTCCAGTGCCTGATAATTCCCGTGAATATCCGATATAACCGCAACTTTCATAATTTTCCTCTCTTTCATCAAAAAAATTTAAAGCTTATATTTTTATTTATGCTAACATAATTATATGATAAACAGAAGAAAATCAAAAGAAATTTCAATAGGAAACGTAAAAATCGGGGCAGGAAACCCTATAAGCGTACAATCAATGTGTAATACGGATACACGCGACATTGAGGCGACCTGCCGTCAAATAAAAGAACTTACCGATGCAGGATGCGAAATAGTAAGGCTCGCTGTTCTAAATTCAGAAGCAGCAGATGCAATTAAAGAAATCGTTAAAAAGTCCGCAGTCCCGCTTGTTGCGGATATTCACTTTGACTACAAACTCGCTATTAAATGTATCAATAACGGTATTAACGCACTAAGATTAAACCCGGGAAACATAGGAAAAAGAGAAAATGTCGAAGCAGTTGTAAAACTTGCGAAACAACAACAAATTCCTATAAGAATTGGCGTCAATGCAGGTTCATTAGAAAAAGAATTACAGGAAAAAGATATTCCGCTCTCTGAAAAAATGGTCATAAGTGCAATGAAGCATATAAAAATCCTTGAAGATTTAGATTTTGATTTAATAAAAGTTTCCTTAAAATCTTCTGATGTTTTAACAACAATAGAAGCTTACCGCTCAATTGCAGAAAAAATTCCGTATCCGCTCCACCTTGGAGTGACAGAAGCGGGGACTTTACGCGGCGGCTTAATTAAATCCTCTGTAGGTTTGGGAACGCTCCTGGCTGAAGGTATCGGCGATACAATAAGAGTTTCTCTGACAGAAAATCCTGTGGAAGAAGTCAGCGCAGGTTTTGATATTCTAAAAAGCCTTAACCTCAGAAATCGCGGCGTCAACTTTGTATCCTGTCCGACCTGCGGCAGAACTCAGATTGATTTGATTTCTCTTGCTAAAAAAGTCGAAGAAAAATTTAAAAACCTTCCGTATAATATTACAATCGCCACAATGGGATGCGCAGTCAATGGTCCGGGAGAAGCTAAACACGCAGATTTTGGGATAGCCGGCGGAGTGAATGAAGGTCTGATTTTCAAAAAAGGCGAAATAGTAGCTAAAGTTCCGGAAAATCAGCTTCTTCAAAAACTGGAAGAAGTTATAATAAAATCATACGAATAATTCATTTTATTTTTTTGTAAACAAATTATAATAAATTTGTAACTCTGAAAAAATGTATTATTATAATATAATGAGGTGAATTATGAAAAAAAGTTTTATTTTAATCGCATTACTATTGACCGGAGCAATTCCGGCATTAGCAGGAGTTGATATTAAAGAATCAACCAGTCCGAAGTTTCTTTACAATTCAGGACATTCAGATGAGGCTATCCGATTAATACAATATAACAAAGCTTATGCAAACGGTCTTGACTTCAGAGCGGAGGAAGAAGCTAAAGTCGAGAACAGAAGCTTTATGACAAAATTTTTAGATTACCTTGATCCTGCAAGAGATGACGGCGAATTCTTCAATCGAAGCCTTCAGCTCTCAAATCCGGGCTATGACGATTTATAAACAAATAAATTTATATCTTGCGTTATTAACTTTCATTTTCACCTCTTTTTGTAATGCTCCGGCATATTCACTACAAAAAGGCTCTTTAGAATACCTTGAGAACCGTTTTGATTATTCACAGCTTAATCCTGTTGAACTTAACAGGGAAGGGGATATTTATTTTGAACAGGCTCTTGCTTCCGAAGAAAAACCTTCGCGCGAAAAATTGTTCAACTATGCTATGGCAAAATATTTTCTCACATCAAAAGCAGACAGCAAAAATGTCTACTCCTATGTTCAAATGGGTCGTATTTATGATGATATGAACCTGAACAGATACGCAAAAGAATCATTTTACAGAGCTACAAACCTCGACTATAGAGACCCTTTCGCAAACTTTCACTTCGGAGAATATTACTTTAAAAGGAGAGATTACAACAGAGCTTTAGTTTACTATCTGCGCTCCTACGAAAACGGATTTGAAAATAATTTTGAACTGAATTTCAGACTTGCCGTTATTTACGAAAAACTTGGAGATTTAATAAACGCAAAAAAATTTTATAATGCCTCATACGAAATGAATCCGGAAAAGGCGGCAGAATATCAGCAAAAATTACAACAGATAGACGGTTTAAATTACGACAAATCGGAATATTATTATATAATCAGGGAGTAGAAATGAAATTTCGACATATATTTACTGCGTTCACAGCATTAATATTAATGGGACAGACATTTGCTTTTGCGGCAAATGAAATGCTTGAGCCTTATACACTGAAAAAAGGAGAAATTTTATTCAGCCAGTCAAAAAGACAGGTTAATGCAGTAAACCCAACCCCTTACTCAAATAGAGCTGGAAGTTTTTTCCCTGGGGCAAGAGGGGCTAATCAGTTGATACTATATACTTCCGATTACGGAGAACGCACCCATACAAACGAATTCGGAGCTGAAGCAATTATTGAAGGGAACACCGTTACGGAATTAAGCGGAGCAGATTCATTTATCCCTGATGACGGCGCGGTTATAAGCGGTCACGGTACAGCAAAAAATTGGATTACCTCAAACTTTTCCGTCGGGACAAAAGTCTATTACGATGAAATAACAGGAGTTATAACTACATTTACTACCTCTGACAGTCTTATGTTTGAAGCAGAGCATAAAATTGATGAAGCAAAATCCATGATAAAATATTACAAGGACAGAAATAACGACTACGACGTAACTTCTCCTGAGGACTACATAAAAGCCGCAGAAAATTATCTAAAAAAAGCTGAGAGAAATCCGCAGGAGGTTCAAAAATACTCTCAACTTGCAATAAAATCCGCAAATTCAGCCCTGAAAAGTGTAATTCCTTTTAAGAATAACGAATTTAAAGGGGTATGGCTGCGACCTACAGAAACCACCGAATCACAAATTGCGGCATCAGTCAAAAAAATTAAAAATTCCGGTATAGATAATGTATTTATAGAAACCTATTTTCACGGTAGAACAATCTTCCCGAGCAAAACAATGCAGAAGTACGGATTTATAAGCCAAAACGAAAAATTTGAGGGAATAGATCCTTTAAAAATATGGATAAAAGAAGCACACAAACACAACATTAAAGTTCACATCTGGTTTGAAACCTTCTATGTAGGAAATCAAAAACCGAGCGCAAATCCTAAAAATATCCTTGCGGTAAAACCTTCCTGGGGAAACAAAACAAAAGCGCTTTACGAATCTGCGGCAGCAACACCATCAGTATCCGAACACAACGGCTACTTTATAGACCCTGCAAACCCTGAAGTACAGAAGTTCCTTGAGGAATTGCTTACAGAGATTATAACAACATATAAACCTGACGGGATAAATCTGGATTACATAAGATATCCGCAGGCTGTAAGTAATGCTGCAACAAGCAACTGGGGCTATACAGAATTTGCAAGAAGTGACTTTTATTCAAAATACGGCAAAGATCCTGTTCAATTAGACACAACTGACCCTCTATGGCAACAATGGGGAAATTACAGGCGACAAAAGATTAATGACTTTGTTGCTAAAATAGGGAAACTCGGACGTCAGCACAATATCTATGTAAGCGCGGTCATCTTCCCTGATATAAAATCCGCTTACTCATCAAAATTACAAAACTGGCAGTCATGGTCTGTACACAACTACATTGACGGGTTTACTCCGCTGTTTTTAACCTGTAATGCCAAAACACTAAATTCTATGGTGACAGATGTATTAAAACACAAAGCAGCCAATACCAAATTATTTGCAGGGCTTTTTGTAACCTTTATGGGCGGAAGTGAAGAAGATTTAATAAGAGAAATCCATGAAACAAGAAAACTCGAAATAAGCGGTGTAATACTTTTTGATTTTGCGCATCTAGACGACAAATATATTAACACACTTTCGACAAGAGTATTCAGTCCTAAACAAAAGACGGCACCGGTTCCGACCCAGCCGCAGACAACATCTTCTCAGACAGTAAAGCCGCAATCCAATAATTATAAACCGGCAGAACCAGTACTTGCACCTTCTAAAAAGAAAAGGGGCTGGTTTAACTAGTTTGATATTTATGCTATTATCTCTGTCATAAATATGGCAAGAGATGATATAATAAGTTTTTTCCGGAATAAAAATACGATAATGTTCATTACCGCAGTAGTATTTATGTCCGGAATATTATCGTATTTTAACAACTGTGGAATTGCTGCTGCCGCACTAATTTCTTTCGCGGCAATTGTTTTGCTTCTCAGAAATCGTATTTCATTCAAATACATTTTATTCTGGGTATTAATTTTTTATTTCGGATTTTTCAATGCGTCATTAAGGATAAAAACCACAGATGCGCTTTTGGAAATTTCCCCGGATAAGGGCACGATAAAAGGTCAGATTGTATCAATTCCAAACAGTAATTCTCCTGACAAAATCAAATTTTTCTTCCAGGTTAAAGAATTTAATAATGAAAAAATAAGCGGAAGAACTCTCGTAACTGTTAACGCTGAAAGCGGTGATTTTTCAAAATTAAATATCGGGGATACTTATAAAATTACCGGAAAACTCAGAACACCTTTCCGCGCGACAAATCCCTCTCAATTTGATTATGCGAAATATTTGAGAAATTTTTCCGTATATACAACCTTTTATGCGGATTTAAAAGATGCCGCAGAAATCGAGGTGCCGCTTAATCTGAAATGGAAATTTTTACAGGGTTTAAATAATGTAAGAAACAGAATATTACAAACCCATGCCTGTTATCTAAAAAGTCCGGGGCTTGAAATTCTCGGCGGCATTGTATTTGGTGATGACGCGGTGGCTCCGCCCGATTATATAAAAAGTTCTTTTGTAAATTCG
This sequence comes from Candidatus Gastranaerophilales bacterium, assembly GCA_944324285.1. Taxonomy (GTDB): domain Bacteria; phylum Cyanobacteriota; class Vampirovibrionia; order Gastranaerophilales; family Gastranaerophilaceae; genus Scatousia. Next base: position 22,380 of record CALUVR010000021.1, on the reverse strand, counting down.
GGATTGCTGCATATCCTTGCCGCATCGGGAATGAATGTCGCTTTTATTTACGGATTCTGGTATTTTATCCTGAGGCGGCTCAGGATTCCGTTTAAGATTACAGTCATAAGCGGTATGGTTGTTGTAATTCTATATACTCTTATGACAGGGCTTGGACCTTCTGTCATAAGAGCCGCGCTAATGCTTTTGTTCATTCTTGCGGGAAAAATGATTGACAGGGATGCTCATAGTATTTCACTTTTGTCACTTGTTGCATCTTTAATGCTACTCTATAATCCGGCATACATAAATGACGTCGGGTTTCAGTTATCTTTTCTTGTAACCTTCGGACTTTTGACAACTGCCGATGCGGTTATGGATAAATGCAAATTTGAAAAAATTCCGGCGTGGCTCACGGGCGGAATTCTCATTCCTGTTATCGCGCAAATATGGGTGGCACCGATTCAGATGTTTTATTTTAATACGTTTTCTACATATTCGGTACTTGCCAATATTTCCATTATGCCGTTTTTGAGCGTTATAAGTTTCGGCGGCTTTGTAAGCTCCGTGCTTGCAGTCTTTACGCCTATTGCAAAATATGTCTGCGCTATTTTTGACTTTTTACTTAGATATCTGCTTGATATTCTCGTCGCAATTTCTGAATTTTATTCAAATCTCCCGCATTCACTTCTTACAACAACACATCCTTCAATTTTGCAAATACTTCTCTACTATGCAATTGTATTAATCATTACATATATGTTTAAAACTGGGTTTTCAAAAAAGGGGTTTGGAATTGCGGGCTTGATTTGTGCGGTTCTGCTTATCTCGACAATAAGTATTCCTGATAAAAACCTTGAAATTACAGCATTTGACGTCCAAAACGCTGATTGTTTTCTTGTAAAAACTCCAGAGAATAAATATTTCATAATTGATACAGGAAAAGCTCCATATAAAGGCGGAACCGCCCAGGTAAAAGTAATTCTTCTTAAGTATTTGAAAGACCGCGGGATAAAAAAGATTGAAGGGCTTATTATAACCCACTTTGATAACGACCACTCGGGCGGTGCAGTCGATTTAATGAATGAATTACGTATCAAAAAGGTGTATATAAATTCTTATGACAACAAATCCTACACCTCAATAAGAATTTATAAAACACTAAGGGGAAAATCTATCCCGACACACCTTGCACAAAATAACGAGATAATTTACACGGAAAACAATTTGTTTCTAAAGACACTCCGAGCAGAAATGAAAGATGACAATGAGAATTCAATAATAACCCTTTTGAAATACAAGGATTTTGAAACTCTTTTCACCGGCGACGCTGGAGTTGAGGCTTTTTACTCCGTCAAAAAATATACTCCGCGGAACATTGAAGTATTAAAAGTCGGTCACCACGGCGCAAGAGGAGTCGTTGACAACAATATGCTAGAATACCTGAACCCTAAAGTTTCGATAATTTCAACCGGTCTAAATTACTTTGGACATCCGAACAGAGGAACACTTGATATTTTAAGAAACACTGAAATTTTTAGAACCGATAAAAATAATTCAATAAGAATTACGACCGACGGCAAAACTTATGGTGTCATGACATATAACAGGACAAGACACAAATACGAACATGTTATTCAAAACCAAGCTGCAGTGCCTTAGCATAAATCTTTTCGGCTTCGGCTTTTTTCCCGAGATTACTCAGAGCAACGCTTTTATAATAATAAGCATTTCCGCATTGTCTATCCAGCATAATTGCTTTATTTGCAAATTCAAGCGCCGAAAGATTTTCTTTCTTATCAAGAAACACTCCGGTAATCCCTAGATAATTATAAATATCCGTAGGGTCGAGTTCTATTGCCTCGAGATAATCGTCGAGAGCTTCATCAAATTTTCCGAGATTATGCAGCGCCCACGCTTTTCTGTAGTGGGAATACGCATAATCTTTATTCACCATTATAGCCTTATTTGCATAAAGAATTGATTTATTAAAATCTTTCAATTTGGAATAACAAAAAGAGATGTTTGCATAAGCATCTACAAATGTACTTTCGTATTCAATACATTTTTCATAACTGGTGATAGCTTCGCCATACTTTTCCATCTCCTGAAGCGCCCATGCTTTCCTGAAATATGAATAAGAGCTTGTTTTATCAAGAAGAATTGCCCTATTTGCGTATTCAAGAGAAAGTTCAAGTTCACCTGTTTTTGAATAAGCATAAGATAATGAATGGTAATAATCCACATCCTCCGGATCCAATTTAACAGCCTGTTTAAAAGCTTCCACAGCAGCATCAAAACGTCCGACTGAAATCATTACATTACCCTTTCGGTAATATGAATAAGCGGAATTATCATTCAGTGCAATTGCCATATCTGCATATTTATCAGCCAGCTTAAAATCCTCAGTTTTAGAGTAGCAATAAGAAATATTCAATAAAATTTCATCATCATACCTGTCGAATCTTAAGGCTTTTTTATAGAAATCCAGAGCACTGTAGTAATCTTTTTTTGCCTCATAAATTTCCGCCGTAAGTTCATAAAGATATTCTGTTGCTTCCGTCGTATAATCCGCAAATCTCAAATATCTTAAAGCCTTATTATACTGTCCCTCTGATTTTGCAATAACAGCAAGAAACCTTAGAGCCTGCTGCTTATCATCCGTCTTACGATAGTATTTTCTTGATAACCGTTCTGCCTCATCATATTTTTCAAGAAAAATCATACACTGAATTTGGCGTTCCAAAAGTTCCGGAGTTTCTTTTATCGAAAGGCATTTTTCAAGATATCCCAGAGCAGTTTCTATATCGCCTAGTTCACCGTAGCATTCCATCAGTTTGTAATTGAGATTATATCTATCTTTAAAATCACCGGCTTTCTTAAAATATTCTATAGCTTTTTCGTAATCTTCAGGAGAAATTGCGTAATAGACAAAACCAACATTATAGTAGTACGCCGGAGATTTATCACCGCATTCAAGAAGTTTCTCTATATAATACGAAGATTTGTCGAAATCTCCGACATAATTATAAATACAAGCCAAAAATGTCTGAACAAGCCAATCTTCAGCACCGAACTTTTCGGCGAGTTCCAGATTTTTTAAACACTCTTTCTTCTTTCCCATACGCCCAAGCGCAAACGAAAGTCTAATATATCCATAAGCGTATTCCGGATTAATTTTGACAGCTTTTCTGGCAAATTTAACGGCTTTTTTCCCGTCATCCGCAAATACATACGCCTTAGAAAGATAAACACACTGTTCGGCGGTCAGAAGCTTTTCTTTAGAAAGCATCTTAATAACATCCTCCGCGGTTGCACTGTTTATAAATATTTTGGCGTCTTTATACTTTGTATAAAAGTTATCGTACATTCAATTCTCCGCGAGCTTTTCTCGAAAGCATGCTGAAATTTCTAACCTTATTACAGATATAAATACGGATTTTGAATTTGTAAACTTTAGGAATTTTAAAGAAATATTTACATTAATTTAAAATAGTAATTACAAGTGCCGGCAAAAAGTAAATAATGAATGGTTCAACACGAATTAACAGTTTATTTATTCACGAACGCAAATTGTATTAAAATTTGTAACAACCTCCATTTGCTGTATTATAATGTAAATATTTTTACATTATAATTTAATCAAATTATTTTACATATATTCGAACATGGAATAAGTAGTATGCAGGAGTGTAAATGAAAGAGGGACTATCAAAAACTAAATCTATATTTAAATTTATGTTGGCATGTGCAATCTTTTTGGGCAATTCGGCATTTAATATGCCTGTATATGCCGAAAATACTGGACTTACAGAGGGGGGGGGGGGCTTCTTAATATAAGCAACGCTACCGCTTCGGATGGTGGTATAAATAATCCTGCATATTATTCGAATAACAACACCCTAAACATACTTAACTCTCTTACTCTATCAAACAACCTGCCAACTATTGCTAAAGTTACGGATTTAATAATACAGAGCAAAACTGAAGAAACTGAAGGAGAAACTCCCCAAAACGCACGGTATTCCATTGACGGAGGAGAAAATCTCGGATACATATTAGAAAATTCAACTTTAACAATCAACAATCTGGATTTCACGAATTTCAGCAATCCTTCGCAGACGTCAAACGAAAGCCTGATATCCGGAACAGCATTGACACTTAATGATGAAGCATCTTCTGCAGTCCTTAATAATGTAAATTTCATTAACAACTTTATTTCAATAAAATCAGGTTCAATAGTCAAAAAATCTCTTTATGGCGGCGCCATATCAAATAACGGAACTATTAATGCAAATAATTCCGGCTTCAGCGACAATTACATAGAAGCAATAAACACAAGCACGGCACAGGGCGGCGCTGTATATAATAAAAATAAATTTACTGCAGAAAATGCTGCATTTGAAAATAACCGCGTCACAGGAGAAAACGGAAACGTTCAAGGCGGTGCAATAAGCAATGCCGGCGGGACAACCTCACTTACAGGTACTCAGCTAAACCTGAATTTTGCTGAAACCACAGGCACCGGTAACGCACAGGGAGGAGCTGTTTCCAATGCAAGCGGTACAACTGCACTTACAAATTCCACACTGACTGAGAATAAAGCTTCTGCGGCTGAAGGTGCAGCACAGGGCGGGGCATTTTATAACAGTGGAACTGGTAAAATTGAAGGCGGGGAAGTAAGTCAAAACACTGCGGTTTCCACAAGCGGCAATGCTCAGGGTGGTGCTGTTTATAATACAAATTCAATGACAATCTCCGGTAATACAAGCGTCAGCGGCAACAGCGCAGAATCAGAAGCCTCAAATGCGTCAGGCGGTGCAATTTATAATGCGGGCGGAACGTCAACACTGACAAATGTAACATTAAACGGAAACAAAGCAGGTTCTCAAGGTAAAGGGAATGCATCTGGCGGCGCCGTTCATAACGCAAACGGCACCACAAATGTACAAAATTCAACAATAAGTTCCAATATGGCGTCCTCTGTTGACGGAACTGCGCAGGGCGGGGCATTTTATAACAGCGGAACAGGCAAAATTGAAGGCGGAGAAATAATCCAAAACTCTGCTAACTCTATAAACGGCAACGCTCAAGGCGGCGCTGTTTATAACACAAATTCAATGACAATTACCGGTACCGAATTGAAAGAGAACTATGTGACGTCTGAAAATTCGGATATTCAAGGTGCCGCAATCTACAACGCCGCCGGCACTACCACCATTACAGGCTCAACCCTCAGCGGGAATTATGCCAATGCAAATGAGTCAAATAACGCACAGGGCGGAGCGATTTATAATGAAGGAACCTTAAATACTACAAATTCAAATTTTACAGATAACAACATTTCATCAAATACAGGAAATTCCGCAGGCGGTGCCATTTACAACACAAATATTGCAACAATTTCAGGCGGAGAAATAAGCGGAAATAAAGCTGTATCTGTTGAAGGGAGTGCACTTGGCGGCGCCATATATAATAGCGGAAACCTGACAATAAACGGTACAACAATAAGTGCAAATAGTGCGCAGGCAACAGGCAGTGAAACTTCATCAGCTTTAGGCGGTGCAATTTATAATGAAGGTACCCTCAACCTTGCAAATACGACATTTAAGGATAACTGGACATTGGGTTCTGCAGCAGGAGAGGCGCTCGGGAGTGCAATTTATACGACAACAAATGTAACTCTTCAAGGCGGAAATACATTTGAAGCCGGAAACGATATTTATTTTGCAGCAGGTGCAGACGGAACCACAGGTAAACTCCTTGTAAACGGCTCTGTATCAGATAATGCTGATACTATTTCAGGCAGCCTTATAACTGCAGATGGCGCAGAAAGTTCAATAGAACTCTCTGACGGCGGGAAATTAATCCTCAACGGGGATAACTCAAAATTTAACGGGAATGCAAATATCGGCGCAGATAGCACTTTGACCTACGGAAGTGAAGCTTCAATGCTGGATTCAACTGTTGTGACAGGTGCAAACGGCGGGGTTGAATTAAATTTTACTAATGATTATACGCTTAAAGCAGGCAAAATTACAACGCAAGACGGAATTTCCGGTAATTTTACCAAATCCGGCGATAACACTCTGACTTTAACAGGCGGAGATTATTCGGATTTCAGCGGTTCTGTAACCGTCAACAGCGGAACGCTTTCTTATATACAGGAGGCTGATACTACCAAATATTTTAATGCAACTTCAAACACAATCAATACAGGCGCTGTTTTGAATTATCAAAACGATATTACAGAAGCCACAATCCAAGGCTTAAACGGCAGCGGGACATTTAACAAAACCGGAAGCCAGAATCTTACACTTGACGGAAACAACAGCGGATTTACGGGTAATCTTAACCTTCAAACCGGTACTCTTGATTTTACGAAAAATCAAAGTAATTCTTTCATAGCCGGAAACATAAACCTGAACAGCGGTACAACTTTAAATTATACATCAACAGGTACTACAAATCTGGGAGCGAATTCACAGTTTAAATTTGCTGACGGGGCAGCAGGCGCCACCATCAACTTTACAAATGGAACCTACAACTTTGCATCAGATCTGCAGAACATCGCAAACAATTCAGCTAATTTCAATTCCGCGACATTAGCGCTAAGCGGAACCAATTACGCCGGGAATTATTCTATTACAAATTCTATAATAGATATGACGGACAACAAAATTTCAGATGTAAGTTTCAGCAATTTAACCTTAAACGGTGATAACAATTTAACCATTGATTTCATAAACGGCGATGTGGATACTTTATCGTCAACTAACACGGGCAGCCTTATTCTTGATGTAAATGATATCAGTTTTAACCTGTCAGAAGATAACGGGGAATTGGAAGGTGAATATCAAGTTTTAGGCGGGAATTTAACCTTTGCAAACAACGGGAATACGACTATATCTTCTGCCATTTATAACTATACTGTTTCTTATGTTCAAGGCGGAAATACAATAAAACTTACACTGGATTCATTGAGGGATACCACCCTTTATGCATTGAACCATGAAATTGAAGGGGACAGAACCTTTAAGTATGCAGGCAGCGGCACTTATTATATAGGAACAGGAGAAACTACAGGCGAAGAATTTACAGGTCTTGGCACAACCTTAACAGGAACCTTAAATATTGAAGGGATAAAAGATTCCGATACTGATGTAATTTCAGCAAAAGCATCAGCTGGTGCTTCAAACGGACTTACAATGTTCGAACTTACGGAAGAGGATACTATATTAAACATTAAAAACATAACCATCCGTGATGCCCAAAGCGAAACAGAGGGTGCCGTAATCAAAGCAACAGCGGCAGATGCTGTAGTCAATATTGAAAATTCAGTTATTACAGAGAACTCATCATCCCGCGGCGGTGCATTATACCTAGGAAACCCTCCTCCAAAAGAAACTGACGAGGAAGAGGAGCCTGAAAATCCGGATACGCCGGAAGAGCCAGAACCGCCTGTTGTTCAGGAAAATCCTGTCATAAACATTACAGGGACTACATTCAGTAATAACAAAGCAACAGGGACTCCGGAAGATGCCGACACTGAAATCATCGGAAACGGCGGAGCTATTTATCTTGGAGCGTCAAGCCCTGATGTAACAATTTCCGATACAACATTTACCGGAAACACTGCTGCAAACTTCGGCGGTGCAGTATACAACGCTTCCGGCGGAAATATCTTATTTGAAAACGTAACATTCCAAGACAACACTGCAGAAAGAGGTTCTGCGGTCTATAACCTTGGAACAATGGAACTTAAGAATGCAGCTTTCAGCGGAAACACCGAGGAATACTATATCTTTAACGGAAGAGGCAAAAATTTAACACTTTCAGCAGATAAGGATTGGAAAATTGATAACGGAACCGGTTCTTATATCTACAATGCCGGTACCCTGAATTTAGAACAGGCAGCCTCAGACAGCCAACTAACAATAGCAGATGAAATTCGTTACGGAATTATTAACACATCGGGCAACATAACACTTAATGACAGAATATATTCCTTGGAATTGAAGGTAAATAAAGACAGTGTCCTAACGCTGGAGTCCGGGGATGATGATGCAATCCTTGACAGCGTCGTATTATCAGCCGTTGACAGTACTATTAACCTGAAAGATTCAGATATTGATAATGGGTCGATACGGCTTGATAAAAACAGCGTATTCAATATAACAACCACTAAAGAAACAAAAATATCATCAGACATTCTGGGGGATAGTGATGATATAGAGAACAACGGAACCTTCAATAAAGACGGTTCAGATAAGTTAATTTTGTCAGGAATAAACAATGAAGATTTCAACGGAACATTGAATATTAATGAAGGCGTGGTTGAATTTGATAAAATGACATCCAATACCTTTTTCGGCGGGGATAGCAAAATTAATGTTGCGACCGACACGGAATTTTTATATAACTCCACCGATACCAAAGAGAGTTTTCTCACCGACAGCTTTAGTAATATAACTTTACTTGGAGGGGCTAAATTGTCTGTCCAAGGTAACGGTGCAGGCAGCAGTAAATTCACACTTGAAAACGGCTGGTTTTCATCAGAGGGAGCCTCAAACACTTTATTATTTTCAAACGCAGATTTCATTCTGAACGGAAAATTCGACAGAGTGGACGAAAATCCGGATGACGGAGTAACTCCGACCCTTGATAATGTAATCTTTGATAATGCTGTAGTTTCAGCAGGGGAAGGCTTAGCTAACGGAAATAACGTGGATTTCGGAGCGAATAATTATACATTTACGGATTCGACACTTAATTTCACAAACCAAACAGCAGGCGACACCTTTACTTTTGACAATCTGGTATTTGACGGTTCCGGCAATGAATTGGCGATAGATGTTAATTTAAGCGGTAACGGTTCCTCGTCAGATTATTTTGTATATACAAACGGAAGCGGAAAAATTAACCTTACCGGTCTTTATATAAACGCGGATGACAGTTTTAAAAGCGCAACCTTACAGTTGTTTAAAAAAGACTCCTCATCCACATCCGCAGACAATATTGAAGTTAGCGTAGCATCTGACGGCGGTGCGCTCGGCTGGGCAACAAACCAGTATGTCTATGAAATCTCTGCAACTGATTCCACAGGCAATACTACCGGTATAATTGATAGTATAACCATTGATAAAGGAGCGTCCTCAAACGCAGATACACTCCGAGATATGAATGTTTTTGGAGGAGAAAACGGCGGGGAAAGAGGTTTTAGCTTTATTGCAAGTGCGCCTAACGGTGAAGAATACCATATAGGAAGAGACTTAGGCGAAACAAGCAAAGGAAACTTCACTGTTGTCGGGGATGAAAAATCTACCGGAGGAAAGACTATCCTCTCCGGAGAAATAACCGAGGTTAATACAACTACTGACGATAAAAAATTAATAGTAAATGACACATCAGCTACTTATGATGGAATTGATATTTCAGCACATTATACCCGGAATGATGATGGCAGTTATACAATTAATCTTGCAGAAGCTTTAGGTGAAACAAACGGCTCAATGTTTGAAATTGTTAACGATACGAACTTTGAAATGACACATGTTTCAGTGGAAGATGCCGTAAGATATGAGACTGACGCCATAAAAGACGGTGCGGCAATTTATGCAAATGAAAGTAATTCATCAACAATAATTTTAAATAACGTTGATTTCAAAAATAACATTACAGAAGCCGGCAGAGGCGGTGCTATTGCGAATATCCAAAGCGGCTCCATGTCAATTTACCATTCGGTAATTTCAGGAAACAGCGCCTCAGGCAACGGAGGTGCAATTTATAACACAGACACAGGTCTGTCAATTCTCGAAACAACATTTGACGGAAACTCATCAGGTGACAAAGGCGGTGCTATCTACACAGATAAAAACTTATTAATTTCCGATTCCAGCTTTGGTTCAACTGCAGTTAACACGCAGGCAAACGGAGAACTCAACGATATTTATATAGATAATGAGGATGCAACAGTCACTTTTGTAACTAATTCCGGCATTGAAAGCTACATCAACAGCGGTATTGCAGGTACAGGTAACTTTATTAAAACAGGAGCTGGCAACCTTAACTTAACAGGTGTTAATAAGGACTTTACCGGAAAATTCACCATAATAAACGGTAATATGACATATACTGCGGATTCTGCTGATGATTCATTCTTACAAAGTTCATCACTTGAGATAGCAACTGGCTCTGAACTTAAAATGATAATAAATGAAGCTGCAGGTCCTCAATATATCCAGAATGTGTCAGGCTACAGCAATTCCAATAACAAAACGACAAGCGGAACCATAAATATTTCAGGCGGCGGAGAGCTTTATTTAGACGGTGATAATGAAGGATTTTCCGGACGTGTAACAATTGAAGAAAACACAACCTTAACATATATAGCTAATGAAAGCGGCGAAACATACTTTGGCGGTCCTACGACTATAAAAGAAAATGCCGCACTATACCTCGATATAGAAGATGGAATGCCAAATCAGAAGGCATACGCCGTTTCCGGCGAAGGCTTATTTGACAAAAGTGGCGGAGGAAACATAAACCTCACAGGAAACAACAGCGAATTTACAGGTACAGCCAACATTAACGAAGGGTCAGTAACATATCAAGCGACATCAAACAGCAGCAGCTACTTCAATACCGCAACAAACATAGGTGAAGGAGCAACTCTCATCGCAGACATCAATAAACGGGATTCCGAAGGCGTACTGATTGATGGACAGACTATCGGCAACCTTATTAATTCAGGCTCAGGCGACATCGGCGGCAACTTTACTAAAAAAGGCGAAGGTGACCTGCAGCTTACCGGAGATAACAGCGGATTAACCGGAACAACAACAGTGGAAGAAGGTCGTCTTACATTTATTGATAAAGACGAAGTTATTGATGAAGAAACAGGAGAACCGACAGGAGAAATTCTTGAACACAGCTATACCGGCGGCGATACGGTTATCAAGAATGGTGCTGAACTTGAATATACTGCTGTTGAAAATGCCGTAATAAACGGTCTGACAGGCAGCGGAGAGGATACGGACGGAACATTGACAAAACTCGGCGCAGGCGATCTCCAGCTTGACGGTGATAACAGTACATTCAAAGGGAATATTGCACTTGAAGAAGGTTCTTTGACTTATGATTCAGTAACCGGAGGCGGCGAAGGATTTTTAAATAATATCAACAGTATCGAATTCGGGGACGATACAGCTTTAAATATTATAAACAATGAAAACGATGATGCCTCTATTAAAGAAATCACAGGTTCCGAAACAACCCAAATAAATAAAGACGGCAAAGGTCAATTAACTCTTACCGGCGATAACAGCGAATTCCTCGGAGACTTAACCATTACAACAGGTAATGTTTCCTTTACCAAAACCGACGATGACAGCTATATAGCAGGTAACACAATTATAGAAAAAGACGGATCTCTTGATTACACAAGCGATTCCGATGATACTCTTGAAAAAGTATCAGGAAGCGGAACTTTAAATAAATCAGGCTCAGGTACATTAACATTTAACAAATCTTCTAATAATGTTACCTCTGACTTTACCGCAAACATTAATGCAGGAACCTTAAAAACTCAAGGCAGCAGTAAAACGGACTTTGACTACAATATTAATGTCAATAATGACAGTACATTTGATTACACAGCTGCAACCGGCGCAAATATAACACTCGACGGAGAAAACAGCAAGCTGAACTTCAATGACAAAGCAAACAACGCTAATATTATATTTAACCAAGGCACCTACACTCTTGAAGGCGAACTTGCCAATGCAATTGACAATACAATAACCTTCAATGATGCCACAATAAAAACAGGCACATCCGAGTATAACGCTAATTATGTAATCAACGGCACAACAATCGACTTAACAAATGATAATGACGTTGCGACTGTAGTATTCAACAATATCAATACAGATAACGGCGGAAACAAACTAAAAATCGACGTAAACTTAAATATTCCAGGAAAATCTACTGCCGACACCCTGGAAATTAATAATGATAACGGTCAAACTATTGATTTTGCATTAACGGAAATAAATCTTACAGGAAAATACGATGACGGCTTAAACGGTTTAAATGATGAAACAGGCCGCGAGAATAAACACGTTGTTGAAAATATTGTAAGCGGAAACGCAACCCTCAGCAAAGATACATCGCTTCAAAACTGGGCAACGGATGTTTATGAATACAGTGTGGAAATAGAGGACAATAATGTAATTCTTGAAGCAATAAAAGCTGCTGACAATAATTCACTAAAAACAATAAACCAGCTTGCGACAGCGGCAGACGGAAGTTCTCTTAACGAAACCACAAGAGGGTTCCAGTTCCGTAACGAAGGCACCTATACTATCGGCAGCGATTTAGGCGAAACTCATTCAGGTACTATTACAATTGTAGGCAACAATAATAATACAGTTTCAGGCGGGGGGAAATATTCATTCTTTGAAATTACAAAAGATAACACCGATTTTGAAATCAGAGATTTAACGATATCAAATGCAAACGGTGATAAAGGCGGTTCTGCAATACTTGCAAATGCCGACAACTCAACAATTACAATAGATAATGTCAATTTCACAAATAATACATCGACATCCGGCAACGGCGGGGCAATTAACAATACAAAATCCAACCCGCCTGCGCCTGCGGAAGGGGAAGAACCAACCTCAACCGTCGGCTTTAATATTTCAAACGGTGAAATGAGCGGTAACAAAGCATCAGCAGGTGTCGGCGGTGCGATTTACACAAATGATGAAATGAATATTACCGATATTAATTTCAGCAACAACTCTGATAAAAACGGCAAAAACGACATCTACGCTGATTCATCTGCTGTAGTCAACCTTCTTTCAACTGACGAAATTAACGGGATGAACATATCAAGCGGACTTGCCGGAAACGGTACAATAAACAAATTCGGCAGCGGGAACCTTTCTCTATCAGGAAAGAATAACCTCTTCTCAGGGAATTTAAACATGACAGAGGGAGATTTAAATTATACCCAAACCGACAGCGGAGATTCCTTTATCGGAGGGACCACAAACCTTTACGATAATGCGCTTACACTTGACATAAGCAAAAGCAATACAACCGCCGGAAACTTTACAGGCGACAAAGATTCAACCATTACAAAAACCGGCGGCTATAACCTGACAATCTCCGGCGATAACAGCGGATTTACCGGTACAACAAATATTGACGAAGGCGGTTTAGTATTTACCGCAAACTCGGCAAATGACAAATTCTTCGGCGGAGATACAAACATCTCTGAGGATGGAACCCTATCCGTCAACGCAAACACAAATACAACGCTTTCAAATCTTAACAACGAAGGTAAAATCAATATTAATACCGGAAGTACAACATATCTTGAAAAAATCGCAAGTTCAGGCACTGTCACAAAAGACGGCAGAGGCTCTCTTGTAATGACCGGTGACAATAAAGACTTTACCGGAAATCTGAATATCAATAGCGGAACCTTTGCAATGGCAGCCGGCGCAGCTATCGGGGATATCTCTTACGGATCTTTTGCGGAAAACACAGCATTAAATTTACAAAACAGCAGTAAAGATAACTATTCAGCAAAAAGTCTTGAGGATGTCTACTTTGAAGAAATAAATTTAGACGGTATTGCAAACTTTGACCTTGATGTAGATTTAAAAAACCAGATTGCAGATAAAATAGGTGCAGGAAAAGTAACCGGCAACGGTCAATTCCTAATTGACCAGCAGAGTCTGAACGTAATATCCGATACCCTGCTGCAAAATTCAAAAGTTGAAATAGCTTATGGCGATATAACGGATAATATTCTTCTTGACGGCGCCTCCCTCACTGTTATGGGTCCAATCCAAAAATATACGGTCGCTTATGAAGAAGAACTGGCAGACCCTCTGAACCCTAATTCAATCAACAGAGGCAACCTGATATTTACAAGACAGGGCGGCGGTACACCTGATATAGGTCAGGTTAACATGTCCGCAATGGCATCTTCCGTTGCAAGTCAGGTCGGCGGATATCTGACGCAGTTAGACACATTGCACGCAGGCTTCTTCCACATGGACAGATATTCAAAATATCCGTATATGTTACGTATGGCAGCAGAAAAATCAAACGTAAACGCAATTACGGAAACACCTGCATACAATAGTTCATCTCTTCCGGAAACCTCAAGTGCTATGTGGGTTAAACCATATACAACATTTGAACAGGTTTCACTAAAAGGCGGAATTGACGTATCAAATGTTTCTTACGGCGCTGTTTACGGCGGAGATACAGATCTGGTTGATTTAGGACACGGTTTCAAGGGCGTTCTTTCAATGTTCTTAGGCTATAACGGCGCCCACATGTCCTACAACGGAATAAGCATGAACCAGCAGGGCGGTGCTCTCGGTGCAACAGGAACGTTATATAAAGGAAACTTCTTCACAGGTTTAACTGTATCAACCGGCGCAAGCGCAGGTGAAGCTTATACCTCATTCGGCACTGATAATTTCTCAATGTTAACGGCAGGTATCGCATCCAAGACCGGCTATAACTGGGAAATAAAAGAAGGAAAACTTATTGTTCAGCCGACATTATTCTTAGGCTATACTTTCGTAAATACATTTGACTATACAAACGCAGCAGGAGTCAGAATGGATTCGGATCCGTTGCATGCTATCCAGATAGTTCCGGGCGTAAAACTTATCGGAAACCTCAAAAACGGATGGCAGCCATATTTGGGAGTAAATATGGTCTGGAGTATTATGGATAAAACCTACGTAATGGCAAACGACGTAAGACTTCCGCAGTTATCAGTAAAACCTTACGTTGAATACGGCGTTGGTGTCCAAAAAAGCTGGGGCGAACGTTTCACGGCATTCTTCCAGACAATGCTCCGAAACGGTGGTCGAACCGGTGTAGCTTTAACAGCCGGCTTCAGATGGGCTATCGGTAAATCGCCTGAAAATTCCGCAAAAAATAAACCGGTTAAGAATAAAGTTATTAAAAGCCTATAAAGACCTCTTTTCGGGATAAAATTAAATCTCGATATATATAATCGGAACTTTTACCAGCCGGTTAAATTTGATGCATTAAAATAAAGCACCATACAAATTTACTTACGGCTAACAAAATTCTTTCAGCTTATACCAGAACTTCTTTTTCTTTATCTTCAAGTGCAGTTGTAATCTCATCCAGAATCAATTGCGCCGCCGCAATTCTATTCTCTGCAGTCGTGATAGGACGACCTATTACCATATAATCTACACCTGATAAAATTGCACTGCGAGGAGTGTCTACACGCACCTGGTCGTTAACAGATGCCCAGGTAGGACGAGTTGCAGGACAAACTATTATAAAATCTTTATCCGAAATCTGCTGTCTTATCCTTTTTGCCTCATCCGCGCTTGCAACAACCCCGTCAAGCCCTGAATCGTATGCTAATTTCGCCAGTTGAAATACATAATCTTCTATACTTTTATTAACACACAACTCCTCAGTCAATGTACGCTGTCCAAAACTTGACAGAAGTGTCACTCCCAAGATTACAGGAGGTTCTTTATCCAAACGCTTACAGCAAGCATTCACGGCTTTCACCGTTCCTGAAATCATCTTTGAACCGCCTTGAATATGAATATTAAAGAAATGAATATTGTTTTTCACAAGGTTTATACAAGCCTTTTGAACAGTGTTGGGAATATCATGAAATTTACTGTCGTAATAGCATCTTCCGCCTAATTCTTCAATAAGCCTCACCGCTTCAAATCCGTATGATACAATAAGCGGCAAACCTATCTTAAAATAGCCGACATAATCTTTTAATTCCAGCACAAGCTCTTTAACTTCTTCCAACGTATCTACATCCAGAGCCAAAATAATTCTGTCTTTAGGAGACTGAGGTTTAATCATATATCTAATACCACCTTTTAATAGATTTATTCTACAACTTAAATAAATAAAATCAATAGTTTAACTTACCTAAGCAACCTGAAAAGCCGCTTTTAATATTAAATTAAAAACGGCTTTTATTCTTATTAAAGATTGCTTGTGTAGGTTTCCTTCATTGAATTTGCTCTGCGTAAATTCAAGTAAAGAATTTTGTTTGCTGTTGACTTATTGAGGTTCACGAATTTTACCCCGGCAAGCCCGTTATCAGCAACTCTGACAACCTCAACCTCAACATCAATTACCATATCTTCGTAGATAATTTTTACTTTCTTATGGTCACCGACTTTCAGGTTGTTAGAATTATCAATCAGAGCACCTGTTTTTGAAATATCATATATTGGAACATCCGATGAAATATTCTGACCTTTTGTCGGGAATCTCATAGATACACGTTTTGTTGCTTTATATGTAGCTTTATCTATATCCTTGAAGTCAGGTTGGGTAGTATTATATTGAATTTTGTCATCTTTATACGTTAATCTGACAAAGCTGTTTTCATTTCCAAAGAGGTTAACAACCTCATACGGATTATAGTTTACAACAGGAGATTTCGTTTTTAGGATTACAAGATTACCCATATCCAGTGCAAATGAGCCTGTTTTTTGAGTATACAACTGAACCGTTGAATCAACAAGTCTGCGGAAATCGTTATCCACAACAGCCAGCCATCTGTAATCGTAGTCACCGCCGTAATTACCTTCTCCGCCGCGGTTTCCGTTTCTGAATTCTGCATAGTTGTTGATTATGCCATCTCTTATGCTTAAATTCAAATCTTTTGTATCAACGTAAGCATCATTTGCATAAATTTTATTGATATTCATACCTCTGTTATAGCCTGTATCCGCTGTACCCGGTGCAGTATTTACAGAAATCGCGACATCATCGGCAAGATATGCATTTCCGCCCGGAACCTGGAATTTATTGTTGAAAATTTCGATTGTTTCGTATTTTTCTTTTGCTGTATACGTTCTTGTAGAGGTATCTCCGTTATTAACCTCAGATACGAAGTCTTTATTGACACCTTCAATATCAAAGGAGAGTTTTGAGCCGTCGCCGACCGTATTGAAACCGGTTGCATAATGGGTTTCCCCGTTAAGATTATAGGAACCGTTTTCTTTCGGGTCAAAGCCATCCGGATTATGAACCGTACTTACATTTGATTCAGCAGCATCGTAAGCATTAGCGTAGATATTATCTGCCATCAGAGAAACATCAGCCTTCTGGAAGGTTTGCCCGAGAAAATCTTCATAAGCTCCCTGACCGTTATTTGCACCTCTTACATAAGCATTGTAGATTTTGAGCGTAGAATTTGCATCTTCCCCGCCATTCAAATCAAGAACTTCAATAGCCACTGTCTGAGGGACTACACTATCTTCACCCGTTCCGAGTTTTATTAAATCGTGCGGATAGAGAAGGTCGTCAAACGGATCTTCAAAGCTTGATGTTTTACCCAGATTGTAAATGGTTAAATCTTTCGCCTTACTCAATAGGTGCAGGTGATTTCCTGACGTAATCTCATTGATTGTAGCCTCTGAACCGAGAGTAAAATCAATTGAACCGCGTTTTGAAATTAACTGCCAGATATTTGTAGGGTTATCTGATTTAACATTTTCAAGTTTTATATCGTTTTCAGCTTCAAAACTTACCCAGGAATCAGGGTTAACATCTGTTCTCTGGTTATATGTAAGTGCTTTATCCGAAGCTCCTATTTCGTTTCTTGAGATAACTGAAATATTCTGTCCTTCAATATTAGCGCCGCCGTCAGTTGCCGCATTGGTGATTGAATAACCTCTAAAGTAAGCTTCATCATCAGGTGTCGGATTTTGATCCGGCTGTTTCCAGTCTGCGGCAGTAAGGATTACGTTGCCGTCTGCTTTTATGTGGTTAACATTCATATCAGAAGCTTTACTTCTCAGATTAACTAATCTTACAGTGTCAGGATTAGCCGTGCTGTTTTCGGCATTTGCAGTAACAGTGCCGCCGATATTAATATTGAGAGTTTCTTTATAATCTCTGGTCGGAGCATTTACACTAAAACCAGGGTTTTTATTAGAAGTTGCACCGATATTACCGTCGATAACGTTCATTATAAGGTCAGATGATGCTTTCAGCATTGTCTTATCACCGCCGTAATTCAGAACATCACCGCCTGCCTGGTTTACCATAATACTTCCGCCTGATTGAACATTATTATCTGTATTATCGTGACCGATAACAATATCCGCGCCGCTGCTTGTAAGTGTTATATTGCTTGCATTTGTTGTTGCGACTTTGCCGTCAATATCCATACCACCGGTGCCTGAATTTTTAACCTCAAGTGCGCCGTTATTATTTTCGACTTTACCGGTTTCTGTAATCTTCAAGGCTGCATTTGTATTTTCAACTGTAGTTTCGCCTTTTTTGTTATTTACAAGACCTGCGATTTCCATTCCGCCTGCGCCGCTGTTTTTAACAGTAGTCTGACCGTTATTATTAACTATCTTACCGCCGTTTTTAACAGTCAATTTGCCTGTTGTGTTGGTAACCTTTGTTGTTCCGTTAGTATTATTTACAAGACCGGTTTCAGCAATTGTGATACCGCCTGAAGCATGGTTTGTAATTTCAACGGAACCGTCTTGATTTATAAGACCTTCTACATTAATGCCGCCTGCAGTTTCATTCTTAATCGCTGTTTTGCCGACTGCATCAATTGTTGCAATCTGAGTGCCTTTTTCATCAAGTTTATTCAGAATATTTACCCCGTTTTTGGAGGCAATATTCAATGAACCTGTGCCGTCACCGTCTTTTTTGCCTTTGGCATTTTCTATCAGACCTTTTACATCTATAGTTCCGTTTGATGTAATTTCAGTATTTGCAAAATTGTGACCTTGATTAATCACATTAGCGCTCTCAGGCTGAATAGCACCATTGATTGTGTATTTACCGTCCATTCTGTTATTTGCAATATTATTAATTACAAAAAAATTATAGAAAAATATCCTTTCAAAGAAAAATTCTGCGGATTTTTAAGCGGGATAAAAGAACTTCAAAACTGGTCAAAACAAGATATTTTTCAGTTTTATTACGGAACAAAATCTATACTCGGGAAACTTGAAGATATAATTGAACAACCGTCTATCTACGACATAAAATTATCAATGAAAATGTCCGCTGAAAACTTGTATCATAGTGGAGTGCATTCTTATTTATACGCAGCCAATCCAAAAGAAAATCTTGCATCTCTTTATAAAACGACTTTTTTTATACTACAGGCAAAATATTTTCTTAAAAATAATATTTATATTGCAACACAAAAAGAATTACTACAAGTTGTTCAAGACGCGGACAAAGAAATATTAAACATTTGTATAAATAAAAACTCCATAAAAAACAAAAATGAAAACGATATTGAAAGGCTTTACTCAAAACTTATACAATGGAGTAAAAAACTGATTATCGAAAGCTAACAAGTATAAAGGTTTGTCGGTTGGGCATACTTGCCCAACAATAAAATTAGAAAGTAATTGAACCCGGACATTTCTTTGATTTTAGGAGTTTTTAGCCAAATTTAAGAATATTCCGTGTAATTTAATGTACTACTAAAGTCCGACTTCGGTCAGTTTAAGAATACAATATCAAGCAATTTCCAACGGCTGTAGTTTAGTATCGTTGGGTAGGTATGCCCAACCGACTTTTAAAGCTGGCATAAAAATATGCAAGATCTTGAAACAAGTTAAGGATGACATTTTAAGGTTTTAAAATAAACACCAACATCTGACAAATATTTAAGGCGGGTGAAATATTTCACCCGCCTATTTAAACCTTTTAAAATTTCCCGGAGATGGATTCGAACCACCGTTGGAAGAGCCAGAATCTTCAGTCCTGCCACTAGACGATCCGGGATTATTCTTTTTTCAATTCAGAGAGGGTGGGATTCGAACCCACGGTGGAGTTGCCCCCACACAACCTTTCCAAGATTGCACCTTAAACCTCTCGGACACCTCTCCTCGGTTTTTCATGCGTTCCTCTTTATT
Organism: Candidatus Gastranaerophilales bacterium; assembly: GCA_944324285.1. Taxonomy (GTDB): domain Bacteria; phylum Cyanobacteriota; class Vampirovibrionia; order Gastranaerophilales; family Gastranaerophilaceae; genus Scatousia. Next base: position 2,443 of record CALUVR010000021.1, on the reverse strand, counting down.
TTACTAAAAGCATATTTAATTGTAAATACTTTTTTCAAAACTTTTATTAATTTTGTTATATGTTAAAATTATTATATGAAAAACATTATTCCTCCTAACAATATAAAATTGCGCGGCAGCATCACCATTCCTGCCGATAAATCCATTTCGCACAGAGCTTTAATGCTCGCTTCTATTGCGAAAGGAAAATCCGTTGTCAATAATTTTTCTAACGGAAAAGATCCTTTATCAACACTCTCTGTCTGTAAAAATCTCGGGGTGAACATTGAAATAAAAGAAAATAATACTGTCATAGTGAATTCCTATGGACATTTTTCTGCGCCGAAAAGCATTCTCGATTGTGGGAATTCAGGTTCTACGATGAGAATGATGGCTGGAATTCTCGCAGGACAAAACTTTAATTCTGTTTTAACAGGTGATGAAAGCTTATGCAAACGCCCCATGAAAAGAATTATTGAACCGTTATCTTTAATGGGGGCAAACATTTCCGCCGTAGGCTATAAAGCCCCGATTAATATTACAGGAGCCAATTTACACGGAATACAGTATTCTTCAAAAATTTCCTCCGCTCAGGTTAAGTCCTGTATTCTTCTTGCTGGGCTGTTTGCACAGGGTGTTACAACATTTAAGGAACCTGCACTTTCAAGAAACCATACTGAATTAATGATGAAATATATGGACGCTGATATTACTACAAATGGAACTTCTTCCATTATTAGAAAATCAGAATTGACTCCGCGAACAATTAACGTTGTAGGAGATATTTCATCCGCTGCATTTTTTATGACAGCAGCGCTTATCGTTCCGGGGTCTGATATTATTATCAAAAATGTCGGACTAAATCCTACTCGCACAGGAATTATTGATGTAATTTTACAAATGGGAGGCGATATTGAAATTCTTGATAAACGTGTTGAATCAGGAGAACCTGTAGGCGATATCAGGGTTAAATATTCAAATCTTAAAGCATGCGTTATTCAGGGGGATATAATTCCGCGGCTTATTGATGAACTTCCTGTTATTGCGGTTCTTGCGACTCAGGCGGAAGGCTCTACTACAGTTAAAAACGCGGAAGATTTACGTAACAAAGAAACAGATAGAATTTTTGCAATTGTGCACGAACTAAAAAAACTCGGTGCTGATATCAAAGATACTCCAGATGGTTTTATTGTTAACGGAAAAACTACCCTTAAAGGCGGAACTGCCACAGAAACTTATAATGACCACAGACTTGCCATGAGTCTTTATACCGCAGGACTTATCTGTCAAAAAGAAATACTCATAAATAACTTTGACTGGGTGAAGATTTCCTTCCCGGAATTTGAAACTTTAATGAATTCTTTAATGTAACTTTTTTTTACAATTGCGCAATTCTCTAACAAAAAAATTGTTTATATTATTGTAGGTTAATTGTAGAAAGGTTATTTTATGGTAGATGGCATTTCAAATGCAGCATTCGGAGCATATACCCCATACGGCTATACGCAATATAATGACGATTTTCTGGCTCAGTCGGTTCTGAATAATTACACTCAGGCGACCACAGATACGACTTCCGCAAGCAAGCCGGACACCGTAACTTTCACAGGCAATAACAAGAATACGGAAGAAGCAAACGAAGAAAAGGACTCCTCTATCAGTACAATTTTATGGACTACTGCACTGGTTGGTGGTGCGTTCTTAGCCGGAAAATATTTCAATAAAATAAAAGGACTATTTAAAGGAAAAAACATAAAACAAGCTGTTACAAAGGCTCAAAAGACTTTGCGAAAAGCAAAAAATAAATTCCATGATGCAGTTACAGTTAACAAAAAGCACAAGATAAAAAACACCTCGGTAACCGGGGCAGCAAATCCTGTAACAAATGAAATGGAAGCTCGAGTTGTACAAAACATTAACACAGGTCATGTAAACGGAAGCACAAGACGTCTTGTTGAGGAAGCCGCAGAAGGAACAGTAACCCCAAAACAGCAGGCAGCTTATGATGCTGAAATAGCGTATCGCCCTATGACGAAAAAACAGCAAAAGATTAACAACGCCAATAATGCAAAAAATGCAGCTGAAAGAGCAGAAAAAAATGCGATAAAAAATAGCGCCAAAGGCGGTGAAAACTTGGATGAAGTTGCACAGAGGCTGGTGCAATCTGAGAAAGCTGCGGGAAAAATTATCGACGGCGGATACCAAAATCCGTTTAATAAAAACATATACTACACAGAAAACGGCAAAGTAACCAAAATTGTTTTAGACAGCGGGAACAAAGAAATAACTGATCCATTAAAGATAGCGAAACATCTTGATAAACACAACATACAGATAGAAACCTTTGCGACAGCTGAAAATAAAAAACTAAACCTGGCAGCATAAAATAAAAAATGGGCTCAGAGGGGCTCGAACCCTCGACCAATTGATTAAGAGTCAACTGCTCTACCAACTGAGCTATAAG
>CALUVR010000020.1 GCA_944324285.1 Candidatus Gastranaerophilales bacterium | reverse complement strand
AAGAAAGAAAAACACGCTATATAACAGCGCTGCTTTGCAGCGCAAGACCGAATGGATGTCGTTAAATGCTGACGCATTTAACCTTTCAGCCTCACTATTGCACTTCGTGCACGTTTGGCACCCTGCCTCACGGCCGGTAAGGTGTGCGTGTGCGTTAGCACGATAGCACACCTTAAAAGGTTGAAGGCTTTGCCTTCAACTACTTCCATTTGATTCCGCGGCGCGCAGCGACGCTGTAAACTTTTGCGTTTTTATCTTTCTTTGGTTCGTTTCTTTCTCTTTTACTCGCAATAAAAGAGAAAGAAATGAACATACAAGAATCTAGTGCCTTTTGCGCACTAGTCTATTCCCTTAAGAATATTAAATCCCCCTCATCCGGCACTGAGTGCCACCTTCTCCCGCCCGGGGGAGAAGGTAGAAAATTACGTCATCCCGGGCTACGACCCGGGATCGCATAATCGTTACCGTCGATGATAATGCGATTCCGCATAGCTTGAAAATCCAAATTTCACCTTATGGCTCAATTAGATGTTCTACGCTTCCGGAATGACGAACTTCCTTCTTTACTCATCATATACATACCTCAAGCTTAAACAACCCGCAAATATATGGATTGAATCTTTTATTTCAGCACTGCTTTTATGGCAGATACCATTCCTTCTTCTGAGGCAATATTTTTTCCTGATATATCAAACGCGGTTCCGTGACCAGGGGAGGTTCTTATTATATCAAGCCCGATTGTCATATTGACGGTTTCATCACCTGCAACGGTTTTTATCGGTATCAATCCCTGATCATGATAATTCGCTATATAGCAGTCATAAGGACATTTTTCCTCATTAAAAAACCCCTTGCCGGCTTTTACAAAAAGCGTATCCGCCGGAAGCGGGTCTGTTATATTAATACCTTTTTTGCGAAGTTCTTTGACTGCCGGATTTAAAATTTCAATTTCTTCTCTGCCCAGAATTCCGTCCTCGCCTGAATGCGGATTAAATCCGCACAATGCAAATTTTGGCGCGTCAATTCCAAAATGCTTCTGGAAAAATTCTTGCAAATTCAAAACTTTTTCTTCAACTATTTCCTTAGTGAGATTAATTTCTTTTAATGCGCAATGGCGGGTCAATAAAAGTACCCTGAAATCTCTTGCAACAAATAACATCTCTGCAAGCTGCCCGTTATGAGAGAGAAAATTCTGTAAAATTTCAGTCTGTCCGTTAAAAATGTGCCCTGCAAGGTGAAGCGCATTTTTGGCAACAGGTGCCGTGACTATAGCTTTCGGTTTCATTTCGCAAACTTTTTTTAATGATTGATAAGAAAATTCTCCTGCTGCTTTTGTAACCTTTCCGGCTTCAATTTCACCATCATACGAAACTTCAACTATTTCATAATTCCGTTTCAAATTTCCGTAGAAGTCAAGAATTCTTTTATTTGAGACAAGAACGATTTTATCCTCGGGCAGATCGAGTCTGTTTAAAGCTTTGATTGTAATCTCAGCCCCAATCCCGTTCGGGTCACCCGTTGTAATCGCAATTTTATCATTATAATTACTCATGATTTTCAAAGTATTTTAAAATATCAACAAGCGTATTCACTCCGCCGAGGTTACCGGATTTTGTGACAATCCAGCGTGCGTTATGATCCATACTCAATGCAATTGCAGGCGCAACTTCATCAATTAGCTGCAGCTGGTTGGCACCTATTGCTTCACAGCATTTGTAGGAGGTTTCACCGCCGAGTGTAATAAGAATTACATCTTTTCTTGCAACAACCTGTTTTGTGAGTTCCGCTAAAAAATCCGTCACTCTGTTTGCCATGCCGGACTTTGTGAGTTCAGCATTAAGTGAATCTTCAGAAAAACCGTCGAAATCACGTATTAAATCTGAAGTATGCACAACAACTACATTGTTTGAGCCAAGATTAGTGACTACTCTTTCCGCCAGTTCCTCAGAAACTCCCGCCAGAACAGTTTTCATATCAAGATGAATTACAAGAACATTTTCAAAATCGTCAGATTCTTCCAGTCTTGAAATCTGATTGGAGGTAATTTGCGTTGCACTTCCGGAAATAACAAGTTTTGGCAATTCCGGAAAAGTTTTTGCAAAGTGCTGAGGATTTAAATCCGGAAGCCATAAATCACTCAAAACCTGAGCTGTTGCAGCGGTTCCTGCTGGCAGAATATTATACTCGGATTTCCCGATAGCAAGTACAATCTGCTCAATATCAACAGTAGACACCGCATCCATTACAATAATTTTTTTACCTGCTGAAATTAATTCCTTAAGCTGCATTAAAATAGGACCTGCGCCCTTCATAACTGTTTTTAATTCAACAGAGGCAACCAGTTCTTTATTTTCATCACTTAATTGAGATTTTAAAAGTGTAGGCAAGTGCGATTCAAAAATAGGGGAATGCGGATCTCTTGCCATTTCAGTTCTTTCAATCGGCACCCCTCTCATTAGGTGGTAGCCGCCGACGGTGACCCTCCCTTCCAGAGGAAAAGCCGGCACAATGACTGCTGCATCAAACCCGAGAGCCACTATCATTGCTAACACTTCAACCGCGATATGACCTCTTACAGTTGAGTCTATTTTTTTATAGTAGTAATCTGGATTAATTTGCTCTTTTATAAAATTCGCCGCAGATTTTGTTTTTTCAAAAGCCTCATCAGGTTCAATATTACGAGTTTCTGTTGAAATAGCCCATGTCTGAGTTGTTTTCAAATTTATAGGAGCTGAATCTTCATCAAGAAGAATCTGTGTATTCGCGCCTTTTAAATGAAACTGCAAGGCTGTGTCATTTGCCCCAGTAAGATCGTCTGCAACGATCCCGACTACATTGGAATTAATTATCATAATACTTCAGCATCTCTCTTTGAGCCAAGTAATCTTATGCTGTTTGCAACAATAAGAAAACTTTCTCTTTCATTACCGGTTGCTTTATCAGTCCATTTATTCTGGGCAATTCTTCCGTCAATTGCAACCTGAATTCCTTTTTTTACATATTCTCCTGCAAATTCTGCCTGTTTGTCCCAAACATCAATGTTAAACCAGTCTGCAATTTCTGATTTTGTTTTTGCATCCCAGCGGTTCACAGCAACAGAAAAATTTGCCTTAACTTTGCCGGATTCAAAATATCTTATTTCGGCATCTCTGCCTACGCGTCCTACGATTACTGCTGAATTCATTCGTACCTCTTTCCGTAAAAAAAATACCCCCTTGCGGGCACAATTACATTTTACAATAAAAATATAAGTTCAGTATTTTTAAAAGAGATTTTAAAGAAATGTAAAAATTATTTTTTCAGCAGTTTTTTGATAAGAAAGCCGCCGGCTGTCAAAATACCTGCCCCTAATACGATTAAGACAGATTTTGGAGTTTTTTTAGTTTCTTCAAAACTCACTTTCTTTTGCATAGTACAGACATCTCTATTCAACTGTTTGAACTGCTGCGTTGCGTCAGCATCAGAATATAAAACAACTTTTTGAAACTTTTCGGGAGGAGATATTACACCGATATGAAGCCCCTGAGGTTTTGTATAATTATTCACAACGCTATTTTGAACACTACCTGTCATACTTTTATTAAAACAAAAAACTCTCAAAAATTGCGGTATGTTTAAAATTTCTTCAATAGATACTTAATATTACTTCATTTATATTTTCTAAAAGCTTGACAAATAAATTAATATCAAATAAAATGAGAATTGTTATCAAGTTTAGCGAGAATAATGAATTACTCAAAGCAAAGAGAAATTATTCTGAATACTTTAAAAGAAAATGTTGTCCATCCGACAGCCGAATATCTGTATGACGTATTAAAAAAATCAAATTCTACAATCAGTCTAGCAACTTTATACAGAAATCTTAACCAGTTGGCTGAAAACGGTATAATAAAAAAGATTGACGGACTGGAATCGTCCTCACATTATGACCACAATACGCATGAACATTATCATTTTATATGCGATAAGTGTAAGAAAGTATACGACATTAGTGCGGATGTCGCACCGGATCTGGTGAAAAAAGCACAGGAAGAAACAGGTTTTACAATAAACGGTTCGGATATTGTATTCCACGGAATTTGTAAAGACTGCAATAAGTAAAGGAGAAAATTATGGAAAAATTTCAATGCACAGTATGCGGTTACATCTATGATCCTGCAGAAAATGACAATGTAAAATTTGAAGATTTACCGGAAGATTACACCTGCCCATTATGCCACGTAGGCAAAGATATGTTTGAAAAATACGAAGGATAACGCAGCGGATTTTCCAGTGTGAAAATAATCCGCCATATCTAAAAAATAAGGAGAAAGTTTAATGGAATTAAAAGGCTCAAAGACGGAAAAGAATCTTCTTGAGGCTTTCGCAGGAGAATCTCAGGCAAGAAACAAATATACCTACTACGCTTCACAAGCAAAAAAAGAAGGGTTTGTTCAGATAAGTAAAATTTTTGAAGAAACCGCAAATAACGAAAAAGAACACGCAAAAATCTGGTTTAAATATTTGCATGAAGGAAATAAGATTCCCGAAACAATTAAAAACCTTGAAGATGCAGCAAACGGTGAAAACTACGAATGGACCGATATGTACGCACGTTTTGCACAAGAAGCAAAAGAAGAAGGATTTGACACTCTCGCAATCCTTTTTGAAATGGTAGGTAAAATCGAGAAAGAACACGAAGAACGTTACAGAAAACTTCTCGAAAACATAAAAAATAATACAGTTTTTGAAAAGCCGTCTGCAGTAGTGTGGGAATGCGCAAACTGCGGACACACTTTTGAAGGAGAAAAAGCTCCGGAACTATGCCCTGTGTGTAAACATCCGCAAGCTTATTTCTTCATGAAAGCGAAAAATTACTAGAAAATTAAAGCGGCTTTTCAAAACTTGCAAAGCCGCTTTTTTATGTTAAAATTAATACGCTGAAAGTATGTTAAAGGTTTAGGGATTTTTAAGGGTGCAGGCATGCGGTGTACAAAGGCTTCCGCAAAAAATATCGCCCCGATTAATTTAATAAATATACAAGGAGAAAATTATGAAATTTCGTGAAATTAAGAATAATGTTTTTTACTGCGGATTAAATGACTGCGAAAGAAGAATTTTTGATGAACTTATTCCGCTCGAACACGGTACAACTTATAATTCTTACCTCGTTAAAGGGAGTGAAAAAACTGCAATTATTGATACAATGTACCCGCCGAAATCTGATGAATATTTAAAAAACTTTGATGAAAACGGGATTACAAAAGTTGATTATATTATAGCAAACCACGGCGAGCAGGATCACACAGGCACAATTCCTAAATTGCTAGAAAAATACCCAGAGGCGGTTGTTGTAACAAATGCTATTTGTAAGGGCAACATAATGGAAATGCTTCTGGTTCCGGAAGAAAAAATTCAGGTTGTAAAAAACGGCGACGAACTTTCGCTCGGGGATAAAACTTTAAAATTTTTAATTGCACCGGGGGTTCACTGGCCGGATACAATGTTTACTCATATAGCGGAAGACAATCTTCTTTGCACCTGCGACTTTTTAGGGGCACATTATACCTTTGATGAAATCTTCTGCCCTGATACAAAAGAAGTGGAACACAGTGCAAAACGTTACTACGCAGAAATTATGATGCCTTTTAGAAATCTTTGTAAAAAATACACAAAACAGGTTAAGGAATTAAATCCTGATATGATTTTGCCGAGCCACGGTCCTATTTATAAAAACCCAGATTTTATTCTTGATTTGTACGAAGATTGGACTGCCGATGAAGGTAAAAATTTAGTTCTTCTACCGTACGTTTCAATGTACAACAGCACTGAAGAAATGATTGATTATATTGCTAAAAAACTGAATGAAAAAGGTATTAACACGCAGGTATTTGATATCGTAACCGGAGATCTCGGCGACCTTGCAATGGGACTTGTTGATGCAACAACAATAGTTCTCGGAAGTTCAATGGTTCTTGCAGGACCGCACCCGATGGCTGTGAATGTAGCATATCTTGCAAATATTCTTAAACCTAAAGCAAAATTCGCAACCTTTGTCGGTTCCTACGGCTGGGGCGGAAACCTTTTCGGAACTTTATCTCAGATGCTTTCAGGATTAAAAGTTGAATCAATAGAGCCGGTTCTTGTTAAAGGTAAACCGAAAAAAGAAGATTATGAAAAACTTGATATATTAATTGAAACGATATATAATAATCATAAGTCGTTAAATTTAGTTTAGTGTCAAACAATAGGGAGGAAATTATGTCAGACATTATGGTGAAATTGGGACTCAAAAAAGATACTCACATCGGGGAAACCTCAAGAGTAAAAAAGGATGCAGCCTCAAATAATTACACGGAAAAAGCTCCGGATAAACTTGTAAGATCACCTAAAAAAGATACATTTACCGCCTCCGAAAAAACGGAAAATAAAGATAATAAATAACTAAAAAGCGGTCATATAAAGACCGCTTTTTATATTAATATTTGTTAACAATATCTTATAAAAAGGCAATCATAAACCTTCACGATTTTTATCTATTCCGGAACTAATATCAGGAAATAAAAGCATGAATATATATCCGGTTTCATCAGTAAAAAACTACCAGACAACGCAAGCAGGCAGGATAGAGTCTGCTTCTAGCAGTGACTCACGAAACGAAAAAATTTTTGAAACATCTATATACAATACAAAAGGAACAAATGTATATTTCGGTTCACTTGCCAAAGCTCAAGATGCTTTTGAGGCTGAGTGTATTCAAATTCTGAGAAAAGTGCGCGAACACAGATGCCGTAAGTTTGACGAATTTGATATTACGGATATGCTCGGTTCATTACGAAAAGAGCAAAATCCCGAGAATAAAACTAATGTATTAAAAGAAATTTTTAGTCTGGAAAGCGAAGAATACGGCAAATCCCCGGATAGAAAATTTTTGAAAAGAGTATTAAATCTAACCGCAGGGCGTCCTGAAGATGAAAGGTTTGCAATTTTGGAATTTGCCCAGAATGAACTTAATATTGCAGCAAAACCTCTTGAAGCTTTTGCTGCATTACCGGTGGAAAAGCAGGATAAACTCGTAAAACTTTTGAAAGACATCAATGATGTAAATGAAACGGGCTGGCATGGAGAGAAAATTTCTGAATATTATAATCCTGAATCTCTATATGATACCTTCAGAACTGTTGTTTACGCAGAAGATGATATTGCAAAACTGGGGACTGATGCGGCAAATACATGTAAAGTTGAAACCTACCACATTTTAAAAGATGATATGGAATATTATAAAAATTCGACTTATACTGATGAAAATCTAAAGCAACGGGTAATTTCAACAGCAGAAAATATTTACAAATATTTTCTTGAACATGTTTTGTAATCAAACATCAGCTTTTCCCGTTAATATTCAAACATTTGTTAAAATTTCTACACAAACTGTAAATCCTGCGAGAAAAAAATACTTTATAAAAATATACAGGCAGTGTGTCAATAGTTGTCCGAGAAAATTTCGCATCCGGCAGAAAAGCGAGATTTTCGAGTAGTATATGAAACGGTGAACCGTTGCTCGGCGGCGTTGAGCCGGTGAAAAGCGGCGACACAAGATTAGGTTTGGTGCGTAGAATAAGTGGTAATAGAATTTCTTAAATTTCAGAATATAAATGCAGTTTCGCCGGCAAACGGGGTTAACACCTATAGAACGCGGGTAAATTTTGGCGGCGATGTTTCAAATGACAGATTTGAAAGTTCTTCCCCGAACCGTTACACTTCGGAATTCTATTTAAGAAAAGCAATTCAGACAAACCCGCAGATTACTAAAATTTTGACGGAAGTCAATGCTCCTGTCAAACTGAATATGTCAGAATTAAATAATCTCCTTAAAAACCACGCATCAGATACAAAAAAAATTGCAGAAGGGATTATTGAAAATCTTCCATTCTCGCTAAAAAATAAGGTCAATGCAAAAGCCGTATCAGATGCTGCTTATCTTCACGATATCGGGAAAGCATTAATCCCTGATGAAATCCTTAATAAACACGGAAAACTTACACCTTTTGAAACTGAAATTATGCACAGACACTCTCTCCTTAGTTATGAACTTTTAAAAAACAGTTCAATAGATAAAACAACGCTTAATATAATAAAAAATCACCACCAGAATGCGAAGAAAACAGGATACCCGTTTGCAGATAAGAATTTCAATGCCGACTTAAACCTTCAAATTGTGGCGATGGCTGATAAATATTCGGCATTGACAGAAAAAAGAGCTTACAAAGACCCGCTTGATAGAGAAACCGCACTAACAATTATCTACAAAGATGTACAGGACGGAAAAATGCACCCGTTTGTATTTAAAGCTCTCGTAAATTATACAAATAAACAGGAACTTCAGCCAAATCCGATAGGTTGACATTCTGATAAAAATCATTAGTTTATATGATATCAGGGTAGAAGTTTAAACCTATAATAGGTTTATCAGGACAAGGGTAGAGTAATTATGTTTTCAAAAATGATACAGAATTTGTTGTCATCAAGCGGCAAGGCTGCTGCCATGCAGCGTTATGCTGCCTTAAGCAATCAGGTGAGAAGCATAAATGAGCAAATTCACGGACCTGAACAGCAGGTTGCTCAAAATCCTATAGATACGATTTATCCTGCTAATAAAAAGAATTTGCCAAACTTTGAAAATGTCCTGATGGAGAGTGCCAAATCTGATTTTGGAAGCCTCCTGCTCGGTCCTCAGGCAATGAATGTAAAGGCGAATATTATAAAAAATGCTCCGGCTCAAACCCTAACAAATGCGGTAAATGAGATAAATTCTGCAAATGCAGTTCAAAAAGCCTCACAAACAACAGGAACTTCAAAATCCCAGATTTTAAGTATGATATCAAAAGTATGTGAAAAACACGGAGTTGATGAAAAATTAGTAAAAGCGTTGATAAAACAGGAATCCGGATTTAATGCAAACGCAACATCAAAAGTAGGCGCGATGGGTCTAATGCAGCTTATGCCTGCGACGGCGAAAGGTTTAGGAGTTCAGGACGCCTATAATCCGCTCCAAAACGTCGACGGCGGTGTAAGATATTTAAAATCAATGCTTAATAAATATAACGGTAATATAATTTTAGCTCTTGCCGCATACAATGCAGGTCCGGGAGCTGTTGACAAATATGACGGAGTTCCGCCGTACCCTGAAACACAGAATTATGTAAAAAATATCCTCGCAAATTATCTGTAACCTTTTGCATTAATAAACGGTTTTTGATACAATAAATTTATTAAATCGTTTTATTAAGGAAAGGGCTATATGAAATTTTCATCATCATTTAAAGTGGGGCTTTTAACTCTTATTGCAATAGTCTTGCTTCTCGGAATAGTTGTGAGGGTAAAAGGACGTGCAATATCATCAGCCGACAGGATAGAAATTAAGTTTCAGGATGTAAACGGCATGCGTCCCGGTTCCGCCGTACAAATGATGGGTTTGAAAGTCGGGCAGGTAGAAGAGATTACCCCTGTTATCAACGGCGAAAATAATTATGTCAGAGTAAAATTCGTAATCACGGAACCTGACATTGAAATTCCGCCTGCATCATTATTCAGTATTCAGCAGTCAGGGTTAATAGGAGAACTTTTCCTTGAAATTACACCGCCAAAGACAAAAACTCTTTATATCCCGATGTTTAACAAAGATATTCTTTATAAAGATGATCTGGTTGATATGAAGCTTGATGATGAATACAGGGATGTTGGTGTAATTAAGAACATAGAAACTGTTTCAACGGAAGCTATTCCATCTGCAGACAGAGAAAGAATTAAGACAAAATATGCGTATAAAATAGATTATACGGTAACCCTTCCGGGGCTTATTCTTCCTGAATTTGTAAAAGGTAAAACTGTTACCCTGAAAGATGGAACAAAAAAACTCAGAATAGCAACCCTTGACGATACTGTATTGCCGTTTCCGCAGCAGGATTCGCCGTATACAATAATTGAGCCGATGCGTATTGCAGATTTTATGGAATGGCAGTATAAAGCAGCAGAAACGCTCACTGAAACTAACCAGAAAATTAATATGCTTCTGTCTGATCAAATGATTGCCGATTTAAAAAGCACGGTTCTTAACCTTAATGATATAACGGCTCAGGCTTCCTCAACTGTTGAAAAAGTAAACAAGCTTCTTGATGATTCAAGAGATGATATAGATGAATTAATGGCGTTGATGACTCAGGCTACGAACGACTTTAATAAATTATCTATAAATATCAATAACATTATAGGAGATCCGCAGTTTAAGGAAACTCTCTATTCAACCTCAAATTCAGTAGACCAGCTTGCAAAGAATTTGAATAAGATTATGGGTAATGAAAAAGAAGCCGAACAAATGGCGTCTGATATTAGAACTATTGCGCATAACATAAATGAAATCAGCGAATTTGTAAATTCAATGACAAAAGATACAAACCTGAAACGAAAACTTACAATGACCGTTGATAACGCAAACAGCGCAATGGCTCAAATAACGACAACACTTGCTACAGTAAATCAGGTTACACCTGAAAATAAAACACAATTGCAGACACTGCTGGAAGAAACTTCCGCGACTGCCTGCAACTTAAGACAATTCTCGGAAAAACTGAATAAGAGATTTTTACTGTTCAGGTTGATGTTTTAGAATAATAATTAAGGAGAACAGGTGTATTTATTTTCTCAACACGCTCCCGCTCTGCTCTCGCTATCGTTTCGAAAACAAACACACCTGATCTCCTGGTAATAGCAAAAGTATAAAATTCATGAAAAATTTAAAAACAGAAATAACTAAAATACATTACGATAAAGAGGCAAAAGGCGCTTATGTGAAAATCCTTGAATTTGCCTCGATTTTTTACGGAATAGGAAGCGGATTAAAAAATATTCTATATGACAGAGGTTACGTGAAACCGAAAAAAGTCGATGCTTTTGTTGTTTCTGTCGGTAATATTACAACGGGCGGCGTCGGGAAAACGCCTGTGGTTGCTGAAATCGCAAAATATTTTATAGAAAAAGGCAAGCGTACCGCAATAATCTCCCGCGGCTACGGCGGAAAACTCTCTAATAAACAGATTAATCTCATATCAGACGGCGAAAAGATTTACTATAACGCAAACCTTGCAGGCGATGAACCTTACTGGCTTGCAGAAAACGTCAAAGGTGCAATTGTCGTAACTTCTAAAAATCGTTATGAAGCTGCAAAATACGCAATTGAAAAATTTGGCGTAACTAATATAATCCTTGATGATGGTTTTCAGCACAGAAAATTATACAGGGATTTAGATATCGTATTAATGGATAGCGAAAAAGGTTTCGGGAACGAAAAATTACTTCCGGCAGGACCTTTGAGAGAAGGACCTGAAGCCTTCAAACGGGTTGACAGACTTGTTGTTGTAAGCAAAAATCTCGACCATACCCGCGCTGAAAAAATAGCTAAAATTATGGAAAAGCGTATGAAAATTCAAACATTTGTCTGTAAAACCGAGCCTGATATCGTTTATAATATTAAAACCGGAGAACTTCTTCCTCCGGATACGGAAATCACTGCACTCTGCGCAATAGGGCAGCCGGGACAGTTCTTTGATTTTCTGGAAAATTATACAATAAAGGAAATGATTCCGTTTGACGATCATCATCAGTATGTTTTGAGTGATATTGAAAATATAAAAGGCGTAATCGTCACGACAGAAAAAGACGCGGTAAAATTGAAAAAATTCAACCAAGACAATATTTATGCTTTAAAATTAAAAACAGATATAAATGTTGAGGAACTTTTGAATGGCAAAATTGAAAGAGAAAGATAACATAGACGAAATCGTAAGATTGTTAAAAGAGGCGGAACAGCCGAGAAGCGATTTTGTTCACTTAATGGATTCTTTTAATGATCCTTATCTTGTATTAATTGCCTGTATATTGAGCCTCAGAACCAATGATAAAACCACATACCCTGCGACATTAAGGATGCTGGAACTTGGACGGACTCCTGAAGATTTTGCAAAATGCGATGTAAAAGAATTGGAAAAAGCTATTTATCCTGTCGGATTTTATGCGAATAAAGCAAAACAGATTGTTGAACTTTCAAAAGACCTCGTTGAAAAATACAATTCAAAAGTTCCTGAATCAATAGAAGAAATGACAAAATTCAAAGGTGTCGGCAGAAAAACCGCAAACCTTGTCATGAGCAGAGGTTTTAATAAACCTGCGATTTGTGTGGATGTACATGTTCATAGAATTTTTAACAGACTGGGTTACGTAAAAACGAAAACTCCGGAAGAGACCGAATTTGCGCTGAGAGAAAAACTTCCCGTCAAGCACTGGATTGATATAAATACTCTTCTCGTAACCCACGGTCAAAATGTTTGTAAACCAATTAAACCGATGTGCGGCATTTGTCCGATAAAAGATTATTGCAGAAAGTTAATATAATAGCAAAAATTTTTATTACCTGTTTTTATAGAAGCAAATGTAAAACCAAAAAGGAATTAAAATTATGGGAATCAGCAAAATTTTCGGTAAAATTCAAAACAAAATTGCACTAAGCAGATATGAAAAACATAAGAAAGAATTAAATCGTCTGGTAGATACAACAGGTTTAAAAAAGCATATAGATGCATATAATGAAATTGCATTAGCAAAAGAAACAATTGCTAATTTTGCAAAAAAGAATACAGTGAGTGTTGATATATTTGATACCTCATCAACAATCAGCAGAGCACAGCACATTATTCCGGAATTTGCAAAATCAGCAGATGACTGTATTACAATAAGGGTATCAGACATGCTGACAGGCAAAGCTAAAGATGCAATAATGCCTGCAGATACAAAACAAACATATATTTATACGCGGTCAAATACAAGAATGCTGGAAAATACTGAAGCCGGAACAGAATATATTCATACAGGATATATCAGCCATGATGATAACTTTTTAAAAATGCTTTACAGAAATATTGCCAATCTTACAAATGCAGTAAAAGGCAAAAAATCTTAAAAGCTTGATTTTCAACCCTCCTTATGCGATAATTTCACTAAGATTGTACTTGTTTTTGGGTTAAAAATACAATCAGAGTGTTAATAACATATATAGGAGGAGTGTGAGATGACAGTAGATAATCCTCACAAAATCGACACATCAAAGCTGGATGAGATTATCAATTCCTACGAAAGTAAGAAGTCCAATTTGATTGCGATACTACAAAAGGTTCAGGAGGTTTACCGGTACCTGCCTGAGGAAGCCTTGATTTATATCGGTACAAAAATTGAGGGATTATCCCCTGCAACCGTATACGGTGTTGCAACTTTTTACGCACAATTTTCATTAGAGCCGAAGGGTAGATTTGAGATTAAAGTGTGCGACGGAACAGCCTGCCACGTTAGAGGTTCAATGCCTGTTCTTAACGCTATTAAAGCAAGATTAGATTTGAAAGACGGCAAAATGACAACCGAGGACGGTATGTTCTCTTTAGAAACAGTAAGCTGTCTTGGCGCATGCGGTCTTGCACCTGTTGTAGTTATAAACGGAAAGGTATATCCGCAGATGACGTCAGACGCCATCACAATTGTTTTGGATACCCTTTTGAAAGAGGACAGATAATATGGAAAAAACAGCATTAAAAATTGATATAAAACAAGAGCAGCAAAAGGCTCAAGATGAAATCAAAAAACAGGGACTGAGAGTTCTTGTTTGCGCGGGAACAGGATGTGTCGCAAACGGTTCGTTGAAAGTTATTGAAAAGTTCAAAGAACTCGGCGCTGACGTATCTCCTCTCACTGATTATGATAAAATGACGATAGTCCCGACAGGGTGCCACGGTTTCTGTGAACAGGGTGTTCTTGTTCTTATCCCGGATAAACACGTTGTCTATGTAAAGGTTAAACCGGAAGATGTTGAAGAAATCTACGAAAGTCACATTAAAAATGATAGACCGGTAGAAAGACTTCTCTACACAGACCCGAAAACTCATGAACATGTACATAAAGCAGAAGAAATTAATTTCTATGCAAAACAGACAAGAACAGCGCTTGCAAACTGCGGACACATAAACGCTGAATGTATTGATGAAGCAATTGCAGTAAGAGGTTATGAAGCTTTAGCGAATGTTCTTGAACAAAACGATCCTGAAGCGGTAATTGCGGAAATCGAAAAATCAGGATTACGCGGAAGAGGGGGCGGCGGCTTCCCGACCGGCAGAAAATGGAGATTTACTGCAGCCAACAGAGGCGGAAAATCATATATCGTTTGTAACGGTGACGAAGGCGATCCTGGGGCATTTATGGATAGATCCGTTATGGAAGGTGACCCGCATAAACTTCTTGAAGGTATGGCAATTGCAGCATTCGCAATCGGTGCTGATGAAGGTTATATCTATGTTCGTGCAGAATATCCGCTTGCTATTAAACGCCTCAGAAAAGCTATCGCTGATGCGGAAGCAAGAAACTTCCTCGGCAAAAATATTATGGGAAGCGATTTTTCTCTGACAATTCATATTAAAGAAGGCGCCGGTGCATTTGTCTGTGGTGAAGAAACCGCTCTTATCGCATCAATTGAAGGCGAACGCGGTATGCCTAGACCAAAACCTCCGTTCCCTGCAAATAAAGGCTTGTTCGGACGTCCGACTTTGATTAACAACGTTGAAACTCTTGCAAACGTTCCTGTAATTATGCTTAAAGGCGCTGACTGGTTTGCATCTTTAGGTACCGAAACTTCAAAAGGCACAAAAACATTTGCACTTACAGGTGAAGTTAACAATACAGGTCTTATTGAAGTTCCGATGGGAACAACATTACGCGAAATCGTATTTGACATCGGCGGCGGCATAAGAAACGGCAAAAAATTTAAAGCTGTTCAAATCGGCGGTCCGTCAGGCGGATGTTTGACAGAAGAACACTTAGACCTTCCTATGGACTATGACAGTCTTATAAAAGCAGGCGCAATGGTAGGTTCAGGCGGTCTTGTCGTAATGGCGGAGGATACGTGTATCGTTGAGGTCGCAAGATTCTTTATGAACTTTACACAGCATGAAAGCTGCGGTAAATGCGTTCCTTGCCGTGAAGGTACTAAAAATATGCTTAAAATCTTAGAAAAAATCGTTGCAGGTAAAGGTGAAATGAAAGACCTTGAGTTGCTGGAAGAACTCGCTTTATCAGTCAAAGAAGGTTCACTCTGCGGACTCGGTAAAACAGCTCCAAACCCTGTACTTTCAACTTTGAAATACTTTAGAGATGAATATATTGCACACATTAAAGATAAAAAATGTCCTGCAGGAGTTTGTACGGCAATGAAGAAAATCGTTATTCAGCCGGAACTCTGTAAAGGATGTACAAAATGTGCAAGAACCTGCCCTGTCGGGGCTATTGAGGGTACTGTTAAACAGCCTCACCACATTAATCAGGAAAAATGTATTAAGTGTGAAGCCTGCTTGACCAACTGCCCGTTCAAAGCAATAGTTTTAGAATAGGTGAACAGTGAAGAGTGAAGTAGTGAATAGACCAACATACCTGCAAAGCCGGTTTAATGAACAACTCACTATTAACAATTCACCATTCACTAAAAAGTAAAGGAACAAAAATATGACAGA
The DNA here is from genome assembly GCA_944324285.1 of Candidatus Gastranaerophilales bacterium. Lineage (GTDB taxonomy): Bacteria > Cyanobacteriota > Vampirovibrionia > Gastranaerophilales > Gastranaerophilaceae > Scatousia. Next base: position 25,571 of record CALUVR010000020.1, on the reverse strand, counting down.
TACAGATAAAAAAACATTATTCATAGACGGTAAAGAAGTTGAATTTACAACGGAACCTAACCTGCTTGAAGTAATCAGAAAAGCAGGCATGAATGTTCCGACTTTCTGTTACCGTCCGGACTTAACACAATTCGGTGCATGCAGAATGTGTGTTGTCGAAGTTGAAGGCCGCGGCATTCAATCTTCCTGCACAATGCCGCCTGAAAACGGATTAAAAATCCATCTTAATACAGAAAAAACAAGAAGAATTAGAAAAACCGTTCTTGAACTTCTTCTTGCAAACCACGACAAAGAATGCTTAACCTGTGAAAAATCAGGAAGCTGCGAACTCCAGCAATACGCGGAAGAGTACGGAATAAGAAAAATCCGCTACGCTGAAAAACCGCTGGAAGAATATCTTCCAATAGATGACAGCAGCCCGTCACTTGTCCGCGACCCTAACAAATGTATTCTATGTGGGGCATGTGTCAGAGCCTGCGCGGAATTTCAGGGACATGCAGTTCTCGGTTTCGCAAACAGAGGTTCTAAAACCGTAGTCCAACCGATGAACGGCAGACCGCTCGGTCAGGTGGATTGCGTAAACTGCGGTCAGTGTGCTGCAGTCTGCCCGACAGGCGCTTTAACTATCAAAACTGATATTGAAAGAGTCTGGGGCGAGATTACAAACAAAGATAAAACCGTTGTAGTTCAGATGGCGCCTGCAACACGTGTTGCCTTAGGTGAAATGTTCGGTTTAAAACCGGGCGCTAACACTATCGGTTTAATGAACGCAGCTCTCAGAAAAATCGGGTTTGACAAGGTTTATGATACCAACTTCTCGGCAGACTTAACCATTATGGAAGAAGCAACCGAATTTCTGGAAAGACTAAAATCAGGGCAAAACCTTCCGTTATTTACTTCCTGCTGTCCTGCATGGGTAAAATATCTTGAAGATCAGCACCCTGATATGCTGAAACACTTATCAAGCTGCAAATCCCCAATGTCAATGCTGTCGCCGGTTCTAGTTGATTTAGTTCCAAAACAGCTTGGTATTGAAAGAGAAAACCTTGTTGTTGTTGCAATTATGCCTTGCACCGCTAAAAAATACGAGTGCAAACGTCCTGAACTTGCAAGAAACGGACATCCGGACACAGATTATGTATTAACAACTCAGGAACTCGGCAGAATGATTAAAGAAGCCGGTATTAACTTTAACGCGCTTGAGCCGGAAGATCATGATTCTCCGTTCGGTGAATACACCGGTGCAGGTACAATCTTCGGGGCATCCGGCGGTGTTGCGGAAGCTGCAGTCCGTACCGCTTACGAATTTGCAACGGGCGAACAGCTTAAAGATGTTGATATTAAAGAAATGAGAGGAACTTCTAACCGCTCAAAAACGGTTGAACTTGATCTCAAAGGTACAAAACTCGTTGTAAGAGTAGTTTCAACACTGAAAGAAGCTGAAAAGGCCATTAGAGAAATTAAAGAAGGTAAAGCTGATTTTCAGATGCTTGAAGTTATGGCGTGTCCTGGCGGCTGCGTCAACGGCGGCGGACAGCCTAGAAGCTGCGATGACAGCAGAATTAAGGCTGAGCGTGCAGAAGGGCTTTACAAAGAGGACAGTGAACTCCCTCAGCGTAAATCCCACATGAACCCTTCTATCCAGAAGCTCTATCAGGAATATCTGGAACACCCGGGCTCGCATAAAGCGCATGAGCTTTTGCATACAACTTATGCAAATAAGTTTGCGGGATCGTATAAGGACATCTAATAATTTCTAAAATTCAAAGGCGCCTGAGTAAAAAACTCAGGCGCCTTTTGTTTAAGGCAATATTAGGGAGTGTGTTCTACTTGGACAGCTATAATGTGTATTATACCCCTCCCCCTCTCCCTCAAGGGGAGAGGGAATTAATTAAAGCCCTCCCTTACAAGGGGTTTGAAGCGCCGGAGGGTTTTCTCACACCTTCACCGGTCCTGTGGACACCATCAGCACAAGGTATACAGGGTCGCTCGCTTCGCATAGCTAAGCGGTTCCCTTGTATTCCTCAAGTGGCGGGGGATGTGACGTCATTGCGAGGCGTCAGCCGAAGCAATCCAGCCTTTTGAGAAGTGAAGCGTGAAGGGTGAAGAGTGAGGGGTTCTACAATAATAAGTCCCTTCACTCTTCACATTCCAAAAGCCGGTAAAAGTAGGTTGGGCATACCTGCCCAACTACAATCCTCACGATTCACTCATCACACTTCCAAAAGCTGGATTCTTTCGGGCTGCGCCCTCAGAATGACGTAAAAATTTTTCTTAGCGCCCTAGTGTCTAACAACCTTTTTCTTACCCCTCACCCCTACCCCTCTCCCGCAAGGTGAGAGGGTGAAATAAGCAGCATCCTTCTTATATAGCAAATAAAAACGAGATGCTGACTTATGTCACCATCTCGTTTTTTATCCTTGTTTTTATTTACTAACGCGGCTTCACTCTTTATAAAATCAGCTTACTTCAGCGCTACACAGATACAATGTCCCGCCGAACTTCGCCCTCAGCTCGCTCGCGCGTCTTGCTCGCTCGCAATTAACGGGACTACGGACTTCCTTTTCACAAGCTTCGCTTGCTTCAAAGTAAGTTCCTCCGCCCTCAGCTCGCTCGCGCTACTTAACAACTTTGATGATGTCAGCTGTGATATCATCGCCGCCGTAAAGAACTACACCTTTAGCCAAAACTATGTTGTAATTTTTAGCTTTAGCCTGTGCTGTAATTGTTTTTGAAATGTTAGAATCAATAGCTGTTAACTTAGCTGTATATTCTTTTTCCAATTTCTGTCTTTTCGTCATTAACTCTTTTGAATATTTATCTTCAAGAGCTTTTTTCTTCTTGGCGTCTGTAACAGAAGCTACATCTTTTCTAGCATTTTCAACATATTTAACGATTTCAGTAGCCTTAGCCTGCTGGTCTTTCTTTAAAGCTTTAACCTGTGAAGATGATGCAACTACCTTACCTACATCAACCACTGCAATTTTGTAGCTTGGCGGAACATCTGACATTGCGAAATTATTTACTGACATACCTATAACAAATGCAGCCAGACCCAATGTAACCATTCCTAATTTTTTCATTTGTATCCTCCTTTGTAATCTACTCTAATGGATTTACTCTATTATAATGATTTTAGTATAATACGCTCATTTAAAAATGTGAACTTTTTATAAGAATCTTTACAACGCCATAACAATCCTCTATAATAATAACAGGTTAATTCCAAAAGTTGCTAGTTTATAAATTTTTGTAAATATATCGCAATAAAAATTTAGATTTTGTTTTTATTTTATTATCTAAGTATCACAATTGGAATAATCTGAATATACAATAAAACAGAAGGTGTATGATGGAAAAGAATCAAAAAAGAATTAATTTTTCAAAGGCATTACTGGGCTTATGTGCCGGTCTTGCCCTTGCTATTCCTGCATCTGTTACCCCAGGTTTTGCCGCTCCCGACATCCCTATTCTAAATCAACTCCAGATGGAAGGCGGTATGAACTACAAACATAATACAGATTCTTTGGAATTTAAACGCGAGCAACAGTATATTAACGACGACTACAATCGTTATGAAAGACGTAAAAACTCAATAGAAAACCCGAGTAAAGAAAACCAGGTTATTAAGAATTACGACCCTAACGGTGCCTTAATGCAAGCTCAGGTTGAGGATATTGATACAAAAGGAGTTTATGTAAATTCCGTTGAAGTATCACCTTCCGAAATCTTAACGAAGGAAGAAATTGATAATATCATAAGACCTCTTATCGGTAAAAACGTCTTTATAGGAGATATTACAAGCGTTGTTAACCAAATTAACCAGTTGTATGCATCAAAAGGTTTTGTTACTGCAAAAGCTTTTCTTCCGGAACAAACGGTTACTAACGGCAATATCTATATTGAACTTATTGAAAGCCGTGTAGGTAATATTACTGTAAACGAAAATAAGTATACAAGAGATAAATATATTACAGACAGATTACCGCAGAAAAAAGGCGATTTGTTTGATATCGTAGAATTAGAAAAAGATATCCTTGATTTCAACAGATACAATGAAGGTGTTAACCTGACTGCAAACCTTAAAGCAGGTGAAGCTGACGGAACTACCGATATTGAAATTACGGCACATGAAAATTTCCCGTTCCACCTCGTCGGTGTTATGGATAACGCAGGTCGTTATACTACAGGTCACTTAAGAGGCGGCGCTATGATTTACGCAGACAGCCTTTTCCATAACAGAGATAAGTTATCCATCGGGTCTTATTTCAGCGGTGGTTCTGTCAGCCCGTTTGTTGATTATAACTTCCCTGTTAACAGAAAAGACGGTCGTGTCGGATTCCTGTTCTCATCAGGTTTATCTAAAATCAGATACGGTGAATTCAAAGACTTTGACTTGAGAAGTAAAGCGTATATGTATTCCCTCTACTATACTCAACCGATTATCAGAAAACCTGGCTTTGAGTTGAAAACTTATACAGCTTTAAATTATAAACGTGCCAGAACCACAATGGGACTTTTAAAAGACTTTGGTCTTGATGATGAACTCGGTCTGGATCAGGTAACAAGTGTTGATGTAGCATTGAATATGCGTAAAGATACCAAGTATGGTATATGGTATTTGAACCAGGGTGTAAGCTATGCTGCTCCTATCTTTGATAATGATTCAAACTACGTAAAAATTTCCGGTGGTGCGGTCAGATTGCATGACTTCTCTCACGGTTTTATCGGTCAGATGAGAGCTAACTATCAGGTAATCCCTAACAACAAACATATTCCGTATATTGACCAGTTCCAGGCTGGCGGTCTTGCAACTGTTAGAGGCTACGCTGAAGGTCAGATGATTGGTAAAAACGGGTTCTATATTAATAACGAATTGATGTTCCCGTTATTACCTCGTGAAATCACAAGCCCTCGCTCTAAAGAAAAAATTCCGTTTATCGGAAAATATGTTAAAGGTGCAGTATTCGCTGACTTTGGCGGTGTGTTCCCGCAGGTTGATGAAGATTACTATAAACTTCCTGGACACCACGGTTCCTACTTTATGGCTTCTATCGGTATGGGCTTAAGAGTACAACTTCCTGGTGATTTAACAGGTCGTTTATACTGGGGCTACCCGTTAATCAACAGTACATACTTTGATCAAGATAGAAAAGTCGGACGTTTCCACTTTGAATTGACTATGGAACCTAACTTTGATGCGTTGTTGAGAAACCGCTCAACGGCTAAAGCTGTTAAGGCACAACCGTTGCCGCCGGCAGAACCGGTTAACAACTATGATGATATCCGTCACTATGATTACTTCAATGATGGCGGCGGCGGATCCCTGTAGTGTATCAGGAACGGTTCTTTAATAAATAACTAAACAATAACTTGAAAAATAACACCTTTGGTTTTAGACTTGAAGGTGTTATTTTTTTATGAGGAAATATGCCAAAAGGATTATTTGTAACAGCAACGGGAACAGATGTTGGAAAAACTTTTATATCAGCGCTACTGGTAAAAAAGTTGCGTGATTTTGGATTAAATTGCGGGTATTTTAAACCGGCGTTAAGTGGTGCTGAATTAAGAGGAGGGGAAATTATACCAGGCGACTGTGAATACGTCTTAAAAACGGCAGGAATAACTGCAAATCCTGCAGATTTTGCATCTTATATATTCAAAACTCCTGTTTCGCCGCATCTAGCAGCTGAGATTGAAGGTGTTGAAATTAAAAAAGAAAAAATCATTTCAGATTTTAAGAAAAAGAAGCAGGAATTTGATTATCTTATAGTAGAGGGCGCGGGAGGAATTATCTGTCCTTTCAATCTGAGAGATGAAAAAATCCTTCTCCCTGATGTTATTAAATTGCTTGGACTCAATGTCGTAATAGTTGCAAATGCCGAATTAGGCTCAATAAATAATGCTGTATTGACGTCAGAATACATTAAAAACCACGGCATTAAATCAAAAGGATTTATTCTTAATCATTATGACGAAAATGACTTAATGCAACGTGACAATAAATTACAAATAGAATATTTGACAGGCGAAAGTGTGCTTTCGGTTGTTAAAGAAGGCGAAAAAGACCTGCAAATAAGTAAAGATACCCTTTTAAAACTTTTTAAGGAGATATAACAAATGACGATTTGTGAAAATAAAGACTGGTCAAAAACAGATTTAAAGTACATCTGGCATCCATGTTCCCAGATGAAGGATTACGAGGAACTTCCGCCTATTGTAATCGACCATGGTGAAGGTTTATACCTTTATGATGTAGACGGGAATCGTTATGCGGATGTCATAAGTTCGTGGTGGTGCAACCTTTTAGGGCACTGCAATCCGCATATTAATGAAGAAATAAAAAAACAACTGGATTCTCTTGAACATGTTATTTTTGCAAATTTTTCCAATAAGCAGGCAATCCGACTATGTGAAAGATTGTCAAACCTTCTGCCGGAAGGTTTGTGTAAATTTAATTTCACGGATAACGGCTCTTCTGCCATAGAAGCCGCGATGAAAGTCAGTTTCCAGTATCACCAGCAGACAGGGAGACCTCAAAAAACAAAATTCATGGCATTAACAGACGCTTACCACGGCGAGACAATCGGCGCGCTTTCAGTCGGAGACTGCGACCTTTACACGAAACTTTATAAACCGATATTAATGGATATAGTAAGAATAGAAGGCCCTGACTGTTACCGCTGTCCTTACGGCAAAGATAGAGAACACTGCGCTTGTGAATGTGCACAAAAAGCCGCAGAAACATTTAAAAAATACGGAAAAGAAACTGCTGCACTTTTGGTGGAACCCTTATTACAAGGGTCTGCCGGTATGAAGGTTTATCCTCCTTTATATCTGAAGAAATTACGTGACTTGTGCGATGAATATAATGTCCACTTAATCGCGGATGAAATTGCAACAGGTTACGGACGGACTGGCAAGATGTTTGCATTTGAATATGCAGGAGTTTCTCCTGATATAATGTGCCTGTCTAAAGGTTTAACAGGCGGTTATATGCCGTGCGCGCTTTTTGTAACTACACAAAAGATTTACGACGCATTCTATGATGAATACAATACACACAAAGCCTTTATGCACTCACACACCTATAGCGGCAACCCGCTTGCATGCGCCGCGGCAAATGCCGTACTAGACTTATTGGAGGATGGCAGTATCCTAAAAAAAGCAAATGAAAACGCCATTTATTTCAACAGAATAATAAAAGAAAAACTTGCCTCACATAAAAATGTGGGAGATATCAGACATATAGGATTAATTAACGCAATAGAACTGGTAAAAGATACGCAGACAAAAGAACCGCTAGATTCCAGACTCAGAACAGGCTATCAGATTTACAAAAAAGCTCTGAAAAAAGGCGTGCTTCTCCGACCGCTCGGTGATGTAATTTATTTCAACCCGCCATTGATAATAAGCCGCGAGGATATGGATTTTGTAACAGATGTCGCACTAGAATGCCTTTTAGAAGTTTTACCTGAATAAGGTATACGACATCCTACGCCTGATGAACAAGCGTATATTAAACACTTTTTAAAGACCACACACTCTTAATTGGCGATAAAAAATTTGAAACAAATCAACACTTCAAATCGTCTGTATTCTTGTAAGGATTAACCCTCTGCAGTTAATTCTTCCCAGATGCTTGGAACTACAATTAATGCAGTGTAAACAATAAACCCGAAAAGAATTAAGTTGATAGCTTCCATTAGAACATCTCCTATAATCCGGTGTCGTAGTGTGCGCTGTCTTGAGCGCTCACAGTACACCCATGTCTACATGTATATTATGCCCATGTATGTAGAAAATTTAACACAGTATTAAAAGATAATTTATAATTTGAAAATATTTTTATATATAATAAGAAGAAAGAGGAACAAAATGGAAAAGAAACTAAAAGCACTGTTTGAAAATCTATGCTGCTCAGTCTGCAAAAACGGATTTGATGAAGATTCATTCGTTATAAAAAGAGAGGAACCGGGCTTGACAGTAACTCATCTTGTGTGCAAACACTGCGGGAAAAACTTTGGAGTAGCTTTTCTTGGCTTTTCCGGAATTGAAGTTAAAGATGAAAGTTCGTTGGCACTTGAAGTTCAGGAAGGTCCGGAGCCTATAACTTACGATGATGTTATAGACGCGCACAGATTTATCCGAAACTTAGATGAACACTGGGCGGATCATCTGCCGAAATAAACGGAACTGTGAGGAGAGGCGGGAATGCACTCATTCTTATTGAATATATCACTTCTCATTCTACACACCCCATATAGAAAAAGCTGGATTGCTTCGGCTAAAGCCCATCAATGACACTAAAGACCTTGACCTTACACCTTGGCAGTGATAATATGTTCGCCTTCCACAAAAGGCGATGGTATAAGTTTAATTAAATAGAACGCCGACGATTGCTGCTGACATATAGCATGTTAAGGTTCCGGCAATTAGCGCTTTAACTCCAAGTCTTGCAAGGTTTTTACGCTGGTTTGGCGCGAGTTCTCCGATGCCGCCTAATTGTATCGCAATAGAGCCGAAATTCCCGAAACTGCATAATGCAAAGCACGCGATTAAGTAACTTTTATCGGATAAATTCTGAGGGAGGCTGCTCAAATCAACGTAAGCCACCATTTCATTTAAGACAAGTTTTGTCCCCATAAGGCTTCCGACAGTGGTAGCCTCGTGAAGAGGAACCCCCATAAAGAATGCAAAAACTGCAAATATTTTACCTAAAATCATTCTTAATGATAATTGAGTCATATCAAATGAGGCAAAATTTATATGCAGATATTTAACAAATAAAATTCCAAAACCTTTCAAAAACCAGTCAATCATTGCAACCAGCGCAACTAATGCCAAAATCATTGCAATAACATTTATTGCAACCTTCATACCTTCAGAGGCTCCCGCGGATATTGCGTCGAACACGTTAATATAAGGGCGTTTGCGTTTGCTGTAGGTAATTTTAAAATTCTCGCTTGTTTCAGGGGTATGAGTTTCCGGATACATAATTTTTGAGATTACAAGCGCACCAGGTGCTGCCATAAACGATGACGCGAGAAGGTAGTGCGCCGGAATTCCAAGCCCAATATATATAGGCATTGTTGCCATGGAAATACAAGCCATACTCCCTGCCATTGATGCAAGAAGTTCGGATCTTGTTAATTTTTCCAGATAAGGTCTTATCATAATCTGGGCTGAAATCTGCCCGAGAAAAGCACTTGCAACGTTAGATAAAGCTTCTGCACCGCTTACAGACATAATTTTATTCATAGCCTTTCCGAAAAGGGGGACAATCCTCTGCATTATTCCGTAATAATAGAGAATATTCACGATTATCATCATGAAAATCAACGAACAAATCAGCTGTAGCGCAAAAACATTTGCCCCTAAACCCCAAACTAAATTCAGCTTTTCATTATCAATTAAAGGTCCAAACACAAAGCTTCCGCCCTCTTTTGCAAAATCAAGAATTTTTTGGATAAACATGCCGACGTTCATAAATAATGACCGTCCGAGAGGAACCTTAAATATAAAAACGGCTAGCCCTACTTGTAATAAAAATCCCATACCGACCGTTTTATAATTAATGTGTTTTTTATTATTAGACATTAAAAAGCATATTAAAAATATAAAAATAATACCAAAAATTCCAAAAAATCTATCCATAAATATCCTTAATTTTCACTGTGTCTGCCGCCATAGGCTTCTGCTTCGAAACTTTACAGCTTTAGCATATTTAATTTTACTTTAAACGTATTTAAAAAACTCTTAATATTGAAAAAAATTTACTTAATGTTTCTTAATATTTCGAGTGCTTAGTGTTGAAAAAAAATTTGTCAGCATTTTACTATAAAGGCAGAAGATAATATTTTCTGCAGCATGTGAAAAGAAAAGGGGTAAAGATGCGTATCACTTCGGTAATGCCGCAAACTTATGCGGTTAATTTGAGAGAACACACCAACAATATTCAGGCAAACAGCCCTGCAAATTATATAAGTCAAAGACAGATTAATTCGTTGAATTATACTGCGCCTGTTTATCTCAAAGGGCTTTCAAGAACCGAGCAGACTCCACATATTCATTTAACATTTACCGGCGGAGACAAGAATATCAACCAGTTTTTATCTTATGCTCCCGAAAATAAAAGGTATAAAATCAATTCATATAATTTAGGCGGGCTCGGCGTTGTCGCACAAGAAGGTCCTGAAAGTTGGAGAATCCATGAAGGTGCAGATGTCAGAGATTTCTCGCCTTATCATTCTTATGCAAACCCGGATGGCGGTGTGAAAGTTGTAGAACTTGAATACGATGAAAAAGGGCAGCCTAAAGCAAGGCTTTCCAAGAAAAACTTTCATCCTGCAGGTCAGATGGAATCTCTTGAGGATGTTGCCAAAAGGTTAAATAAAGAGGTTAAAAATCTTGCCTATGTTATCCAGACTGAACCCGACGCTAAGGGGTTATGTTCATACATTCAGCTGGAGGATACAGGCGTTTCAGGCTCTTTTAAAGCTGTTTCGGATGAATCTGTCGATAAATTAAAAGAAGTTACCTATAGACTCTTCCGTGCAAAGGATTCATATATCAGCGATCCTGTTGTTGAGGCTGAAAATAAGTATGCACAACAGGCAAGAAGCAGAGTAACTGAACCTTTTGTAAAACAGATTAAAGAAGCTCTGGAAAAAGAAAATAAATATGAAGAAAGACTCAAAACCCTCAACGATGAGGATGAACTAAAATTCAAAAAAGACATGTTTCGTTTTGAGCCGAACCCTGAAATAGAAAAACTTGAAAAAGAATATGCAGAAAAAATAAATACAGAATTAAAAAAACATGAAGCAGAAATTGAACAAAAATTAAAAGAACTAAAAGAAACTAAAGAATATAAAGACGGACTTCAAAAAATACAGGCTGCTGCAGCTCCTGCTGTGAATGAAAGAAACTCTGCATATTTTATTCATACAAAAGATCTTGCAAAGTTTACAAACGCATACGGGGTAAACCAGCAGGGAGGCGGTGTATACGGAGCATACGGCGGTGCCTATAGTACTGGTGCATACGGAACCACAGGTGCCTATGGAACCATGGGAACTGAGGACGGAATTCGTCATGTCAGCACCAACACTTTCTATGCAGACAGTAACCGTGCCCTTGTTGAAGCTTTACCTCAGTTAAATACTGAAAAGCATGGTAATTTTAACCCTGCAAACTGGTGGCTGCATGACCGACCTGCATTCTTAATAATGAATAGTATTATAGATAAGTCTGCAGCCGGGGATGAATATTACAACGGAGGTATAATTTCCCACGGGAGTTTCCATAATCCGGGGAGAGATTATCAAGGCTGGATGAATAACCCTTTTGAATTCTTTAGACTTGTAGCATCAGAAGAAGATGTTAAAGAATTGAGAAATCATCCGCAGTTAAAAGAGATAAAATATATTGAAAAAAATTGGCATAAATTCGCTCCGCAAGACGGAAAACCGCTAAAACCTGAAGCGATATTTATCAAACAAATTTTTGATCCGTTCTTCAAAAACTTTATGGATGATTTTAATACTTATAACATAACAATGACGCCGGTTGCTGCCTCTAAAATTGACGGGAAAAACAACAAAGCAGGTACTGTTTCCATGAATTACGGCAAGGAGATGAAAAATCCTGATACTCCTGATATTGCTCTCGGGTTAACCAAAAAACTGAATGAAATAGAAACGCATGATGTTACAAACGGCAGCACGCCTGCCAATCTTCAGCTGGATAATCCTAAAGCAGGGTTCCACAGATCCGGGCATCCGAATATTTTATCAAAACTCAAACGAGGATTCCAAACATACAAGTACGAATATGAGCTAGATAAAGACGGAAAAATAGTAAAAGATAATATTGATGATGTAATAAAAGCAAAAGAAAACAATACAAAATGGCTTTTAAACATAATAGACCATGCATATCAGCACGGAGGACAGCAGGGTGTAACAAAAGTATTCTGTAGTGATGCCCAGGTTTCAACTGGTGCTACTGTAATCGGTCACCTTTCCGGCTACAAAGAAGGTGACAAATTATTCATGGGATGGGGGCGTCCTGATCCGCAGAAAGGTTATCCTACATCTGTCGGTGCGATTAAGGAATACTTTGAATTTTTGAAAGACAAAAATATTCCTGATGAATTAAAGCTTCGTACAAAAGCCATTTTTGGTGCAGGTGTATGGGATTCCACTGCTGATGATTACAAATGGGTGAAAGATTTAATAGAAGTTCAGCTTCCAAAAATTGACAATGGCAAATACGTTGGTAACGTAATGTATGTAAACAATTTCTTTGCAAACAGACTTGTAGGATGTGCGACCTGGACATTATTCTCTTCAAGATTTGAACCTTGCGGAATTACGCCTTTAGAATCCTTTGCCTCTGCAACTCCTTGTATTTCAATTAATACAGGAGGTGCACCTGATTTCATCAATGATATGCGCGGATTGTTAACTAAGAATCCTTATCTTCTAAGAAAAGAAAGACTTGAAGAAATTTTAGGCGAGAAACTTGATGGTAAAGATTTTAAAGCCATAGACGGTGCAAGATGGAAGAATGCGACATTAGAACTTAAAGATTGTCTGGTGATGGCAATGCAGGCAAGTGATGAGGACTTTAAAAAGGCAATCCACGACCAACTGAGTGAAGAATTAAAAAATAAGACAATTCATCCGTACAGAGAAATGGCGCAGAACGCCGGTTTACAGCAAGATAAAATGGATTGGCATCAAAACGCAGATTACAATAACGGAAAAACAGCAAACGAACGCTACATGAACGAAATCTTTGAACGGGACAAAGGCATGGAAGCACGTAACAAAAAACCGATGAAGCGACTTGTTGAAAAATTTGGGATTGCGACTCAAAAAATAGTTATAGAGGCAGAAAGCGGTGCTGAAACTGCATCAAAATCCAAACTCGGCAAGATTGTAACCTTCAGTATTCTCGGTGTAGCAGCAATCGCGAGCGGCGGGTATTATTTCTTCAAAAAACACCAGAAAAAAATGGGATATAACAAGCCGGTAGAAGAAAAGACATTTACAAAAATCGGATAAGAAAATTTTTTAGTAAAAACTATTGACAATGAATTTTGTTCTTGTTAAATTGTTCTTACTGGGACTAGCCGGTCGGGTGTGGAAGTTGGAGCACACGACAGATAAAACGAAAGTTTATCAAGGTTAGAATAATAAAAGACCCCGTAACAAGTTAATAATTGTGCGCTTGTAGCTCAGCAGGTAGAGCACTCCCCTTTTAAGGGATAGGTCGCGCGTTCGAATCGCGCCAAGCGCATAAAACAGAGGATAGGTTTTAACCTATCCTCTGTTTTATTTGTTTTGACAGGATTTGCCGAACGCTTTAACAAGGCTTACGCCTTGTGCGCGTTCGGCGGATTTGCGGACGGACGGAGTGAAACGAGTCCGGATAGCGAACAGATTGAGCATACTGCGGTAAGGTCGCAAATGCGAAACTCTGTGCCCGCTCCCGCCAATAGCGGGGCGGGGGAGCAAATCCAAGACGGCGAAAACAGCACCAATTTTTTTAACTCTGACGAGTGGGAGGAAAGCAAACACCCGCGCAAAGAAAACGGACAGTTTGGCGAGGGCGGAAGTTCCGGCAAGGTTGAAAAATCACAAAGAAGTGATAAAATAAGAAAAAGAACCCGTAAAGAAGTTCAGCTTCCGAAGGATGAATATGCACGGGTTATGAGTGAATTAAACACCAATCTGACTAAGGAACAACGCAAAAAGAAATCTATTACTAAAGCTATCGGAAATCATATCTATAAAATCGAAAATAAAGGCTTTAATAACTATCGTATAGTAAGCAAAAAGGAAATTTAAAAATGAATTTAGATGCTTTAATTGAACAAAAATCACAAACTGATGCAGGAAAGCAGCTTGTAAAAATGCTTACTGATATTTGGGATGATAAAGAGTTCATTTTAGGGTGTCTTGTTGATTTACCCGGCGATAGTCAGAAGCAAAAACTCATTGATTTTATCAAAGAAGAAAACGAAACAGATTCCGATGTAATAACATTGGCCTCACTTGACATAGCCGACGGGATAGAGATTTAAATATACATTGCTCATTTATATAAATCGAGTAAAGGTATCACTGAAACGCCATTCTGTGGCGTTTCTTTTATAGAATTGTATTTTTTATGAAAAACCAGCTAACCTCAAACCGCATGAATGTGAACGCAGGTATTATGCGATGGTATGTTAAGGAACTGCAAAAGCTTACGCGCCAAATGACGCAGGAATGCAGGGAACGGCTTGCAGAAATTTACAAAAAGGGTTATCCTCAAATCTCTTTTGATGAGAGTATATCTTCTCAAGCCCGCATAGCCTTAAGCCAGCTCCAGCAGAAATACGGCGACAAATTCAGCGCTGTTCCTCTATTTTACTGTTTAGTAAAGATAGGATATAACCTCTACTCTTTGTTATCTCTATTTATATGAAGAGTTCCTGTGGTTCGGTCATACGAAACGGAAGTACCGTTTTTTAATGTATTATTACCGTTATTAAAGTGATCTAATATTGCTTCTAAAGAATCAGGGTTTATTTTTAAAGTTCTATCTCCGCACCCAATATTTGCCCCGTATTTTGTGTTAATGACCGGAGTTTCTTGCGCCCCCTGCTGGCAGCCAATATTTGCTCCGTATTTAGTGACGGTTTCCTGAACGTCCTGCTGGCAGCCAATGTTTGCTCCGTATTTAGTGACGGTTTCCTGAACATCCTGCTGGCAGCCAATGTTTGCTCCGTATTTAGTGACGGTTTCCTGAACATCCTGTTGGCATCCAATGTTTGCGCCGTATTTGGTAACAGCCTCCTGAACGTCCTGCTGGCAGCCGATGTTTGCTCCGTATTTGGTATTAACTTGCGGAGTACTGTCGTGTTCTAAATGAAATCCCTGGACTACAATTTTGTTTGGATCATTATTCTGAGGCTTCCACTTATCTATAAGATAATGCAATATATCCTGTGTCGAAGGCTTTGAATTTCCATCCTTAATCAATTGAGCTTTAGCTTCTTTCCATGCGGCATCAAATTTATTACCGGATCCAATATTATCAACCATATAAATCTCCTTATATTTATATATATTATAACGTATGATTATACCACTTTTTTCAAAATCAGATAACCTTGTTTCATTTCTTAACAGATTAGACATTACCATAAGATTTAAACTATTATTAACTAAAAGGGAGAAATAAATATCATGAGATATACACTAAAAAAGGTTGTGTGGGAGATAACCTGGAAATGCAATGCAAAATGTATTCATTGCGGTTCTGACTGTATTTCTGTTGAGAAAGATAATCAACTGACGACAGCCGAATGTCTTGATATAGTAGCGGATTTAAAGCAGCTTGGGACGGAAGTTATCTTTTTATCCGGCGGAGATCCGTTGTTAAGGGAAGATTTCGGGGCAATTGCAGCAGCTATAAAATCACACGGGATGAAGGTCGCGTTTATCTCAAATGCACTTGCTATCAATGATGATACCATAAAAGTTTTAAAATCAATTAATCCTGTTGTATTCGGGATAAGCATCGACGCAGCCGATGCTTATATGCACGACTACATTAGAGGGCACAAGGGCTGTTTTGAACATGTAATTGAATCAATTAAAAAACTTCAGGAAGCGGGGATTGCTCCATCTATTGTTACAACCGTACACAAATTGAATTATTCACAGCTTCCAAAGATAAGGGACTTGTTGCTTGATTTGGGTGTATATTACTGGCAGATACAGTATGCTGATTTTATCGGAAGAATGCCAAGAGAATCTATGATTACTGAAGGACAGTTCTGGGAAATTGCGAAATTTATACTTGATTTAAAAACGAATTATGCAGGAAAAATTGACGTAACCGGGTCTGATGTTACAGGTTATATGAGTGATTTTGCAAGAAGTATTCAGGGACCGTGGTATGGCTGTCAGGCGGGAATGCAGGTTCTCGGTATCGGCTCGGACGGAACGGTCAGAGGATGTTTATCTCAGCAGCTGGACAGATATATTGAAGGGAATGTAAGAGAGCGTTCACTGATTGATATTTGGAACGATCCGAATGCATTTCAATATAACAGGCATTTTGACTGCTCTATGCTCACCGGATATTGTAAAGACTGTATATACGGCTCAATCTGCAAAGGAGGCTGCGTAATCGCTGCAACTAATACCGGATGCAGATGTAATCCTTATTGTTTATATAAAATAGAAAAAGAAGGGTTTTCTGACTTACTGCAAGCTCGGACTAAATTTGAGAAAGAAGAAATTGCAGAATTGTATAATCCGATAAGGGAATTACCGCCGGAATTTTACGAAAAATATGAGCCGTAATACAGAAATGTAATTCCGGAAGCTTAGAAAAACTGTTGTTGGGCAGGTATGCCCAACCGACAGCCCCAAGAATCCCCCATTTATGAGGTGGTGAAAAGACACAAAACCTACCTTGTAAAGGGAAGTGGCGCATTAGCGCCGGAGGGATTGGATTTCTGTTTTCGTCGTTCTGAGGATAATGCTCGAAAGAATCCAGCTTTTGGAAATGCGAAAAGTGATGTGTGAAGCGTGAATGGACTTATTATTATTGAACCACTCACCCATCACTCTTCACCCTTCACTAAAAAAAGGCTGGATTGCTTTGTCGCTTTGCTCCACGCAATGACTCAAAACTTTCCTCTCCCGCAGTGGGCTGGGCAGGGGAGAGAGCGATGAATAAAAAAAAACGCCCCCACTTCAACTCTTTTTTATATGCTTTACACAGAAAATTCATGCTATAATTAATTCAAGAGGTTTAGATGTTTATTGAATTTATCAGAAGTATAAATACGTTCAATTCTTTTATTTTAGGGTGGTCCAATCCGCTTATTGAAAAACTTCCTGTTGCGGATTTTATAAAAGATGCATTAATTGACAGCATAAATCTTGTGCCTTTTCTGTTTATAATATTTTTCTTTATAGAACTTTTTGAAATTTATTTTTCTAAAAAGATAAAAAATTTATCAAAACATACAAAAGTAAGCGGTCCCCTTCTCGGCGCACTTACGGCGATTGTGCCGCAGTGCGGTTTTTCGGTAATTGCAAGTACGCTTTATGTAAGAAGATTAATCACAAGAGGAACTCTTATTGCTGTTTATATATCGACTTCTGATGAAGCAATTCCTGTATTACTGGCACATCCTGAGATGATAAAAACAATTTTGCCGATACTAGGGACAAAATTTTTAATGGCAGTGGCTGCAGGTTATGCAGTAGATGCAATCTTGAAGCCTGTGACGGAGGAAAATAATGAAGAAATAGAAATTGCAGAACACGGCTGCTGCAAGCACGAAATCTCAAACGACAGATTTAAAAAACGAATTCTGATACTTCATCCGCTGAAACACACGATTAATATATTTTTCTTTATACTTCTGGTGACATTGATTTTAAACTTCATTTTATTAAAAACAGAAGGGCACATAGAACAGGTATTTTTATATCAATCACCTCTCCAGCCGGCACTTGCAGCCATAATCGGCTTAATCCCTAATTGTGCAATTTCTGTACTTATCACAATGCTCTACATTCAGCATGCAATAAGTTTCGGCTCTGTGATTGCAGGACTTTCCTCCAGCGCAGGATTGGGGTTGATAATTCTTTTGAAAAAAAACGATTGTACAAAAGACACGATATTGATTATCAGTATCCTTTTAGCCGTTAGCATAATCGTGGGGGGTATACTGCAGATTTTAGTATAAAAGGAATTAAGAATAAACAGAGGAATATAAATATGAATAATATTATATGCAGTTGGTTAGCTAAAAGACAGATTATAACAAATATCTTTAATTTTTTTGAAAAGCGAGAATCCAAAAATTTTACATCCAGAGTTCGCAGGTGTGCAGTGTATAAATATGCCTACACTACAAATGAACAGTATGAAGCCAAGTATATTAATATTGGAGATTATATTCAGAGTCTTGCTGCAAAACAATATCTGCCGGATAAAACCCCCATACTGATGGATAGAGACAGTGCAAGATACTATGATGGAGAACCCGTAAATTTAATTGCCAACGGCTGGTATGCAATCTGTAAAGGGAATGAAGTATTTTCTGATAAAATTAATCCATTATTTGTTTCAATGCATATTAATAACTTAAAAAATATAAAGCAAGAAACTTTAAGTTATCTGAAAAAATATGAACCAATAGGCTGCCGTGACTTTACAACAAGAAACTTTTTACTGCTGGAGGGGGTAAAAGCATATTTTTCAAGCTGTCTTACAACAACTCTTGATAAAGATTATAAAGTTTCTGAAAGCGAAAGAAACGATAAGATAATTTTCTGCGATTATGAAATTAATAGAGAAAAACCTACAAAAATCGATAAAAAATTACTGGAAGTTTTGAAAAACTATAATAAAGAAGCCATTGAATATACACACCATTCTTATGATTTTGGATTAAGTGAAGAGGAGTGCTTCAAAACCGCAGAAACACTTTTGCAAAAATATGCACGGGCAAAACTTGTTATAACCACAAGAATACACTGTGCGCTTCCGTGTCTTGCCCTCGGAACTCCGGTAATTTTAGTTATTCCGAAAAAATATGACAAAAAGCGATATGACGGACTTACTCAACTGTTAAATATTATAGGTTATGACAGACATAAATTTATAATTAATAAGATAGAAAAAGATAAGAACGGACTTGTCATCAACAGTAAAAAATATTTACAATATGCAAAAAAATTAAAAGCAACAGCTTCATTATTTATAAATGCCCCAGAAATCAAAACCTCCGTAAAGGATAAACAATACGGAGGCGAATCCGGACAAAATACCGGAATTCTCAATTTTTTAGATGGACAAAATCCGCCAAAAACGTTGTCTGGAGAGGGTTTTAGCTCGGGGGGGGGGGGGCTACTTTAAGCTGATATATTTTTTTGCGCAGTCAAACATGGCATTTACTAACGCGGCATTTGCATAAATATTCATGCCGTTGGTTTCAAGAACGTTTTTCATGCGGCGTTCCCACATGTTGTATACTTCATCCTTATTGAGTTCAAGAACCTGCGCAATCATAGTTAATTCTTTATAATCAATCGGAAGCGGAAGGTTACCTCGCAGAATATCTACAATTTCAAGCCTTTTTTTACGCGGGAAAGCTTTTAGAAAATTCACAACCGACATTTTTTTATGTTTCATTTCCGAGTGTAAATACTCAACGAAATCGTCAATCACTCTAGGTTCCTGCGGAATTTTATATTCTTCAAATTCTTCTGGCTCAATCTCCATAACCGTCGCAATCCGTTCTAACGTCGTTCCTCTTGTTGAAAACGGAATTGTATCATCAATAAGGTTATATACATAAGAAAGGGTTACCCCTATCATTTCTGCAAAATCTTTTTTGTGAAGCCCGTTTTTCTCTAAAAATTTTGCAACCTTCTCGGAACTCTTTTCCTGTATTATGGGTTTGTCTTTTGATTTCATTTTTATTATCCTCACAATCTATGTCTGCGTCCCTGCTCATATAGCGCGGCGGTTTGCAGCTTTAGTTAAGTTCATTATCAAATTAATCCTTTCTTATCAATTTGTTAAGCGAAAACATGGTAAACAAAGGCGGTAATCTTTATTTAGGTTAAAATAATAAATATAAAAGGTAGAAATATGAAATTAATAGCAGGATTAGGAAATATCGGGGATAAATATTGCATGACGCGTCACAACGCAGGTTTTATGGTTCTTGACAGATGGGCGCTCACGGAAGGCTTTTCGTTTAAAAGTGAAAACAAATTAAAAGCTTATTTATCGAAAATAAGATACAACGGAGAAGATGTTTTATTTGCAAAACCTACTACGTTTATGAATTTGTCAGGCGAAGCTGTACGCGCAATAATGGATTATTACAAAATTGATTTAAAAGATATTTTAATAATATATGACGATATTTCGCTTGATTTAGGGCGTATAAGATACCGTGCTAACGGTTCCGACGGCGGGCATAACGGGATTAAATCAATCATAAAACATACAGGGTCCAAAGACTTTGCAAGATTAAAAATAGGAATAGGACCGCAGCCAAATATTCCGTCAGAAAATTATGTTCTTCAAAATTTTCCAAAAGAACAGCTTGATGAATTAAAAGAGGTTCTGGATAGAGCAATAGAATCCGTTAAGTTCTACCTTGATAACGGTATTGAAAAAACTCAGAACAAATATAATTAAGTCTACCGGACAAGACAGAAAAAATTTTTAAGATATAATTAAATAAAAAAGGAGTAATAAGTTAAATGAGCATAGCACTCGCAGAACAATACGAAGAAAACGAAGAGTACGAAAAAGCGTACGAGGAATATAAAAAATCTTATGCCTCAAACCCGAAAGATTTAGGTCTGCTTGAACGCCTCGGACATATTGCAGTTATGCTGGATAAAAAAGACGAGGCAGCGGATTATTATAATGCTATTTTGCAAATGGATGCCACAAATATTATGGCTTATGAACAGTTGATGGATATTTATGTAACAACTGATAAATATAAATACTATGTTTACCGCGGCAATATGCACAACATCAGCCACCAGTATGAACATGCCGTGAATGACTTTAAAAAAGCTCTAAACCTTGTTGCTGATAACCACGAAGCACAAACCGCTACAAGATTTGTGCTGGGTACGCTCTATGAACAACTCGGCAATAATACAAAAGCTATTGATGAATATTTAAAAATCCTTGATTTTGAACATAATAATGAAGATATCTACTTAAGACTCGCAAACCTTTATATTGCAGAAGATGCGACGCCTAGTGCTATAGAAACTCTTGAACGCGCGATAAATAACGGCTTTAAAAGCGACAATATAAAAGAAAGTCTTGCAAAATTATATCTAAAAAATAATCAGCCTGAAAAAGCAAGAGAAATAACAGGCGACCCTTTGATGAAAATAAAATGCCTTCTCGCAGAAGGCGATAAGGATGAAGCCTTAAAAGAAATTCAAAAAGCCGAGGCTGAATACAAAGGAAAACCTGATTTTTACGTAATTAAAGCCCAGTATTATTATGAAGAAAAAGAATACGATAATGCGCTTCAAAATGTTCTGGAATATGACAAATTTCAGCCAAACAGCGCACTTGGGTTTCAGATGAAAGCTTTAATCTACGAAGGCAAAAAGGATGATTTTAATGCTTATGTCAACTGGGGCAAATACAATCTTGTACGAGGCAATAAAGATATCGCTGTCAATGATTTTCTAAACGCTTACCAGATAAAAGATGATGACGCAAGCCTTGTTAATAACCTGGCAGTATTGCTGGAAAGCACGGGCGAAAAAAATCATGCCGTTGAATTTTATGAAAAACTGCATAAACTGGAACCGATGAATAGAACTGCACTCCAAAAACTTGCGGCATTCAGGGAAAGTATCGGGGACTATGCTATGCAGGCAGAATACTTAGAAAAACTTCTTGAAACGGACAAACGCAACGCCTCCTTGATAAGACAAATCGCGGGAATTTATGAACGTTTAAAAAGCAAACCTGAAGCTGTTAAATATTACCAAAAATATTTGTCTGTCGCAGGTGAAACTCCTGAATCTGAAAAGGTGAGACAGAAACTTGCAAAGCTTGAGAATATTCAAATGGAGCAGGAAGAAGGTTTGATTGACAAAATTATGAGATTTTTCAATAAAGAATAAAAGCCTCTTTTTAGAGGCTTTTATTTTGGAAGATTTTTGAAAAAGTCTTTGTCTGTTAATGCTTTATAAGTGCATCCAATACCGTTTAGTGTTGAAGCAGAAGAAGGAGAACAAGATGCCTCGCTATAGCTTGTACCCTTGGCACCCATAGGCATTAACTTTCCATTATCCATTATCTGGAATGTAAATAAATCATGGCCCCAGCGGTTCGGTTTCTTCTTAATTCCGTTAACATCAACAGTAATTAATATACTACCACTGCCATTGCTTGTTTCATTTTGAATAAGTATCATTGAACCATCTAAAAATATGCCCTGTCCGTCATCAAATAAGTTGTTGTTCGTTTGCTTATTTGAATATGTTTTATAGTTAGATGATATATTTGTCCATTGCTGGCTTCCATCTTCAGCAGTTTCGTACTTGGATTCACAATCACTATAGTTACAGTCCTTTGCAATCATTAAATACTTTTTAAAGACAGGATAAAATTCACTGGTGCCGTAAGCACCAGGTTTTGCCACAAACCCTTGTTCATAATTCATTTGCTGTAAGGCATTTTGTAATACAGAATAAGATTTTTGCAACTGAGTATACAAAGCTCTATTTTGTGTATTCAGAACAACTGCCGGCAATGTCATAGCCGCGACTAAACCAATAATTCCTAAAGTAATCAAAACTTCGGCAAGAGTAAATGCAAGCTTTAAACTATGCCCCCCCCCCTTCTCTGAAATGTAGTCATATCAATAGTTTTCATGCTTTTCTCCTCTGTTACAATTTAATTTTTGTCATTTTTATTATAACATATATTAAGTTATTATCAAGTTTAAAACATTGAGCCGACTGCCGTTGTATATAACTGGAAAAACGCGATTACTATATATCCGACAACCAGCCCGATTATAACCGTAAGCGTCGGCTGAAACGCTTTTGCAAGAGCGTCTGTAACCATATCCAGTTTCTTATCTATTGCGAGCGCTATATCCCTGAACATCTGCCCTAATTTTCCGCTTTTTTCACCCGTTAAAATAAGCGTATTAAATACAGGAGGCAGAAATTCGGTCTTTACAAATGCCTCGGAAAGCAATTCTCCGCCAGTTACGAGTTTTCTTGATTTTTCGGCTTCCGTTTTAATCTTTGTATTTTTTATTGTTTCTTCGGATAATTCAATTGAAGATACAATGGTTAATCCGGCTTCATACGCAACATTCAGGACTGTAAAGAAAGCTGAAAGGTTTACGTAACGCACAAAATCTCTGACCAGCGGAATTTTTAATATTTGTTTATCAAAATGTTTTTTTATACTGCTTTGTTCCCAGATTTTTGTGACAGCAAAACCTCCTGCTGCAATTAATAATATGATAATCATCCAATATTTAAATATAATATCGCAGGTTCCGGTGACTATATTCACCATAAAAGGTATTTCTTCAGGGGATAGATATGCGCTGTTCGTAAACGCGGGGAATATGAATTTCCCGCACAGAATAAAGACCGCAATCAGAATTATAACAGTGATTGCAGGATAAATTGACATGTTTATAACTCGGGATTTTAAATCCTCCTGTTTTCTTAAAATTGTTAAAAGGTATTTAAAAGTCTTGTCAAGCTGTCCGGACTGTTCTCCGGCTGTGCAAAGTCCTAAATAAATTCCGCCAAATACTTTTTCATAACTTTTTAGCGCCTCAGAAAAAGTTGAACCGCTTAAAATTTTTTCTTTTAAATCCCGTGCAAGCATAATGAGTTTAGGTTTATGGGCGTGATTTTCCAGCGTTTCTAAGGCTTCTGCAATTGATATTTCTGAGGATATCATCACCTCAAGTTCTGATGTAAAAAATATTTTGTCAGAAAGGCTAAGATACTCAATTTTGGAGGCTTTGTTTGAGGGGAAGGCTTTTTTTTCAAAAGATTCTTCATAAATATTTGTCGGAAGAAAACCCATTTTATGAATTTTATCGCGAGCCTCTTTTGGGGATTCAGCCTCAATATAGCCCTTAACTTCCGTTTTATTATTCTTTAAAGCCTTGTAAAAATATTGTGCCATTTTATACCTTGCCTGCCAGAAGTTTCAACCTTCCGCCTCGATTTACAAAAAGAGCCGACTTTTAAAAATCGGCTCTTTCAAGTTTATAATTTACTCTGCAGTAACTTCTTCTTTTGCTTTAGCCTTTTTTTTAGGAGCTTTTTCAAAGGCGATTTTGTCATCTATAAGGGTAATCCTAATTGTATCGCCTGGAGCGTATTTCCCTGAGAGGATTTCTTCCGCGAGATTATCTTCAATCTTACGCTGGATAAGGCGTCTGAGAGGTCTTGCACCGTAAGCTTCCGAGTATCCGTTTTTCGCAAGATGATCTTTCACTTCATCCGTAACTTCAACGGATAATTCTCTTTCTTCAAGGCGTTTGAATAAATCTTTCAGCATTAAATCTACAATCTGTCTGATTTCTTCCTGCGTCAGGTGTGCAAATACGATAGTTTCATCAATACGGTTCAAGAATTCCGGTCTGAAAGCTTTTTTCATTTCTTCCGTAACGGTTTCTTTAAGTTTTTCGTATTTGTCTTTTGATTCATCATCAGATGTTGAGAAGCCGAGTTTTGATGTATTTGTAATCATACTTGCGCCGACATTTGATGTCATAATGATAATTGTATTTTTAAAATTAATATGGCGCCCTTTAGCGTCGGTCAGACGACCGTCGTCAAGGATTTGAAGCATGATGTTAAATACATCAGGGTGAGCCTTTTCGATTTCGTCAAACAAAACAACAGAATAAGGTTTCTTTCTGATAAGTTCTGTCAAATGTCCGCCGTCATCGTAGCCGACATACCCCGGAGGTGAACCGATAAGTTTTGCGGTTGAATGTTTTTCCATAAATTCTGACATATCAACTCTTATCATATTGTCTTCAGAGCCAAATACAGCCTCAGCAAGAGCTTTGGCAAGTTCTGTTTTACCGACACCTGTAGGTCCGCAGAAGATAAAGCTTCCGATAGGTCTATTCGGACTTTTTAAACCGACTCTTGCACGTCTTATTGCTTTTGAAATAGCGACAACCGCATCATTTTGTCCGATTACACGCTGGTGGAGAGTTTCTTCCAGTTTTAATAACCGTTCGCTTTCTCCTTCTGTCAGTTTTGTTACAGGAACACCTGTCATTGTTGCAATTACTTCCGCAACGTTTTCCGCCGTAACGGTTGGTTTGTTTGCTTCGTGTTCTTCTCTGTATTTTTGTGCCATTTCGCGGATTTTGTCTTTCAGATCAGCCTCATCATCACGGAGTTGTGACGCTTTTTCAAATTCTTGATTGCGGATTGCATCTTCTTTTTCTTTAATTAATTCGCGCAATTCTTTTTCAAGTTCTTTTCCTTCCGGAGAAAGCGAAGAAACTTTCAAACGAACTTTTGAAGAAGCTTCATCTATAACGTCGATGGCTTTATCAGGCAAGAACCTGTCGGTAATATATTTACTGGATAATTTAACCGCCGCAACTATTGCTTCATCAGAAATAAGAAGTTTGTGGTGTTCTTCATATTTTGGTTTCAAACCTTTGATAATCTCAATTGATTCATCAATAGTTGGTTCTTCAATCATAACAGGCTGAAAACGTCTTTCGAGAGCAGAATCTTTTTCTACGTATTTTCTGTACTCATCAAGAGTTGTCGCACCGATAACCTGAATTTCACCTCTTGATAGAGCAGGTTTTAAGATGTTAGCCGCATCAATAGCACCTTCAGCAGCACCTGCACCGATGAGAGTGTGCATTTCGTCAATAACAAGGATAATATTTCCTGCCTGACGAATTTCATCCATAATTTTTTTCAAACGTTCTTCAAATTCGCCGCGGTATTTAGTACCTGCAACGA
>CALUVR010000019.1 GCA_944324285.1 Candidatus Gastranaerophilales bacterium | reverse complement strand
CATATTGCATCTTTTAATACAGGCTTATAATTTGAAATTTCAGGAAATTCAAAAGTCGTATTTAAATCTTTTCTATAGCCAACAAAAATAACTCTTTTTCTATCTTGCGGTACATTATAGTTATTGGCATTAATCAAATGAAAGCTTAAATTATAGCCAGATTCTCTAAATAATTTTTTGATATTAGCAAGAGCCTCTGAATGTCTTTGGGCAAGCATACCTTCAACATTTTCGGCTAAAAAAAATAAAGGCTTTTTATCTCTTAATATTCTTATAAATTCATAGAAAAGTTGCCCTCTTTCATCCTCAATACCGCGAAGGGTTCCAGCTTCTGACCAACTTTGACATGGTGGTCCGCCTATAACACCAATGCAATCAGGAATTTCAATAGATGGAACATTTCTTACGCTTCGTTTATCAAGAAAAGTTTCAGGAAAATTATACTGAAAAGTATCCCAGATTGCAGAATCATATTCATTTGCCCATATAATATCAAATCCGGCTAATTCAAAGCCTTTATCCAAACCGCCGGCTCCAGAAAATAAACTTACAACTCGTTTATCCATAATAATACTCCATAAATTAACTATTATACACCAAAAATTATATTAATAAATTTTATTAAGTTATATTTATAAGAACGACAATGGAATATTTCCGACCTCGTTTTAAATTTTTCTGAAAATTTGCGGAACTGGACTGTTCCGAAATAATCAAATTATCCGTACAACTCAAAAACAGTGTGTATCTCACTGAAATTCTGCAAATCTCAATCTATCCGTACAGTCCAGAAAAAGTCCGGTTTTCCAGATTAATTTGTGGGGGTAAACTTAATTTTTCCGACCCGGAAACTCCCACATAAAGCCAACTTTACCAAAATAATCTATCTATCAGTACAAATCAATCTGGACAAAAAAGTACATACAGAAATGTCTGGTTTAATAAAACTACAACAACAATGACAATAACTATGTAAAGAAACACCTTAAATGATTATTTGTAATAGTAAAAACGAGTATTAAGAAATACAAAAATTTTTATGATTTAGAGAATATAATTTATCATCATCATAAAAATCAAATCCATACATCTATTGCAACTGGAGATGAAATTGTAATTGAAGAAAGATCACACGAAGAGATGATTCATATCAACGGCAAAATTATTTGTGCGCCGGATTTAGATGTAATAAATCCTAGGTTTGATATCATTCCGAATGAATTGATTACAGGAATAATTATAAAAGTTGGTATTTTAAACCTAATTATAAAAAATCCATTGTAGAAGCATTTAAAAAATAACAGAATATTATTTTTATTAAACTCACTCTTGTAGTATTTTTACAGGGTGAGTTTATACTAAATTATATAATTTTTTCCCTAAGTCATTAATTGAAATTTTATATTCAGCTTCACCCAATGCAATTTCTTTCACTTTTTCAGCACCTAGACGTTTTAATAAATTGTTTATATTTTTATTTTTTGAGTTAGTTGTCCAAGTTAATTCTTTTACATTATTTGCATTTGCATTTTCATAAATTCTTATTCCTAATTTTTTTAAAGCTTCAATACCTGCCTTTGTTCTGATGTATTCTGGTGCCAAAGTAATAAATCCTAAATGAGCACTAGATTTTAGCGGGTTTATATTCATTGAGTACCCACCGATAAGTTGATTTTCTTTTTCTATCACCTCAGTGATACTGTTGGGTTGTTTTGACGCTATTGAAAATGGCAGCATTGATATATAACGGTCTATTTTTCTTAAAAATTTAGATTGTGTTTTATTTGGCTCAAGATTGTATACTAATGAATCATAAAATAAATCTAAAATTTTTTTAATTTCATCTTTACTGTTAATTCTTTTAATAATGGTTCCTGTAAATGATAATCTATCTTGTGAGATAGGTGTATAATTTTTATATTTATTGCTTGTTGGGGTACTGTTAATTCTATTTAAAGTACAATATTGGTTTTGTTTTCTTATTAACATGAGAGTCTCCTTAATTTTTAGTTTTGTTAAAACATTTTAAAGTTTCAATAAATTTGTTTGTAGGAATTTTATATTCTATATAAGGAATAATTTGTGTTGCGACACATAGATCCCCCATTGATTAGTAAAACCCCTGAAAAATATTTTTGCTCTATTGTTCTACTATAATAATTCGCATTGCAAATACCAAGTTTTGGTACCTGTGATTTTTTTACATCCAACAATTTACCGGTTATGTCAGTATCACAAGGAATATAAACTATTTTATTATTTCTTATCCTGCCAGTAATTACATTTTTACCCTTATAATTTTCTAAGTTTCCAACTAATACTTCCAGTGTAGATCCTACATATTTTGAGTTTGGGTTTAAATAATTTTCTCTGACTTTTTCATTTAGTCTTGCAAGATGTTCTGTTTTTCATACAAATTAAATTATGAGGGCGAAATAGGCTATAACATTGATTTTAAAATAGAAAAATTAAGACAATTCTTGGACAGTAATCGGACAATGATGACCATCAAAAGACCGTTTTGTAACATGTAAAACGATTACTTCCGACCGCTAAAGCTTAAACACAAAGCCAACTTTGCCGAATAATATTTTTATGCGTTCAGATAAAATGTCCCGTTAAATTACAAACTAAATAGCGATAAGTTTCAAACACTTATCGCTATTGCTTTATAAACCTTACGCGCGGAGGGATTCGAACCCCCGACCTTTTGGTTCGTAGCCAAACGCTCTATCCAACTGAGCTACGCACGCTTATGGTCTTTTTAGTTTTTATGTGGTTTCAGTTGGATAGAGCTTATTATTTAAACTCCGTAAGTTCTCCGAACTTACTATTGCCAACTGAGCTACGCACGCTTAAAATTCAACTTTTTATATTAAAAAGTTGCGGGATACCGCAACTCCTAGTTTAACAAAAAAATATTTATTTTCAAGTGGCTGATAAAGAAAATTTTTAGGCTAATGTCGAAAAATCTTATACAAGTCCTTCTTTTAACGCTTTTACTGCTGCTTGGGTTCTGTCGTCCACTACAAGTTTTTGGATTATATTACAAACGTGAGCTTTCGCAGTATGTTCAGAAATAGTTAGTTCCTTCGCAATTTCGTTATTGGATTTCCCGTCCACAACAAGTTTCAATACTTCGTATTCTCTTTGGGTTAAATTTGCGTGCTGTTCTTTGAACATTGCACGTGACATCTGTCGCGGCGGGATTACACCGCAATTCTTTTCCCTTAATATTGGGACAGCCTGCGGGTCAAGCCACATGGCTCCATCCTTTACAGTTCTTACTATCATTTTTAAGATTTCTATATTAATATCCTTCATTACATAAGCGCATGCTCCGGCATGGAGTGATGCCATTACTTCTTCTTCAGAAAGATGTGAGGTAAGAATTACAATTTTTGCATTAGAAGAATTTTCAATGATTTTCTTTGCCGCATCAATGCCGCTTATATCAGGAAGTCCTATATCCATTAAAACGACATCAGGGTGAGAAATTTTATAATTTTCCACAGCTTCTTTTCCGCTCTGGGCTTCCGATATAACCTCAAGTTCTTTGTGCTCTTCAAATAACGATTTTAATCCGACCCGCATAAGTTTATGATCTTCTACAAGAAGTATTCTGATAGGTGTTATTGACATAGGAATCCCCCCTCTTTTGTTTTATTTTTCTATTATATTTATAATCTGTTACGTTTATGTTTTAATCGACCAAAAAATTTTTTTTACCGGTAATATTAAATCTTTATATTTAATAAATATGATTTGGATTGAAATCAAAAACTTAATAAAAATTTTATTTTAAAGGGTGGAAAAAAATAAAATTTTGGGTTATTATATATGATTGATAGGGATAAGTGTATTTGAATGTGAGGCACGATTATGAAGTACTCAAGATATTCAATAATAGTTATCGGAAGCGGTATTGCAGGGTTGTATGCGGCGTTAAAGCTTGAACAGCAGGCTGATTTACCGGACGGGCTTATGGTGTTGACAAAATCTGACTTTGGGGAGAGTAACTCAAAATATGCTCAAGGCGGTATGGTTGCCGTATTGAAGGAAAATGAGTGTGATTCAACGGAATCTCATATCGCGGATACAATCAAAGCAGGAGCCGGACTTAATGACTTTAATGCAGTCAAATTTATTTCTGAAAATTCGGATAATGTCGTGAAAGATTTACTGAATTTTGGTGTTGAATTTGACAGAGATAGAAATAATAATTTTTGTTTTACTAAAGAAGCAGCACACAGTGTGAGAAGAATTCTCCATTCGGGCGGGGATGCAACCGGCAGAATGATTGAGCTTGCCCTTTGTAAGAGAGTCCGGGATAACGGGAATATTGATATTTATGAAAATGGTCTTGCCGTTGAACTTCTTGTAAACGCAAATTCGGAATGTAAAGGAGTACTTGTATATAACAGTATAACAGGAGAATACGAAACCATATATTCATCAGCAGTAATCCTTGCAACAGGCGGTATCGGACAGTTATATAAATACACAACAAATCCTGAAGGTGCAACTGGCGACGGGCTTGCTATTGCATATAATGCAGGGGCTGTTATGCAGGATATGGAATTTGTACAGTTTCACCCGACGGCACTAGCTTTTGATGATGATGTGAACCGTTTTCTTATATCGGAAGCTGTCAGGGGAGAAGGTGCAAAACTTGTTGATGCTGACGGTATTGAATTTATGCAAAAGTATGATGAAAGAAAAGAACTCGCTCCGCGTGATATTGTAACCCGCGGAATTTACCATGAAATGAAAGAAAAGCATTTGGATAATGTTTATTTGAACGCTAGCTGTATTGATAAAGGAACTCTTGCCGAACGGTTTCCGACTATTTCCAAAAAATGTCTGGAAAAAGGAATTGATATCTCAAGAGATTTTATTCCGGTAGCACCTGCCGCACACTATTTTATGGGCGGTATAAAAACAAATATGCAGGGTGAAACCTCTATCAATGGGCTTTTTGCAATTGGAGAAGTGTCATCTACCGGGCTGCACGGTGCAAACAGGCTTGCAAGTAACTCCTTACTGGAATGTGTGGTTTGTGCTTACGCGGTTTCTGATTTTTTGAAGGATAAAAACCTATCTTCTCCTAAACAAATTGACAGCGAGATTAAATCAGTTATTGATAAGTATTCTGAAGATAGTGATTTTGAGTCTGTAGATTTATCAGAAATGAAAAATAAATTAAAAGAAATAATGTGGAAAGGTGCAGGGATTGTCAGAAGCGAAAAGTCTTTGTCTACAGCAATTGAGGAATTGAATGAACTTCAGGAAAAATTTGGCAGACAGGCTAAATGTCTGAATAAATATGAATACGAATTAAAGAATATGCTGACGGTTGCAAAATTAATCGCAACATCAGCGCTTCAGCGCAAAGAATCACGCGGGGCACATTACAGACTTGATTATCCGAACACGAATGAAGCTTGTGTTCACAGTATATTGACTAAAAAAGAAGGAGAACTGGATTTTGTTAAGTAATTTTTATATAGAGGATCATGTAAAAAAAGCACTCGCGGAGGATATCGGTTTTGGCGACATCACGACCGAAAATCTCGCGGAAGAAGATGATTTTCTTTCAGGTTCGCTTAACACACGAAGTGATGGCATTTTATGCGGCAGCGCAGTGTTTGAAACTGTATTCAAAATTTTATCACCTGATGTAGAGATAAAATTTTATTTTAAAGATGGCGATAAAATTGAAAAAGGGGATAAAATAGCAGATATCTCAGGACCTGCAAAGTATGTTCTTATGGGAGAACGTGTTGCATTAAATTACGCGCAAAGAATGAGCGGTATTGCAACTGAAACCCATAAATATCAAGAAGCTATAGGAAGTTTTAAATCAAAGATTGTAGATACCAGAAAAACCACTCCGAACTTCAGACCGTTTGAAAAATATGCGGTGTTTACGGGCTGCGGGCACATGCACAGATTTAATTTATCTGATTGTGCAATGATTAAAGATAACCACATTCGTCTTGCCGGTTCTATTACAAAAGCTGTCACAAAATTACGTGATAAAATTTCTTTTACCCATAAGATAGAAGTTGAATGTGATACCTTTGAACAGGTGCAGGAGGCTGTTGCTGTCGGAGCAGATATAATTATGCTTGATAACATGGATATCAAAACAATGAAAAAAGCTTGCGAATATATAAATCACCGAGCAATAGTCGAGGCAAGCGGTAATGTAAACCTTTCAACGGTTAAATCAATAGCAGCCTGCGGCGTCGATATAATATCCTCCAGCGCAATTGTCGCAAAAGCTCCGACACTTGATTTGGCACTGGATATCTAGGAAATATATAAAAGATTTATATAGTGTTAATATTACACTAATTGTTAAGAAGATGAAAATCCTGAATTTCATCTTCTTTTCCTATTTTGGGGCGATTTTAGAAAAATAATTGTAAACTTTCTTAAAAACAGTGGCAAAAAAAATTTTCCTTTGATTTAAAATAAATGTACAAGACATTAACTGAATGGTGGGACATGAAAATTAATGCAATAAATTATAATACAACCCTTCAACAGGGTTCCTCTGCGGTCTTTAAAGACCCGCATAACTTCAAGGAGAAAGAGCGTGCGGGTTTGTATGGCAAAAGAGTAAAAGAGGATAAAAATAAATTTAGCGGCAACTTTACGGGTAAGAGTGAGGTTGCCGCTAGTGTTATAAAAACAGGCGTGGTTGATAAGATTTTTGCAAGTAAGCCTTATAACTGGCTTACAGGTTTTGCGGAAGATCACAATATTGCGGCAAGTGCATTCATCGCATTGATACTTGCAGGGATATTAAGACCGGCAACAATTATGGCACTTCCTGGTAAGAAAGACAAAGAAGATAAGATTTATGCTTCCGGGCACTCGATGGCATCAGGTCTTATTGGTTTTGTTGCCTCCACAATCGTTACAAGCCCTTGGGATCAGGGGGTTAAAAACGTAATGGATGATTACAAAAATCATTACGAAAAGATGATTGAAAATATTAAGGCTGGTAAGGATATCAATACAGATGTACCTCCTTTAAAACATAAATTTAAACTTCTTGATAAAAAGTACGGAAGAATTTTGGAATTGGAAAAACTGGCAGCCGATAAAGCTGCAAAAATTGAAAAGAAAGCACTCAGAGCGCAAATAGATGCAATGCAGCTTTCAATGAAAAATATTACGGAATGGGTAATTGCAATTCCTCGTTCTATATTAACAATTGCTTTAATCCCTCCGATTTTGAAATACGTATTCGGACTTGAAAAGAAAAAATCCGAGCCAAAACCTCAGCAGACAGAGGCACAGTCTGTTAACCAAGAACAAAATGTAAAAAAGAGTCATTTAGGAATGGAAAATTTTATACACAAATCAAACGCAGATGTGAAAGGAGGAGCTAACTAATGAAAGTTTCATTTAACAATTATACTCCTCAATACGGTGCTAACAATTACAATAATTCTAGAAAAAATAATTTTTCTGTTAAATATACTCCGGCATTTTCCGGTGGGGCAGACACGGTTGCAGAATCTGTAGTAAAAAAGTCAAAATTTTTCAAAAGAATTGCTAAAAAATTTGAAAAAGCTTATGACAGTATCGGAGATTGGATGGGTAAAAAAGTTATCCCGAAAATTTTTGATAACGAATTTACTGATAGATTTACCAACAAAGTAAAAGAAAGCGATTTATTATTCAATCACTTTCTGGCAGTTGGATCTGCGATAACATCGGGCATGTATATGTATAAAACTTTAACCAATGACAAAATGGATAAAGACAGAAAACAAACACTTGCGGTGAACCAGTTCTTAACCTTTGTTTTATCAACTGCGGGTGCATACCTGATAGATACTTCACTTTCAGATTGGTGGCAGAAGATGACTGTAAGATATGCTTCCGGTCAATGCAACGATGAAAAATTTACCCTTTTGAAAGAATTTAATGAAGAAGTTGCAAAAGCAAAAGCAGAAAATGCTGAAATCAAGAAAGCAAATGATGCGCTGAAAGCTGCGGCTAAAAAAGAAGGCAGAAAATTAGTAAAAGAAGAATTGCAGGATTATAAAAAAGTCAAGGCTGAGAAATTTTTGAAAAAACGTCTGGGTAACTACCTCGGTACGCCTGACGAAGTAAAAAATCTGACAAGGAAAATCAGCGGTATGGGTAAACTCAAAACAATGCTCGTATTTGGACTTGTATACAGATACTTAGTACCGGTAGCGGTTACGAAACCTGCAAACATCCTTTGCGAAAAATATCTCGCTCACAAAAAAGAAAAAGAAGCAGAAAAAGCTCAAGGTTAAAAAAGAAAAGTCCCTCCTTGAGGGGATTGTTAACATTTCATTGGTGCAAATTTTATCATTTTTTGTCCTCCCCTTGCGACTCTGCCGAACAAAAGGTGACTAAATGTCACGTTTTGTGAGAGGTGACCGAAATCTTTGATTTCGAGGAGGGGTTATCAATGAAAAGTTAACAAATTCCATATTGAGGGGCGTTTTTTATTCAAAAGATGAAAAGAGAACTGTTGTTTTTGTTTTCGAAACGATAGCAAGAGCATGTGCGGAAGCGTGTTGAGAAAATAAAAACAACAGGTCAAAATTTTTATTAACGGATCATTCCAATTGAAAAAGTCTGTGTAATAAATTTTTTCAAAGATTATATTTTATCAGCCTGAAACTTGCTAAAAAAAAAGGTTTGTAGTATATTCTAAGCAGGGGTATTAAGTGGAAGAAAGTAAATTGGATTTAGAAGCGATAGCAAAAAAATGCAATTTGTTTGACGGGGAAACCGAAGAAGTTATCCGCAATATTAACGACCTTGATGAAACTTATGAACGCGATAATCTGGTGTTAATATACAATTACTTTCTTACGGTATGCAAAAATCCTGATGTCTTAATGTCAATAATACGTTGCAGTGACAGGTTTCGTGATAAATCATCACTGAGTCCTTTACTGGATATACTTTTATTAAAAACAGGAGATGACGGAACCAATAAAGAAAAATTTATAAATGTCCGGGTAATGTGCGCGAAAGCTATCGCAAACCTTAAAGATACTTCGGCAGTCACCCCTCTTTTATACAGCTTGAATAATAAAAATGAAAATTATAAGGTTCGTTTTGCATGTGCTGATGCGCTTGGCAGAATTGGAGATAAATATGCAGTAGCTCCTCTTATTGATGTTGTAAAAGACGAGGATGAAAGATCCGTTTATTTGAGAGAATCAGCCGCATCGGCTCTCGGTATGCTCGGTGATACCCGTGCTGTAGAACCTTTAGTAAGTATTCTCGAAACGAAACAGGGAATTATTGACAAATTTACCTTTTTGAAAGAACGTGTTATTGAGGCTCTCGGGAAAATGAAACTTGAGAAAAATCAGAGGGTTTTTAATGCTTTAAAAACATCCTTAATGGATGAATCTCCGCAGATTAGAATTAATGCAATTGAAGCTTTGATGGAAAGTGACTTTGAAGATGCTTATGATGCAATCAAAGAGTGTCTGTCGGATAAGGATGATGAAGTTAAGAAAAATGCTCTTATTGCATTGTACAATATGGTTGGACGAAAAATTTTGGACGAGGTTATAAAAGAGCCTTCATACAGTGATATTTTAAAAATTGAAGCCGTATCAATATTAGATGAATATGAAATTGATGAAAATGATGAAATGGTACGAAAAATACGCAGGGAGTTAGATGGTTAAAAGCGCGGTTATACTTTTGTCAGGAGGCTTGGATTCTCTGGTAAGCCTCGGGTTGGAGAAACAAAAATACGATAAAATGCTGGCGTTAACTTTTGATTACGGGCAAAAAGCGGTTCAGCCGGAAATCTCTGCCTCACAAGCAATATGTGAGTATTATAATATAAGTCATAAAGTTATTACTCTTGAATGGTTGAAAGAGATTACACATACTTCTCTTGTTTCGGAGGCATCTGTCCCGACGGATATTAAAGATTACAAAGAATCTATGAAAGCAGTCTGGGTTCCTAATCGGAACGGGTTATTTTTAAATATCGCCGCAAGTTTTGCTGATAGCAGACATTACGACGATATAATTATCGGGGCAAATAAGGAGGAGGCTGAAACTTTTTCCGATAATACAGAGGAATTTATAGATAGGGTGAATGCGGAATTTGAATTTTCAACCCTTAAAAAGCCTCGGGTGATTGCTCCGTTGATAGACTGTACAAAGAATGATATAGTTGAAAAAGCGCTGGAAAATAAAATTCCTCTGGAATTAGTAAAGAGCTGCTATCTTGGCGGCGATAAAAACTGCGGAGAATGCGAATCCTGCAAAAGACTTAAAAACGCACTTCTCTATAATGCTGCAGAAGATTATATTGAGAAATTATTTTAGGGATAAATAAACTATGAAAACTCAACTCTTAAATCAAGAAATAAAATACGAAGGATGGCAGTTAAGCCCTCATTGGATTTATAAAAATTTTAAAATTCAAGGGGATGCAATGGTTGCCTTCAAAGGTGAATGCGAAGTTAAATTGACGGAGATGGTAGATATTGAGGACGTTATAAATAACGAACCTATTTACAGTAAATCAATGCTCAGTTTTATCTCGGAACAGTTTAATGTCGGACTTGTGGAAGGTGTTTTCAGGCAGAGGCTTTTGATTTGTGCAATCAAAGAGGCACTTGAGCGCCGCGGAATTTATCCTGTCAGAGGCGGAGATGATTTATTTGTTAACGGGAAAAAATTAACAGTATCTATTGCAACAAAATCATTAACATCAATCCTTATCCATACAGGGATTAATATTGATTCAACCGGCGCACCTGTGAAAGCATGCGGATTATCTAATGACTTAGGAATAACAGATATTGATGATTTTGCATTGGAAATTCTGAAAAATTATTCAGAAGAAATTGATGATATAATAATGGCAAGTACAAAGGTCAGAGGAGTATAATTTATGATTCACGAAGATGAACCAATACAACATGCTCATATAAGCTATAAAGATTACAAAAAAATAGTAAACAGAAACCCCCGTCAGGGATTAATAATGTTTATATCTGTGTTTTGCGTATTATTAATTGTATTTCTCGGATTAGCAAAAGTTATGTCGCCTGATGTTGAGATAAATCTCGGTGATGAAACAGCTCAAACGGAAGAAGAGTATGTCAAACAGGGTGAGATTGATGAAAGATTAAAAGAAATTCACATGGAAGATAATTCGGAAGCTATAGGCGGTGACGGGTTATCCATAGCTGACGGCGGTAAAGTGGTAATACCAAAGCAGAAAAATGTGTCTGAAGCGGAAGTTCCTGCCCCTGTTTATACTGAAGAAGAGCCTGTTTACACTGAAGAAACCACAGCTCCTTCTGAACAACAATCAAAGAAAGTTGAAGAAGCTCCGGCAAAACCAAAAGTGACTCCGAAAGCGGAAGAAACTGCTCCTGTTCCGCATTATGTCGGGATTAAGGTCGTAGTAGGTTCATATTCGACAATAGAGCAGGCTCAGGTTGCAAAAGGCATTCTGACTGATGCAGGACTCGGTCTGTCACCTTTTATAAGACGGATAGGAAATGAATATACCCTGCAGATAGGTTCTTATTCTACAAAAGAAAAGGCTATGGATGCCGCAAGAGATTTGTTAAATAAAAATTACCCTGCAAGAGTGCTCATAGAACAATAACGGGATATATTGAAGTTTATAAATATGTCACACTGAACTTGTTTCAGGGTCTAATATTGGAGAGAGTCCAAAACAAGTTCTGCATGACGAATTTATGCATATTGAGTAAACATCAATATACATCCGGTAATAACAGGTTTGCATGAGAATAATCTTTGTGATATTCTGATTTTACGATAAGGAGAAGCTATGGAAAGTTTAAGAGATAAATACGAAGTTGTTATAGGTTTGGAAGTTCACGCACAGTTGAAAACAAAATCAAAAATATTTGCCCCGGACGGTACTGAATTCGGAAAAGAACCAAATTCTGAAACCAGTCCTATTACGCTCGGGATGCCGGGTGTGTTACCTGTTTTAAACAGAGAAGTTGTTAATATGGGAATTTTGACAGGACTTGCACTGAATTGTGAAATCCCGTCACGCTGCAAATTTGACAGAAAACAGTATTTTTATCCTGATTTACCTAAGGGTTATCAGATTTCTCAATATGATGAACCTATCTGCGTAAACGGTTATATTGATATTAAAGGTAAAAGAATAGGTATTACCCGTGCCCATTTGGAAGAAGATGCCGGAAAACTTGTTCACGCAGGTTCAGCCGGTATTGCAGGTTCAAGCTATTCTTTAGTTGACCTGAACAGAGCCGGGACTCCGCTTTTGGAAATTGTATCAGAACCTGATATGAGAAGTTCTGATGAAGCAAGAGCTTATATGGAAGAATTAAGAAATATTGTAAGATATATAGGTGTTTGTGACGGAAACCTTGAAGAAGGCTCTATGAGATGCGATGCTAATATTTCCGTTATGCCTAAGGGCTCAAAAGTTTTCGGTACTCGTGCTGAAATCAAAAACGTAAACAGTTTCTCTGCACTTCAAAGAGCAATTGAATACGAAATCGACAGACAAATTGATATCGTTGAAGAAGGTGGAAAAGTCGTTCAGGAAACAAGACTCTGGGATGATAATGCAAGAGAAACACGTTCAATGAGAGGGAAAGAAGATGCTCATGATTACAGATACTTCCCTGAACCGGATTTAATGCCTCTTGAAATTTCGAGAGAATGGGTTCAGGAAATTAAAGACAAAATGCCTGAACTGCCGGAAGCAAAACGCCAAAGATATATGGGGCTTGGTCTAAGCGAATACGATGCTAGTGTAATCGTAGAACAAATGGGGCTTGCCCTGTTCTTTGATAAAGTTCTGGAACTCGGCGCAACTCCTAAGATTGCCGTAAACTTTATTATGGGCGAAATTTCCGCTTACTTGAAAGAAGAGCATAAAGAAATCTCTGAAACAAAATTAACACCTGAAAACCTTGTCGAATTGATTTCTTTGATTGAAAAGAATACAATTTCAAATAATATCGGTAAGCAAATTATTACAGATATGCTCAAAGACGGTACAAAGGCTTCCGAAATTGTTGAAAAACGCGGCTTGAGCCAGATTTCTGACGAAGGTGCAATCAAGACAATTTGCGAAAAAGTCGTTGCGGCAAATCCTAAAGAAGTAGAATCTTACAAAAATGGAAAAGTTCAGCTTCTGGGCTTCTTTGTAGGACAGGTTATGAAAGAAACCAAAGGGCGTGCTAATCCTAAAGCTGTTAATGAGTTATTAAAGGAAATTCTGGGATAAATTTTTACCCTCCCTTTGAGGGAGGGTGGAAATTTTAATTTCCGGGTGGGGTTATATGTTTTTTAAAAATAATCAAAAATCCAGTATGGAAAAAGAGATCTTTGAGCAGGCGGATGTTCTTGCTAATTTATTGAATACTCATGTAAATGATAACAACTACATTCTGTTTGATATTCCGACGGATATATCAAAAGTAATAATGGTTGCAAGCGGTTCCTCCTACCATTGCGCAAGATTTGCGGCTGACTTGTTCGGGAATGTCGCCGGCATGGAGGCTCGAGCAATTTACTCCAGCGAATTTCTTCTAAAGTCAGCGGTTCCGCACGACAGCGACATCCTGTACGTTTTTATAACTCAATCAGGTGAAACTTCTGATACAAATTCAGCACTCAAAAAAGCAAAAGAACTCGGGATGAGGACTCTTTGTATCACTAATCGTAAAGAGTCAACAATCTGGCAGGCTGCAGATTTCAAAATTGATTGCTGCGCGGGTGAAGAAAAAAGTATTGCCGCAACAAAATCTCTTACAACCCAAATGCTATGCTGCGTATTGTTGGTTTTGAAATATGCTTCTCATAAAGGAATTGATATTGCACCATTTATAGATGATTTGAAATGTCTTTCAGATTACGTAAATCAGACATATACACTCCATGGTCAAATTAAAACAATGGCAAAATTCCTCGCGAAATACAAAAATATTGTAATAACTGCGGACGGAATATCTTATGCTATTGCAAAAGAGGCATCTTTAAAAATTAAAGAAACCTCATACATAAATGTGTATTCAAGTATCTTAGGCGAATTCATGCACGGTCATGTTGCTGTTTTGAATAATAAGCCGGCAATGATACATATTTCCGTTGATGAATTAACCTACACGGCAATAAAAAATCTCAACAAAATTGAAGAAGATTATAAGGCTCCGCTTTGTGTAGTTGGCTGTTCAAACGATAAGATTAAGACAAAATACCACATTGATAAGAATTGCGAAAGCGTGATTGTAAAATCTTTTTGCATTGTAGTTATAATACAGCTTTTGGCGCTGGAGATAGCGCAGAGCCTCCATAGAAACGTTGATAAACCCCGCGGGCTGCATAAAGTCGTAAAATAAAGATGGAAAAGAGTTCGTACAGCTTTTATAATTTGTAAAAAATGTTACAAAAAATCAGATTTTTGAAATTCATATATTACTAAAATTTTTTATATATTTGAGAGAGAATAAAAGAGGTCACAATGTTAGATTCAATCAAAGCCGTCCAGGCACAGCAAATCTACAAGGTACAGCCTGTTGCGTGGAATGACGGTACAAACGCAAAACAGCAAAAAAACGCTGAAGTTAACTTCTTTGCTAATGGCGGGCATAATCTTAATTATCCGTCCATCAAAGGGAGTGAAACTTTAGGCAAATCTCTGGATTTGTTAGCTTAATATTTCTTAATATTAAGCTGATTTCAGGCAATTTTTTTATTACCCTATACTTTATTATAGTATAGGGATAAATTAATATGGGGAATTAATTATGACATTATCTGTCGGGAATATTTTAGGGGCACTGAGAACAAATTCATTAAACTATCTTGGGAAAGTTGATGCAATACAGGCGCCAAATTTTATACAGACAGCGACAACAGCAGGGCAGGCGATTGATTTGACTCGCCCTGAACACAGAAATTCAACACCTTACGGGGATTCTCCGAACACAGGCAGACTCTATTATCTTGCGTAATCAATGCAATCTCGAATATAAAAAAACAAAGCCGCGGGTTTAAAAGCCTGCGGTTTTGTTTTTGTAAAGAATTCCACCTTTATCCTCTCTTTACAAGTGGAGCTTCATCCCTCTCCCATTGGTGGAGAGGGTGTCCGTAGGACGGGTGAGGGGTAAAAGACAAAATACTCCGGCGCATACGCGCCACCTCCCTTACAAAGAGAGGCAAAATACTGGATTGCAGCGTTGCTTCGCTCCTCGCAATGACGTCACAATCTTCAACCTTTCATCCTTCCAACAAAACTGCCCCTTTACACCTCACCCTTCACTATTCACTATTCACTATTCACTTTCTTGCACTTAACGTATTTATTAGTAACAATCTTACCCTTGAATAATTTCGTATAAGGTCGGGGCTTCCTGAATGCTCACATTGTTTTGCGGTATTCTTAAAACTTTTACTTTGACCGTTCTATTGGCATATTCAATTTCAATGATGTCGTCTTCTTTTAATTGTTTTCCCGCTTTTGCAGGGTTTCCGTTAACAAAAACTCTTCCCATATCAGAAACCTCATTGGCAACGGTTCTTCTTTTTATTAATCGTGAAACTTTTAAAAATTTATCTAATCTCATATTTACATTCTAACATGCAAAACTCATTTATGATATAATTTCTTTGGATATTAATGGAGTTTTCTATGAAAAAATATTTAGCATTAATTGTATTTGTATTGTTAATTTTTGCTCAGAGTTGTTTTGCTGAGGATATAAAGTTTGTTCAGGTAACGGACAGTCATTACACAAAAGATAACGCGTATGCAAATAAAGTTTTGAAAGCAACAGTAAAGGATATTAATAAACTTCAAGGAGTTTCTTTTGTCGTTTTTACGGGCGACAACATTAACAGAGCAAAGGAAGAAGATTTAATAGCATTTGTAAGGATAGTGAATAAGCTTAAGGTTCCTTATTATGTGGTAATCGGAAACCATGAAGTATTTAAATCAAACGGACTTTCAAAGCAGCGTTATATGGAAGTTATTAAAGAACACAATTTCTTTTTCAGACAGAGAACGCCGGATTATTATTTCAGGAAGGGTAGTTTCGGATTTTTAATAGCGGACGGCGCAAAGGAGGTTATTCCTGGGGCAAACGGTT
Source organism: Candidatus Gastranaerophilales bacterium (assembly GCA_944324285.1). Taxonomy (GTDB): domain Bacteria; phylum Cyanobacteriota; class Vampirovibrionia; order Gastranaerophilales; family Gastranaerophilaceae; genus Scatousia. The sequence continues at coordinate 26,155 of CALUVR010000019.1, read as the reverse complement.
ATTTTAAGGCATCTACGCTTGAATATGTTGATAAACAATTGACAAAACATGATAATTTGAAATTTGTAATATTTCAGCATTTCCCGCTTATTGAACCTAAGCATTCATCCTCACATAGTACGTATAAGGCAGAGGAGTATCTTGAGCTGTTAAACAAGCATTCAAATGTAATAGCGATAGTATCCGGTCATTATCACATGAACAGCGAAAAAATGCAGGACGGAATTTATCACATAAATACCCCTGCACTGTTAGTTCTGCCTCATCAGTATAAGATTATTGATATAAATTTAACGAAAGGATTTTCACCTATGATATATACGCAGCTCAGGGAGGTTACGGTAGAATAGGGGGATTCTTGCATTTTTTTGTTAATAATATTATAATTAAACTAATAAGTAATAGACATAAAAAGGAAACTAAACAGTAATGAATGAGACGGGCAGTATAGTATTTAATTTGTTTGTAATAATATTTTTGTTATTTTCAAACGGATTTTTTGTGGCATCAGAATTTGCGATGGTAAAAGTCCGAAAAACAAGAATAGAGCAGCTTGTAAAAGAAGGAAACGCGACGGCAAAAATAGCGCAGGAAGCGTTATCTGATTTAGATAAATTTATTGCTGCGGTTCAACTCGGTGTTACGATATCAAGTATCGGTTTAGGTTGGGTCGGGGAAGGTACTTTGGCAAGAATTATTGAACCGATATTCTCATTTCTGCCGGGGATAAGTCAGAATATTGCAACCCATACGGTATCTGTGTCGTTATCTTTTGCACTGATAACTTTCCTCCATGTGGTAATCGGTGAACTTATTCCAAAATCAATTGCGCTTGAATATACTGAAAAAACGGCGCTTATTGTAGCACGTCCGATGCAGTGGATTACTTTTGTATTTAATCCTTTTATCTGGCTTTTGAACGGGTTTGGTAATTCTTTATTGAAAATGTTCCATATCCCGCATTCACATAAAGGTTCTATGGTTCATTCTACCGAAGAATTGGATATGCTCGTTAACGCGAGTTATGACGGAGGTGTTCTTAATGAAACCGAAAAAGATATGCTGCATAATGTATTTAAGTTTTCGGATTTGACAGCGAAACAGGTAATGATTCCGAGAACGGATATGGTTTGTATTCCGGAGGATATGAGTTTCGAAGATTTGAATAATCTTGCGGCAGAAAGCCAGTATACAAGATACCCTGTCTATAGTGAAGATATCGATCATATTACAGGGTTGATTCACGTAAAAGATTTGTATTCGCTTTCTATAAAAAATCAGGAACGTCCGATAAAAAGTCTTTTAAGAGAAGTTCTTCTTGTTCCGGAAACAATGACAATGGATACACTTGTCCTTGAATTTAAAAAACGCAAAGGTCAGATGGCAATTGTAGTTGACGAATTTGGCGGTACTTCCGGGTTAATTACACTGGAAGATGTCCTTGAAGAAATTTTTGGAGAAGTTCAGGACGAATTTGATGAAGAAGAAGAATGTGATATTAAAGAAATTGAAACCGATAGATATATGGCAAATGCGATGATGCGGCTTGATGAAATGGCTGAATTTTTCAATATCTCAGAGGATGCCATAGACGATGAAGATATTGATACAATCGGCGGTTTGGTTGTAAAACTGTTAGGCAGAATTGCAAATGTCGGGGATTCTGTTCAGTTTGAAAATCTAACCTTTATTGTAAGAGAAATAGACGGGGCAAGAATTACAAAACTTGAAATTATAAGAAAACCTGTGGAAGAAGAAGAAACCAAAGAGGAAGAATCTGAAAAATGATGAATATCGCGCTCGGGTTTGACAGTAATTTTGCACCTTATGCCGCTGTAACAATTAAATCAATTCTTCTGCACAATAAAAATGTCAAGTTTTATATAATGTATGATAAAGGATTGAAAAAATCCGACATCAAAAAGATAGGTGCTCTTATAAAAACAGGTGATAATTGTTCTGTTGAGTGGGTAGATATGACCGGCAAATTTGAACATTTAAGTGCGGGCGGATGGAAGTCAAAGAGTGTATATTTCCCTGTGGCATTACCTTCTATTTGTCCGGATGACAGAATTCTTTTTCTGGATGCCGATGTTCTTGTAACCGGAAATCTTGAAAACTTATATAATCAAAATCTTGATGGCTGTTATTTTGCGGGAACCCAAGACTTGGGATTACCTGTAACGTACAAAGAAAATCTTCTGGTAACATCTACGATTTATGGAGGGAAAATTCCTGCACAAGAATACTATAAAAGACTTTTTAACTATACAAAAGTTGAAGATTTTAATGATTACATAAACGGCGGTATCATGTTATATAATCTAAAAACAATGCGGGCTGATGATATTGAAAATAAAATGTATGAACTATTTAACAAGATTGATTTTGCATATAATGAGCAGGATTGTTTCAATTATATCGGAAAAGGGAAGAAAAAAGTATTAACTAAAAACGAAGCTATATTAATTCTTAAAAATTATATAATAGATGCAATGCCAGACAATATTAAACAGAAATATCTGGATAATCTCAAGATTACAACTCCGCTAATCGTCCATTTAATCAAAAAGCCTTGGCTGCTTCCAGAAGAATATGTGCCTTATGCAGATATGTTTAACGAAATAAGAAAGCAGACTCCGTATAAATATCACAGGCATAAAAAGGAAATCTTCAAATTCAAAATGTCTTCAAAAATGAAATATCTATATATATTTAGCAAAAAAATTTTTGACAGCAGAAAAGACATTAATAAGTATATGGAAAGGATTGCAAAATGATAAATATCGCTCTAGGTTTTGATGGCAATTTTGCACCTTATGCCGCAACCACAATTAAATCAATTCTTCTGCACAATAAAAATGTTACTTTTTATTTGATGTATGATAACCTGAAAAAGTCTGACATTAAAAAAATTAGTTCTATGATAGAAAGCCATAATGAACACTATCACTGGATTGATATGTCAGGGGAATTCAATGACCTATTTACGGGCAACTGGAAATCGAAAACGTTGTATTTCCCTCTCAAATTACCTTCAATCTGTAAAGATGAACGGGTTTTGTTCTTGGATGCTGATACTTTTGTTCTTGGTGATTTAAGTAAATTTTATAACCAGCCTCTCGACGGATATTATCTTGCGGCAGTAAACGATTATGGTATGATTAGCGATTTAAAAACAAATAATCAGCTAAAACTCGGCGAAAATACGGTTGATATTAAACATTATTTTGGAAATATCCGCAAATGGAATAATACAGATATGCAGCGCTATTTCAATAGCGGCATGCTTCTGATGAATTTAGATGAAATGAGAAAAAATAATGTTGAAAAGGCGGTTATGGATAGTTTGAAATCGAATATTTTTGCATTTCCTGATCAGGACTGCATAAACTACGTCTGTCATGACCATGTAAAAATAGTAGAACCTAAGTACAATTTTATGGTTATATTCAAATCGACCTGGAGCAGAGTGGAGGAAGAAACATTAGAAAGACTTTTGCCTTATAAAACTGAAAAGGAGCGCCCTTTAATTATCCATTACCTTTTAAAGCCGTGGCGCAAACCTAACGCTGAATTACCGTTTTCTAAAGAATATAATGAAGTTAAAGCGATGACGCCTTATAAGTACAGTCTTACGAAACAGGAATTTTTCAGTTTCAAATGGCTGCAGAGGTTATTCTAACAATTTTCCCCCGCTCAAGCAGGGCATTGTTAACTTCTTAGTGCAATGAATTTTAAGATTTTGTCCTCCCCTTGCGACTCTGCCGAACAAAAGGTGACTAAATGTCACGTTTGATAGAGGAAAGAAGCAATCATTTTTGCCTCCCTTTGTAAGGGAGGTGGCACGTAAGTGCCGGAGGGTTTTCTCTTTTACCCTCTCTAGCCATCCGCTCAAGGTATACAAGGGCGCAAGGTTCATTTATCGCCTGCTCCCTTTGTATCCAGCAAGGAGAGAGCGGTATGTGTCATTGCGAAGCTTTAGCCGAAGCAATCCAGCCTTTTAAAAAGTAAATGTTGCGTAGTGAAGATTGAATGTATTAATTATTTTTGCTAAACCTCTCAACATGCCTTTTCGTCCTCCACCTCACCCTACCCCTCTCCCTACGGGAGAGGGAATTGTTTGCCTCCTTGTAAAGAGTGACGTGATTGCGGGCTGCGACCCGCAATCACGTTGCCGCTGCGTTCCTCAATTCTGCGATTCCGCATAGCTTGCAAAACAAGATTTCAGCATTTGCTTCAATCTGTTTTTCTACGCTTCCGGAATGACGTAATATTTCAGTTTACCCGCTCACCCGTTCTACGGGCACCCTCTCCCGCAAGGAGAGAGTGGATTAATTGAAAACTCTTCCCAACTTCATCTTTTTAACTAAAAAATTTCCCCTCACCCTTCACCCTTCACTTAGTTATACTTAATGTCTTATAGTCCTAACGACATGTCTGTTCAGTTCTATATCCCCTACACACTTTAGTAAAATTTCAACTTTTCCTCTTTTTAAATGATGTGACAAAACCCGAATGTTATAGAATAGAAATGTAAAGAAATTTTAACAATCAGGTAAATTAATGGATCAAAGTTTTGATTTCACATCTTACAATAATATAAAAAGAATGTCGGAAGAAGAATTGACTGCCTTGTGGGAGGAATATTTTAAGGACAAATCAAACAAAGAAGCCCGCGATACGTTGATAGTTCAGTATATTTATCTGATAAGATACGTAGTGGGAAGGGTTAAGGTGACGCTTCCTGCCACTATATCAATTGAAGATATTGCCGGATACGGAGTGGAAGGACTTATTAACGCTATAGAAAGATATTCCCCGCAAAAGAATACAAGGTTTGAAACCTACGCACTTATAAGAATCAGAGGCGCAATTCTGGATAAGATACGTTCTGAAGATTTTCTTCCTAGAAGCGTGAGAAAAAAACTTAAAGAAATCAAAAATGCACAGGAAGAATTAAAGCAAACTCTTGGCAGAATGCCGACAACTGCAGAAGTCGCTCAGGCGCTTGATATGGATCCGGAAAAAGTTACCCAGATTTTATCGGAAGATGCTACAATGACATCTATTTACGATAAAAAAGGCAATACTGATGACAGTGTTGAGATTATAGATACAATTCAGGATACGCATAAATTAAATCCGCAGGAGCAAATGGAAGAAAAGAACGTTAAATATGAACTTGAAAAAGCTCTGAAGCGGCTTCCTGAACGTGAACGCATTATAATGGTTTTATATTATCAGGAAAACATGACGTTAAAAGAAATCGGTGCGACAATAAATATGTCAGAATCACGAGTATGCCAGCTCCACGCGCAGGCAATTATGAAGCTTAAAAATATCCTCAGCGAAAACAGAACTTCCCGCATGCGCCAGAGTATTATCGCCTGATATCGTAATCAAATATTACAAAATCAACCCTCCTGTCGCTGAATCCTTTTTGAGAAACATTTTCCTTAAAGGGCATCATATCACCGTACCCAAGTGCAAAAATTCTATCAGGGTTAATTTTTCCGATTTTTACAAGATAATCCGCGACTGCCGTCGCGCGTGCTATTGATAGTTCCCAATCCTCTTTATAAATGCCTCTGCCTGCTAAAACTTCATCAGTGTGGCTTTCTATAACGCAATTATTGTCATAATTTTGCAGAACTGATATTATTCCGTTTAAAATAATAGCGCCTGTGGGTTTTATTTTATTGCTTGCGGTGTAAAAAAATAAATTTTCATCTATGCTTAAGATGAGTCCTCTCGGAACAGCAGTATAGGCGACAGTATTATCTTTTGGCAGGACTGCTGAGAGCGCATGGTAGATTTCCCGTAGTTTATAGTCATACTTGGTTCTCAGGTATAAATTAGGTGCACCCGAAGCAGGATATAAGCTATAAGCAAACAAACAGCAGGATATAATTAATTTAAGGAAATATTTCAACTCAACGCACCTCTATCCGGAATATTATGAAAGAATTTACGGCGGATAGCCATTACCCGGCAAGATTATCCTGTAGACTTCTTATGAAGTTTCACAAAATTTGCATTAAAAGTTTTTTTTAGTTATAATTTCCCTGACGTGACCGTTATGCATAAAGAAAGGGAAAAGGATATGTCTGATAAAAAATTAGCAACAATCGGAGTTTTCGGAGGTTCAGGTTTTTATAAATTTCTGGATAACATAGAAGAAGTAAAAGTTGAAACGCCTTACGGAATGCCAAGCGATAATCTTCTTATCGGACAGATTGGACCGCATAAGGTGGCATTTATGCCTCGTCACGGCAGAAACCATACTATTTTGCCTCATTTAATCAACTACAGAGCAAACGTCTGGGCAATGAAATCCGTCGGTGTAGAAAGAGTGATTTCACCGTGTGCTGCAGGAAGCTTGCAAAAACATGTCAAACCTGGAGATTTTGTAATTTGCGACCAGTTTGTAGATTGGACTGACGGCAGAAAAACAACCTTCTTTGAAGGGCCTGTTGTAACCCATCCGTCTGCTGCTGATCCTTATTGTCCGGAATTAAGAAAACTGGCGATTAAAACAGGTAAAGATTTAGGTATAACTATTCATGAGACAGGAACCGTCGTCGTCATAAACGGCCCGAGATTTTCAACAAAAGCTGAATCGAAATTCTTCACAAATCAGGGCTGGGAAGTTATTAATATGACAGCTTTCCCGGAAGCATATCTCGTTAAAGAAGCTGATATGTGTCCTTTAAATATTTCTCTTATAACAGACTACGACGCAGGTCTTGTCGGAGATGTTCCGCCTGTTTCGCACCATGAAGTTATTGAAGTGTTCAATTCAAACCTTGCAAACCTTAAAAACTTACTCTTTAATATGATTGAACAAATTCCAGCAGAAAGAAAAGAGTGCGACTGCGCTTTGACTAAAAAGAAATCACAATTATAGGTTATAAAAAATGATTCAAGGCTTAATCAACGGTATAAATAATATATTCCTGCTTTTTTACGTGATTATTCTTTTGAGAATATTCTTAAGCTGGATACCGAATGTCGACTGGTACAGGCAGCCGTGGTTCACAATAAGAAATGTCGCTGATGCGTATTTAGGCATATTCAGAAAATTCATCCCGCCTTATGCCGGATTGGATTTCTCGCCGATTGTGGCTCTTATTGTGCTTCAGATAATACAACAGCTTATAATTTATGCGGTTGCAATAATAGGCGGGTTAATGTCATGAAAATTATAATTTTTGGAGCAACGGAAGTAGGATGCCTTCTTGCTACGGAATTTTTCGAAGATCACGATATCACTATTATTGATAAGGAAGAAAACAGAACTGACGAATTTTCTAAACTTGATATAAGTTTTATCACAGGGAATGTTTGTGATATCGGGACATTAAAGTGTGCGGAAGTCGAAAATGCGGATGTATTTATTGCATGTACTGCAATTGATGAAGCAAATATTGTTGCCTGCCTTTCTGCAAAGCGTATTTGCGGCATAAGGACAATTTGTTTTGTAAGTAAAGAGGAATACAAAAATACTCTCTACTTTGAAAAAAATAATATAAATACCGGCGACTTTTTTATTGACTATATAATCTGGCCGGAAGAACTTTTGACTCAGGATATATTTAGAATTGTGACAGTTGCAAAGGCGCTTGATGTTGAAAACTTTGCAGACGGCAACGCAAGGTTACTGGAATATAAAGTTACTCCTAATTTAAAAATCGTCGGACAAAAGATTAAAGACTGCGGATTCACCAATGACACAATTATAGTCGGGATTACAAGAAACAGCGAACTTTTTATCCCGAACGGGGACACGGAAATCTTAGCGGATGACAAACTCATTTTTATGGGGACGGCGCATTCTCTTGATATTCTTGCGGGAACGTTTTTTCACGAAAAAGAAATTGTCAAAAACGTTGCAATAATCGGCGGCGGTACAGTTGGTTTTATGCTTGCCAAAAACCTTGAGACTCTGAAAATTAAAACAAAAATAATAGAAAGAAACTATCCGCGCTGTGAATATCTTGCGCAGGAATTAAAGAACACTCTGATAATCCACGGCGACGGAACGGATTTAAAACTACTTGATGAAGAGGAAATCGGGTCAGCCGACGTTGTGATAAGCGTCACCAATAACGATGAAAAAAATCTTCTCTGTTCGCTTCTGGCAAAACAGTTGGGCGTAAATCGGGTTATTGCAAGAGTTGCAAAAGTTTTGAATATACCGCTTTTTGAAAAAGTTGGTATTGATGTTGCGATTTCGCCTAAGAATTCAGCGCTCGCGGAGGTTAAAAATGATTTAGCCGAGAATAACGTGGATATTCTGGCAACCGTTGAACAGGGGCTTGGCGAGGTTTTGGAAATCAGAGTGAAACCGGAATTTGACGGCAGAAAGGTTATGGAATTAAAATTTCCGACCCCCGCAATTATCGGGGTAATTCAGCGCCATAACAAAGTTATTATTCCTTATGGTATGACGGAATTAAAATACGATGATATTTTGATTATCTTTACAAGAGCGGAAGACGGCGATGCTGTAAAGGAATTTTTTAAGGCAGGGAGCAGCAAATAATGCGAATAAATTATATTGCAACCGCACTCGGTATAATATTGATGTATATAAGCCTTGTGATACTTGTACCGATAATTGTAGCGTTGATTGACGGAGATTTCAGTTCAATAATACCGTTTTTTACTGCAAGCGTAATATCCGCATCTTCAGGGTTTGCTATAAAAAAACTTTTACAGGGTGAAGAAATTCCGGAAAATCTAAACGATATAAAAAAAGCGGAAGCCTTATTTATAGTTGCGGTTTCGTGGATACTGTTCGGGGTAATTTCTGCGATACCATATTTATTTTACAATCTGAGTCCGTTGGACAGTTTATTTGAATCTGTATCAGGTATTACAACAACAGGTGCTACAATCATAACTAATTACGATTACCCGAAAGCCTTCTTTTTCTGGCGGTCATTTACCCAGTGGCTCGGGGGTTTAGGAATAATCGTGTTATTCATAGCGATATTGCCTCAGTTTGCGGTTGCCGGACGACAGATGTTTTTTGCAGAAGCTCCGGGGCCGACGGAGGATAAATTTACTCCGAGAATCAGGAACACAGCATCCGCGTTATGGAAAATTTATACAGGACTCACTATAATACAGATAACACTTTTAGTCTGCGGCGGAATGACTCTATTTGATTCAATTTGCAATTCGATGTCAACAATTGCCGCGGGAGGGTTTTCTCCAAATCCCGAGAGTATTATGGGATATCACTCAAACTATATCACCTGGATAACTATAATTTTTATGTTCCTGGCCGGAACAAGTTTCAACTTACTTTATAAGGTAATAAATAAAAAAAATCCGTTATTATTATTTAAAAATGATGAATTCAAATTATATACTTTAATATTTCTTGTGTTGAGCGGATTAATTGCAATTGCGCTGGTCGTGAACAATAATTATTCAATATTTGAAGGAATAACGCATGCACTTTATCAGGTAATAACACTTATGACCTCAACGGGAAGTGCAAGTGTTGATTTCGCTAAATGGGATATCACGGCAAAACTGTTGCTATTCATCGCGATGTTCACAGGAGCATGTGCAAGTTCAGCCGGAGGCGGCATAAAAATTGCGAGATGGGCACTTGTATTTAAGTCGTTGAAAGCGGAGCTTGTAAGAATTCTGCACCCGAACGCAATTGTAAATATAAAAATGGATAATGTGACTGTTGCACCTGAGGTTATAAGACAGACTATCGTATTTATCCTGTATTATTTTATGATATTTGCAATCGGAGCGCTTGCGATAGGTTTGCTGGAACAAGATGCCGCAATCGGACTTACAAGTTCTATAACATCTGTGGGAAACATCGGTCCGGGGTTTGGAACAATAACAGGCCCCATGGGCAGTTTTAGTTCACTTCATCCTGTATCAAAGATGATAATGATTGCATCAATGCTAATCGGCAGGCTTGAAATCATTCCGTTTTTTGTAATGCTGGAAGCTGATTTCTGGAATTTTAAAGACAATTAAAAAACATACAATTTCCTTTATCGGAATGATTAAAATGAACAATTAATATGGTTTAATCGTTAGTAAATTGTTGAGGATAACAGGGTTGAATGCTAACGTTAAACTAAAAATATTTATCCTGCTTGGTGCTGTATTATTAAATATCAGCGCAGCGAGTGCAGCCGAAAAATATGCAGCTATCCAAAAGGGTGCGAAGCTTAATATTTCGGATTGTATTCAGATTGCACTGAAAAACAGTCCGCTTATTAATAAAGCATATTATAATTATCATGTTTCCAAAAATGATGAAAAAATTGCAAAGACAGCTTTCTTCCCTACAATAGGCGTCGGAACAGGCTATACCTATAACGATATGACGTCCGACAGAAGGTTTAATTATAATAACAATAATTCCTATACTGCACAGGCAACCCTGAGTCAGCTTATTTTCAATTTCGGTAAAACCAACGCCCAGATAAAAATGCAGAAATTTAATAAAATTGCGGCGATGTACAATTTTGATGATGTTGTATTGGACACGATTCTCGGTGTAAAAACATATTACTACAGTGTGCTTGCGGCAAAGGCAACCGTTGATATCAACAGAGCCAACGTCCAGATTAATGAGAGGAATTACCAGAGGACAAAAGCCTATTTTGATCAAGGGATACGTTCTAAAATCGACCTTGTAAATGCAGAAGTAAACCTCAGCGATTCAAAAGTTACGCTTGTAAATTCTATCAAGGCGTATCAAAATGCCATAGTTCAATTGAATAATTCTATGTATGTTGCATACACACCTGAATACGAAATTTCCGCAACGGAAACCTTCAACTTTCAGCAAAAAGAAATCCCTGTAAATTTGCAAAAAATTTCTGAAAAAAGAGATTTAAGCAAAACCCCTGCCCCTGTATCCGACGCAACCTTAACATCTAAAGTTGAGAAAATGGATGTTATTGAAACTTTCAAATTCAAGCCGTTTCCTTATACATTTGAGGAATGTGTAGAAAAAGCAAAAGAAAACCGTCCGGATTTGAAAGCATATAAAGCAACACTTGAAGCAATGAAACAGTCGTTACTTTACATCAAGCGCCAGTATTATCCGGAGATTTCCGCCAGTGCAGGCTATAATTACAGAAACCAGTATAATACGAATTCCTTCAATGTAGGTGTAAACCTTTCAAGTTCGGTGAACATTTTAAGCGAGAAATATCAGATTGATAACGGGAAATTACAGGTAAAACTTGCGCAGAATGAAATAGATTTACTGGAACAAAACATCTATTTTGAAGTTCAAAATGCCTACATAAATATGGTACAATTAGAAAAACAAATTCCGCTTCTTGCAGTCAAGGTAAAGCAGACGTTTGAGAATTTTGAACTTGCTGACGGACGCTACGCGGTCGGAATCGGCGACTACATCCAGTTACAGGATGCAAGGGTAAACTATAACAATGCCCAGCAAGCGTATGTTCAAACTGTTTACAACTACAATGTTGCAAGGGCAAACCTTGAAAAATTAATAGCATTACAGCAGGAAATTACTGTTAACGTAGAGGACAAAAGAGGATGAAACTAAAGAAAAAACATATAATAGTTTGCACGGTGATCATAGCACTTGTCGGGTCGAGTTTTGCTTACAATGCGTTCAAAAAACGTGTCAGATACCACACAAGACCGCTTAAAAAATGTACAATCACGCAGGTGGTAGAAGCGTCCGGAACTATTAACCCTGTAAACACCGTATCAGTCGGTTCAACAGTATCAGGGCTAATTCAGGATATCTACGTTGACTTTAATTCACAGGTTAAAAAAGGTCAGATTTTAGCAAGAATTGACCCGAGAACATTTGAAGCAACAGTTCAGCAAAATCAGGCGCAGATTGCAAACGCGCAGGCGAATGTTGCAAGACTGAAAGCCGTAGTTGATTATGATAAAGTTATGTATGAACGCTACAAAAACCTTTATGCAAAAAATTTCGTTGCAAAAAGCGAACTTGATCAGTATAAAAGCACATATTATTCTGATTTAGCGCAAATGCAAGCAGCACAGGCACAGGTCAGACAGTATCAGGCAAACTTAAAAACAGCGCAAACAAATTTGGGCTACACTGAAATCATAGCGCCTGTAGACGGAACAATCGTATCAAGAGAAATAGACGTAGGGCAGCCGGTTGCAGCAAGCTTTCAGGCTCCGCAATTATTCACAATCGCGCAGGATTTGACAAAAATGCAGATTGAAGTGAGCGTCTCGGAAGCCGATATCGGAAAAGTTCAGGACGGGCAGGACGTAACCTACACCCTTGACGGTTATCCTGACAGCCTCTTCCACGGAAAAGTTACTCAGGTAAGAATTTCCCCGACAACGGTTTCCAATGTCGTAACTTACACGGTAATTGTAAACGTCAATAATGACGACCTTAAACTTATTCCTGGTATGACGGCGAACGTTTCAATTATCACGGATAAGAGCGAGGATGTAATGTGCGCCCCGAGTATTGCATTGAAGTTTAACCCTAATACCGACGGCACACGCTATAAAACTCAGGGCATCTGGATTCTTGAAAAACGTAAACCGAAACGTATAAATATTGAAACCGGCGCAAGCGATGATACCAATACGGAAATTATTTCAAAAGACCTGAAAGAAGGCGACAGAGTAATTGTGGATTCCTCGCTCACAAGCAGTAAAGATAAAACCAATCAGCGCCGCAGAGGCCCTAGAATGTTCTAGCGTCAGGCACAGTCAGAAGCTTGCGGCACGTATAAAAGTCCGCTAAATACGGAGAAAAACATTGAGTCTAATAGAAGTAAAAAACGCAATAAAAACTTACCAGACAGGAGAAGATAGTTTCAATGCTCTCAACTGCGTGTCGCTTTCGATTGAGCGCGGAGAATTTGTTGCGATTATGGGGGCTTCAGGCTCAGGGAAATCCACTTTTATGAATATGCTCGGCACCCTCGACAAACCCAATTCCGGTAGTTACTTTCTTGACGGAATTGATATGCTTTCTCTGGATTCAAATCAGCTTGCGGATGTTAGAAACGTCAAGATGGGGTTTGTTTTTCAGGGGTTTAACCTTATATCAAGAACGAGCGCACTCGAAAACGTCCAGCTTCCGATGATTTATAAAGGAATTCCGGAAGAAGAGAGGATTAGGCGTGCTAAAAACGCACTAAAAATCGTAGGCTTGGAAAAAAGAGAAGACCACATGCCAAACCAGATGTCAGGCGGCCAGCAGCAGAGAGTTGCGATTGCGCGTGCAATTGTCAACGATCCGCCTTTAATCTTAGCGGACGAGCCGACCGGAAACCTTGATACAAAAACGAGTATTGAGGTTATGGAGTTTTTCGTGAACCTCAATAAACAAATGGGAAAAACAATTGTCCTCGTAACCCACGAACCCGATATAGCTGAATATTGCGGAAGAATTGTAAGGTTTAAGGACGGAAATATAATTTCCGATGAGATTAACAAAAATCCTCACCCTGTTACATCTAAAATGGAGGATTACGAACTGTGATAGATTTCAAATCAACGCTTATTATGGCAATAAGGTCATTAAAGATAAACAAAATGCGCTCAATCCTCACGAGCCTCGGTATAATTATCGGTGTGAGCGCGGTTATCATAATGCTTGCTGTCGGAACAGGCGCAAGTAAAAAAATCGCCAAAGATATGGAATCTATGGGCAGTAACTTACTTATGATACGGTCTGCATCTGCAACCTCCGGAGGTGTCAGAATGGGATTTGGCACAAAACCTTCCCTTACACTGAAAGACGCTGAAGCAATCGAAAAAACAGCCCGCGGAGTCCTTGCTGTTGCCCCCTATTCTTCAGGCACAGCCCAATTAACCTACGGGAACCAGAATTGGTCTACAACAATCGGCGGCACTACAGGAGATTACCTTTTTATCAGGAATTATGAAATCCTATCCGGAAGAAATTTTATAAAAGAAGATATTAAAAACAATACGAAGGTCGCAATTATTGGAAACACAGTTGCAAACGAACTTTTCGGCGATGTTGATCCTCTTAATAAGACAATGCGTATCGGAAATGTTCCGTTTAAAATTATTGCGTTGCTTAAAACAAAAGGGCAGAGCGGAATGGGTATGGATCAGGACGATTTAGTTTTTATTCCGATTACAACAGCCCAGAAAAAAGTTTTCGGAACAGATTTCCCCGGTTCGATAAAGATGATTAATGTGAAAGCACAAAGCGACACCTCTATGAAAACCGCAGAAGAAGATATAGATGAAATTCTCACAAAACGCCACAATATAGGGAAAAATCAGGACAAAGATTTTGAAATCCGAAATCTTGCAGAAATGCAAGAAACCATAAAATCTTCCGCCAAAACAATGTCAATTCTCCTTGGCGCAATTGCCTCTGTATCGCTAATTGTAGGAGGTATCGGAATTATGAATATTATGCTGGTGTCTGTGACAGAACGTACCAAAGAAATCGGCATCCGTATGGCAATCGGAGCAAAGGCAAGCGACATCAGAATACAATTTTTAATAGAATCATTTTTGTTATCCGTAATCGGAGGGATTATCGGGGTTTTGATTGGTGTTTTGGGAGCCAAAGCAATCCAGATATTTTCGGAGATGAATGTTTATATATCAGGGTTTTCTATCGCACTATCCCTCGGATTCTCAGGCGCAATCGGGGTTCTCTTCGGCTACTACCCTGCCTACAAAGCTTCTCTTCTAAATCCGATTGATGCTTTAAGATACGAATAATTATTTGCGGAGTTTTTTCAGGAAATCTTTTGCAATTTCTGTTAAAAATGGGTATCTGTCCTGATGATAACCCATCTCAAGCATTTCTTTCACAGCGTTATCAAAGTTGTCAAGCCCGTTCAGAACTTTATAAATCAACGAATAAAATCCTGTCCTGTCTGCACCTGCTTTACAGTGAATAAGCACCTGTCCGTCTTGCTTTTTCACATCATCAATCACTTTCAAAAACTTTTTCACATCACTGATTTTCGGGTGTTTGGTTTCTGTCGGAATTGAATGGTATTTTATATAAAGAGCTTCTGAAAGTTTTTTCTCATTAAAATCAGTTGCCGGAACAACGAGCGTTCTGAAATTAATAATATCTGTCAGACTTTTGTTTTTCTTAAGCCAGACAATTTCTTCCGCCTCTGGCTGCGCCGAGCGCATTACGTTGTTATCAATACGTTTAAAATTTTGCGGTTTATCGTAACCCGTAAACGAAACGGAATTTATTTTCATAGAAATTAAAAATCGCGAACATAAATTTTTTTGCGTATAAATTAAAAATATTGTAAAAATGTAATTAATTCATTTAAATCTTCCTGATAATTATTTAGGGAAAGAAGTACAGCAAGATTATCAGTAGAAAACTTTGCCTTAACGTTCATTATGAGATAATCAATCAAACGAAGATGGATTGTATCTATACAATCAAAAAATTTTTCAAAGAATTGTTCCAAATAATATAGCATACTGACTCTCCTATTAACTTATTTTAAAATCATCATACTATTAATAATAATACTATAGCATTAATACTAATTTATATCAATATACAATAATAATTATTACAATTAATATATGATTAAAATTAAGTTGAGAGAGTTAATGTGGGACAAAGATATAACTGCTGTTGAAATTTTCAATGCAACAGGGATAAGTACATCCACTATTTCTGACATAATTCGCGGAAAACGTCCCAATATACGACTCGACACTGTTGATAAATTGTGCGACTTTTTAGACTGTCGTATACAGGATTTACTTGAATTTGAACGGATAAACAAATAGTAAAGTAGGTTGGGCTTTCAGCCCAACAACAGATTATAGATTTTCTAGCGCAGCAATCTTCATTGCATTAAAATCAGGCGTGCGCCCAAACCAAATTTCCTGTGCTGCAATTGCCTGATATACAAGCATATCAAGACCGTTAATCGTTCTATAACCAAGTTTTTCCGCATTCTTTAAAAGAATTGTCTTTTTAGGGTTATAAATAACGTCGTACACTACAGCCCCATCAGGCAAGGTTTTCAAAACATTTTCTTCCACAGGAGTCATATCTGCAGAAACTCCCTGCATACCGATTGGCGTTGTGTTTACTAAAATATCATATTTTGACAAATCTCTGACCGCATCAATCTGGTATGAAGTAAATGTTATCTGCGGGAATTTCCTTCTCATATAAGCCATATAGTCCATGGCATTTGGAATATTTCTTGTATAAACTCCGATTTCGGAAATCCCTAAATCAGAAAGTCCGAGAACAGCCGCGCGGCTTGCACCGCCTGTTCCTAGTATTGCAGCTTTTTTCCCTGCAAGATTTATGTCAGAAGGAATTGCCTTTTTAAATCCCGTTGCATCTGTATTAAATGCACTGAAGGTTTTGTCTGAATTTATTTTTACAGTGTTCACCGCTCCTGCAATATCCGCATACTTATCCACCTCCTGAACAAAAAGAGAAATCGGAAGTTTCAGAGGTATTGTGACATTAAATCCTGTGTAATTCTCGCGCTTCAGAAATTTTACTCTATCCACAAGATCCTCAGGCGGAGTTTCCAGAATATCGTAAGTCGCATTAATCCCGAGACTTTCAAATCCTGCCTTATGAATAACAGCAGAAAGAGAATGTCCTAAAGGATATCCTATCAGTCCGAATTTATTCATCAGAATTTTCCTCCGGTTTTGGCTCTTCCACACGTTTATAACCGCATGAGCGGTTTGAACATTCTATTGTAGTTCCTTTTTTCAGAACTTTTTTCACCAATAATGCGCCGCAGTCAGGGCATTCTTCACCTGTCGGTTCGTTCCACAGTACAAAGTCGCAGTCAGGATACTTGTCGCAGCCAAAGAATACGGTTCCGCGCTTGGATTTTCTTTCTACTATTACACCTTTGCCGCATTTCGGGCATTTAACGCCTGTTGAGCGGCGGTAAGGTTTACGGAATTTGCAATCCTCATTAGTGCATTCCATATACTTGCCGTAAGGTCCTGTTTTAAATACCATATCAGAGCCGCATTTTTCACATTTTTCTTCGCATTTCTCAGCTTCGGAAGGGGTTTGAGAAGAAGCGCCTTCTGCCATTGCATTTAAAGACATTACGGTTTTGCATTCAGGATATCCTGAACACCCTAAGAACTGATTCCCCTGACGGCTTGTTCTGACAAGCATCGGTTTGCCGCAGTTCGGACACATAACATTTGTTTCAATTCGTACCCGCTCACCGCTTTTCATCGCGTCATTTACAACCTCGATAAACGGTTCGTAGAAATCCTCGAGAACCTTATTCCATACAGCTTTTTTATCCGCAATCTGGTCTAATTTTGTTTCCATGCCGGCTGTAAATTTATAATCCATAACATCCGTAAACTGCGACATGAGCTGTTTACAGACAGTTCTACCAAGAAGCGTCGGCGCCAGTGCTTTTTCCAGTTTCTCAACATAACCGCGCGTCTGAATTTTTGTAATAATTGAGGCATAAGTTGACGGACGACCGATTCCGTACTCTTCCAGCGCCTTAACCAGAGTTGCTTCCGAGTATCTTGGCGGCGGCTGGGTGAAGTGCTGTTTCGGCGTAACCTTACGACAGGTCAGAATGTCATCTTTATGCAAATCAGGAATTTTTTCCTTTGGTGCATTATCTTCTTCATCATTCTCGTTATAAAGTTTCAGGAAACCGTCGAAAGTTACCTTGCTTGTGCTGGCTCTTAATGTATAGTCGCCTGCCGTTATTTCAACGGCTTTATTTGCAACGGTTGCATTTGTCATCTGGGACGACATAAATTTATTCCAGATTAATTTATACAACCTGTACTGTTCATTAGAAAGATATTTTTTTATACTGTCAGGCGTCCGCTCAGGGTATGACGGTCTGATGGCTTCGTGGGCGTCCTGAACATTTTGTTTGCCTTTGGCGTAAACATTTGGCTTTTCAGGATAATATTTCTCGCCGTAATTTTTCAGGATAAAATCTTTTGCCATTGCCTGCGCGTCATCGGAAATTCTTGTACTGTCGGTTCTCATATAGGTAATCAAACCGACTGCGCCGTTTTCAAGTTCAATACCTTCGTATAATTTCTGCGCAATCTGCATTGTTTTTTGAACGCCGTAACCTAGTTTTGAGGAGGCTTCTCTTTGCAAAGTTGAAGTGATAAAAGGTGCTGTGGGCTTACGTTTTGTTTCCC
The DNA here is from genome assembly GCA_944324285.1 of Candidatus Gastranaerophilales bacterium. Classification (GTDB taxonomy): domain Bacteria; phylum Cyanobacteriota; class Vampirovibrionia; order Gastranaerophilales; family Gastranaerophilaceae; genus Scatousia. Next base: position 7,969 of record CALUVR010000019.1, on the reverse strand, counting down.
TGTTTGTAATCTTTTCAACCTTGTATTCCGTTGATTTATCCGAGAGAAATTCTACAATCTTTTGCGCTTCTTCTTCATTTTTGATTTCGATTTTTTTATCTTTATATTTGGAAAGTTCGGCCTCGAAAACGCCCCCTTCTTTTTCCAATTCTGTATGAATAGACCAGTATTCAACCGGAACGAAAGCTTCGATTTCTTCTTCTCTTTCGCAAATCATTCTGAGGGCGACAGATTGAACGCGTCCCGCAGAGAGGTGATAATTTCCGAGCTGTTTCCATAAAACAGGACTTAATTTGTAGCCTACGAGTTTGTCAAGAATTTGTCTTGTCTGCTGGGCTTTTACCCTGTCCATATCAATTGCGCGCGGATGTTCAACCGCGTATTTTACTGCCTTCGGCGTAATCTCGTTAAATTCAATTCTGAAAACCTTATCATCCGGCACATTCAGAACCTGTCTGACATGCCAGGCAATAGCCTCTCCCTCGCGGTCGGGGTCGGAAGCCAGAAATATTTTATCGCTTTTTTTTGATAATTCATTCAATTTGGTAACGACTTTTTTCTTCTCGGGGATAACAACAAAAGATGGCTGGAAACCGTTATTGACATCAAACCCGAGAACATTCTGCGGTAAATCCCTGATGTGACCGAAACTTGCTTCTATAGTATAACTATCCCCCAAAATTTTTCTGATGGTTTTGGATTTTGCAGGAGACTCTACTATTACAAGAGCTTTCTCTTTTTTGGATTTAGTTTTTGACGCCTGCGCGCCCTCTGTTTTTTCTGCTGCTGCCGCTTTTGCCATTTATATTTATACCCTCTTATATCTGTCGCCGGTTACCTGTTTTATTATGCCTTTAAGCTCCATGGTTGTCAAGTTTGTCAATAATTCCACGGTGTCAATCTTTGTTATTGCCGCGATTTCGTCAAATCCTTTTTCTTCAACTTCTATTGCGTTCAGAATTTTTAATTCAATATCTGTTAATCCGCTCAAATCCATTGTCAATTGTTCTGCGGGTTTAATTTCCCAGTTCAGAGCCTCAAGAATATCCTGAGCCTGTGTCACAAGAGTTGCACCATTTTTCAAAAGCTTATAAATTCCTTCCGTATTCGGATTTGAAATAAGCCCCGGAATACACATCAATTCTCTCCCCTGTTCAAGGCATAAGTTTGCGGTAATCAATGCACCGCTTTTTAAGGAGGCTTCTGCAACAAGAGTGCCGTATGAAAGCCCCGAAACTATTCTGTTTCTCTGCGGGAACCTGAACTTTAACGGCTGGAATGTCGGGTAATATTCCGTGACAACAGCACCATTCTCTTTTTCTATCTTTTCATACAGTCTTTTGTTGGAACTTGGATAAATAAAATCAAAACCGCTTGCGATTACGCCGATTGTTTTTAATCCGTTATCCATTGCCGCCTCATGTGCAGTCGTATCAATTCCCGCAGCAAGCCCTGATACTATACAAATATCAGTGCCGGTGAGTTCCGATAAGATTTTTCTGACCGCTTCTTTTGCGTGGTAAGTTGATTTCCTTGACCCAACAACAGCAACTGTTCTATCTAAATTACAATTAAATAAATCCCCCCTGTAATATAAAACCGCAGGCGGGTCTGAAATCTGCTTCAACATTTTCGGATAATTATCATCTTCAAGTGTAAGATAATTTACACCGCGGTTTTCAACCCCAAAGAGCGCTTTATCCGGATCAATTTTGTCGCGCTCGCGCAAAAAAGTTTCGGCTCTTTTTACACTCAACCCGTCAATCTGCGATAATTCATTCAGTCCTGCATTAAAAGCCTCCTCTATATCACCAAAGTAATTATAGAGTCTATGAATGAAAGGACTGTCGATTTGTTCTATTGCGGAAAACGCTATCCAGAATTTATTTTTCATTTGCTGTTTTCTTTTTAATTCTCTCTACCAATTTTGAAATGTTTTCTTTTTCCTCTGCAGGGATTTCCATATTCATATAATCTTCAAAATATTCAATCGCATCCTCATAATCCCCTCTTGCGAGAAAAAGAATTGCGGCTTTTTTATAAGCTTGATAAAATCCGTCATCCCTTGCTATCGCTTTCAGATAGTTTGACAATGCTTTATCAATTTCGTCGTTTGCCTCATACGCCTGCCCGAGGTAATAATATATCCAGACATTATTTTCTTTGAATTCAAGAACGTTTTCAAAATTTTCTATGGCTGAATCATAATTTCCGAGTTCAAAATGGACTTTGCCGAGGTCATAATAAGCATCATAATTTTCCGGCTGAACTTCAAGAACTTTTTCCAACTCATCCACCGCCAAATCAAGACGCGCATCTTCCATATAAAAACGCGCAAGATAATGCCTCAGAACCATATTATCAGGAAGTTCGTAAATTCCCTGACACAAAAGTTCGATACCGTTGCCGTAATCTTTTGTCTTAAAATAAATGTCAGCAAGATTTATATATGCCTGAGGAAGTTTAGGATTAAGTTCAATTGCTTTTAAGAAATTATCCTCTGCTTTTTCATTGTTGCCGATACTAGCATAACACTGTGCAACGTTATTATAAACTTCCGCCGTCGGCTTTTCGGTTTCCAACACGGAACTAAATATATCTATTGCTTTTTCGTATTCGCCTTTATTATAACATTCTACTGCTGTTTTAATTTTGTCGCTCATATTTATAATCCTAATCCAATACCGCCGCTGTTTTCAGTCTGATTTTCATCAGAACCGTTGCCAAGGTTTCTGATAACTGTTCTTGTATTCCCTTCTGCATGGAAATCTTTCGGATTCAGCATCATCTTCATCTTATCTGCATAAATCGTTCTCACTCCCTGCGTAATACTTGATCTTCCGACAAAATAAATATCATTCGGTTTATTTGTTGTTTTGTCAGGATAAACATTAATTTTCGGACCGACTGCATAGTAATCTTTATACCACACTCTTACGTTTCCGCTTGCACTGAATGTATTTTTATCCTGAACGTATTCCTGAATATTTGATTTTAAGACAAGTTTTGTACCGTCCTCCATCAAAACGTTAGATGTTGTATTACCCGTAGCTGTCAGGATTTTGGTTGCTTCATTATAGTAAAATTTGTCGGCAAAAGATTCATTGGTTTCACGTTTTACTCTGCCGTTTCCGATTAATTCAAGATCTTTCAAATCCCCGTTTTTATCGGTTTTTATAATAGCTTTATCAGAGAAAGTTTCAATTTCTTTGTATTTAATTGTAACCATGCCTGTTGCAGTCATAACACCGGTTTTAGTGTTGTATTCCTGAATATCGGAATTGATAACTACAACTGGAGTTTTGCCGTCAAAAACTACAGATTGTGTATCCCCTTCGGCTCTAACGATTTTTGTAATCAATGAAACTTTTAAGATATTTGCTTTAACCTCTCTTTTTTTATTTTTTTTAATTTCATAAGCATAAGGTTTATCATAAAAAGTTGCAGTATCAAGCTGCTGGTTTTTATCAATATCGACATCAGCAGATTCCCCGACAACTTTTAAGTCGTCAATTGAAACTTTGACATCACCGTCGAATTTGATTTTGTTATCTTTTTCCGCGTAACTTTGTGTTTTTGATTCAATTACAAGTTCTGACGCCTGTGTAATCAGACATGTCGCAATTAATAAACATAAAGCAAATAATATCTTTTTCATTATTTCTCCTTGGTATCGTACAATTTTGAAACAGCGTTGCCGATAATTTTAAAGTCATCGTATCCCGGACTTATCTCAACGATATCAGCAGTCGCATATAGTTCTTTCCCTCTTGTAATTTTGACGTTGCCTTTTGCTATAACAGGCTCATCGCTGCCGGACCAGGTTAATCTGTCTGCTTCCAGTATGGTTCCGTCTTTGATTACAATTGTTGTATCATCATACATTATAATCTGTTTTTTTCTTTCGTTGTAGGTGCCTTTGGAAGATTCAAAACTCATAGATACTTCATTATTTTCATCATAAAAATTTCCGATACAGTTGTCGAGCATGGCAACACCGTTTGTACTGTCGTAATTTCCTGTATCGCCGTAGATTTCCCAGTATTTTTTCTCGTTTTTAGTTTCCGTCAGAATAATACCGTTAATCAGGGCTTCCTGCTTATCTTTTTGTCCTGATAACTGGCTTCTGTTAAAGTTATGGGTTATCACTCCGGCGGAGATAAATGCCCACATCAAAAGCCCTACAATAGCGATAAATGCAAATAAATAAGCCTTCTTCTTTTTGCTTAGATTTTTCCAGTTCATAATTAAAATGGTAGCACGAAAAATACCAAAAGGCATACTCCTTTTTTTATTTTACTTTAACGTTCTTAATATAAACCGCCCATATAGCATGTTTGAGATATAATTTAAAAGGAGAAAGTCTTAGTTTTTAAGAAAAGAGGTATTTATGGCTATCAGATTTGACGCCGGGGAAGTTATAACCGCTATGGTTACGCCGTTTGATAAAAATAGAGAAATTGATTACAACAAAGTTGAAGAATTAACAAAATATCTTATTAATAACGGGAGTGATACCCTTCTAGTTGCAGGAACTACAGGCGAAGGCCCAACCCTTACGCACGAAGAAGAAATTGAAGTTCTAAGCACTGTAAAACGCGCAAACGCTAATAAAGCAAAAGTTATTATGAATGCAGGTTCTAATTGCACAATGACTGCCATCAGAACCGCTAAACTTGCGGAAAAAGAAGACGTCGATGCAATTTTATCTGTTGTCCCTTACTATAATAAACCGTCGCAAAAGGGCATGATTGAACACTTTTCAGCTATTGCAAAAAGTACAAACCTGCCTGTAATTATTTATAATATACCGTCAAGAACCGGCGTTAACATGCAGCCGCAGACTGTGGCACAGCTTGCAAAAGAATTTGATAATATCGTCGGAATTAAACAAAGCTGCGGTGATATGGATGCTATTACAGAAATGAAGCTTCTCTGTCCTGAAGATTTTTCAATCTATTCAGGCGACGACAGTTTAACCCTCCCGATGCTTTCTCTCGGCGCAAGAGGGGTTATCTCAGTGGCATCTCATATTTTCGGATCCGAACTTAAATCAATGATTAGGAATTATAAAACAGGAGAGTTTTTGGCAGCTCTTAATATGCACAAAAAACTTTATCCTGCTTTCAAAAAACTCTTTATGGCGCCGAACCCGGTCCCTGTTAAGGCTGCACTTGCTCATAAAGGTATTATTGAAGATGTTGTCAGACGTCCGCTCGTCGAACTTTCTGACGATGAAAAAACAGAACTCTTTAAAGTTTTGGACAGTGTCAAAAATGATTAGCCCGCTCAGGCTATCAAATTGAGTTTTATTTTTTAATAAAATTAAAACTGCAACGCGGAATTTATCCGCACGAAATAAGTTAAAAAAGTACAGATATAAGAGGATAAAAAAAGTGAAAAACAAAATTATCATGTTTTGGGCAATTGTACTTATTGTAATAGCTTCAATAGTTACAATTTTCGTCAAACCAACCAAGCTCGGACTTGATCTTGTCGGGGGCTCCCGCCTTGTTCTTGAAGCCGAAACCACAAAAAGTGTTCCTGTAATTACTCAGGAAGTTATGGACAGATTACAATTTGCAATAGAAAATCGTGTAAATAAACTCGGGGTTGCAGAAACTGTCGTACAACAGACAGGAGAAAAAAGATTACTCGTTGAAATCCCGAACGTTACGGATTTGAAAGAAGCAAAAGCTTTCTTAGGCGAAACCGCTCAATTGGAATTCAAAAAAGAAGCTATCGGTAAAGACGGAGTTCAAACCTGGGTTGAAACAGGCTTAACAGGTCAGGATTTAGCTAAATCTACTCTTACAACTGACGCTGCAGGTCACTGGGTTGTCTCTCTTGAATTTAAATCAGAAGGTTCTAAAAAATTCGCGGAACTCACAAAAGAATTAGTAAATAAACCAATGGCTATATTCTTTAATGGAGATTTGGTTTCAGCTCCTAATGTAAATGAACCAATCTACGGCGGAAAAGCGCAGATTTCAGGCGGTGACAGCGGGTTTGCCTATGAAGAGGCTGAAAGAATGGTTAACCTTCTGAATGCAGGTGCACTTCCTGTTCCTGCAAAAATCGTTGAAGAAAATACCGTAGGACCTACACTCGGTGCAGATAGTATTGCAAAATCAAAAGTTGCAGGGATTATCGGCTTAGGCTTAGTAATGCTCTTTATGATTGCATATTATAGACTCCCCGGTTTAATTGCTGACGTTGCATTAATTATCTATAGTTTAATGCTCTTTGCTTTATTTAAAGCTATTCCTGTTACCTTGACTCTTGCAGGTATCGCAGGTTTTATCCTGAGTATCGGTATGGCGGTTGATGCTAACATTCTTATCTTTGAAAGAACCAAAGAAGAATTAAGAGCCGGCAGAAATTTATTCACAGCTATCAATTCAGGCTTTGACAGAGCTTTCACAAGTATTTTCGATTCAAATATGACAACGATTATTACCTGCGTAATCCTTTATATGCTCGGTACAAGTATTGTTAAAGGTTTTGCGCTCACTCTTGCTTTAGGTGTAATTGTTTCCATGTTCAGTGCAATCACAATCACGAAAAACTTCATGCATTTAATCTTCGGTACAGGGGAACTCAAATACCCTGCACTCTTCGGTCTGCGTAAAGACGAGATTGGAAAAGGCTTTGAAGCAACCGAAACAAAACGCGAAAATGCACGTTTCGGTATTTTGGATTAGGCACTGTTAAAATTTAATAAAAAGAGGTAAATAAAAAATGAATGAGATAACATCAAGACACTTAATAGATATAGTTAAATACAGAATAGTGTGGCTCTGTATTTCCGCAATATTGCTATTGCCGGGAGTTATTGCGCTAGTTTATTCGACTATCCATAACGAAAATCATATTCCGCTTAAAGTCGGCATTGACTATACCGGCGGGACTATTCTCCAGTACGGAGTTAACAAAAACGTCACTAACGCAGATATGAGCAAAACCCGTACGGATTTGGAAAAAATAGGGATTGAAAATCCGTCAATCCAAATTCTCCACGCAAATGCAGAATCTTCAAAAAATTCTGATTTGAAAAGTATTATTTCAATAAAAACTAAATTCATCGGAGAAGATAAAGATACCGTGAACAAAATCACTGAAACTTTATCAAAAGATTACACAAATCCTGACTTGATTTCAGTAAGTTCTGTGGGACCGACTTTAGGAAGAGAATTGTTTAAAAATTCGCTCCTTGCGTTAAGTCTTGCATTTTTAGGGATTATTGCATATCTTTCTTTTAGATTTAAATTTGATTATGCGCTTGCCGCAATTCTCGGTATTGCACACGACGTACTTTTTGTAGTGGGTATATTTTCTCTTCTCGGGCTTTTATACAACGTTCAAATCGACGGATTATTTATCACTGCAATCTTGACGGTTGTCGGGTTCTCCGTCCACGATACAATCGTTGTATTCGATAGAATTAGAGAAAACCTGCGTTATTACTCAAAGAAAATGTCTTTCGGAGAAATTGTCAATGCGTCAGTTAACCAGACTTTAGCAAGAAGTATCAACACATCACTGACAACAATAATCACGCTTGCAGCATTGTATTTCTTCGGCGGTGTAACGACAAAAGACTTTGTACTTGCGATGTTAATCGGTATTGCAATCGGCACATATTCAAGTATATTCTTCTGCTCGGTACTTGTAGACATCTGGGAAGACCATAAAAATAACAAAAAAGCTGCTGCAACTGCTGCATAACATAAAATAAATACAGAATAAAAAGCGGCCTCTTTAATAGAGGTCGCTTTTATAGGAACAGCCCAGTGCGTAAAAGATTTTCTATATTTGGGGCTTCTGCAGCCCCAAGCCCTGCACCGGTATTCTTTCTTTTGGTTGCGATGTCAAAAGAAAGAATACCGGACAAGAAAGAAAAACACGCTATATAACAGCGCTGCTTTGCAGCGCAAGACCGAATGGATGTCGTTAAATGCTGACGCAT
>CALUVR010000018.1 GCA_944324285.1 Candidatus Gastranaerophilales bacterium | reverse complement strand
ACAACCCCGACCGAGGATACAACCCCGACCGAGGACACAACTCCGACCGAGGACACAACTCCGACTGAGGACACAACTCCGACTGAGGACACAACCCCGACCGAGGATACAACCCCGACCGAGGACACAACTCCGACTGAGGACACAACTCCGACCGAGGACACAACCCCGACTGAGGACACAACTCCAACTGAGGTCACAACCCCGACTGGGGATACTGCTCCGTCAGTTAATAGAAATGATGCGGATTACAAAACCTGGATTCAGCGTAAAGATGTATCCGATAACGTTCCAACTATTGATAAACGTCAATTCATAAGGTTTAACGCTAATAATCCGCTCTCTCCTGTTGAAATTGTAAAAACCCAAAATAGTGCGGTAGAATCTGTAATTGATATTTCACGCGGCGGACTTGCCCTTACTCACCATAAAGGCTTAAAAGTCGGCGACGTATTTCCGGTGGAGATAGAATGCGGTGATTTACACGTGAATGCCGATGTAAAAATCGTATCAGCAACTGACAGACGTGCAGGAGCAGAGTTTATTAATCTTGATGAAGCTGCAGCAAATAAAATCCTCTATATGAATTTATTATTAGAGGCAACAAACGACGCTTTATCATTAAAAAAATAAAAGGCTGGATTGCCTTATGCATTCTCCCTCTCTTTCCTTGCTGATGGGGGAAGGATTTGTTAATGGGTATGATCGAATTTACGAATTCGGGTTAGTGTGCATTGTAGAAAACCCACCGGCGCTTTGCGCCACCTCCCTTACAAATGGTGCCAAAAATCTCCTTTATCCCTCATTACAAAGAAGTTTGTTAACTTTTCATTGCTTCCCCTCCTCGAAATCAAAGATTTCGGTCCTCCCGCAAGGGGAGGACAAAAATAATAAAATTCATAGCAATAAAAAGTTAACAATGCCATTACAAAGGGGGTAGCATTATTTCCTCTCCCCTTGCGGCAGATGGGCAGGGGTGATGGGTACATAAGTGAATAGTGAGTGGTGAAAAGTTCAACAAAATAAATAGTTTCCTCACGCTTCACGTATCACCCTTCACCTTTTAAAATGTCGGTTGGGCATACCTGCCCAACAAAGATACCAGTTCCGGGATAAGTGATGAGTGAGGTGTTCAATAAAAAATTAGTCACTTCACACTTCACTTTTCACTCTTCACGTGTTAAAAGGCTGGATTGCTTCGGTTAAATCCTGGCAATAACGTATTTTTTTATGGAAAATTAAGCTGCTGCACGGTTTTTATATCTGTTAATCATTTCTTCACCGCGTGCAAGTCTGCCATAGTTCATTTCGTATTGCGGTGGTAACGAATATCCGCCGGATTTACCTTGAGTGCGTCCTGCCTGCTGTGATTTTTGAGCCATAGAAGCTCCAAGGGTAGACATTTGTTTACCTAATTTCATGAGGGTATCAGGATTGCTTGCCATTTTCTTGACGCCATTACCCAAAGAGTTAAATCCGTTTTTCAGTTTTTGACCGAATGATAATTTTTCTCCTCCGTTTTTAATACCGGTTGTCGCCGTCTGCAAACCGTTAGCTAAGCCGCTTGGAGAGTTAGGGTCAATGTTCGGTGCGTTAGAAGAAATTCCCGTCTGGTAAAGTTTTCCGTCAGCGCCCATTTCAACGCCGTGAGATGCAGTTCTGAATTGTCCGTCTTTGTATTCAAGCTTACCTGAGTTGACATCTTCCATCATGTTGCCTTTGATTGTTGATGCGGCTTCTTTTTGCGTCATACCCATTTCATCAAGTTTGCCGCTTTCTTTCATTTCTTTAGCCATTTCTTTTGCCTGAACTGAAGCGGCGGCATCTGTTTGAGCCTGTTCAACAGATGCGTCGATTGCTTTCATGTTTTCTTTAAGTCCTTGTGTGCTCTTAGCTGCGGCTGCACCTGATTGAATTGCTGCTCCTGCTGTCTGTAACGCTGCGGCAAAGTTTCCGTCAGCTACGTGACATGCCGTTTTGGTAACGTTTGCAGCTAATGAACCATACTGACCGACCATTTCGGTTACAGTACCTGCTTTTTGCGTAAAGCCTCCGGCAGTGATTAATGCAGCGCCTGCTCCTGCTGTGAATGGATTCGAAGCAAGTGCTTTACCTGCAATTATCATACCTTTACCAACGTATTGCAGGGTCTTACCAACCTGTTGTACTGTCTGGCTTATATCATCAACCTTGTTTGCAACATTCAAAATCTTATCTGTTGTTTTCTGTTGGGTTTCCATTGTTTTCTGGGCTTTTTGATAATAAACAGATTTCAATCTTACCTTGTTATGCATTACGGTTATTGATTTGTTTGTTGAAGTCTGCAATTTAGTAAGTTTTTGGCTGCTTACCTGCATAGCATCGGCTTTGACCCCAATTTGATTTTGAAGTTCTTCAATTCTGCCCGCGGTATCGTCAGATGATGATGCGCCGTTTGTTTGACCTGTGCTTTGTTCTCCTGCCAGTTTCAATGAGAATGCACTGTTTTCTCCCATACCTGTGCTGTCAGCTGTTAATGTCTGTAATTCAGATTGAAGGGCATCAATTTCAGCTTTCGTTTGAGTCATTGTTTCAGATTCTTTAGCCATTAAAGTCTGATTTTGAGTTATTTGTTTGCTCTCTTTAGCTATTTCTTTGTTAAATTTAGCTTCGTCTTTTTTAACGTTTTTTTGAGTTGTCTTTGCTTCTTTTTGATAACCTTCAACTTCTTTTGCATCTTTTTTTGTATCAGCTGTTTGTTTCTCAAGTTTTGCGTTTTCCTGTTCTGCATCATTAGCCATAGCTTTACCTTCATCTGCACTGACATCTTGACCGTCAACAGATGAAGATTTACCTGAACCGGCGTTTCCATCATTTGTAATTGCGCCGTCGCCGCGGGCTATACTTTTCAGATTTTCCTGCGATTGTTTAAATTCTTGTTCTACTAATTGTTTTTGTTTTTCTTCAAGTTTCTCTAACTGTTTTTGTAATTTTAATTTTTTAAAAGACTTTGCACCCTCTATATCTTCTTTTAACTGATTTATGGCTTCTCTGCCTTCTTTGGCGGTTTTAATTCCGTCTATATTTTCATATAATTTCTTTTCTCCGGTTTCTTGTGCCTGACTGTTCTTTAATTTTTCTATACCTTCTGAAAGTGTTTTAGGTTTTGTTTCTTGTGTGTTGTTTGTTTGTGTCGTTTGATTTGCATTCGGAGCATTGAATATTGAACCGTTCTTAGTCATATAAGACGGTTGGTTTGCAGTGGCTGTCTTGCCGCTTTGCTTTTGCATAGCTAGCTTGACTAAATCAGCCTTATTCATATTGTTTACATTAATACTCAATGTAAAGCTCTCCGTATATTTACTCTCTTAAATATATAAAGTATTGCCAAAACGCCTGATTTCAGCATGTTTTACTTTTGTTACAATTGTTAATATTTATTTTTGTTACTTTTTTGTTTGCGTAAATTTTTTATTTTTGATAAAATTTCTTTATAGAAATTCTGAAACAAGTTCAGAAAATTGTATTTTAGTCAGTTAATTCTAGAGGGAGATATAGATATGAAATTAATGGAAGGTAAAAAAGGGGTTATTTTCGGAGTATCAAATACTCACGGGATTGCTTACGGGATTGCAAAACAGCTTCATGAAGCAGGTGCGGATATTGCATTCACTTACGCGGGTGAAGCTATGGAAAAACGCGTAAGACCTATTGCAGAAGATATGGGTGCCAAAATTATTATGAGCTGCGATGTCACGAAAGAAGAAGAAGTTGCGGCTGTATTTAAAGAATGTGAAAAACATTACGGAAAAATAGATTTTGTTGTTCATGCCGTAGCTTTTGCCGCAAAAGAAGATTTGCAGGGTAGATTTATTGATACATCCCGTGCGGGCTGGGATTTAGCAATGGGCGTAAGCGCTTATTCTTTAATTTCTCTTTGTAAGCACGCTGAACCGATTATGAATGAGGGCGGTTCAATATTTGCGCTTACTTACCTTGGTTCTGAGTATGTAGTTGCAAACTATAATATTATGGGCGTTGCAAAGGCTGCATTAGAATCTTCAATGAGATACCTTGCGGCAGATCTTGGCAAAAAAGGTATCAGAGTCAACTGTATTTCTGCAGGTGCAGTTAAAACTCTTGCTGCAAAAGGTATTTCAGGATTTGATAAAATGCTTAAAGCTGCAGTTGCAAAAGCTCCTCTTGGCAGAAACGTTTCACTTGAAGATGTCGGAAAAGCCGGTTTATACTTAGCTTCTGACTTATCAACAGGTACAACAGGTCAAATTCTTTATGTAGATTGCGGCTGTCATGCTGTTTACGCATCATTGGAAGAAATGGAAATTATCGCAAATTCCATTCCGAAAGCGTAAAGGATTTTCGCGCCATAGAACAAAGCTATTCAATAAAAAAATTGTCATTCTGAAAGTGTTTTGGAATGACAATTTTTTTATTAAATGTTATTCACGTGGGGGGTAATGCGATTCCGCATAGCGTAAAAAACTAAATTTCGCCTTACGTCTCAATTAGTTTTTCCTACGCTTCCGGAATGACGCTATGTGACCATTGCCCCTCACCCTACCCCTCTCCCTCAAGGGGAGAGGGAATATATTTTACCCCCTTTTATAAAGGGGGTTGGGGAATTTTTTGTCATTGCGAGCGTAGCGAAGCAATCCAGCCTTTTTAGTGAAGAGTGAAGGGTTCAACAAAAATCAGTCACTTCTTTTTTTTTAACTGGACAGTATTCAAATTATGTAGCAACACCTTCTATTCTTTCGGAAATATTTACGCTCTCTTTTTTTTGTGTTATCGTAAAATTATACGATAAAGATAAGAGGGATTTTTTATATGACAGCGTTAAAAATAGAAGATTTACCTACGGTTTATGATGCAAAAGATACCGAAGCAAGTATTTATAAGTTTTGGGAAGAGGGCGGATATTTTACGGCAAACGCAAATAGCGACAAGCCTCCTTTTTCAATTGTAATTCCGCCGCCAAACGTTACGGGTGTTCTCCACATGGGGCACGCTCTTGATGAAACTTTGCAAGATATCTTAACCCGCTACCACAGAATGAGCGGTTATGAAACACTGTGGCTTCCGGGTACTGACCATGCAGGTATTGCAACTCAAAACGTTGTTGAAAAGAAACTTAGAGAAAAAGGACTCTCCCGCTACGATTTAGGCAGAGAAAAATTCCTTGAAGAAACCTGGGCTTGGGCTAATGAACATAAATCAGCAATCCTTGACCAGTGTAAACGTTTAGGTGCTTCTTTTGACCGTACAAGAGAAAGATTTACCTTTGACAAAGGCTGCTCAGAAGCTGTTAAAGAGGTTTTTGTCAGACTTTACGAAAAAGGCTTGATTTATAAAGGAAAATATATTGTAAACTGGTGTCCTCGCTGTCAATCAGCAATTTCTGATGTTGAAACTGAATATGCAACCGAACAGGGGCACATGTGGGAAATCTCTTATCCTGTTAAAGGCGAATCGGGTGCGATTATAGTTGCAACAACCCGTCCTGAAACAATTTTCGGTGACGTTGCAATTGCCGTTCACCCTGATGATCATAAATATTCAGAATTGGTCGGCAAAACAGTTATAATCCCGCTTTCCGGAAGAGAAATTCCTATTATTGCGGATGAATACGTTGACAGAAATTTCGGCACCGGCGCTGTAAAAATTACCCCTGCTCACGACCCGAACGACTTTGAAGTCGGCAAACGCCACAACTTAAAACCTATCTGGGTTATCGACGGCGAAGGTAAAATGAAGGCTTGCGGCGAAGTTCCGCCTGAACTCCACGGGTTAGATCGCTATGAAGCAAGAGAAAAAATCATCGGAATGCTTTCTTATAATAATTTCTTATTAAGAACCCGCGACCACGAACACAATGTCGGCAAATGCCAGCGCTGCGGAACAACAATTGAACCGCTTCTTTCCGAACAGTGGTTCGTAAAAATGGCTCCGCTTGCAAAAGAAGCTATTGCAGCGGTTAAAGACGGCAGAATTAAGTTTGTACCTGAAAGATGGGAGAAAAATTACCTCGGCTGGATGGAAAATATCCGCGACTGGTGTATCTCACGCCAGCTCTGGTGGGGGCATCAAATCCCTGCATATTACCACAATAAAACAGGCGAAATGGTTGTTGCAAGAGAAAATCCTGATCCTGAAAATTATACGCAGGATCCTGATGTACTTGATACTTGGTTCTCATCGGGTTTGTGGCCTTTCTCAACTATGGGCTGGCCAAATACTGAAAGCCCTGATTTTAAAAAATTCTATCCGACAACTACCCTTGTAACCGGCTTTGATATTATTTTCTTCTGGGTTGCAAGAATGATTACAATGGGATTGGAATTTACAGGAAAAGCTCCTTTCTCAACCGTTTATATCCACGGGTTAATCAGGGATGAAAAAGGTCAGAAAATGTCTAAATCAAAAGGCAATACAATTGACCCTGTTAAAATTATCGACCAGTACGGCTGTGACGCTTTGAGATTTACAATGACATCGCTTTGTACTTATGGCGGTCAGGATATCAAAATGAGTGAGGAAAGATTTGAATACGGCAGAAATTTTGCCAATAAAATCTGGAACGCTTCAAGATTTGTTCTCATGAACCTTGAAGGCGTTGATAACAAGGATATTGATTTTGATAATCTTACTATCGCCGACAAGTGGATTTTAGATAAATTAAATTCAACTGCAAAAGAAGTTAATGAGAATATTAAAGAATTCAGAATAGGTGAAGTTGCACATATTCTCTACGATTTCTTCTGGAATTCATACTGCGACTGGTATGTTGAAATCGCGAAAATCCAACTTCAGGATGCAGATTTGAAGCTTAATACACAAAGAGTGCTCAGATACGTTCTTGATATGTCATTAAGAATGCTTCACCCGATAATGCCGCATATCACAGAGCGTGTATGGCAGTTAATCCCTGACCTCCCTTGTAAAGGGAGGGGGACCGCAGCTGCGGTGGAGGGATTTCCACCTGCGATTATTGTGGCTCAATTCCCTGTGTATGATGAAAAACTTTCATTCCCGCAGGAAGCTAAAGAAATGGAACTGGTTTTCGAAACTATTAAATCTCTGCGTAACGTAAGACAGAGCTTCAATATCTCAACCTCATTAAAGATAGATATTGAAATCCGTGCCGCAGAAGATGAAAAACCAATATTCAAAGCGATTGAGTCTTATATCAAACGACTCGCAAAAGTAGAACATATAACTTATGCAGACTCAAACGCTCCAGTTCCGCAAAAAACGGCAACAGCAGTTGTGTCTGCCTCAAAAATAGTACTTTCGCTGGAAAATCTGATTGATTTTAATGAAGAAATCAAGCGCCAGCAAAAGAAACTCGACAAATTAACAGGGGAGAAAAAATCCCTCCAGGGAAGAATTAACAACCCGAAATTTGTCGCAAATGCCCCGAGTGAATTAATTCAGCAAACAAAAGAAAGAATTGCCGAAATCGAAATTCAGGAGAGCGCAATCAATGAGCTAATTGCTTCATTGAAATCCTAATTAAATAACAAAAACGCATAAATAACAGGCATGTTCAGAGGATATGCCTGTGTTGTGCTGTAAAAATTTGTTAAGTAAGGTTAAAAAACCTTTACATATTGACTTTCGTCTGCTAAAATAGTAGCAAAGTTAATAGGTAATGTCTTTTGGACAATGGAGTAAAGATGACATCAAGTGAATTAGATTTTGAAGAATTGCTGAAACAATATGATTACAAGTTTCAAAAAGGCGACCTTGTAAAAGGTATAGTATGCGGCTATGACAGCCACGGCGTAATGGTTGATATCGGTGCAAAAACCATCGCAATAGTTCCGACCCGCGAGGCTGTTGAAAAAGACGAAAAAGTTGAAGATAAATTTGAAAAAGGCAAGGAATATGAATTCCTAATTATAAGAGAAGAAGATGAGGATGGCAAATTTCTTCTCTCCCGTAAAAAAGTTGATTTTGCTTACGCATGGAAAGAGCTTGAAAAAGCAAAAGCCGCTGATGAAACTATTCTCGGTACAATTGCCGGAATCGTTAAGGGCGGTATTTTAGTCGAAATTTCAGGCGTTAGAGGTTTCGTTCCTTCTTCTCAGTTGAGAACAAAGGAAACTGATCTGGAAGTAGGATCTAAGATTGAATTAAAAATCTTAACTCTTGACAGCCAGCAGAATAACTTCATTCTCTCTAATAAGAAAGTTTATGAAGACAGCGCAGTTGAAGCAAGAAAAAATGTATTCTCTCAAATTGAACCTGGTCAAATCGTTAAGGGTGATGTTGTCAGAATTACTGATTTTGGCGCATTCGTTGACCTTGGCGGAATTGATGGACTTCTTCCGTTGTCCCAACTTTCGTGGAGATGGATTGACCACCCGACAGATATTTTGAATGTCGGCGACAAAATTGACGTTGAAGTTATTGCTGTTGACCACGACAAACAGCGTGTTTCTTTAAGTTTGAAAAACCTTGAGCCTGATCCATGGTTAGAGGCTGAAAAACAAATTAAAGAAGGCGACAAAGTTGAAGGTACAATCACAAGAATTAAACACTTCGGTGCATTTGTTGAAGTATTCCCTGGAGTGGAAGCGCTCCTTCCGCATAACGAAGTAGTAGAACTTCAAAACAAAGACGGAAATATTTTACAGGTGGGCGACAAGGTTATGACTTATATTATGAAGTTTAACCCGACAGATAAACGTATTGCGTTATCCGTAACAGAGCCGCACCCTGAAGAAGAACAACCTGCAGAATAATGGTGTAAATAAGAAAGGACCCGCCGGATTTAACCCGGCGGGTCCTTTTTTTGCGTTTATGACGGCGCATATTTAATCCTAATTTATATAAATGAAATTTGAAAAAAATCTAATCTATTCGTATGAAATTTACTGATTTGTTTGTATAAATTTCTTAATATTGCCGTATAATTTATTGTAGTTATGTTGACTTTTGGAAAAACATAATTAAAAAAGAAATGTAGTAGTAGACAATTTAGACAATGTAGAGGAGAGCAGCTTATGGGTATGGCAGCTTCACAGGCGAGATATTTGGCACTGACCGCAAGAAAAACTAACGTAGAGTATGAAGGACAACAGATTAACCAGGCTCGTACGGCACTGGCAAACCAGAGTGCAAATACGTTTAATGATTTGTTAGCCCTGGAGGTTCCGACAGCTCCGAGCACTCAAGACTATACTGAATTGAAATATACATATACAGACGGTAATATTGGTGAAGAAATTTCAAGCATGACAGAACTTCAAAATGATCCTGACGGCTACAACTATCTCATAACACACTTCCATTTCGCAGATATTTATCAGGGTGTTCAGAATAAGTTAGCAAATCCTCAGGTTCTACAGGATGATGTTGCTACAAAGGATGCTATTTCAAGAGATGATATAGATACTGTAGAACAGCCTACATTCACTGTAAACGGGTATAACGTAACGACTTATGACCCTGCAAACGGTGCACAGAAAGACGCTTTTGACCAATTATCAGTTCAATATCCTGATATGCAGGAAGATGATATGATGACTTATACCGATGCAAACGGAAATCTTCACTTTGTGTCAAGAACAGAATTAGACGGAACAGGTGACGTTAAAGATAGATTTATTCAAACAGGTACAGCATCTGAAGCAACAGTTGACAGAACAAACATAGTAGATACAGGTGCAGGTGCTTATACTGTTAACGGATTTAACGTAAATGCCTATGATGCAGCAGATCCTGCACAAAAAGAGGTTTATGACAGATTGGCAGCCCAATATCCGGATATGTCAGAAGCTGATGCAATGACCTATACCGATGCAGACGGCAACCTTCACTTTGTTTCACAGACAGAATTGCAAGGTACTGGTAATATTAAAGACAGATACATTGACCCGAATAACGATACAATAACAGAGCAGACAACGGCTCGTACTGATATTGTGACAACAGAACCTACAGGAAATCTGACATATACAGTAAACGGTAATCAGGTAAGTAAATACGATCCGACAAACCTTGAACAGAAAAAAGTTTACGATAAATTAGTCGAAGAATTCCCATCAATCAGTAAAGAATTTGATGATTTAGGCTGCTATACGGATGAGGACGGCGTAATGCACTTCACCTCGCTCTCTGCTCTTGCAGATGAAACCGCAGGCGATCCAACAGATTACTATGTTCAATCAGGTGTACCGACTTATGTCGGCAACTGTGAACTTTCAAAATATGATCCGACAGATCCAGAAATGAAAACGGCTTATGAACAAATTCTCAAAGACTGGCCGGATTCAAATATCGCCTTAGCAGATCCTGAAGATGTCTACACCTGGGAATGGCAGGGTGAAACAAGATTTGCCTGTGCTCAGGATTTGACAAGTTCCGCAATAAGCGGTCCTGATCAAAGTCTTCCAACAGAAAATCAGGATAAATTAACTTACTATGTTGCCAAAAACGTGAAAGAAAAAATTGAAAGAACTGAAAAGGCAATGGTAGACCTTGATGAACAAGGTCGTCCTCAAACAATACGTTATCAGGATTCTTCAGTTACATATTATCTGAATACCGAAACAGAAACCGATCAGGACGCATATCAGGATGCAATGAACCAGTATAACTATGATATGCAGGTTTATGAAAAAGCAATTCAGGATATCAACGCAAGAACTGAAAGAATTCAACAAGAGGATCGTACTCTGGAATTAAGACTGCGTCAGCTTGATACTGAACAAGAAGCACTTCAAACCGAAATGGAAGCGGTTAAGAAAGTTATTGATAAGAACATTGAATCTACATTCAAGACTTTTGAATAATCCCTTAATTCAAGTAGAGCGGCAAATTAACAATAAGAGGTACAAATGGCTTATAAGAATGACAGTTATCTGGTAATAGCAAACAAATTCGGCTCCGCGAGCGGCGATGCAAAAGCGCAGTTATTTGAAACCTATGATAAACTTCGTGATATTACGGTTTCCGGAACCGGTGTCGGTACGGGTTTTGAAATGACCGGAAGTTTTTTGTATAGAATAGCAAGCTTACTGGCGCCATCATCCTTTGCAAATGTTTTCGGAGCCTCTGAATCCATGAATGTTGCAGGTACTTCATATTATTCCCCCTTTACTGGCGGTTCCTCTTACGGTATAGATTCGTTGTATAATTATTCAGGTTTTCCTGGCGGAGCAGCTCCTGTATCATGGGGGCTTGGCGGGACTGCAACCGGCGGAGCTGCATCAATTACCGGCTGGGGAACAAGTTCCGGCGGAGTAGCAACAGGGTTCGCCTCAAGCCTCGGCGGTATTGCAGATGTCGCAAGTGCAACTGCCTACGGTGTCGGTGCTGCAAACGGTTACGGCTGGCTCGGGAGAAATATTGTTCTTCCTGCAGCAAGTATAATTTCAGGATGGGGCGGTATAATGCAGGCAGCCGCACCTTATTTGGGTGAATTCGGACTTCCTGCCATTGTTATGGCTAACTTAATGCAAGGTACATCCTCTGCCGCTCTTGCCGCATACCAGAATGTGACAGGTAATATTACGGCAAACGCCGATACAATCCTTTCAAACAAAGTAAGAAACATTGAAACCGTATGTAAAATGCTTGATACGCAGGGCGATGTTGTTAAAAAGATGCTGAAAGAATCTATCGACGGCGACAGTAAAGCTATTCAAAACTTATAAAATTATGAAAAAGAATATATCAAACAAGAATATAATATTAAGTGTTGCGGAAAGAATTGTAAAATTTTATTGCGGGATATTCTCGCATTCTCTTTCTGCATTAAAGTTTCAGTCGAATATTCCGTTATCTAAAAAGGAGCGTGAAGATATGGAACGTTCCGGTGCTGATACATCAAAAGTAAATAGTTAAGACTTTAGTTAAGACATGTTAAAAAACTTTACAAAACAGGCAATAAATCTGCGGTTATTGTTTTTATATACATGTAGAACTAAAGTGTAAGGAGACAAATGCTTCAAGAAACTTTAGTAATGAATATAAAAAGGATGATAGACTTCCTAATATATTCAAGGAACTTTCTGATAAGGAAAAGCCCTATCAAAGCTCTGATAAATTCGATTGTAGAAGGTTTACGCGATTTCTTGACTATGAAAAAGAAATTGAAGATGGCTCAGTACAGATTGAATTATCACAGACACCAGTTTCAAAAAATGGAACAGTTGATTGCGGAGAATAATCAACACAGCTTCTTGAAAGGGAATAACCTTAACGAAACAAGATAGAAGGAAAAGAAAATGGGTCTCATAGTCGATACAATAAGGATGCAGTATCTGAACAACGTAAGGATGGATTTGGAATACAAAATCCAGTTGATAACCCAGACACGTTCGGAATTGATGACATCTTGCAACGATTTAATGCGTGTAGGTAACGATTATGATTCTGATAATCCGATAGTTAAGACTCTTAACCAGCGGCAGGCAAAATTAAAGCTGTTAGACCAGAAGCTTGAGCAGCAGATGCTTCAATATCAGACGAAACTCAAGATGGTTGAAACTGAATATAATTCCTGCAGAGCAAGGGTTGACAAGAATATTCAGCAGGCATTTTCTTATCAATAATATAAATTTTAAAAGCGGCTTTAATGCCGCTTTTTTAATGATTAGTTTGAATAAATAAACTTATAATATCATTCACAACAGCGAATTGTCTTTGATATTTTTGAGCCTGAACTTCAAGCGCAGATATCTGTTTTTTATATTCAAGAATGTTTGTCTGGCAATCTCTGACTGATTGGTTAAGGTTTTCCTGAACCTGTTGGGCTTCCTGAAGAACGCCTGTCATAGAAATTCCGAGGGCTTCCATTGTTTGCTTAATAATCTGAGCGCCTGTTTGTTTTGATACACCTGACGGGAGTTTGTTAATAAGCTGTTTTAACACCGCAACATTTGACGGCAATTCAAAATCCTCGACAGGAGATATTGTATCTTTGCGTTGAAAGTTCATCATGGTTGCATTGAAAGTATCATTTATCTGCTGGGAGTTTGCAAATGTAAATGATTGTTGTTCAGTTTTTGGTTCCTGTATATTTTCAAAAGAATTGTTATTAGAGGTAAATCCCTCATTATTTTGAGGCTGGACAACTTCAGGTTCAGGTGTTTCATACACCGGAGCGGAATAAGAACTATCTTCCTCTTGAACAGGATTAATTTCAATATCCGATTGATGTTTTAATGCTTCAACAATTTTTTTACCTACGCCTTCTGTTATTCTGTTAGTAGACATTTTTCCCTCTGTAGTTTTTTTCTATAATGACAAAAAAATTATATAAAAGACATAAAATTATTTCAACAAAAATGCCTTAAAATATGAATATAAGATTACAAAATTATAAAAAATATTGAAATACGTTAAATTTGTGCTAATATAAAAAACTGAACGAGGTATATATGGCAAAAAGAGTTAACGTAAGAATATTTGAAAATACGGAAGAAAATCCGAACGACTGGTATAAAGTTGAGGAATATGAATGCGGAGCTTTCAGGAAATTGATGTACGGCGAGAACCCGCAGCAGGCGGCGGAATTATATAAATCTCCGCAGATGGTGGATTATGAAGTTGTAGATGGCAAGGAGCTTTCTTATAACGAGTTGAATAACGTTGTGGAAGTTACGAGTGTCGTGAGTGAGTTTTATGATGTTAATGCTGTGGCTATAGTAAAACACTCAATGCCATGTGGTGTAGCTCTGGGACGTACAATTGAGGAGGCATACAATAAGGCTTTTGACTGCGACCCTGTTGCGTCATTTTTTGGGACAATAGGTTTTTCTCAGAAAGTTGACTTTGAAGTTGCAAAGCATATAAATTCTATGTCTGTAAAAGTCGTTGTGGCTCCTGATTATGATGAAGAAGCCTTTGAACTTTTAAGACGTAATTTGTTTCTAAAGATTGTAAAATTAAATACACCTTTAAGCAGATTTAAATCTTATATGCATAAAATTGCAAAAATAACGCCTTTTGGAACGTTAGTTCAGGATTTTAACAAGAGCGAACTGTCTGTTCAGTCTTTCAGAATAGTTACCAAAACGAAACCGACAAAAGAACAGATAGAAGATGGTGTTTTTGCGTGGAAAGTATCAAAATATGCGAGAACAAATTCTATCGTAATCGCTAATAACTTTAAAACCGTAGCGATAGCACAAGGACACTTAAATCCGATTGCCGGGGTGGAAGAAGCCTTAAAGACCGCCTGTGACACGACAAAAAATGCAGTAATGGTTCTGGATAATACGCTCCCGACAATTGACGGAATATACGCTGCGGCGCAAGGCAGGATTTCGCTGATAATACAGCCCGGCGGGGCTGCAAAGGATTCCGATATAATTGCACTTGCTGACAAATATAATATTGCAATGATTATAACGGGGGTAAAAAATGCAAGAAACTAAGGTAATGGAAATAAAATCGTGGGAAGATTATTTTTTGGATCTTGCAAAAACCTGTGCTAGCCGTTCAAACTGTATAAGAGCGCAGGTTGGCGCAGTAATTGTCGGAGAGGATAAAAAGATAAAAGCAACCGGATATAACGGAACACCTTCTAAGGTGGAATCTTGCGCAGAACGCGGTGAATGCTACAGAATTAAACATAATATTGAATCTGGCACCCGCTATGAAACCTGCCGTTCAATCCACGCCGAGCAAAATGCCATAATTCAGGCAGGTCAAGACAGATGTAAAGATGCCACAATGTATATCTGGGGGCACAATTTTATTTGTATTCTTTGTAAGCGTTTTATAGTTCAATCCGGCATAAAAAATGTAGTATTGAGAAAGGATGAAAATTCTCCGATACTTCATGTAACTGTAGAAGATATCCGCCGCGAACTCAACGAAGCGTAACTTATCTGTGATAAAAACGCTTTAAATTGCCGGCTGTAGAATAGACTTTTCATAAAAAATCATTAAGTACATATCGTAGGTATGATATGTACTTTAAATTATCCGAAATCTCATACGAACGGAGGATTTTTGTGCATAAGTATGCGTAAATTCCGAAAAATTACGTTACAATAAAATAGGAGGAATTTAAAAATATGAGCAGTTTTTATCCAAGTTATAACTTGCAGGACAGAATTCAACATACCAAGCTGGATTCAGGTGTGTACGGAATGCCGTCTGCACGTATGCAGAGAATGGAAACTCCGGCAACGGGAGATTTTCAATCGGTCTTATCAGGGCTTGTCGAGCATTTCAACACCGAACTCAACGCGCCGGATAACCTCCTGAAAGACGTAATGTCAGGAAATACCAACATAGATATTCACGACGTTATGACTGCGATGGCAAAATCAGAAGTCAGTGTTAATATTGCAACACAGGCTGTCGGAAAAGTCATTCAGGCGTATGATAAAGTTATGCAGATTCAGGTGTAAAATAAACTGTAGTAATTTATAAAAAATCAGACCGGGGAACAGATGGACTTTCAAAAAATATTACAAAACAAACCTTTGCTATTCGGAATTATAGGCGGAGCTGTAATTATTGTTGCGCTAATTCTGACACTTTCAATTGTCAGCGCAGGCAACAATTCTAAAAACGGTGTGGCAGTCAGCGAACAGCCTTTAAAAGAGGATGTAAACCTTCTCACAACCGATAACTTGGGAAAAGCTTTAGAAATTCAATCTCTGCTTGCAAAAGAAGGTATTGCAGCAAGCCGCGGTCTTGACGGTACGAAATCAAATATTTATCTTAAAAAAGGCGACTGTACAACCGGTCAGAAGAAATGTACGACAGAACAGCGTGACAGAGCAATTATGGCAATTGTACAGAGCGGTCTGATGGATCAAAATGTCGGACTGGAAGTTTTTGATAAAGGCGACTTTACTTCTACTAAAGAAGATAAAAAAATAAGATTAACCCGTGCAATCAACGGTGAATTATCAAGATTAATCAAAAGAATTGATGGTGTAGATAATGCATCTGTATTTATTTCAATTCCGGAACAGACAATGTTCACATCTATGCAGAAACCGGTAACGGCAACAGTACAGCTTGTAGTGCCTGTCGGAACAAAATTGGATCAGTTGAAAGTTAAAGCGATAACAAACCTTCTTCTCGGCAGTGTTTCCGGGTTAACTGCTGAAAACATATCAATTTCCGACACAAACGGAAATGTTTATCATAGTATTATGAATGCTAATGATGAAATGCTTGCCCGAATTGAAGAAAACGATAAATATATGCAGCAAAAAGTTCAGCAGCAGCTGGACAGATTAATCGGTAAAGGCAATTACGTAGCAACCGTAAGCACCTTTCTCCGTCAGGCTCCTGCCGAAAAATACAGCACAGATTACGATCCTGAAAGAAAAACTTCGGTCAACGAACAATCCTTTACTGAAGGTTTGGGCGATCAGACCCGTGACAGTAACAGAAATGTTAATGCTGTTAGTGTTTATCTTCCGAACGGTATAGCAGGCGGCGGTATGGATTCAAGCCAGGACAGAAGCTATTCTCGTTCTGCAACGGAAACCCAGTATGGCGTCAGCAAAACTCAATTGAATGAATACCTGAAACCCGGTATGGTAGAAGATATTTCTGTAGCTGTAACGATGGAAAAGAGTGCGCTTCCTGCAGAAACGACGGTTGAAGAATTGCGTGCACTTGTTGCAAAAGCAGCAAGCCCGAAGGTTAATCCGGAAAACGTATCAATAGCCTTCTCAGATTCTGTAGACCCTTACCTTGCATCTGATAGACCTGTCAACCTTCCAAAACCTGATGAAAGCGGTAACCCTTGGTGGTTAGCTGTAGCCCTGAGTGCTATCGGTCTGGTTGTAGTATTCAAGGCAGTATCTGATAAGGTTCGTCAGATTCAGGAAGCAAATGCGATGGAAGTTGAACGCTTAAGACAGAAAGAGGCTGAACAGGATAGAGAATTAAGTGATGTTAATATGAGAGCAGCACAACTCTCTGACAGACAAAAAGAACTTGCGGCAGGATTGCTTGAACAACAAAACAGAGAATACATTGCAATCCGCTCACCTGAAGAGATGATATCCACTCTTGAAAATATGTCTGCAAACCTTGAAGATGCAGATGGTGAGGAAGCAGGCGACAAGATTAAGAGCTGGATAGAAAAAGGCTCATAAAACTAGAGAACCTGTGAAAACCAGAAATTTTGCACGAAAGGTTAAGTCTTGCCGCAGGATAAAAAAATACCCGAGTGCGTAGACCAAATAAAGCCATAACGGCAAAAATAGTGAAGGTAAAAAGAATATATACAAAAAAGGCGGAACGGCAACAGTCGTAAGCTATGGTGAAAAAATGGCAATAAAAGGATTTGATTATAAAGCATTTGCACAGAATTTAACACAACAGGCACAAGAACTTGTGCCTCAAGATTTTGACCAAAATCAAAAAGCCTATGTTGCAAATACTCTTTTAAATTTCTCAATGCTTGCCGGAGAAGCTCTTTATAACGATAAAGAAACAAATTTTAATGCTGACCAGGCAGCTATGATTACGCAGATAATTGCGGAATGGTCTTTCCATAAGTCCGTTGACCTTATTCGTTCTGGGATTCCTCAGATGTACTGGGACGGTGTAATGCAAAAGATTGCATTCACTATATTTGAGATAGCGAAACAAACATTTAAACAAGGCTTGCCGCAGGATCAGATATTACAGCTTATTGAGCACCACGTAAAGAAAGCCTATCTGGATTCAATAGCGGAATTAAAGTCAAAAGGACAGATAGATGAAGCGTTAATGGAAAAGGCTTCAAAGCAATCGAATATAGACCAGATGATGCAGCAAATGCAGGAAAGTGGAGAAATTGAACAGGCTCAGGCAGCACAGCAGGCAGCACCTCCTGCAGCCCCTCAACAACCGGCACCCCCTTCGCCGCAGCAGGCTGCTCCACAGCCGCAGCAAGCACCTCCTCCGGGTGGTGTTCCGGCAGTGCAAGGCGGCGGAAATGTTTCTACCCCGCAAAAGAGTCCTTACGCTCCTCCTAAACTTTTAAAACTTGTTACTGTTGCTCTTTTATTGAAGCGTGTTGATGAAGAAAAAGTCCAGTCAATTCTTGAACGCTTCGATCAGGAAACCGCCGGAACCGTTATTAAATATATGTACGTTGACGGGCTTGAGGATAAAGTCGACCCGACTTTAACAATGAAATGTCTTGATGAGATTGCTGAAAATCTTCCGGGCGCAACAGAAATTAACAAAAATAAACTGGTGGAACGCGTTAAAGAAGCTGCTGAAAATTATGATAAAAATAAGCTGGAACTGGCGCTGCAGTTGGAAAGACAGAAGGTCAGAAGGTTTGTTTTTAACGCATTGGAAGATGAATATTATGCAATCCCGCCCCGTGTTGCTGATGTTATTGCCACCCACCTGGAAAATGGTGTATAATAATATTAAATCATGATTATTAAAAAGAAAACATTAAGACGCGGGAAAGAGGAACCTTCTCCTGAGTTTCAGGTTGTCGAAGAGGACAACAGCGGGGCTGAGGAAATTTTTGGTGCGGATTCCGCAGATATAGAAGCGGCGGATTCTGATGGGAGTGACTCGCTTCAGGAAGAAGAAACTGTTTCACAAAATCAGGAAGAAGTTGAGGAACCTGATGATATAGATTTGTTTAGCCTTGATAATATTGACTTTTCCCAAAGACAGGAAAGACGCCGCGGTGATAGACGCCGCGGGTTTAGAAGGGTTGATGACAGGAATTTAATTTCGCGTGCAAGAGAAGAAGCCGATACGATAAGAGAAGCCGCCTCAAAAGAGGGGTATCAGGCAGGATTAGAGCAGGCAAAAGCTGATATTGAAACATTAAAAGAAACGCTGGTTGCATTTATGAATGCGCCGCAGGAAGTATATGAGCAAATTGCCCCTGATATTTTGGAGATAAGTGTTGAAATTGCTCAAAAAATTATTAAAAAAGAAGTATCGGAGGATCCTCAGGTACTTATAAATACAATTGTAGAAGTTATGAAGGGATTATCAAAAGAGGAAACGAAGGTAGTACTCAGGGTTAATCCGACACAGGTCGATATTATAAAGCAATCTGTACCGGAGATTTTAAATCTTGCAGGGATGGATACAAAAGTTGTTGTACTTTCTGATGAAAATATTTCGGAAGGCGGCTGTATGGTCACAACAACAAACGGGGTAGTAGATGCGACAATTGAAACCCAATTGTCCGTAATCAGTGAGGCGTTAAGAGAAATTTAATGGCAGCGGAAGGCGGAAATTCCAATAGTTTAAGTGAAATTTTTATGGCGTTATTCGTCTTGCTGCTCATCGTGCTTTTGCTTGTTGAGCTGCCGAACTGGGTCGTTAACGTTTGTATCAGTTTGAACATAGCACTCGGAATTGTTTTGCTGATGATTTCATTGTATGTCCGTAAAACTCTTGAACTCGCGTCATTTCCGTCAATCATTCTTATCGGTACAATGTTCCGTCTTGTATTGTCAATTGCTTCAACAAGGTTGATTCTTTCAAAAGGCGAGGCGGGTGAAGTTATCCACGCGTTCGGAACGTTCGTAACCGGCGGTAATATGATTGTTGGTGGTGTAATCTTCCTTATTATTACAGTTGTACAGTTTATGGTAATCACAAAAGGTGCGGAACGTATAGCGGAAGTTGCAGCAAGGTTTGCATTGGATGCTATGCCCGGTAAACAAATGACAATTGACGCGGATTTTAACGCGGGGTTGATATCGCCTGAAGAAGCGACCAAAAAGCGTGAAGATTTACAACGAGAATCAAACCTCTTCGGTAGTATGGACGGTGCGATGAAGTTCGTAAAAGGGGATACTATCGCTGGTATTATCATTGTATTAATTAATATTATCGGCGGGTTGTGTATCGGGTGTCTTATGAACCAGATGCCGCTTGCTGATGCTGTTTCAAAATACACGATTTTAACAATTGGTGACGGTCTTGCCTCACAGGTTCCGTCGCTTTTGATGTCAATTGCAGCCGGTATTTTTATGACCCGTTCTTCTGCCGCTAATTCATTAGGTACAGATGTTACGGGACAGATTGTAAGCAAGCCGAACGCACTGTTCCTCGCATCAGGTTTCTTGTGGCTTCTGGCGGTTACCGGACCTCCGTTTACCGGATTGCCTTTCTGGCCGTTCTTTTTATTTGGTTTAGGTCTTGCTATTGCAGGGTTCTCTACTCTTATCAACGCAGACGTTCAATCCCAGTTGGGACAATTGGAAAGTGTCCGCCAGAACATGCAGGATCTTGTTAACCCGAACAGAATGTACGAACGACTCGGGGTTGACGTATTGAGTTTGCAGGTAGGATCTAACCTGCTTGTAATTGCCGACCCTGATCAGGAAGGTCAATTACTTGCAAAAATCGCTGCACTTCGTCAGAGAGTTACTGATGAACTGGGTTATATTTTGCCTAACATAAGAATTATGGATTCATCTGCTTTGGATGCGAATGAATATATGATTTCCATCCGCGGTAACACTGTTGCGACAGGGTATGTTTATCCTGGGCGTTTAATGGTTATTGCGGATCAGTGGGATTCTGTCCGAAAAGATGTTCCGCCTGACGCCATTATCGGTATTGATCCTACTTACCAGACTCAGGCTTACTGGATTACAATGGATGATGCCAAGGCCACCAGATCAGTTACGGCTGTCGATTCTACAGACGTTATCGTCACCCACCTTCAGGAATGCGTAAGAAAACACGTTGATGAAGTTATGACAAAAACTGATGTACTTAAACTTATGGAACTTGTCCGCTCACAAGACCCTACTCTTGTTAACGACCTTGTTCCGACCATTATTTCTACAAGTGATTTAAGAAAGATTTTTGTTAACTTAATCCGTGAAAAAGTTTCTATCAAGGATATTATATTTGTATTTGAAAGATTATGTGATTACGCAAGATTTTCCAAAGAACCGGATATCTTATCGGAGCGTTTGCGTGCGGCATTAGGTCGTCAAATTTGTTTGTCTAACGTGGGTGATGACAAGGTTCTTTATGCCCTTACGCTGTCGCCTGAATGGGAAAAAATCCTTGATGACAGCTGTCAGAGAACCGAACTCGGTACAATGTTCCTGTTAAATCCGATGCAGGTTCAGGAATTAATTGAATCTGCGGCGACAACAATCGTTCGTGCACAGCAGGCATGCGGGCAGCAGCCGGTAATACTCTGTTCTCCGAGAATTCGACTGCCTCTTTATCAGCTTCTTGAACGACATATCCCGACAATTGTCGTAATTTCGTATTCCGAATTGATTACGGATATCAAGGTTGAGGCTGTAGATACTATTGGTGAAAATTATCCTGTAAGTTAAGTTTTGTCGGGTCTGAACAATGAAAAAGGTAGTATTATTATTTATAAAATTTTATCAGATGATTTCGCGTCACACACCGCCAAGCTGTCGTTTTACCCCGACTTGTTCCGAGTATACCCGTCAGGCAATTGAAAAATACGGAATTTTAAAAGGCGGCTGGCTCGGGGTAAAGAGAATTTGCCGCTGTCATCCGTGGAATCCCGGCGGCTATGATCCTGTACCGTAAATTTATTTGTCGACTGATTGGAAAAATGAAAGGTTTCGATTTTTGAATGGAGGGGTGAACCACCACGGTGGTGATAAGCACCCCTGAATACAATAAAAAAGACTTCCTTTGCGGAAGTCTATAAATGGTGGGCAGGGGTGGATTGTCTTGCTCGCTCGCATTTAACGTGACTACAGACTTTCTTTTCGCAAGCTTTGCTTGCTTCAAAGAAAGGTCTTCCGCACTCAGCTCGCTCGCGTTCGAACCACTGATAAGGCTTCGCCTTATGTGGTTCTCATCCACCCATAAAAAAAGAGCCTTTTGGCTCTTATAAATGGTGGGCAGGGGTGGATTGTCTTGCTCGCTCGCATTTAACGTGACTACAGACTTTCTTTTCGCAAGCTTTGCTTGCTTCAAAGAAAGGTCTTCCGCACTCAGCTCGCTCGCGTTCGAACCACTGATAAGGCTTCGCCTTATGTGGTTCTCATCCACCCATAAAAAAAGAGCCTTTCGGCTCTTATAAATGGTGGGCAGGGGTGGATTCGAACCACCGTAGTCTCGCGACGGCAGATTTACAGTCTGCTCCCTTTAGCCTCTCGGGCACCTACCCATATTCAATTGTCATCATCACCTATAAAACCTGCCAGATAGCACAAATGCCTTTGACGGGATTTGAACCCGTGGCCTCTCCCTTACCAAGGGAGTGCGCTACCCCTGCGCCACAAAGGCTTGATTCAAGGTGACAAAAGCCGGCAATAGGAATCGAACCTACAACCTACGGTTTACAAAACCGTTGCTCTACCGTTGAGCTATGCCGGCTAACAGAATTTATTGTATTAAGAAAATATTTAAAAGTCAAGACTTTTTATTTGTTATATAATTTGATTGTTATGATTAAATATATTGCACCGATTATTCTTTTAACAATATCAAATATTTTTATGACGTTTGCCTGGTACGGGCATTTAAAATTCAAGGCTGCGCCGATTGTGCTTGTAGTTCTTGTCAGCTGGGGAATAGCGTTTTTTGAATACTGCTTTCAGGTTCCGGCAAACAGAATAGGAAGTTATGTTTATAATGCTGCACAACTGAAAACAATCCAGGAAGTTATAACACTCGTTGTATTCAGCTTTTTCTCGGTGCTTTACCTGAAAGAACAGTTCAAATGGAATTATCTTGTAGGCTTCTTTTTTATTATCCTTGCAGTATTTTTTATATTCAAAAAATGGTAAATTTAATGAGATTTTTTCCAGGCTTTAATTTGCTCGAGTTTGGCTTTGTATTTTGATTCCAACCCCTGTTCCGTCGGTATGTAATATTCTTTTCCCAGTAAAGAATCCGGAAGGCACTGCATATTTGTTAATTTTTCTTCTGTGTCATGGGCATATTGATAGCCTTTGCCGTAGTTTAATTCTTTCATCAATTTTGTCGGTGCATTCCTTATCACAAGCGGAACGGGTTCTGCAAGTTCTTTTATAGCATCGCGCTTGGCTGTTTCGTACGCTATATATAAGGCATTTGATTTCGGTGCTAGCGACATGTAAATAACCGCCTGCGTCAAATGAACAGAGCACTCGGGCATTCCAATAAAGTGACATGCCTGATAAGCCGCAACAGCAATTTCCAGAGCATGCGGATCCGCAAGTCCTACATCTTCACTTGCAAAACGCGTAACTCTTCTTGCAACATACAGAGGATCTTCTCCTGCTTCAAGCATTCTGGCAAGCCAATATACTGCCGCGTCAGGGTCAGAATTTCTCATAGATTTATGCAGGGCTGAGATTATATTGTAGTGTTCTTCTCCGTTTTTATCATACAGGAGAGATTTTTTAGAAATGCACTGTTCAAGAGTATCTTCGGTTACGGTAATTTCACCATCTTCCCCTACTTCTCCGTTTAAAATAACCATTTCAAGAGTTGATAGAGCATTTCGGGCATCTCCGTTTGCAAATTTTGCAATTACTTCCAACATCTCATCCGAAATATTTATCTTTTGCTCGCCAAAGCCTCTTTTATCAGTAATTGCACGCTTTAAAAGAACTACTAAATCCTCTGTTTTTAGTCCTTGCAGAACAAAGACCTTACACCTTGAAAGCAGGGCTCCGTTGACTTCAAAGGAAGGATTTTCCGTTGTTGCACCTATCAGAATAATACTGCCTTTTTCTACAAACGGTAAAAATGCATCCTGCTGGGCTTTATTAAATCTGTGGATTTCATCAACAAAAACAATTGTTTTTTCACCCATTTTACGTGCTTGCTCAGCCTGAGCCATGACAGTTTTTATCTCTTTAATTCCGCTAGTTACTGCTGAAAAATTTATAAATGCGGAATTGGTCTTATGGGCAATTATGCTTGCGAGAGTAGTTTTCCCTACACCCGGAGGTCCCCAGAAAATAAGAGAGGTAATTTTATCCTCCTCAATCAGTCTGCGTAAAATTTTACCTTCCCCTATAAGGTGCTGCTGTCCCACGAATTCTTCCAGATTTCTCGGTCGCAGTCTGGACGCCAGAGGCTGGTTGTTTTCATTTTCAAAAAGCGATTTCTGCTCCATTTTATCCCTTTTTATTTTTTTTCTTACCTGCCGAAAAGTTGTAGCTTTTTTCTATCAACTCCATTATTGTAGCGTCTTTTAAAGTTTCGTCAAGTACCACAGTAATCCAGCTTTTTTTATTCATATGATATGCCGGATAAAACCCGTTTTCTTTTTGCAATTCTAAAACTTCCTCAGGCGAAAGTTTTATATTTAAACATTCAATTTCCCCGCGGCGGTTTTTATCAAGTTTTGACCTGTCAATTTGCATGATAATCCCATACCATTTCTGACTTTTTTGATTTCGAAAAACTCCGCAGTAAGGAAGTTTTTCCCACAAAAATTCCGGAATATCCGAATATTTTTCTTTTATCAAATCGGCAATTCTGTTTGACTGCGGATAAATAAAATAAGTTTCATTACAACAATGCGCGGCGATTAAATTCAGAGAGTTTTCATAGGCTTCTCTAACCTCACCCACGAAAGTTCCAGCAGCGGTTTCAACAAGATGCAGAGTGTATAAATCTCCTGTTGTGCAATCCGTAAGCTTAGTTTCAATATTCTTTAATCCGCTAACAGTAACCGTCAGTTCAAACTGATTATCAATAAGGAATATTCTATAGACGAACTTTCGTCCTTTTTGTTTGAAGCCGAAATTCAACATTTTATCTTTATTAAAAACTTTGTTTTTAAATATTTTATTAATAAAAGAGTCCATAATTTAAATCTATAAAAGCGGGAGACGGGACTTGTCTTGGATTTGCTCCACGCTCACGGTACGTCACCTACGAGCTTACGCTCTGTCGGTTACTACCCGTTCGCTATCCGGACTTGCGTCCGTCCGCAAATCCGCCGAACCTCGCATTTTGCGGGTTCTCGTCACCGTCTTCTTTTGACAAATATGCAATTGTTAAATTTAGTTTTAATTAGCGGGAGACGGGACTCGAACCCGCGACGTCAACCTTGGGAAGGTTGCATTCTACCACTGAATTACCCCCGCGTCATCTTTATCTTAATACAAAATCTTTTATTGTTCAATATTATATTACGGAATTAACCCTGATGTTTAATGAAAATTTTTAAAAACTCTCTTAAAATCGCTTTATCAGGAGGTAAATCATGCCAAAATTCACTATATTTGCCCTTATGCTTTTATTAATAGTTTCAATTTTTGCTGTTAATCAAATCGCTAAAGCCGAAGAAATTCATTTTAATAACGATATTTTTACTCTTAAACAAAGTTCTATGTCTGCTATTAATAAAGGTTATGAAAATGAATATTTCTTGAAAAATGAAAACGCTGATAACTGGACTAAAATGATAGGGATTTATTACTACCCTGAGGTCTCAAATCCTATTAAATTTGCCGATAAGGAATGTAAAAATATTGAAGGTAATGACATAAATGTTTTACTAAAATATATTGAAAATAAAAAAGCTGATAAAGCGGCTCTGAGTTATCTTCAAAACGGTTCCGTAAACGGCAGGAATTTCTTTGAATACAATATTTTTAAATACGAGGAACATCCGGATAAAGGCATGATGGCACTGCGTTATGCAATAAGATATTTCTTTAATAACAACGATGAAATAACAACACTTGCACAAAAAGTCAAAACAGAAAATGATGAATATTTGACAAAAATCATAGAATCGCCCATCCCGCCAATTGTTGAGAAAGATATAAATGAAGGATAAACTGCAAGGTCAATATATTAGTTATGCCAAAATTTTTATAGTTTGTAGGTTGGGCATACCTGCCCAACAATAAAATAGGACATTAATAAGACTTTGAATTTTCACTGATTTGGGAAGTATTTAGTTTAATTTAAAAATATTCTTTGTAATTTAACGTCCTAATAAAGTCGTATTTCAGACAGTTTAAGAATACAATATCAAACAGCTTCCGAGGGCTAATATTTAGTATTGTTGGGCAGGTATGCCCAACCTACAGTTTATTATACTGTCAACAAATCGGATATTAAAAATAGCTATCCGGATTTGTTCGCTTCGCTCACGCCATCCCCTCTCACAAAACAATTCCCCGGATTGTTTTGTTCGGCAGAGTGCAAATCCGCCGAACTTCGCAAATGGCGAGTTCTCACCAATATCTCTATTAATTAAAAAGACCCGCCTTATGGTGAGTCTTTTTATTTAGCGGGAAACGAGGCTGTCTTGACCTGCTCGCGTTAAACGGGTCTACGGACTTTCTTTTCACAAGCTTCGCTTGCTTCAAAGAAAGCGCCTTCGCCCTCTGCTCGCAGGTCGCTCGAACTAAAATGAGTTCTAGCCTATGCCATCCTTAAAAATTAAAAAGGATTGGAAAATCCAATCCTTTTTAATTAGCGGGAGACGAGGCTCGAACTCGCGACATCCTCCTTGGCAAGGAGGCATTCTACCACTGAATTACCCCCGCTTATTCGCGTTACTTTTTTATTATACATGCACATTTTTTTTTTGCAAGTACTTTTTATGCAATTTGTAATTTTTCCTCAGGCGTATCCATTGATTTTATATCTACGACAACTCTGTCATTGAAAGCCTTATGCAGCCTGTTTACAAGATCGTTTGACGAATTCACCCAAAACATGGATGCTGCAAGAATTTTTGACGTTCCATAGTCATCTTTAACTTTCAGCATGACAGGATCGGCTCCCTGATGCTCACAAAGAACATTCTTTAACAGCACCAGTTCTTCAAATTTGAAATCATCCAAAAGTTCAACCGTAAATATATTTGAATTATCAACTGTTTTGACGTTATCTATCAGGATTACAGGTGCCTCATCATCTCCTCTTTTTGAAACTTTTCCGGAGATAATGACTCTCTGTTCGGGTTCAAGCAGTGTACCATATTCCTGAATTTTACCGTTAAAGGCAATCAAATCTATTTTTCCTGACAAATCTTCTACTGTTACAAACCTGATAAATTTCGACGGATCTTTTTTCGTCGGAATTTGACGTGTCGCTGTAATCAGACCGCAAATTGTGACGAGTTTGTCATTCGGAAGCGTCATGACCTCCGATACCTTATGCGTCATTAAAAACGGCAGTTTATCTCTTATTGTCGCAAGCGGATGGCTGGTTACATAAAATCCTAAAAATTCTTTTTCAAAATTCTGAATTTGACGCTGGTCATATTCTTCATCAGATCCTGCAAGCTGAAATTTCGCATCATCAACAACAGAAGCATCACCCAGTAAATCAAAAAGACTGCCCTGACCTGATTCTTTTGCCTTTGCTTCCTTTGAGGCGGTAGACGTTATGTAATCTATATTTTCCCAGAGCTGCTTCCGGCTTTTTTCTATACCTGCAAAGGCGCCGGCTTTTATAAGACCTTCCAGAGTTTTTTTATTTGAGCATTTTACGTCAACTCTTTTTATATAATCGTATATTGATTTAAAAGGTCCGTTTGCTTCGCGTTCTTTTATAATTTCTTCAATAACACCTTCACCGACCTGCTTAATTGACGCAAGTCCGAAGCGGATGTTTCCTTCATCAGGCGTGAATGTTGACATTGAGTGGTTAATGTCAGGAGGAAGAACTTTTATCCCTTTTTTCTGAGCTTCTTCTATATAAAGCTGAGTCTTATCCTGATCTCCCGCTACGCTTGATAGTAAGGCAGATAAGTATTCAACAGGGAAATGGCATTTTAAATATGCCGTTTGATATGCAACAAAAGCGTAAGCAGCCGAATGCGACCTGTTGAAACAGTACGACGCGAACGCTAATATCTGGTTAAACAAAGCTTCCGCATCTTTTGCCGTCATACCGTGCTGGGCAGAACGCTCGATGAATTTAGTTTTTTGTTTTTCCATTTCATCGACTTTTTTCTTACCCATCATTCGGCGAACCATATCTGCTTGACCGAGAGTATAATCAGCCAGAACCTGAAAGACCTGCATGATTTGTTCCTGATACACGATGGTGCCGTAGGTATCTTTTAATACAGGTTCCAGAAGCGGATGAGCGTAACTAATTGCCTGACGACCGTGTTTACGTTCGACGAAATCATCAACCATGCCGGAATCCAGAGGTCCCGGACGGAATAGAGCAACAAGCGCACCCAAATCTTCAAATACGTCAGGTTTAAGCCTTTTAACAAGGTTTTTCATCCCTTGAGATTCAAGCTGGAAAACACCATCGGTATCGCCTGTCATCAACATGTCGTAAACAGGCTTATCATCCAGAGGAATATCATTTATTTTTAATTCAATTCCCTGCTGCTGTTTAATTAAATCTACGGTTTTATAAATTGTTGTAAGGTTACGGAGTCCCAAAAAGTCCATTTTTAATAGACTTAAGACTTCCGTAACATCATGCGGCGGATAACCTGTTTGAACAATACCGTCTTTTGACGGCTGTACGGGCAGAATATGGTCTAACGGTTCAGGTGCAATAATAACCCCTGCCGCGTGCGTACCGGTGTTATTTTTTATCCCTTCAATCCCGATTGCCAAATCAACAATCTTTTTAACCCCGACGGTTTTACCCTCCATCGGATCCCCTGCCGGAAGCTGCTCATCTTTATCATAAAGCATTTTTAATTCGGAACCGTCAACCTGCATAGCGTCTTTCAGGGTTTTTGCCTTAGGGTTTGTTGCTTGAGCAACTTCTATAGCAGGTTCAATTAAAGATGCAAGCTTGTTGCTTTCAGAAAAAGGAACCTTCAAAATTCGACAGATACCTTTTAATGCAGCTTTTGCCGCATAAGTACCGAACGTAATAATCTGACAAACCTTATCCTCTCCGTACTTTTTGGTTACATAATCAATAACCTCGCCGCGGCGTTCAATACAGAAGTCGATATCAATATCAGGCATGGTGAAACGTTCAGGGTTCAAAAATCTTTCAAACAACAGTTTATGTTTAATCGGGTCAAGATCCGTAATTTCAAGTGCATAGGCAACAACAGAACCTGCAGCAGAACCTCTGCCCGGACCTACCGGAATTCCATGGGTTTTAGCATAGTGGATAAAGTCCCATGTAATCAAAAAGTATGCAGCAAAACCCATCTGTTCAATTACACCGATTTCGTAATCCACACGTTCTTTGAGCGCAGGTGTAATTTCACCGTAACGTTTTTTACAGCCTTCATTTACAAGGTATTCAAGATAAGATTCAATCGTATGACCTGGCGGAACTTTATAATCAGGAAGCGGACTCTTTCCGAGCTCCAGCATAAGGTGGCATTTTTCTGCGATATCAACCGTATTTTGAATACATTCATCAAAGGTTTCGGAATCCATCCACTTAAATGAATCTCTCAACTGTTCTGCTGTTTTTACGTAAAATTCATTATTCGCAAAATGGAATCTGTTCGGGTCATCCTTATCACTATTAGTTTGCATACAAAGAAGAGTATCATGCATATCTGCATCTTCTCTGTTAAGATAGTGGGAGTCATTTGTGATGACCATTTTTATATTCAACTCTTTTGCAAGTTTAATAAGCTCTGGATTTGTACGCTTTTGTTCATCAAGTCCGTGGTCTTGCAGTTCAAGATAATAGTCATCGCCGAATAAATCTTTATAAGCTTGTGCAGTTTTTTTAGCTGCTTCGTAATCATTTTTCAAAAGGTTCTGAAGAACCTCTCCGCCTAAGCAGGCAGAAAGACAGATTAAACCCTCGTGGTGTTCTTTGAGCAATTCCCAATTTATACGAGGATGAACATAACGCCCCTTACACCATGCAACTGATACAAGTTTAATCAGGTTTGCATACCCTGCTTTATCTTTAGCAAGAAGAACAAGGTGATAGCAAGGGTTATGCATTTTGTCTTTTTCTTCAATATCACCGTCATGGACATAGAATTCACAGCCGAGAATAGGTTTGACGCCGTTTTCTTTTGCGGTTGTATATAACTCCATATCACCGTACATAACGCCATGGTCTGTCAGTGCAACCGCCGGCATTTCATGTTCTTTTGCAAAATTAACTAAATCTTTAATTCTTATAGCACCGTCCAGAAGGGAATATTCACTGTGGACATGCAATGGTACGTAAGGTCTGTTCATATAAAACATGCTATCACGTAAAAATTTATACGTCCTTCAATGTTAAATAAATGTAAAAGTTTTTTAGCTAAGAGTAAATGACGATTATATGCAAAAGTTAATAGCTTTAGTTCAGCCGCTCCAGTTCAAAATTCAGATATAAAGCAAATCCGCTCCACAAAAGATACGGTACCAGTAAATATGCGGCAAGTTTAGAATGTTTGTAAAATTCCGCTGTTGTAATAATTACGCATATAAAAAGAAATGCGCAGATAATCAGCGCAGCTTTTATATCCTGACGGTAAAAGAATACAGGACTCCATAGTATGTTAAGGGTAAGCTGGATTATAAAAAACAGTAATCCCGGAAGTTTTTTGTCGAGAGTAATTTTTCTTGTCAAAAATATTATTAAAGAAGCGAACATTAATAAATACAACAAACTCCAAACAGGTGCAAATATCCAGTCAGGCGGATGAATTGCAGGCTGATTTAAGTTGTGATACCAGTTAAGATTTTGCATAATTATATTTTAGAATTTTTGAGGTGTGTGTTAATTCCACAGCCGGCGGATATTTTACATATCTTTATGTTAAGTTGCACCGATAATTTGTTGTGTGTATCATAGATATAATTAATAAATTGTGTATCTTATAATGAGGAGGGTTGGATATGAAAAATCTAATCAAATTACTACTTGGGGTTTCCGTGATGATGTTTACAATAACGGCATCTTACGCTTTTCAATTTCCTGATGTATCGGCAGATCACTGGGCGGCTTCCCAGATTAACGATTTGTCTGATAAGGGCGTAATTGTCGGGTATCCTGACGGAACATTTAAACCTGACGAAAACGTAACCCGTGCTGAGTTCGCCTCAATGGCAATAAAAGCTCTCGGTCAGGAGCATGCTTCAGTTGCCC
Source organism: Candidatus Gastranaerophilales bacterium (assembly GCA_944324285.1). Lineage (GTDB taxonomy): Bacteria > Cyanobacteriota > Vampirovibrionia > Gastranaerophilales > Gastranaerophilaceae > Scatousia. The sequence continues at coordinate 14,302 of CALUVR010000018.1, read as the reverse complement.
AGCCGGTGGAATTCTCGGATATTAATTCCGAATACTGGGCTTACGATGCAATTCAGAAATCTTTGTATTTTGAATTAATCTCAGCAGACGAAGAAGGCGGTCTTTTCAGACCTGACGACACTGTAACAAGAGAAGAATCAATGACGGTTGCTGTTAATGCTTTGACAACTGAGCAGATTAGTCCTGAAAAGGCAAAAGAAGTTCTTGCAAAATATGCGGATGCCGCATCAATTCCGGAATCGTTCCTGCTTCCTGCGGGCAAAGCTGAAATTTTAAAAATGATTGTTGTTATGCCGACTGACGGAAAAGCAAGTCTTGAACCGACAAGACCGGCTACAAGAGCCGAAGTTGCAGCTATTCTTTATAACATGATGGAACAGGCGAAACTTAATCCGAATGAAAAGCTCGCTCAGGCTATGACAAAGAAAACAGGCGAAGGGTATGTCGTTGAAAATGCAACAGTTCAAGGCAGCTACGGTATTATTCCGGAAGGAACTATTGTTCCTGTTAAGTTAACTAAATACATTAGTTCACAATCTGCTCAGGCAGGGGATCTTTATGTAGCGGTTGCTCCGCAGAATTATATTACAAAAGATAAATACATTCTTGTTTATCAGGGTTCTGTTTTAAAAGGTCAGCTTGTTGATGTTAGAAAAGGAAAATGGTTTGTAAGAAATGGTGTTCTCGTTCTTGAAAATGCTATCCTTACTACTAATAACGACCAGACAGCGGCGTTTCAGGGCGTTGGTAATGTAACTAAACACAGAAACTGGTTTATGAAGTTTGTAAGAGCGGTGTTTAAAGGTGAAAAACTTGAAGTTACAACCGATAATATTGTTCATATCAAATTGCTTAAACCTGTAAAAGTAGATTTGACAAACGGCTGGATTTACGAATAATAAATAAAAAGCTCCCGTAATTCGGGAGCTTTTAAATTCTGTATGGATAATCGTCTTTAAACTCCCAATCATCATAAAGAAGTAAGGTAGAACAATAAGCCGGGGTTGTTTTACATAGACTTAGAGCTTCTTTTCTGGTCTGTGCTTTTGTTGGTATATATGAGCAAAAGTGTTTATTCCCGCCACAGTAACCTTTTGCTTGACTTTCCATGCACAGTAGAAATGTAAATCGGTCATATCCGGATTTGTTTGGGTTTCTGTCACCATTAACATCTATAGTCATATCTATGCAGCCTCCGTTATGCCAGTACATAGTTGTTCCATCCGCCATTGTAATTTTTAGTTCAAACGTTAAGTCTTTATCTGCTTCATCGTTAGTTTTTTTCTTTATTTGTATATACTTGATATACGGTTCTATATATGAATAGAAAAATTTTTCGCTTTCTTCAGCATTTGCAATATTATCTGATGTTCCTGTTTCATCTTTAATTTCTGCGGTTTTGTTCCAGTAAATACTTTCACTGTTGTCGACTTCTGAGCGCATAATTGCCTGTTGCATAGTGCTGTAAAATTTTTTTAACCTTGTGGATGCTTCTTTTTTTCTTGTATTAGCAGTTATTCCAGGCAGCGTCAGTGCAGCTACAATACCGATTATGCCAAGAGTAATCAGCACTTCCGCTAATGTAAATGCATTTTTGTTCATTTAATCCTCCTGTTATTACTATTTTTATAAAAATAGTGTGATATTATATATATTATTATGCTTTATTTGCATATAATTGTCAATATATAGTAAAATTGGAATGTTTAAATTTCTTAGATTATAATCTATCCTTTAAAAAAAAGGACAGGTTATGCACGATACAAAAAAATATTTAGGAGCAAGAATTCAGGAAATTCGAAAAATACAGGGGTTAAAGCAGACTGAGCTTGCAGAACTTGTCGGAATTGATTCAAAACACATGAGTAAAATAGAATGCGGCAGGTGTTACCCGTCTTTTGAATTGCTTGATAAAATTGCATTAGCATTAAATAAATCTGCAGCAGATTTATTGGAAACAGAACATCTTCGCAGTCGTACAGAATTGATGTCTGTAATTATAGAAAGACTTCAAAATTGTAATGATGAAAAATTTAAATGTGCTTATAAAGTGTTAAAAGAAATACTTTAACAATTACGTATGGTCTGCATTTTCAACTCTAAACGTCTTTTGTTATAAAGCCTGTCTGGATTATATTCTTGCCGAATTTTTCTTCAAGTTTATCAAAACATTTTGATAGTTTATCTTTTTTGTTTTCGGCTTCATTGTCTGCAAAAAGAGAGAGTTGGGCTTGTGCGTTTTGAACAAAGTTATCAAGAGTGACGCCGGTGCTTCTGTATAAAATATTAGGGTTGTATAATTCCTCAAGCATTTCAAAAATTATGTCTGATATCTCGAGTTCAAAGCTGGTTGCTTGATTAAGTATTCTTTTATCGTAGTATACCTTGAAGTCTTTTGTCCTGAGCATAATACCGATGCCGTGGCATTTCGCGTTAATTTTTCTTAGTTTTACGCAGGCGCGGTGGATATGGTAATTGAGGGAGTTTTTTATGTATTCTTTGTCGGAGGTGAATTTTGCCATTGCACTTGTCTGTTGAATGGATTTTGGAAGCTTGACTTCATCCGATACAGGAGATACCATCTCACCGAGAAGTTCGTGTTTCATCTCTAACCCGCGGATTCCGATTTGTTTATTTAGCCAGATGTCGGATTGTCTGACAAGTTCGTAGGCTGTTAGTATTCCGTTTCGGCGAAGAAGGGCGGAAAGATTTTTCCCAATTCCCCAGATTTCATCTATGCTCGTTTTTTCAAGCACAGGTATAATTTTTCTGGAACCTATAAGGAAAATCCCGTCATCATGTGATTTTGCTTTATCAGAGGCGAGTTTTGCAAGAGATTTTGAGGAGCTTAAGCCGATTGAAACAGGTATGTCAACTTCGTCTTTAATTGTTTGACGTATCAACTGCGCGATTTCAAGGTAATTTTTTTTATAAAGGCGCTCAAGTCCTGTTAAATCTACAAAGGCTTCATCAATCGAATAAATCTCAACTTTTGGCGAAAAACGTTTTAATACAGTCATAACCTCTTTTGAAACATCTCCATACAGGTCGTGGCTTGCATTAATATAGATTGCATCTTTCATTTTTCCTGTAATTTGAAAATACGGCATTCCCATACGAATTCCGAGGGCTTTTGCTTCTTTAGAACGTGATATTACGCACTGGCCGCGTGCTGACATTACACAGACAGGCTTTCCTTTGAGTTCAGGATTAACCTTCTGTTCACAGGATACAAAGAAAGAATCGCAGTCAACAAGTGCTATAACGTGTTTTTTTGCCATAGCAATATTATCAATTATCTTTTGAGTTTCTTCAAATCCATTTGTCATTAATCTATCACGATTTCTTTTTCGTTTTTGTAAGTTACATATCCTAAATTTGCCTTAGGAGGTTTTCTAAGGTATTTTCTTTTTGTATAAATTACACCGATTTTTGAAGATTTTGGCGCAGATGAATGCTCTTTTGCGAGTTTTGCGCATTGTAAAATAACTTCATCCGGCGGTTTTTCACCTTTTAATAGTACATGTGAGCCGGCGCAGTCTTTTGTGTGAAACCATAAGTCGTCATCTTTTGCCAGTTTTGAGATTATGTAATCATTCTGGCGGTTGTTTTTGCCGATATAAACACTGTAGCCGCTGATTTTAATTTTTTCCGGTTCAATTGCTTTAGGTTTGTCTGTTTTTTTATATTCTTCCGGCATGAGTTCTTGTTTGACTTCAAGCAAATCGCGGATGTTCTCTGCTGTTTCTATTGAGTACCGCACTTGTTCATAATAGGCGAGATTTTCTGATATTTGTTCTTTCATTTCCGCAGACTTCTGCAGGGATGTTTTGCCTTTAGTGTATAGTTTATAAAACTTATTTGCGTTTTCTTTCAGGGTTTTCGTGTTATCAAGTTCTATCGTAATATTTTTATTATTCTCGTAATCGTAGACTTCAATTGATGATGAAAAATCCTTATTATTATAAAGGTTTGCCATTATTAAATCCCCGAAAAGGCGGTACATATCGGAATTTTTTTCACGCTTTATTTGTTCTTCTATTTTTGAGCGTGAATTCTTTAATTTTTTTATTTTTTGATTGGTAAAAGTTTCGAGATGGATTTTTAAGGTTTGGAATTTATCCTTTTCCTGATAATATGTGAAGTAATTATCAAGCATTTCGTTAACGGATTTTTGCGGCAGAGGATTTTTGATAAGATTTCTAAACAGAGAAAAATCTTTATAATCAGCAGAAATAACAGGTGAAATCCCGTCGAGATTTACTAATGATTTTATTTTTTCAACTGGCTGACCTTCCAGGTGATTCGCAAAAGCTTTTGAAATCCAGTAGAAATCATTATGCATTGTTTCATAGTTAATTTCGCCGCAATATGTTAGGATATCGGTTTTATTTTGTTTAGGCGGATATGTGTAAGGAAGTGTACCTGCCATTTCTCTTACACTGCTTTTTTCTGCTCCGATATTGTGCGCGCAGCCGATAATTACGTTTGTGTCGTCATTATATAAGACGACATTAGAATGTTTTCCCATTAATTCAACGGCAAGGCAGAGGTAAATTTTTTCGGAAAGTTCATTGAATGTTTCTATGTATAATTCCAAAATTCTTTCGTACGGCGGCTGGTTGACCTTATATATAACCGAATTTTCAAGATATTTTCTCAAAAGCATACAAAACATCGGCGGCTTTTTCGGAATTTCAATCATGCGTCTGTTTTCGTTTTCTTTACTCATAAAACAGATATGATGAAGCTGCGGATTTATATTAATATAAAACTTTCTGGTTTCACCTGATTTTCTTATTGAAAATACAAAATCTCTTCTTGTAGGCTGCTGAATTTTTTGAATTCTTGCGCCTGTCAAGAATTCAGTATTTTCGTTTATCCAGGCTTTTAGTGTAAGACTGTCAAATGTATTCATAAAACAATTTTATCATAAAACCGTTAAAAACGTTTCTGTTGTATTTAACTAAGGTGCTGTATATTTTTGTATTTTTGTCATATAATCCCAATATGAGATTGAGAGAAATATACGAGGACAAGAAAACCGGCGCTTTCCCGAAAATTTCTTTTGAAGTGTTTCCGCCAAAAGGCGGTGAGGAACATTATCCTGCGCTTTATGAGGAGTTGAATATCCTAAAAAAATATAATCCTGCGCTTGTTTCTCTCACTTGGGGCGCAGGCGGGAAAAATAATAATTCAATGGAACTTGTCCGTGCTCTGAGACAGGATTTAAAACTTGATGTAATGGCGCATTTCACCTGTATATGCAACAGCCGTGAAATGGTTGAAAAACATATTAAAGAAATTGAATCTTTCGGGATAGAAAATGTTCTTGCGCTCCGCGGGGATGAACCTCAGGATATTGATGTCTGCCATACGGATTTCAGATATGCTAATGAACTCGTTGAATTTATAAAATCAAAAACTGATTTGTCGGTCGGGGTTGCGGGATATCCGGAGGGGCATATTGAGGCGGAGAGTTTAGATGCGGATATTGAGAACCTTAAGCGGAAACTCAATTCAGGCGGTGAGGCTGTTTTTACACAGTTATTTTTTGATAATGATAAGTTTTTTTCTTATGTTGAACTTGTTCGTAAAAAAGGGATTGAAGTTCCTGTTATCCCGGGGATTATGCCGATAATAAGCTATAAGCAGGTAGAAAAAATGACATCTGTTGCAAAGATTTCTGTCCCTGAAATGTTACGTGAAAATCTGGAAAAATATAAAGATAATCCTGATGATATGAAAAAGTTCGGAATTGATTATGCAACATCGCAGTGCGAAGAATTGATAAAATCAGGGGTGTGCGGTCTGCATTTCTATACGTTGAATAAGTCCTATTCAACCTCAAAAATACTGGATAATATACTTACTGCTGTGTAGCGGAAAGGAGAATTATGGAAAATTTAAATAAATATATTGAACATACATTATTAAAGCAGGATGCAGCAAAAGAAGATTTTGAAAAACTTTTTGCAGAGGCAAGGGAACATAACTTTTTAGGTGTCTGTGTAAATCCTGCTTACGTAAAATTAGCAAAGGAAGCTCTTGCCGGAGCCGATGTTAAAGTTGTGACGGTTATAGGTTTTCCTCTCGGTGCCAATAAAATGGAAGTGAAAGCTTTTGAAGCTTCCTGTGCAGTGGCTGACGGTGCTGATGAAGTTGATATGGTTTTAAATGTTTCAGCGCTGAAAGATAAAAATTATGAATACGTGAGAGAAGATATCAAAGCCGTTAAAATCGCATCAAAAGATGCTCCGTTAAAAGTTATTCTGGAAACGGATTTGTTGACAAAAGAAGAAATTAAAAAGGCTTGCGAGATTTGTATTGAAGCGCACGCTGATTTTGTTAAAACTTCAACGGGTTTTGTAAAAAACGGAGTCGGTGCAAAAGTTGAAGATGTTAAATTAATGTATGAAACAGTTAATCCCCACGGATTAAAGGTGAAAGCGTCAGGCGGAATAAGAGATAAAGAAAGCGCCATAAAATTGATTGAAGCAGGTTCCGCGCGTCTTGGAACCTCGTCGGGTGTGAAAATCGTTTCATAATCATTATAATATTATTAAAAAGGCAGCCCCGAAAACGGGATAATCAGATTAAAAGGATAGAAAAGGATGGGTGATGAAGATAAGCAATATGACGCCACCCCGAGGAAATTGGAGCAGGCGCGAAAAGAAGGTCAGGTCGTAAAATCTAAAGATTTTTCGACGGCTGTTTCTTTGCTTATTTTGTTCTGCGCAATTTTTGGACTTGCTCCTTTTATCTGGGATCAGATTGCGCAGCTTTTTACGCTTCTGTATGAACAGATACCAAACGCGCACCTCGATAGTATCGGGATGATGTATATTTTTACAATTACTGTAAAAACTGCTGTTTTAATTATTGGTCCTATTCTTTTTCTCGCATGGTTTGTGGCAATTATGGCTGATTTTATTCAAGTTGGTCCCCTCGTTGCAATTGCGCCTCTAATGCCAAAACTTGATAAGCTTAACCCGACAAAATATTTCAAAAATATTATGTCAATAAAGACGCTTTTTGAATTGTTTAAGAATATTTTAAAGGTAGTAATCTTAGGCTATATCGGCTATATGGTCTATATGGAGCATATTGAAAATATTTTAATGCTTGCTGCAATTGATAACAACTTTGCTGTTATGATAGAGTTCGGTAAATTAGTTACGGATTTTATCTTTAAAGCGTGTATTGCCTTTCTTGTAATTTCTGCGGCAGATTATGGGGTTACAAAATGGAAGTTTTTGAAAGATCAGAAGATGTCTTTTAAGGAAATTAAGGATGAATATAAAAACACTGAAGGCGACCCGAATGTCAAAGCAGCGCTTCGCCAACGCCGTATGCAGATGCTTCAGCGCGGCATGATGGATGCCGTGCCGGACGCTGATTTTGTCGTAACAAACCCTATCCATGTTGCATGTGCATTAAAATATAAGGCGGAAGAAATGGAATCACCTATGCTTATTGCAAAAGGGACGGAGCTTATTGCAAAGAAAATTATTGGAATAGCACGCGACCACGGAATTCCTGTCATAGAAAACCCTCCGGTTGCCCGTGCTCTTTTTAAAATGGTCGATTTAAACCAGCAAATTCCGCCTGAATTATACAAGGCTGTCGCAGAAATCTTACTGTTTGTTTACAACTTGAAAAAAAATAAAAATCAAGGTAGAATAAATCAAGAGCCTAAAAATAATAAATAATCATGATTATGCAGGATAAAAATAAATTAAAAGAATACATTGATATAGTTCAAAAGGTTGCAAGGGTGGAGCACAGACGTATTCCTTCTCACATGGTGGAATACGAAGAACTGCTTTCTATAGGGATTATTGCAATACAGGCTCTTATCAAAAATAAATCTGAAGAACAATTGGCTCGTTATAATTCCGCATACATAGCAACAGCTGTCAGATGGGCTATAAGAAATGAATTAAGAATAAGATATAAATGGTATTCAATGAAGCATAAAGCCGAAGAAGAGGCGGATGAGGATACTGAAAATACAGAAGAAGGTCAAAAAGCAAAAGTCCGGGAAGCTATTTACGAAACAGTTCTTTCCATTGACGGTTTGTCTGAGGCTGCCAGCGATAATGATTCCCCGTTTGACTTTTTAAAAGATAACCATGCCACCCCTGATGAGAACGCTGAAATCTCTGAAATGGGTCGTATGATAAGAGAAGCAATTTCAAAACTCCCGCCGAAAGACAGAACGGTTGTAGAGTATCGTTTTTACAGAAATATGCAGGTTAAAGATATCGCACGTCAGGTGGGGTTATCATCTTCAAGGGTTACTCGAATTGTGCAGGGTGCATTAAATAATATTCGAGAATATCTCAATACCAGAGAGCAGTACGGGTATTAGTAAATTGTTATCGTTATTTTTTTGTGTTAGGTTGTAACGTAAAATTCTTGAACGATGTTTGAAAATCCGTAATACAGGATTAGACCTGTACAACCTTCTACAGTCCTCACAAAATAGCAGAGCTTCAGGCGGCATTTCACTTCATTGGGGTTTATGCCAGATATTTTTGGATTTTTTCTTTGTCAAAGACTTCTATGCTGTCTTTTGAATGGATAAATATCATACAGCTTAAAAGTGATTTCAGGGTTTCAAAATCTGAAAACGCCATTTTGTCCCGTAATTCTTCCATATTATTTGCCAGAAATTCCATAACAATTGTCTTATTATCATAGACAAGGCTTGCAAAATAATCGAAAATTTCTTTTGTCTTAACCCCTTCAAGATAAATAATGTCAGGCGATTGAAATTCAATAAATCGTGAGGCTTTATCCATATTAAAGCTAACATTTTCGTTTAGTTCGCACTGGTTAACACTTTTGAGATTGTATTTTGCAATACTTTCAAGGGTCATAATATTTTTATTCTTATCTTTTGAGGCAATTTCATTTAGAAGAGAATATATAATGTGAGTTTTCCCGCTCAAAGGTGAGCCGCAGACCAGAATTATCCCGGCGGAATTAAGCGCATTATTAATAGTTTTCAGGCTTTTTTCCGATTTAATAATTTCTGTCAATTTTTTCGGCGGTTTGTATATTTTCAGGAAAATTCTTTCCCCCATAATTGTCGGGAATGTCGAAACGCTTGCAATAACGGCAATATCATCGACTTTAAAACAGAGTTTCCCGAGCTGTGGAACTTCCGAAACGGAGGGGTCAAGTTCTGCGAGAGTTTTTAATTTTGCAATAAAGGAGGATGTCAGGACATTCGGTATAGTTCCTTTATTAGAAATTTCACCGTTTTTTTTGAAGTTAACGCCAAGTCCGTCGTTTTCTCTCTGGAATGTTACTTCATGAACCTGTTCAAGAATGGCTTGTTTCAGGATTGCGCGGATAATTTTTTGCATGTGATTATCGCTCAAATCCTCGTTATGTAGTTCATCACGCCAGTCAAAATCTATATATTCGCTGTCCGTAAAGATTTCCCCGATTGTAATATCTGTTTTATAATATTCGTCGATTTTTTTGAGAATACTTGATTCTGACGCAATAACGGGTTCAATGGAACAGGCTGCGGTTTCAACTATTTTATCTATGGCAAAAAGATCCAGCGGGTCTGCCATTGCAACGGTTAATGTATCTTCTATTTTGAAAAGCGGGATAATTCTGAATTTCCTTGCGTCAGAAAAATTGATATATTTAAGACAATTTTTATCAAGGGAGTAATCTTCCAAATTAACCGACGGCAAATGGAGTTTAGTTTCAAGAAACTTAATCAGGGTATCTTCCGTCAGAACACCTGAATTAATCAGGGCTTGTCCAATATTTATATTCTGGGCGTTTGCAATTTCTTCTGCCTGTTCAATTGTTTCATAGGGCACAAGTCCTGTTCTGACAAGGTCATATTTTAGTTTTTCGAGAGTTTTGTTGGTAACAGTTTCCATAGTTTTTACGACGCTTTCAAATACTGATTAACTTTTTCAACGACATAATCAAGTTCAAACGGTTTGGTAATATATTCGTTGACGCCTGTTTCTTCTCCGATGAGTTTATCCTCTTCCTGAGAGCGTGCTGTAATCATTAAAATGGGAATATTTTTATATTTGTTATCATATTTTAACAGCCGGCTGATTTTGTAGCCGTTGATTTTTGGCATCATAACATCAAGGATAATTAAGTCCGGCAAAATTTCTTTAGCGAGCCTCAAGCCGTCCTCGCCGTTGTAGGCGCAATAGCAGGTATAATCAACTGCTTCCAGTACAAATTTTAAACTTTCGACAATATCCTGTTCATCATCTACAATGAGAATCTTTTTCATAATTTCCCCTAATCATCTGTTTATATAAGATATTATAGCATATTAAAGTGTATCTTCTAATATATTACTTTTTGTAAAAATATTTTCCTGTTTGGTCAATTCAGAATGTTCAGGAACATTTATGATAAAAAAATAAAGGAGTAGTCAGTATGTTTGGAAAATTAGGTAAGGTAGTTTCACAGGAAGCGGCACAGTCACTGGCAAAAGAAAACCCTGTATACAGATTAAGCGGCGGGATTCAAAGGTTAGGCGCACAGGTCAGACCTGAAGATACAAGAACACCTGCCCAGGTGCTTGCGACAATGGAGGAGCTTGCAAAAAGAAATTCTGATATAAAAGAATTTATGGCAGAGCTTAAAAAGATGAATCCGGAACACCGGAAATTAGCCGCGGATACAATGGAGCTTGCGCAAATGCACGAACTGCTTCCTACGAATATCAATATGAATCAAAAAATTCAGCAGACCGGAAAAACTCTATTGCAGTCTATTCTTGAAGTTCTGCCAAAGGTATCAAAAGAAAATCCTGCCGCAATTGATTTTACAAAAGCTGTTATCAATAATACAGACATTACGACTTCAAAATATTTTCTTGCGACATTTCCGGAGAATGCCCTTAAATCCGAATTCTCCGAACATTTAAAAGCTGCGGTTCCTATGATAAAAGAAATTGCAGAGCAAACTTTAAATGGCGGATATTCAATGGATTTCAGCAAACAAAAAAACTTTATGCAATTTTTGGGAACCTTAATTAACAAAGATGCAAAGCCTGAAAAAATTGCGCTGTTGCCGAAATTATGTAAAGCAGCAGATGAAATTCCGGGAGAAAATCCTCTGTATATAGATAGTTTTGTTCGTTCCAATACGCCTGTTCAGCAGGTGGAAAAGAACCTGGAAACGGTTAAAGATGTTGCCGAAATGATGCATAAAGAAGGAAAATCACTTGATATTGTTGATTTTGTAAACAATAATGTTAATCTTAAATAACTTTTCTGCTAAATCGCTAATACTGCACGTTTAGGATTAGTATTGACCTGCCGGGCAAAGAGATTTCTCAGCCGCGACCGGAATTGCAAAACAAAAATCAGAACCTTTTTCGAGTTCGCTTGAACACCAGATAGCACCTTTATGAGCATCAAGCAATTGTTTTGCAATAGGAAGCCCCAGACCTGAGCCGCCGACTTTTCTTGAGAGAGAATTTTCTATTTGTGCAAACTTATCAAACGCGTGCAGAAGGTCTTTTTCAGCAATCCCTATACCTTCATCTTTCACCGAAACTACAATATAATCACCTTTGAGTTTATTAATTTCGTCCTGAAAATACGGATGAACCTCAATATATGAGGCATTCAGCAGCCGCGAAGAAATTGTAATTTTTTTCCCTTCGGGCGTAAATTTTATTGCATTTGAAACAAGGTTTGTCAAAACCTGTTCAAGACGCTGTGAATCAGCATTGATATCAGGTAGATTTTCGGTTTCGTCAATTATCAGCGTGAGATTTTTTTCTTTTGCAAGGATTGAGAGCGTTGATTTGACGTAATCTATTACCTGATGGATATTAATATTTTGGAAATTGAAATCCATTTTTCCTGCTTCTATTTTTGATAAATCAAGAAGGTCATTTATAATCCCAGAAAGCCTTTGTACATTACGTTTTGCCATGTCAAGAAATTTTGTTCCGGACTCGTTTATTTCTCCGCATTTACCTGTCATAAGTATATCCAGAGCATTTTTTATTGATGTCAGCGGGGTTCTCAATTCGTGGGAAACTATGGATATAAATTCTGATTTTAAGCGTTCCAATTTTTCCAGTTTTAGGTTTGTTTCTTTAATTTCCTGGTACAAAGAGGCGCTTTTTAAAGGCAGAGCAGCCTGCTGTGCAATTGTTTGAAAACAGGTTGCATCGTCTGATGAAAACGGGGAATCCTTAAAAATTTCTACGCATGCATAAAAGTTATCTCCAAGTCGAACCGGTGCAAACATATTATCATAATGAAAAATGTCAAAGGTAAACCGGCTTGCACTGTCTTTTATATGCTTTGAAACTTTCAGCTTGTTAATATCTATCTCATAAGGAACTTGCCCGTTTTCAAAAAGAGATTTATACTGCAGAATAGTCCGGAGTTTAAGTGCGCTTATAATCTCATCTGATAGTTCGTGAAGTGAATTAATCAGCAAAACAGGTTCACTGTCACAGAAAGAAAGTGTGCAGGTGAGAGAAAAGCTTAAAGCTCTGTCTATTCCTTCTACCATAAAATTTATTAATTTTTTCTTATCAAGTGTCCCTGCAAACTGGGAACTTGTTGAATACAGTGCATTTTGTCTGTATAAGCTGTCCTGCAAATCTTTATTTGTATCGGATAGTTTTTCGAGCGAATTTTTCATCCGCAGATTCATACTTATTGTTCCAAGGATAATTTCGTCGTTTGAATTTTCAAATATAAATCCGTTTGCATATTTTATTAATTCTTTATCAGTAAATTTATCCGGCACTAAAAGCAGGACTACAGTCTTTTCGCATAGAGGTTTGATATTTTTGCTTAAGGTTTTAAAGTCAATGGCTGTATATGTATCAAATATTATTATATCCGGTGTTTCTACTTTTATCAGGTCTGTAATGAGCTGAACATCTGCAGAAGCCTCAACTGAATATTTGTTGCGGCTTAAAAGATTTATAAATTTTTCTTTTTGATTATCCCTGTCGGATATAAGTAAAATACGTACCATAATATAATCGTAGCAACTATTTTATCTTTTGCAAATTGTTAAAAATTATGTCGATTAAAGTCATAAAATATTAAAGTTTTAATAAAAAAATCCGTAGTCCATGGAGTAGACTAAGAATGTTTACGGAAAGGGATTTGATAAATATATGGGCTTAAGCGCATCACAGGCGAGATTATTAAGCATAACGGCGCGGTTGTCGGATAACGAGTTGAGATCCCAGACAATCACTACAGCTAAGATGTCTTTGGCGAATAAGACAAGCGAAGCAAGCGCCGCATACCTTGATGCGTTAAACGAGAGTGAATTAATGTTTGCGACCTACGATGCAGACGGCAACAAAACTCTCCAGAAATTAACAGGTACAAGCCTGACAGAATACGGGATATTAAAGAACCAGTACGGAATAATCAATACCGACGGACAGATAATGGTATCGGAAAAAGATGCAACGAATTATCTGGACAGTGCGACAATGGGCGAATTTTTGGAGAAATACGGAGTAGCAACAGTAGAAGATGAGGACAAAGAAAACCCTGCCTACATAGATCAGGCAACGTTGATTTACGGATCAGACTGGCGTACATGGGTCGGCGGAGATAAAGGTACGGTAGGCGGTTTAATCGCAAAAGAACCTCAGCAAAAAGATTTTAATAAAATTGAATACGTGTATGAAACTGATGACGAATTGTATCAGTTGTTTGTAACAGGACAGGGATCCTGTGGTTCAGCAGCCCAACGCGGCGGATGGGGCTGTTACCTTCACGTATTGACCCACCTTTTGGACCAGGAATGGAATACACCGGAGGATGCCTATAACCAGGCAAATTATCCAGGTAAGGCAGAAACAACGACAGGTATACCGGTAGATATTGACTATGGATATATTTCTGGAGCGGGCATAAGGGAAACTCCAGCCTTAATCCCTGTGTCAGAGGCAATAGTAGATACGAGTGATCCGGCAAATACATACTATGCATCGGGTTTGATGGGAGCGGATTTGCAGCCCGGAGCATCAGAAAAAGATAAATTATTGAGTGATTTTTATTATGATGCAAACGGAGTAAAACAGAAAAAATTATTAAAAGATAAGATTGTCGATATGTACTATATTCTGGAAGATCATGCGTCCGGCGGTAATACTCTTAATACAACCGAACAAGAACTGTTAGACCTGTACGCATCATTCCAGGAGGACATGAAATTAAAGAAAAAAGTGCCAAAGACGGTACCGGATGTTCCAGCCTGGGAGAAAGCGCATAAGGAGTGGGAAGAGAAGGTAGCGGAAGAG
>CALUVR010000017.1 GCA_944324285.1 Candidatus Gastranaerophilales bacterium | reverse complement strand
ACTTTTTATATTCCCTTTACAATTTTATTTCCATAATTAACAGTCGGTCAGAAGCCGGCTTTTTTATTGGGAAAGCTGCCCCCCCTTGTAAAGGGGGGGCAAGGGGGGATTAATGCCGCGACGAGGTGGATAGAAAGTCCTCCCTCTCCAAACGATAGAGGGTAGGGTGAGGGGTAAAAGAAAAACCCTCCGGCGCTAACGCACCACCTCCCTTACTAAGGGAGGCTAAATTGCAGAATGGCCTCGTCGCACCGCTCCTCGCAATAGCTCCAAAAAATTCCCATCTTTACAAACTTTTCCGTCCTCTCACTTTGAAAGAGGGTACTCGAAGGGCAGGTGAGGGGATTTTAATTTTCCTTTTTTTCACCTTTTAAAGGTGGGAAAAATCTTATCCCCTCGTCCTTTTGGAGAGTGGGAAGGTTTTGTACAACGATACTCCTTACAAGGAATATATAAATTAATGAATTAAAAAAATCCGCCTCTTTTGGAAGCGGATGATTAAGGATTATTTATTTAGGTTCAAATTTATCGTTTAAAATTTCCGGTTGACATATTCAAAAAAGGTACTGTATTTCCCATCATATATTGAGGAAGATGTCCGTCCCATTTTTGAACAGCCTCGTATTCAACAAGTGCTTTATTCTGGGTTAATGCGTTTGCTCTTATTGCCATGGATTTTGCTTCCGCTTCCGCTGAAATTATCTTTTGCTTCGCTTCTTCTTGAATCTGCACTGTTCTGTTTTTTGCTTTTAATGCATCCTGTTCCGCTGTCACCTTGCTTTCAATAGATCTTTCAAATACGTTTGAATAATTTATATCCGTAATCTGAAATCCAGTTACATCTATGTATCTCGGGGCTAATTGTTTTTGAAGCTTCTGCAAAATATCCACTGTAGCGGTTTCTCTGTTTGCAACTAAATCCTGTGCATTCCACTTCCCTATCACATCTTTTATCGTCCCTTCAGCAACAGGGATTAACACCATATCAACATACCCTGTGCCGACTTCTCTATACATATTATGTGCGTTTTGAGGCTGAAGATTATAGTTTATTACATAAGATATTTTTGCCTGCTGAATGTCTTTGGTATACAAATCTGTTTCTATATAAGTTTTTTGAGTCTTTACGTTCATATTTTTTATTTTAGAAATAAAAGGTGTTATCAGGTGAATGCCTTCTGTGTAACTCTGCGGAGAAACTTTTCCTAATGTTACTTTTACCCCGCGTTCACCAACGCCCACTATTGCAATTGGATTACAAATAACGATAAATGCTATAAGCAGTAATATTACCAGTGTAGGTGTTGCTAAATTTTTCTTATCCATTGTATTCATCCTTTCTTTTATATAATTATTTAATAATGAGCTTTTTGTCGCGATATTCTGTATATCAATAATTTTTTGTGATGGTTGCTTGCGGCGGGATATATTTTTATATATTTTATTAATTAGATCTCCGAACTGGCATAGCAAAAGCAATAATAAAATTATCAGCCAGAAAATCAGTTCAATCCTCATTTCACACCAACCCCATAATTGCCAGCACTACATATACAGCAACTATAAATATTGCGAGTATCCCAAAACCGCCCAAAATCACTTTTCCATGTTTTTCATAAAGGTTAACGTTGAATAGATAACTGCATATTATAATTATTATATTTGTGATTATTACAAGTGCCAACAGTAATAATAAAACTCTGATTGCCATTCTTTAATATCCTATCTTTTAGCCGTTCTTTGCAGGTGCCTAATTGTATCAGCACGCCTTATCGCGTCTTTAACACGCGGATTTTTTATTTTATAGTCTATGCTCGGAATTGTCAGAAACTCTTTTCTGTAATTTCTGTACATCTCAATTTCTCTATCACGCATATTCTTCTGTAATGCTTCTTCTATATCTTTTTGCGGATCATCTTTTATATTCTTACTCATAAAGAACATTCCTGAAAGCACCACAAAGGCAAGTGCACTCCACAAAAGCATATCTCTCGATACAGTATCAGAAACAACAATAGGAGATGATGCCGGAGTATCAAATATTATGTTTGCATCAGCAGCATTCTTTGCATTAAGGTGAATTTTTACCGTATTATTACCTGAATTTTCCACTATAACACTATTGTCAGCTGAGGTATTCCTATAAAATGTTGTTAATGAATTTGAAGCTCTCACCCCTTTTACTTCCAGCGTAAGTTTATTTTCGCCCTCCGGTATTCTTCTTACGTTCGCCAGAGCATCCGTGCGCAAAATAACATTATAACCGCTTTCTGAACCTTCCAGAATAACTGTATTCAAGTAGTTGTCTGCAGCAAATGCAGAGGTAATTGTAAACATTAATATGGTTAAGATTAAAAATAACTTTTTCATGATCCCTTTCCCTAATCTTCACACTATCAGAATATAGGTTTTCAAAGTAAAAGACATCAATCAAAGGGTTACATTTACTCAATCTATAGATTTATATTTAAGGCAAAAGACCTCCGAAAATATCCGGAGATCCTGCTATATATGAAAATATCGTGTTAAGATTATTCTTTTTAAAACAAGTAATAATTATTTTTTGCCATTTATGTTAAGGAATGTTACGAGAAAATAAGCATGCTGAAATCGGATAATTTAAAAATTTTTTATATATATGTCACGAGAATGTTAATCAGATATTAAGGAGTAAGATATATGAATTCTATCAACGCTAAAGCTTCTAACAATCTTAATACAGGTGTTAACCAGAAACCGGTTGAATCAGTAGAAACAGCAGGTTCGCTTGCATTTAATACACAGAAAAGCTGGCTTGCAGCTCCGGTTTACGATTCATTTACATCATCAAATCCTTTCACTCCTGATTATGCATCATATTCAGGTTCTGAAGGCGGTTCAGTTACCATAGCAAGCACCGGATTTTTAGCAAGTTTTTCAAGCGCTGTATCTACAATCAGCAGCGGAAGTTTTAGCGGCGGAGCATCTGCAGGTTTTTCAGGCGGAGGATGCAGCGCAGGTTCCTGCTCTTCAGGCGGAGGTTTCTCATCCTTCTGCTAATTAAGGTTGATAAGTAAAGAAATAAATGAAAATGGATTAATATAGGCGGTTGATTTCAAACCGCCTTTTTTATTGTATTTATAATTTATGAATAAAAAATATTACACATATATGCTCCTGATTGAGAATAATTCTCTTTACTGCGGCTACACTGATGACGTTGAGAAACGTTTTCAGGCACATCTTGATGGAAGAGGCGCGAAATTCACCCGCGCACATAAACCTGTTAAAATAGTTTACAAAAAAGAATTTGACACAAAATCCGAAGCTATGAAAGAAGAGTACAGAATAAAACATCTACCCAGAAGCGAAAAGTTAAAGCTTATAAATATGTAACAAATTTGTAACAAATAACTTAAATAATTGAAGATTACAGCCATAAATGCCGACATACCAATTAAGGAAAATAATAAAAAGGGAAAACATTATGGGAATGTCAGCATCACAAGCAAGATTATTGTATATCACGGCACAGTTGAATAACTTGTCATTACAGGGACAGAATGTTTCTGATGCTAAAATCAGACTCTCTATGGATTCTGAAAGAATTCAGGAAAAATATACACGTGCTCTTTCTAACAGCAGATTGTATATTAATCCGAATATCTTTACCGTTGATGGAGCTTCCACAAAAAGCGAACTCATTACCCTTGAAAACTTAAAGGCACAGAATTTGTTTGTATACGACGGTTCAAAAATTCTTGGCTACACTTATGAAAAAGTCGATACAGGCAAAACAGAAGAAGTTATCGTAGGATATGAAGATGACCTTACAAAACCTATATATCCAATGAAAGAAGAAACCGATACATTTAGAGAACCGGATGCAACAATTCCTGCATTCGGAACTGAAAGTCTTGATAAAATGAACGGGATTGTAGCAGCAACAGGTCTTGGCGAAGAAGATATGGAAGTTGTTTCATATACAACAATGATTGGCGGTCAGGAAAGAGATATTAATGCTATCTCAATTAAATCCCAAACCGGTTTTGATGCAATGATGCAGCAATTATCACAAAATCCTGATGCAGCTTTACAAAACTATGTACTTGACCTGGATGACGGCGAAGTAATTGATTTGAGCAAATATAACTGGCATGGTATCTCAGGATTCCAAGGCGTATTTGATGGTAACGGAGAAACAATTCAAGGTTTAAACGGTGATTCCGGCTTTTTCAATTCATTATACGGGGTTGCAAAAAGTATTAATCTTGTTGGCGCAAATGTTTCAGCTGAAACCGACGCACTCGGTGCTATGGCTAACTACCTTGCAGACGGAGCTTCCATTGAAAACTGTAATGCAACAGATGTAAATATCACGTGTAACCTTCAAGCTACAACATATCCTGAAGGCTATGTACCTGAAAGAGCAGCAGTTGGCGGCTTAGTCGGTTTAAGCAACGGTAATGTAAGCAATTCCCTCGCAACCGGTACTATCAACATACCGAATGCAGATGACAGCTTCGGTTACATAGGCGGTTTTATCGGCGCTAACACAAATATCGTTAAAGGCGAAAGCACAATTAAAAACTGCTATTCTGATGTAGATATTAAATTAGGTTCTGGACTTAACTACTCAAACTCAATTAACAACTTTATCGGTGATGACTCTCACGAAACAACAATTAAAAACTGTGTTGCGATGGGTGCTATTACAAACGCAAGCGGTTCAAACATTAATGCATCAGACCTCGCCTGCCGCGGTCCGGTTCTTGAATCGGATGTAACCAATATGATGGCACTTGACACAAGAAATAACAACAACGTATTATACTGGAGCAATTCAACATCTCCGACTTACGACAGCGGTAATTCAAACAAGGGCGTTTTAGGCACATCCGCTACAGAAACACTTTCGGACGGTTCAAAAGTAAATGTATGGCTCACAGAAGGCGACGACGGTTACAGAGAGCAAGATCAGGCAACTTCTATAACAAACAAGCTTCCTGTCCTCAACCTTACTCAAATTCAGGAAGATGCTCTCGCTAAAGAAGAAACTAAACAAACTCCTGATACAACTCAGCCGCCAATAGGTTATGAACAAAAACCAATCAAAAAAGAAGTCCCTGTTTATGAAACAGTTCTTGTTGAAGATGAAAATTTCGGCGGACTTTCAAGCCTCGAACTTGAAACAGGTATCAGAAACGGCAGATACCAACTTGTATCGCCGGCAGCAGCTGACTCAACTCAAGGTTTCAACATAAACGGCACGGACTACGAACTTGTTTCACTCGACAGCTGCACTGCAATCGTTGATAAACAAGATGATAACGCACTGGCTCTGGCAGAAGCTGAATACCAAAAAGGTATGGAAGCTATTCAGGCTCAGGACAAACGTTATGAAATAGACCAGAAAAAAATTGATACTCAATATGATGCATTACTTGCAGAAGAAGAAAGTATCAAAAATGTATTAAATAAAAACGTAGAAAGATCATTCAAAGCATTCGGTTAATATAAGGTAAAAAAATGGCAACAGAAATTACGAACGTAAAACTGAATACAATAATAACGGAAGAATATAAAAAGAAAGACACTGAACTCGTTACAGAAACAGTTGCTGATGATACATGGCTTCTTTCAATTACCTCTCGTTTTGCTAAAAACGGTCTTTCTAAGGTTGAAAAAATTAGTACTGCAGAAGATGTTTTGTCCGGAGATGTTCAAAAAGAAATTGACAGCATTCTTAAAGAAGAAGATCAAATTGCATCAATTATAAAAGAAAACACAACCACTCTTAACTCGGAAGCAAATGATGCACTTTTAACATCATTACGCTCCTCAACAGCAAAAACAATCGGATTTGTTCAATACAGCGGCAAATCAAAGATTAACGCAACAACTGATACTACAGCAGCTAAAGCATGCATTCAGGCAAATACAGCGGAAGAAAGAGATTTAATTTCAAATGCTATTGATTTAATGGCTGAATGGCTTGATGAATATATTGCAAACTACAATGTAAGAGTTGCAGAAGGACGTGCTCAGGGAGATTCTGAATTGAAACTTTCTTTCCTTCTTGAAATCAGAAAAGCTATTGAAAATATTGATTTCCCTATAGGTTTTGGAACTTATGACGCAAGTTCAAATACACTCGGACAGTACAGTTCTGCTTCTACATTGAATGATGGATCAAGTATAGGATATGACCCGACACACCTGCATGTACAAAGATCAATCCTTCTTAACCCTAATTACTTCATGCCAGAAAGACCATATAAAACCTACGATGAACTCTATACAGCCTTAACTACAACAGGATTAACTTCTTATACAGGCGTAGAATTCTTAGTCGATGATGAGGCTTATAATAACTATTGCACAAACTATGTTGCAAGCACACTATGGCACGAAATTATCCACTCAACTCACATCGGAAACGAAATGGTAACATATTATTCTACTGACGCTTTTGACGACGACTGGGCTAAGAAAAAGATTGAAGGAGTTAGCGCTAAAGTAGAAAACTTAGTTAAACAGCTTGGTAAAATCGACTTGAAATATACAGATGGGACAACTAGAACTGTAGTTTTATCTGACGGGCTTCAATATGAAGATTTGCTTATTTCACATTATCTTGACGGCTTCAATGATGCCGTTAACCATGGGTATGCAATGATTCAGGATAACCAGGGTGTATTTGATATTCTTTACCCTGGGGTAACTAAAGACGAATTTAAAGCTGAACTGGAAAACTTTGCAGCTTATGCATAAATAAAAATAAAATTTCAGCCACTAAACTTTAATGTTGAGCGGTTAACAGAGGGTACCAGATAAGGATAAAAAGCCGTGCCTTCTGTCTATCGAATTTAACAAATAACATCTACGATTAAACTGTCTATTTTTAAAAACAAAACACCCGCAAGGATTGTCTTAGTGCTGCTGCGTTTCCGCCCTGACACGGTTCGACAGCTTACGCCATCTTGCCCTTAAACGTCAACAACAATTCAATTTTCAACATTATCTGCAAAACCCTCACAACAGACTCTGCACCCCGCATACACTTCGGGTCGAGGGATTGCAATTCCCCGTGGAGCACGGCTGTTATTAATATAGCATAAAAATTTATATATGTATATACTTAAGGTAAATTTTTCCAATAGCCGTTTTGACTTCTGCAAGTGTAAATGCTTTAATTTTTCCAGTCAATATACTAATTAGTCCACGAGTTTTGTAACTAATACAGGCAGATTATTATAATACATCGGGATTGATTTGGTATTGTTAGTCCACGCAACCCAGACTATTCCAGAATAAACATTTTTATTTATTTCTATCAATTTATCTTCAATTGCGCTGTTTTTTGATTTAACTATTTTTAAATCAATAAGGTTATCCAGATTGCCAATATTGATTATAGTATACTGGTTTGTCTTTTTGTAGTGTTCTTGTGCTTCTTCAATTGTATTAAACACCCATTTTCTTCTTTCAGCTTTTGAAAGCTTTTGAGGAATTTCTTTTGTTCTTATATCAAGTTCGTAAGCGTGGTCACAGAAGGCTGAGAGAACCTCTTTTAAGGGTTTATCTTTTGTATCTGACAATATCAATCCTGAATGAAAATCTTTCTTTTTATGTGTAATTCCTGCTTTTATCGGGTAAAGGATTTTTTTCTTTAATTCTTTTGCCGTTCTTCTGTAATTAATTTGATTAAGCCCCATTGTTTTACCCGGAATATCAACTATACTCAAGGGCTGCTTATTGCGTTTTAAGTTAAAGAGGGTAACGCCAACAGCAATTGCAGCAAGAGAACCAAGAGTTTTCCAGATGATTGACTTAATTTTCTTTTCTTCTTTTACCTTCGGATAATACAAAAATTCATTTCCCGCACGAGTCATAGTGTGCGGAGCAGCTGAATTACCGTTTGAGCCAAAAGAAACGCGTTGAACTTTCATAATAATATTTTAAGGTTAAACAAAATATTTTTTGCGTGTATGTGAAGAATTATTAAACAATATGATTAGCCATAGTGAGTAATGTGTTTTTTGTCAAAAAAACATAAACTTTTCCTGAAAAGGAGAAATTTATGACTGAAAGATTAGAAATGTATCGTTGTAATATTTGCGGAAATCTTGTTCAGGTCATTCTTTCAGGAGAAGGAGAACTCGTTTGCTGCGGACAGTCCATGGAACTTATGAAAGCAAATACCTCGGAAGATGGCGCGACTGAAAAGCATATTCCTGTTTATGCACATCTTAATAACGGCGATGAAATAATTATTGGTTCAATTCCTCATCCTATGACGGATGAGCACTATATTATGTTCATTGAGTCAATTTCCGAAGATAAAAACAGAGCGACTCTTCAATATTTACATCCGGGAGAGGAGCCAAAAATGTTTCTCGGCGAAAACGACGGTAATGAAACAGCTCTGGAATATTGTAACATACACGGTTTATGGGAGGGTAAAAGTGATAAATAAAAAAATAGAGGAAATATTAAATGCGCAAATTAATAAGGAATTCTATTCCGCTTATTTATATCTTGCTATGTCTGCTTATTTTGACGAAATTGGTCTTAAAGGATTTTCTAATTGGACAAAGGTTCAGGCTCGCGAAGAAGTAGATCACGGGATGATTCTTTTTGATTATCTGATTGCAAGGAACGGAAATGTTGAGCTGAAACAAATTGAAGCACCTGAATACAATTTTAATGACCCTATACAGGTTTTTGAAAAAATCTATAACCACGAAAAATTAGTAACTGAAAGCATTAATTGTGTTGCTGAAATGACTGATAACGAATGCGATCTTGCAACAAGAAACTTTATTGACTGGTATATAGCAGAACAGGTTGAAGAAGAAGCCAGCGTTTATGAAATTATAAAGAAAATGAAAATGTTCGGTTCGGAAAAATCTGTTCTTTACCATCTGGATAAAGACCTTGGCAGCCGCGAATACAAACAGCACAAGTATGCAGGGTAAAATGTAGTAAAAAAAGCTGGCACTATGCCTGCTTTTTTTATTTTCTAAATGCAAGGGTGAGTAAGACGTCATTGCGAGCGTAAGCGAAGCAATCCAGCCTTTTTATAGTGAAGGGTGAAAAGTGATGGGTGAGTAGTTCAATAATAATAAGTTTATTCACGCTTTGCACTTCACGTTTCACCTTTCCAAAAGCTGGATTCTTTCGGGCTGCGCCTTCAGAATGACGTAACATTTTTCATAGTGCCTTAGTTGGGCTGGTATGCACAACTGATAAATTCAGCCTTTTAGATAAGTGAAGAGTGAAAAGTGATGAGTTAAGGGACATTTTTTTATTGAACTACTCACCGTTCACTTTTCACCTTTCACTCTTATTACCTCACCCTAACCCTCTCCCGCAGGGAGAGGGAAAAAAGAAAAATCCTCAGCACAAGGTATATGGGGTCGCAAGACTTGTTCTTAGCCTGCTCCCGGCAAGAGTCTGTTACGTCATTTAGAGGCATTAACCGAAGCAATCAAGCCGTTTTGATAGTGCTGGGTGAAGAGTGAAGCGTGAGGGACTAATTCTTTTGTTGAACTATTCACCACTCACTCTTCACTATTCACTTATTACCCATAACCTCTCGTAGTGAGAGGGATAAGTTGTTATTATTGCAACTTTGTAAAGAATTTGTCTCAATCCCTAAAATAGCGTATTATTATGTTGTTATGATAAAAGGGAAAATTGTAATTGTTGATGATGAAAAGATGGTGACTTCTTCCTTCAAGACTTTATTGAAGGTTGAGGGATATTCTGACGTTCATTGTTTTAACAATCCTGTTGAAGCTGTTGAATTTTTAAAATCAAATATGCCGGATATAATAATTTCAGATTTTATCATGCCTGAGATGAACGGGCTTGAATTCCTTACAGAGGCAAAAAAACTCTATCCGGAAGTCAGTATGATTTTACTTACGGGTTATGCGGATAAAGAAAATGCTATAAGAGCAATCAACGAAATCGGGCTTTATAAATATATAGAAAAGCCGTGGGATAACGATGATTTACTCTTTAATATTAGAAACGGAATTGAAAGAAGCCATATCCTGAGCGATTTGCGTGATAAGATTGATGAACTTGAAAATGCTAAAAAGCAGCTTGAAATATATTCTAATAATTTAGAAGAGCTTGTTGCAGAAAGAACAAAAGATTTAACAATAGCAAACAGCAAATTATCAGGAATTATCAACTACTGTGCTGACGGAATTATAATAATTGATTCAAAAGGCAATATTGAGCAGGCAAACCCTGCATGTGAAAATATGACAGGATTGAGTGAAGCTGCTCTTTGCAGGAAGAAATTTCAGGAAATTGCCTTTATGGGCAAATTTGCTGATAATTTCAGAGAAAATTCAAACGGCATAATTATGGGATTGTCGCACGAAAGCGGCGAAGTCCTTTTGAAGGATTGTTATATAAGAAATTCTCTCGGTGAAGGGAAAATTCCTGTGGAGATTAATTTTGCCTCAATTAATGATGAAGATAAGTTTGTCGGGGTCATCCGCGATGTCAGCAAGCATAAGGAAACCGAACGTCTTAGAGATGATTTTATTGCGACCTTGACGCATGACCTGCGTACTCCGCTGCTTGCTGCAATCCAGACTCTGAAATTCTTCCTTGACGGTTCTTTGGGACCTGTTGAGGAAAAACAATCTGTCCTTTTATCGACCATGTTAAAGAGTAACGAAGATTTACTCGGGCTTGTTAATGCTTTATTAGAAGTCTACAGATTTGAGAGCGGCAAACTGGAACTCTGTAAAACTGTTTTTCCTGTAAAAGATTTAATTGAGCAGTGTTATCATGAGTTGAAACCGCTTGCAGAAAAGAAAAATATTAATTTTAAACTGGAACTCGGCGATATTACTGATAAAACCGAAATTATTGCTGATAAGGCTGAGATTAAGCGGGTTATTATAAATCTTTGCGGAAATGCTGTTAATTATACCAATAAAAACGGTGAAATTGTGATATTAGCGAAAGTTCAATCAGGTGATTTTATCTTCTCTGTAACCGACAACGGTAACGGAATTCCAAAAGAAGATATCCCGAATCTTTTTAACAGATTTTCGCAGGGAACAACCAAGAAGCGTTCTACCGGAACAGGTTTGGGACTGTATCTTTCAAGACAGATTGTAGAAGCCCACGGAGGCAAAATATGGCTTGAAAGCAAATTAAATAAAGGAAGTGAATTTACCTTCCTTCTCACTGATGTTGTAAATGAAGAAAGACAGGTAATAAATGGTTAAGGTGCTTATAATTGAAGATCAGGATATGGCGCGCGTGGCGCTTTCTGTTGTGTTGAGTAAGAACCCTAATATTGAAATTCTGGATATGGCTGTCGACGGACAGGAGGGTGTTGATAAGGCGCTTGCATTAAAGCCTGATCTTGTAATTATGGATATCGGGCTTCCGACTATTGACGGAATTGAGGCAACACGTTTGATTAAAGAAGGCAATTCTGATATAAGGATTTTGATGTACACGTCAAGAGAAGATGAAGACGATATATTTGATGCGTTTAAAGCCGGTGCTGACGGTTATATTACAAAAGGTGCAACAGTTGATCAGACACTTTCCGCTGTGCTTGCCGTAAGCGAAGGAACCGGCTGGCTTGACCCTGCTATTGCTAAAGTTGTTCTTACAAATATTAGAAGAACTAATGTAACTGAAGGCAGACGCGGCGAAATTAACTATAAACTCGGAAAAAATCTCTACGGGCTGACAGAGCGCGAAATGGATGTTCTGGCGCTTATTGTCGACGGGCTTACTAACCCTCAGATTGCCGATAAATTATGTATTACAATATCAACTACAAAAACTCACGTTCACAGCATTTTGCAAAAACTTTATGTTCGTACCCGTGCAAAAGCAACGGCTATGGCAATGAAAGAGGGTCTTGTCTAAATGAAGAAGGCTTTCCCGTTTCTTTTTGCTGTCTTTTTTTGCATAGCTCCATGCTTTGCTTTTGAAATGCCTGATTGGGAATGGCCGGACTACGATACTGTCAAAAAAAAAGTAACTGCTCCATTTAAAGGGGATGCAAGACAACAGGAGATGCGCTATATTCATAACCTTCAAAAGCAAGAAGTAAAGGAAAAACACGAAAAGCGTGTTATGGACAGGGAACCTTCGGGATTTATGACGGTTGAAGAATACGAACTTCTTTCAGCCCCTAAGGATAAAACAACTCAGGAAATTGAAATTCCTAAAGTTGAAAAAGGCACGGATATGAAGTATGTTCCGCAGCCGACCTATAAAATTGTCCGCTATAATAACCCTCCCGGAAGCCCTGAACTTTCTATTAAAAGAAAATTCTACGGAAAAAGACAGCAGAATGCCCAGGGGATAGCTTCTCCTGATTTTTCAATACTTGTGTATCCTTCAATTTATTATTATCCGTCAAGTGCCGGCGTTGCGTGCGACTTATTCGTAATCCCGCTGGAAGAAAATGATACTAACTTAAATAAAATTATGAAGGCAAACGTTATGCACCGTCTGCCTGATCCTATTCTTTCAACAGATAAGTCTGTTTCTGATAAATATACATTTAGAACACTGACTCCCATAGATTTTTCCACAGACGGCTCTAAGCTGCTGGTAAAAGAAAAAATAGGGTACACACAAGACGGAATATGGCAGACAAATGCTATTGTATATGACTTCCAGACTAAAACTTCTTATGATTTAAAAGAACTGCGCGCCGCAATAGTTTATTACTGGAAGCAATACAAAAACCTTAATCTTGATGATAAGCGTTGGGATATTTATCCTCTCGGATTTGATATGAATGAACCTGATAGAGTAGTTTCTTACGCTTATGCCTACACCGGAGATAATCCGATATTCCTCGGGTCCTGGAGTATTGACAGTCACGGCGAACAAACCAGATTGATTTCCTTCTCGAATAAGGATGTTCAGGTAAGTATTAACGGGTTTAAAATTATTCAAGACGGTGTAGTTCCTGCAGATATTTTAAATAATGAAGAAAAAATGACCAAGAAATTTGAAAAAGCAGAAGAAAAGCGGAAAAAAGCCGAGGATAAAGCAGAAATTAAGAAAATGACGGAAGAATATGAAGCAACTATTAAAGAAATGGAAGCTTCCTACAAAAAAGATGTAAAAGAATACAAATACCAGCAAAAAGTCAAAGGTACAACAACCCGTAATGATACGGTTCAGCAGTATGAAGAAAAGAAAGCAATCAGAGATCAAAAAGAAGCAGACCGTTTAGAAAAGAAAAAACAGCGAGAGGAAGCAAAAGCACAGAAAAAGCTTGAAAAAGAAAAGCAACAAGCTGAAAAAGAACGTATCAAAAAAGAACAAGAACAGGCAAAACGTGAAGCCGAAGCAGAGGCTGAGCTTCAAAAACTCGTTCCTGTCGGAAATTCACAGCCTGAAATGAATCTTGAAATGTTTCTGAATGAATAACCAATCGTTATCCAACTCAACTTTTTCCAGGAAAACTTTGAAATTTTTAACTGAATATACAATTTCCAGCATATTAACGCGGCATATATTACTTCAATTCAGCCTCTTTAATATATCTCGGACGAGCTTTCACTTCTCTGTATACCTGCCCGACATATTCGCCGATTATTCCAACGCAAAAGAGCTGAATGCCTCCGAATACGCATAGCAATATGATTGTTGTTGTCATCCCGTTTGGTGAATTGTTATAAAAAATCTTTTCAATAACTGATTCGACTCCGACAACAAACCCGAATAGCGCCATCAAAAACCCTAAAACTGTGATTATTCTCAATGGAACTATACTAAAAGAGGTGATTCCGCTTAGTGATAGTTCTATTAATTTAACTAAACTAAACTTTGATTTTCCGGCAAATCTCTGCTTTACATCAAAATGTACATAAGCTGTTTTCAAGCCTAATTCATGAAAAAAGCCGCGTAAAAAAAGAGAATTTTCGTGGTATTGAGCCATAAGTTCCAGCGCCCGACTGCTTATTAGTCTGTAATCCGAGTGGTTGACGGGAATTTTCACGCCGAGAAGATTCATTATTTTATAGAATAATAATGCTGTAGTCTTTTTGAATAAAGTATCAGTTTTTCTGTCATTTCTAATACCTGATACAATATCAAAACCTTTTGAATATTCATCAATAAACTTTTCAATAGACCATTCATCTTGCTGCAAATCAGCATCAATTGAAATAACACAGTCACAGCCGATTTCACGCACAGCTTCCAATCCAGCAAGAAGCGCCTTCTGGTTTCCATAGTTCCTGATAAATTTCTGTGCTTTTACGAGTTTATTTTCAGAATGAAGCTTTTTAATTATCTCCCATGTGCTGTCGGAGGAGCCGTCATCAACAAGGTACAGATAACTATCCGGATTAATTTTATCTTTTTCAATAAGCGTATTTAAGACTTCGAAAAGAGTCTTAACTGTCCTTTCAATACATAATTCTTCATTATAACAAGGGATAATAACTGCTAAAATCGGCTTATTCATATTGTCCTCATTTCTGTAACAATTTGCTTTGACAGACAAATTTATAATATAATAATTTTGAATGGAGTGCAATAGAACTTTAAGATGAGTAATAAAAAATTTATTCTAAACGCAGATGATTTCGGAATGAATCAGGATTTTAACAGAGCTGTTCTGGAGGGTTATAACTTTGGATTTTTGAGAAATGCCAGCATCTGTGCAAACGGAGAAGCTTTTGAAAGTGCAATTAATGAAATTCTTCCGGAATGTCAAGATTTGGGACTAGCTGTTCATCTTAACGTAATTGAAGGGAAAGCTCTTACTCATAGTGAATATTTAACTGATAACAATGGAAAATTCAAAAGGGGATACCTCTGGTTTATGTTGAATTGCCGGAGAAAAGAGGTGTTAAAAGAGATTGAAAGAGAATTTCGCGCGCAGATAGAAAAAGTTCAAAAAGCAGCAAAAGTTTCGCATATAGATTCACACGTACATGTCCACGCAATTCCGGAAATCTTCAAACTTACGGCAAGACTTGCCAGAGAATACAATATACCGTACATTAGAACGCAGGGTGAAGAATTTTACGTTGTGCCCGGAGCTAAGAAAAACTATACACCTGCATTTTTTATAAATATATTAAAGATATTACTGCTGAATTTATTTACTAAGAAAAATAAAAAAACAGCCGCAGAATTCGGTCTAAAAACAAACGACTATTTGATAGGAGTTGGCTATACAGGCATGATGAATTCAAAAACAGTTGAACACGGATTAAAAGCCATTGAAGCAGACAAAGAAATAATTACGGAATGCCTGATACATCCTTGTAAATACAAAAATCAAAAGAGTGACAGCCATTCAGCAGAATTTGAAATAACAACGGATAACATGCTTAAAGATACAATTTACCGGATGGGGTATGAAATAATAAGCATTAAAAATCTATGAAAGAAAAACTATCGGTAATTTTCATAATAATTTTATTTTGTGCTTTCAGCGCATTTAACATTCTGAGCACAAACAAAAAAGAAATTTTGAATATAATAACCCCTGTTAAATTTGAAGTTGACCTGAACGGGAACCGTACAGTTGATGACGGTGAAACAATATGCCTGCCGGAAATTAATAGTTACACCTCAAACCTTGCAGAATACAATGACGAAATCAAGGATTTGCCTTTTGAAAAAGGAATAGCTGCAGGGTATCTGTCAGATGAATTTGCGCATAAGATACTCGACGGTAAAGAAGTTAAAGTAAAATTCACTAAGAAAACAACACCAAAGTGCAAATTTGCAGAAATTTACGTTGACAATAAAAACTATTCTGAACTTTTGAAATCTTCCGGTTTTGCAATATTGAAAGGAAAACCTGCTAATGAAAACAAATTTAACGAAAATATAAAAGGCGCCGATAAACTGCGGCTTGTTATCTATAACCACAAAAGTTCAAAATACCACAAACTTAATTGTAAATACGGTCAAATAGCACACGATGCAGTTATTTTATCAGCCAAAGACCTGCCTAATCACGCAAAACCGTGCAAATACTGCCATATTAAGAAACAGAAGAAAACTCACATAATCTCACCAATCCAGCAAGCTGCACCTGATATAATTACAAACGGCAATATAAAAATTATTCTTACTGATTTCACGAAGGTTTTAAAGCCTGATAAAAAATGCACGCACAGCGTCTGTAGTGAATTCGTAAACCTTATAGATAATTCCAAATCTTCAATAGATATAGCGCTCTATGGCTGGACAGATATTCCAAAAGTAAGAACCGCAATTCAAAATGCAATGACTCGAGGGGTCATCATAAG
Organism: Candidatus Gastranaerophilales bacterium; assembly: GCA_944324285.1. Lineage (GTDB taxonomy): Bacteria > Cyanobacteriota > Vampirovibrionia > Gastranaerophilales > Gastranaerophilaceae > Scatousia. Next base: position 33,646 of record CALUVR010000017.1, on the reverse strand, counting down.
AGTTGTGTACGATACAAAAACATCCGGCGGCAATTATTACCCTGATACGGAAAACTTTGTAAAAACATTTGTCAATAAGCGTGCCGACAGGATTGAAGGTAATGCCGCACTCACCAATGCACTTATGCACAATAAATTTGCAATCTTTGACGGAGAAAAAGTTTTTACAGGTTCTATGAATTTTTCACAGACTGGATTTTCGGGATTTAATCAAAACAGTGTAGTGATAATAAATTCAAAATCCGCGGCGGAAATCTATAAAAAAGAATTTGAACAGATGTTTGAAGGAAAATTTCACATGACAAAAGCAAAGACATCTGTACAAAAACTAAATTTATCAGACGGCACAAAGATTACAATCGCGTTTTCTCCTCAGGATAAAGTTATAACAAACAATCTTATGCCGCTTGTGAATTCCGCTAAAAAATACATTTATATGCCGGCGTTTTTAATCACACACAAACCGCTTACCAATGCATTAATAGCGGCACAGTATCGCGGTGTAGAGGTAAAAATAATTCTTGATGCAACAAGCACAACGACGCGGCATTCCACAATGAATTTATTAAGACAGAGCGGAATTCCGGTTAAGATAGAAAATTACGCAGGCAAAATGCACTCAAAAGTTATGATTATTGATGATAAGTATGTTGTGACGGGTTCAACGAACTTTTCCAGCAGCGGCGAGAATAAAAATGATGAAAATATGATTATTATAGAAAATCCGAAAATAGCGAGATTTTATTCAGATTTCTTTAAATATCTCTGGGGAAAAATTCCTGATAAATACCTCAAATTCAATCCGCCTGCCGAGAGCAAATATTCAATAGGGTCTTGTTCTGACGGAATTGATAACGATTATGACGGCAAAATTGATTTTGCTGACAATGGCTGCCTCTAATAATTCGGGATAATCTTCGCATCGACTTCCTTATGAACATTCAGAGAATTATTAAGACTTCTGGCAAGCTCAGCGGCTGTATTTGCGGTATAGAATTTGCCGCTTGTGACAAGTGCCGTACATTCTAATTGATCTAAGTCATCAGGGTTATCAATATTAAATGCAATCACATCAATCGTAACATCTTTTCTCACCTTTATAAGTTCCATAACATATTTACAGGGGCTTTCGTCACAATTTTCGCCGCCGTCAGTCAAAAGGATAATGTGTTTTTTGCCGGTAAATCCGATAAAATCATTTTTAACAGCCTGTTTTAGGGAAAAAGTAATAGGTGTCATTCCGCGGGGTTCCACGGACCCGAGGGCTCCTGCAATATTTGCACTGTTATTCGGAGTAATAGGAACAATTAAAGAAGAAGCTCTGCAGGCTTCAATAGGTGTAAACCCCATTCTGTGCCCGTACACTCTTAATCCGACTCTGCTGTTTTTACTAATTGACGGTAAGATCTGCCGCATTGTATCAAGCATAAGCTGTGCCTTTGTAACCCCGTCAAGATATTCGGTCATACTGTTTGAAAAATCTAGAATAAAAAGTGTCATTTCGCCATTTTCAGCAGAATATCTATAATTATCCGGTCTAAAAACTCCGTAGTCACTTGCGAGAACCGGCAGACATATTAAACAAATAAATACAATCAATTTTTTCATACAATAACATTTTTACAAAAAAACAGCCCTCACCATCTCCAAAAAACTGCCGGAATATTATATTAAGAACGGTTTAACATTTTGACAATTATTTATAAGTATAGTCTAATAGTAATAAGACTAGGGATAATTATGTACATAAAACAGTTAGAGATAGATAATTTCAAATCATTTGCCAACCGTTCGGAAATACCTTTATTAAAAGGTTTTACAACCGTATCAGGGCCAAACGGGTCAGGAAAAAGTAATATTATAGACAGCGTTCTTTTTGCACTGGGTCTTGCGAATGCAAGCGAACTCCGTGCTGAAAACCTTTCGCACTTTATTTCTACTTATACAAAAAGGAATGAAGCCTTTGTAAAAGTAACATTCGGTGACATGGAGGACGGTCAGGATTTAAGTATTGCCCGCCGTATCAGAAAATCTTCGCAAGGATACGCAAGCACATATTATCTCAATGACAGCGTCACAACTCTCACTAATGTCCATGCGCTTCTTGAAAAATATAACGTCACCCCGAACAGCTATAACGTCATGATGCAGGGGGATGTTCAGGGAATTACAAACTGCACCCCGAAAAACCGCCGCAAAATCATAGATGAAATTGCGGGGATTGCGGACTTTGACCGCCGAATAGAGCAGGCAACCAATGAATTAACAGACGTTGAACAAAGAGTAGAGCGTTCATCAGTTATTTTAACGGAAATTGATGCAATGCTTGAACAGTTAAAGGAAGAACGAGAAGTCGCGATTAAATACCAGAAATTACGCGAAGAAAAAACAGGACTTGAAAGCCAGATTACGAAAGTCCGCTTCTTTGACCTGAAACGAAACCTTGAACAGGCGCATACAAATATTCTCGAATTCACCAAAAAGAAAAAAGAAGAAGAATTAAAAAATAAAGACCTTGATGAGCGTTTAACACTTATCAAATCAAAATATCAGGAAATTTCAGAACTTGTAAAAGAAAAAGGTGAAGCCCAGCAGCTTGAACTTAAACGTCAGGAAGAAGCCCTGAAAGGTGAAATTGACCGCAAGCACAATGCCATTAACTTTGCGGATAAGCAAATTCTGGAAAATATGAAAACCGTTGAAAATGCCAAAAACGGTATTGAAAACTTCAAGCAAAAAATTGAAAACACAAAACTCAATATCAAATTAAAAGAAGAAAATATTGCAAAAATTGAACTTGATATTGTTGAAAAGCGTAACGAATTAAAGAAAATTCTTGAAGATATGACAGGCTTAAGCAGCACGGCAGAACAGCATATAGAACGCCGCAACAATTTGAGAAAAGAACTTGAGAACCTTCAGGATAAAGAAAATAATCTTATAAAAGAAAAACTTCCGCTGGAAAACGACTTAAAAAATCTGACCGAGCAGCTCTCGCTTGCAAAAACAAAACTTGCAGAACTTGAAGAATTAAAAGCTAACTTTACTTCAAACTTTGACCTTAAAAAACAGCAGGTGGAAGAATTATCAAAAGAATTACAGGATTTTAAATCAATCCAGCAGAATACGCTTCAGGATTTAGACAGAACCAACAACGAAATTAATGACCTGAATTACAATATCAGAATGGCATATAATAAACTCTCTAATTTGCAGGCTAAAAAACAGTACGCAAATCAGAGTATGGGAAATGCCATAGATACTGTTATGAACGCTAAGCTAAAAGGCGTTCACGCACCTCTTGTCAAATTAGGTACGGTTGATAAAGAGTACTCAACCGCAATGGAAGTTGCATTCGGCGGCAGAATGGCGCATATAGTTGTCGATGATGAGCATGTTGCATCCGTTGCGATTGAGCTTTTGAAATCATCAGGCGGCGGCAGAACAACATTCATTCCGCTGAATAAGGTTCAAAAAGCCCCGACTCGCCTCTCACTTCCAAAAGATAAAGGGGTAATTGATTTTGCGATTAACCTTGTAGATTTTGATGATGAATATATTAATGCTTTCTACTACGCAGTCGGCGACACAATTGTCGTTGAAGATATGGAATGCGCAAAAAAACTCATCGGACGCTACAGAATGGTTACACTTGCCGGCGAATTATTCGAAAAATCCGGCGCAATTACAGGCGGTTCGATGAGAAAAAGCGGTCTGAGCTTTTCTCAAAACGATGACGAACAGCTTGAAGAATTCAAAAATAAAGTAAAAGAATTAGAAGAACGACTCGCTTCATTAGAAAGCAAAAAATCATCTCTTGAAGGCAAGCTCCAGACAATCAGACAAAATTACTCCGATGCTGTGAGCGAGCATTCTAAAGCCTCTGTTGAACTTAGCAATATGCAGAAAAATTACGAGAACAGCGAAAACGTTCTCAAAGAAAAAGCTGATTTTATCCAAAATACAGAGCCGCAGATTGCTGAAATAAATAAAAAACTCGACAAACTTGAAGAAAAAAATGTCGAAGTCTACGATAAAATTCTTGAGACAAAATCTCAAATAGAAGAAATTGAAAAATTAATCAACGATAAAGATTTAAAGGATTTAAAAGAAAAAACAGAAGGCGTTGAGCATGAAATTAAACGTCTGGAGGCTCAATTAATGCAGACGCAAAACGACAAGAGCGAATTTGAGCGCGAAATTGCCTTCAATCAGAGTTTAATCAATACAAAAGAAGAAGAAATTACCGCTAAAAACGAAGCAAATGTAAAACTTGAACAGGACAAAGAAACTTTCAAAAAAGAAGTAGAAGAATTAAATAAAAAAGCTGAAGTTCTGAAAGAAGAGATTGCTGTAATTGAAGAAAAACTCGGCGAACTTCTCAAACAGCGTGATGAGATTAACTCAGAACTCATTGAGATGGAAAAACAAAAGCACATCCGAATGAGCGATATTGATAGAATTGCAGAGCAGATAGAATCCTTTAAAGCACGCCGCCGTGAACTTGAACCGCAGTTAGATAACGCAAAAAAAGAACTTGAGGACTCCGGCGTCGAAATTAATAAGCTTGAACCTGTCGAGATGTCTGTGGATGAAATAACTTCAAAAATTCAGAGACTTGATAAAAAAATGCAGGAACTCGGGGACGTAAATATGCGCGCCCTCACGACTTACGATGAAAAACTTGCACGCCAGACAGAGATTAAAGAACAAATAGAAGTTCTCACAAAAGAACGCAAAGAAATCTTAGACAGAATGAACGGATACGAACAACTGAAAAAAGAAACGTTTATGAAAACATTCAACAACATAAACGAAAACTTTAAAACAGTGTTCCATCAATTATCAGAAGGCGAAGGGGAATTAAAACTTGAATTTCCTGATGATCCCCTGAACGGCGGTCTGACAATTGAAGCGCAGCCGAGAGATAAAAAATTACAGCGTCTTGAAAGTATGTCAGGCGGCGAAAAAGCCCTCACGGCACTAGCTTTCGTGTTTGCAATCCAGCGTTATATGCCGTCGCCATTCTATGCATTTGACGAAGTTGATGCAAGTTTGGATACAATGAATGTTGAACGTATCGCCCAAATGGTGCAGAACCAGTCAAAAGATACGCAATTTATAGTAGTTAGTCACAGAAAACCTATGATAGAATCAGCTAATAGAACAATTGGTGTCACGCAAAAAGAAAAAGGTATCACAAGAGTAACGGGAGTTAAATTAAGAGATTAATGGCAGTACAGTATAACAATATAGATTTACCTGAAATAGAAAAACATGTTGATAATGAAGGCATAGGTTTTCTTGTAAACATGGCAAAAGCCGGCAAAATTGACCCGTGGAACATCAATATTGTTGATATTACAGACAAATATCTTGCGCACCTTTGCGAGATGAAATCCCAAAACCTTAGATTAACAGGTCGTGCGCTTTTGTTTGCATCAGTTCTTTTGAATATGAAATCCCGCGTACTGGACGGGGTAGATGTTTTGCAGTTTCAGGATGAACCTGAAAACAATCTTGAATTTGACGACGATGGTTTTATTGTCGAATATCCGGAGGAGGATTACGTACCTACAGCGAATGCAATGACAATTGACGATGTTCTGCAGCGCCGTACAAGCGTACGACTCAACAGAAACCGCGTTGTAACCCTGCGTGACTTAATCCGCCAGTTGGAATTTTACGAAAAATTAGAGAAAAAACAATCTCTAAAACAGGCTCACGAACGCGCCAAAAACAGAGTGCGCTCCTATGCAAGATTCACGCCTGACGATATTATTAACCTTGCGCATGAAGAATACATCGAAGATTGCGTATTAAGGCTCAAAGAAAATCTCGGGCAGATTTTTGATCATCAGGATAAAGTAGAATTAAATGAACTTACGCTTCTGGGAATGGATAAAATCAGCGCATATATTGCCTTACTTTTTCTTTCCGCTGAATCTGACTACGATTTAGTGCAGGAAAAATTCTATTCCGATTTATACGTGGTAAGAGGTGAACATGGAACAGTTGAAAGCGCGGATTGAGGCTGTTTTATTCACAACGGCACAGGCTCTTTCCATAAAAGATATAGCGGAAATTTTAAACGAAGAAGATGTGGATAAAGTAGAAGAAGCCATGCTGGATTTGATTATGGATTACTCCTCCCGCTCAGGTGCTCTTGAAATTGACGACGAAAACGGCTACATTCTTCAGGTTAAAGAAGAACACATGGATATAGTCGAAAAACTCTGTCCCGTAGAATTAAAACCCGGAGTTTTAAGAACTCTTTCTGTTATTGCTCTCAAAGAACCTATCAGACAAACTGATTTAAAAGAATTGCGCGGCTCAAATGCCTATGAACATGTTCAAGAGCTTCTTGAAAAAGGATTAATCAGCAGAACACGGGATAAAAACGGCAGAAGCTATAACCTTAAAACAACTCCAAAATTTTCTGAATATTTTAAACTAAAAGGCGACACCCGCTCACTTGCAAAACTTCTGGAAGTCGATAAAGGTATTAAGGATAATGCGTAAGAACTTTACTATATATTTAATAATTACAGCTATTCTTATAGGGATTATAGCCGCAATAAATCTCTTACCTGCCGTATTTTTTAAAGCAGGCTTAAATGAATATAAAGTTAAGCACTTTGAAAAAGCTCACAAATATTTAAGTATTGCAAAAAATCTAAAACCCGATAACAAAGAATATAAATACAATTATGTTCTGGCTCTTGCAAGCATACCTCCAACATATAACGTGCAAAAAGAAATGTATGCTCTTTCAAAAGATAATGTAACAGATAGTGCCGCCAGATTAGCGCTTGTTCAGACAGATTTTTGGAAAAGACGTATATTGAAAAAATACGGACAAAACTATATTGAACAAACCCCATACGACAGCAAAATTATAAGATGGGATATTGCCTCTTTTCCGCTCAAAGTTTATATTGATTTCCCATCAAACGATAAACTGCCGGATTACTACAGAGAGGAAATATCAAAAGCCCTTAATCAATGGGAAACTTCAAGCGGATTTTTGAAATTTACATTTACGCAAAAAGCAAAAGAGGCTCAAATTGTAATAAAATTTCTGCCGCTGCCGGAAAACAATTGTGTCGGACGAGTTTGTAAATATGTCGTTGCATTTACGGAACCGACCATAAAAGTGGATATGCTGAAAAAAATGACAATTACCCTGTATGATAAAGATGCTTACGGAAATTATTTTTCGGATAAAGAATTATACAACACAATTCTGCACGAAATAGGACACGCTCTAGGGATAATGGGACATAGCTACAGTACAGACGATTTGATGTATATGTCCAATGAAGAACAGCAAAATAATATCTATACAAGATTCAGAAGCAGTTTTCAATATATTTCGGCAAAAGACATAAACACAATAACTCTCCTTTATAATCTTGCGCCTGACATTAGTAATATTCCGGTTTCAAAAATAGAAAAAGAAAAACTCATCTATCCGCCGATAATCCTAGGTACAGCAGAAGATATGCAGATGGATAAAATAAAAGAAGCCAAAAATTACATAAAAAAAGCACCGGCAATTCCGAACGGATACATTGATTTAGGAATTGCATACGCGCAACTTGGGCAAAAAAATAATGCATTAAAAGCTCTAAACAAAGCGCTTGAATTATCAAAAACCCCGCAGGATAACTATATCGTATACTACAATATGGCAGTTGTCGAGATGAACGCAGGAAATTTATCAAAAGCATTGATAAATGCACGTAAAGCTCAGGAATATTTCGATTCTGAGGAAATCTCAGATTTAATCAGCAACATTGAGCATGCAAAATCAACCAGAAAAAAACCTTTTAAGGATACCTTTATTGAAGAATAGCAAAATTTTTTTTTAGAGGTTTTAAATGAATAAAGGAGTTCAAATATGCAGGTTTCATCATTGAGTTTTACAGGAGTAGTACCTCTCAGAGTCTACATTGACGGACGAGAAGCTATCGACAGCGAAAACATACAAAAAGGATGCCGAAAATTAATAGAAGTGCTTGCAGGTCCTGTTAAAAACGATGAACTAAAAACAAAAATTGCAACAAAATTTGCACATTTTGATAAAGATTACGACTATGCCAGAGCAAAAAACGGCTATAAGTGTAAAGTTTACGAAAAAGGAATACTTATAAAAAAAACCGCCTCGAATTTTTTCAGATTTATAACAAATCAAGGAAAAAATTTTTTAATAACAGGTCCACAGGCAGAGCAACTTGCGCATGCGGGCAAGAACCTTGGAGTAGCAAAGGCAGATGCAAATTTAACAGCAGCAAAAGACAGTTTTGAGGTGTATGAAGCAAAGCAAATATACCGCCATTTGATATCTAAAATTACATCCAATCGTGCCATAAGAATTAGACAAGGTTATGATCCGAAAACAAAAATTAAAACAGGCAGTGAAACCATTTTAAATATTTATTTAAAAAGCAATCAAAAATACGGAAAGAAAAATTTTAAGATGGATGTCGATAACATAGAATTTATACCATACTCTAAAAATTGATTTACAAATTCTTCACAAAGACTTTAAATCAGGGTATGTTTATTATATGTTTAATAAGTTGGCAGTATAACAAATGAGGAAATAAAATGTATAACGTTGCGATAATCGGTGCAGGACCTGCCGGAATTTTTGCGGCTCTTGAAATAACAAAGCTTAAACCTGACTGGAAAGTTGTTTTAATAGAAAAAGGCGAAAAAATCGAAAAGAGGAAATGCCTTTTGAGAGAAGGTTATGAAAAATGTCCGACCTGCAAAAAATGCGGTCTTTTATGCGGATGGGGCGGAGCAGGTGCTTTTTCTGACGGAAAATTAACTCTCACACCTGATGTCGGCGGACATCTTGTAGATTATATGTCCAGAGAAAAAGTCGAAGATTTAATCAGCTATTCAGATCAATTGTATCTTGATTTTGGTGCAACGGAAGAAGTTTTCGGAACTGATATGAAAACTTACAGAGAACTTGAAAGACAGGCTGTACTTGCAGAATTAAAACTTGTTTATTCGCCTGTAAGACACCTCGGTACTGAAAGAAGCCTCAACGTTCTTAAGAATATGCAGGATTATCTTGCAGAAAGAATTACTATTTTAAATAACGTTTCAGCCAAAAGCCTCATTGTTGAATGTGAGCAGGTAAAAGGCATAGTTCTTGATAACGGAGAAACAATTACTGCAGAATATACCATAATTGCACCTGGCAGAGAAGGCGCAGACTGGCTTACTCAGGAATTTGCAAAAAATAAAATCGGTATGGTAAATAATGCCGTTGATATCGGTGTCAGAGTTGAACTTCCGGCACCTGTATTTGAACCGTTGACAGATAAATTATATGAATCAAAATTAATTTATCATTCACCGACATTTGGGGATGAAGTCAGAACATTCTGCATGAACCCGAACGGTGAAGTTGTTCAGGAAAACTACAACGGAATATCTACCGTAAACGGACACAGTTACGCAGAAAAAACAACTAATAATACAAACTTTGCGCTTCTGGTGAGTGAAAAATTTACGGAACCGTTTAAAGAACCTATACAGTACGGTCAGCATATTGCAAGGTTAGCCAATATGTTAGGCGGCGGAATTCTTGTGCAGCGTTTCGGAGATTTGCTTGACGGCAGACGTTCAACTCCGGAAAGAATTAAATCAAGCGTTCTGACACCTACCCTGACCTGTGCAACTCCGGGGGATTTAAGTTTAGTCATTCCATACAGACAAATGACAAGTATTATAGAAATGCTCTATGCACTTGATAAAATCTGTCCGGGAACAGCTTCAAGATATACACTTCTCTATGGTATAGAGGTTAAATTCTACTCGGCGAGAGTCAAATTAACAAATGAACTTGAAACAGAAGGAGTAAAAAATCTCTTTACAATAGGCGACGGTGCAGGAGTAACCCGCGGACTTATACAGGCTTCCGCATCAGGCGTCCACGTAGCTAGAACGATTTGCGCAAGATAGTTTGTTGCGAAAAGATGATAAAAGGACCTTGTATTAATGCTTAAGCAGGGTCTTTTTATTTATACTTAGAAAAATTTCTTTGTAAAGCTTGAAGCTTTTCTTTTATTAAATGTTAGCCACATACAACTTAATATGAAAAATTTATTGATTACACAAAATCTGGGTGCTATAATTTAATCATGCAGAATAAAGTTAGTTTAACAACACAGAACAGGTTGATTATTTTCGGTCTTCTTTTGAGCACTGTTTTAATAGTTGCAATCGCTATTTTTGCAATCTTTAATATTCAAAAAAAGTTGAACGAAGGTTACCAGAATTTCGGGCAGGTAATTTCAAAAACTCTCGCTATTCAAAGTGTTGAAATCACTAAAGACTTACCTGCCGATAAAATTACGGAAACACTAAAAGCGCATTCCGACAGTATTCTAAAAAGCCATAACGATATAGTTTTCATTGAATTTAGAGATACTGACGGAAAACTTATATATTCCGGCAAAAATCGGCACTCACTTCCTAGCAGAACTAATATACGTGTAACATCACCTCTTACGGAAATCGGCGGCACAACACCTATAGGATCAGTGACTGTCGGGCTTTCTGGCAATATTATAAGCCAGATTTCATCCACTACAAGAGCGTCACTTTTATTCGTATTTACTGTTGCGTGGGTCGTTTTTGCGTTTGTAATCCTCATTAATACGTATCTTATAACCCGTGAACTCAGAATTCTTCAAAACGGTGTTAAGAAAATTTCATCAGGGGAATTTGGATATAAAATTAAAGCAAAAGATGTAAGTTCTGAAATTGAAGAACTTTTCAACGCATTTAATGATATGTCTGCGCGTCTGCACATTTACGAAGAACAAAATATTGATAGAATAATGCTTGAGAGAAACAAGTTTGAATCAGTATTGATGAGTATAGCAAACGGAGTTGTTGTATGCGATGACAATGACAATGTTGTTCTTGTAAATAACCACGCACAAACACTGCTTGAGGTTAGTGAAGAACAGGTTCTCAATAAACCTATTCAGCAATACATTGACACCTCAGGAAACTATTGTTTTAAAGAAAAAATCGAGCAGTTTAAAGATACACCTCTTGAAATTATTGAGAAAAAACCCATTGAATTTAACATTAACGTTGATAAAAGAGTTATCAAATCTATTATTTCACCGATGTTTACCAGAAATAAGGATTACGTCGGTTATATAATTGTCTTGATTGATATGACAAAAGAAGCTGAAATGGAACAGATGAGGGCAGGCTTTATATCAAATGTTTCACACGAACTCAGAACGCCTGTAACTGTTTTAAGAAGCTATATTGACACTCTCTACAATTACGGAAATGAATTTGACTACGAAACTCAAAAAGAATTTATCGGAACGATTAATCAGGAAATTATAAGGCTTAATCGAATGGTTAATGATATTCTTGATTTTTCGCGTCTTGAGGCAAATACGGAATTGGAAAAAGAGCCGAATAATATAGAACAATTAATAGAAGAATGTGCAAGACAGGTTGATGTACTAACAAAAGAACATAATCTTCATATTACAATCGACAAAAAATCTATTCCGCCTGAATTTATGTTTAACTATGACAGTATTGAAAGAGCGCTTACAAATTATCTTTCAAATGCTATTAAATACTCGCCTGAAAACGGGGAGATAAAAATTACGCTTGATTACCAGCCTGAGAAAAAAGAAGTTGAAGTGGCAGTAACAGATCAAGGCTGCGGGATTTCGGCAGAACATCAGAAAAAAATATTTGACAGATTTTACAGAGTTGAAAATAACACTCATACGATAAAAGGAACGGGCTTAGGTCTGAACCTTGTAAAAACAACAATCGAAAAACACCACGGCGGACGAGTTTTTGTGCATTCAGAAGTCGGAAAGGGTTCTACTTTCGGTTTTATTCTCCCAACAGCGCCGGTTGAAGTTTCTGTTTAGGAGCAAAAATAAATATTCACATATTTTGTATGAAAGCTTCATTTTCCCAGGAAATGGGACATACTATGAACAGGAATATAAAGTTGTAAAAAACAACCGTATTGCGGGATTGAGCTACTTAATTGACGCTGTAGGAACCTCTGCCGGCATTGCAGCAAGCATCAAGGTTAAAGATTACCTCGTAAATAAAAAACATGAAAAAGCTGAACAAAAATCAGCTAAATAACCCGTTGATTTTATCGACAATTTCCTGCGGGTCAATTTCGTTTGTAATTTTATTGATATCTTGCGATATCTGGTATAATTTTGCTGCTTCAATCTTGTCACCAGTAATTGTTATTGCACGCGCAAGGTTAAAATGCGCTAGTGCATAATTAGGGTTGCATTCGATTGATTTTTTGAAAAGTTCAATTGCTTTTTGAACCCTGCCTAAATCGTCAAGATAAATTACACCAAGATTGTTATATGCGATATCGTAATTATTGTCAAATTCTATCGCAAGTTCATACTCTTTTATTGCCTCATCCAAATCACCATTTCCCCAGTATAGAAAGCCGAGGTTGCAGTGGATTTTCGGATTATTAGGCTCCAGGTCAAGCGCGTTTCTATATACCGTCAGCGCGTTTGCAAAATCTTCTTTATCATAAAATGCACTGCCGAGATTTATGTAAATATCAATATCCTCAGGAGTTTGCAAATATGCACTTTGATAAGAGGTAATCGCAGCATCCAAATCCTTTTTAGATTCCTGATAAACAAAACCGAGAGTTTGGTTTATAACACTTGTCCACTGCTTTTTAGGATTTAGCGTAACCGCAGTTTGGAAATGCGAAATAGCCCCATCTATATCGCCTTTTACAAATAAAATATTTGCAAGGTTTGAGTGAACATCCGGCATATTCGGCATAATCTGAATTAATTTCTGATAAATTTCAACAGCACTGTCATAGTCGCCGATTTCTTCATACGCCTGACAGAGGTGTCTGTATGCTTCAATATTTAAACTGTCAAGCCATATAGCCATTTTGTATTCGGTAATAGCATCATCGTATCTGCCTATTGCGCAGTAAACATCCCCGAGAAGCGAGTACAAAGGCACAAATCCGGGAGCTTTTTCAATAGCCTCGGCATACGTTTCAATTGCACTTTCAAATTTTCTTGTCTGAACAAGGTACATACATTTCACAAGCATAGGGAAAAATTTCAGATAAGAGAGAAATTTTCCGACATTTTTCATTGCCTGAAGGTCAAACGGCAAAGTCAAAAGCGACAGAATATATTCCCACTTCGACTTTATTTTCATCTTTAAAGATTTTACTGATGAAACATTATAAAGATTTGAAAGCAAGAAGTGAGCACAGGAATTTGCAAAAGGTTTATATTTAATAGCTTTTCTTGCATTAAGTGCCGCTTCCATAAACCTTGATTTTTTTGTGTAAGTTTCAGCAAGAAGATAATAAGCTTTAGCAAGTTTAGGCTTTTTAGAAATTGCCATATCAAAATAATTTATAGCCTTATCCAAATCTCCTTTATAGTAATGAGCCTGACCTATTTTAAAATAGATTTCCGCACTATCAATGTAGGATTCAAGTGCACGCTGGTATTCTGTTATAGCTTCATCAATATACTGGCATGAATTATAAATATCGAGATGCCAGGCGAGATATAAATCTCCAAGCCTTACATGTAAATCCGCGTTTGTCGGATCTTCCTGCAAACCTATCTGGCAAAGCTCAATCGCACATTTTACATTTCCTGTTTTATATTCTTTGTTAATCTTCTTTTCTAACTGTTTAGTATTATTCATAATTTAATCTTAAATTCTTGCAATTCTTGCGGAAATAAACTATTATCATTGTAAATAACTTTTTTTAAAAAAGCAAGTTATTTAATAATATTTTGCATAAGCAGGGGCTTAATGATAAGGAGCAAATATGAAAGAAAACAGAATTTACTTTGTTGATGTCACAAACAGGGACGGAGTTCAAACTTCCAGATTAGGGCTTGCAAAACTTGAAAAAACAATTATCAATCTAATGCTTGATAATATGGGAATAACTCAATCTGAATTTGGTTTTCCGACAACAAAGCACGAAATCAATTACCTCAACGGCAACCTAGAACTCGTTGAAAGAGGCGCCATTAGAAAAACAAAACTTTCAGGCTGGATGAGAGGGATTGCAAGTGATGTTGAACTTTCTTTCAACAATGTTCCGAAATTAAAAAACGTCAATCTTTCACAATCAACATCAGAACAGATGATTCACGGGAAATACCTCGGCAAAAAGACTGCTGATGATATTCTAGCAATGACAAAAGAAGCAGTTGAATGCGCTGTAAAAAAAGGCGCAGAAATTATCGGAGTTAATGCAGAGGATGCTTCAAGAAGCGATATTGAATTTCTTATAAAATATGCAAAAACAGCACAAAAAGCAGGTGCGCGCCGTTTCAGATACTGCGACACTCTCGGTTATGAAGATCCGCAGACCGCATACGCAAGAATTAACAAAATTGCTCGCGAAACCGGCATGGATATAGAACTTCACTACCATAATGATTTAGGGATGGCGGTCGGCTGTTCTGTAATGGGCGCAAAAGCCGCAATTGATGCAGGGGTAAATGCCTATATAAATACAGCAATTAACGGTATGGGAGAACGTGCCGGCAATGCGGATTTAGTATCCTGCCTGCTTGCTATTTTAAAATCCGCAGGGTTTCAGGATAAATACAAAATTGATGAAAATATTGATTTAAGTAAAGCATGGCAGCTTGCCAAGTATACATCTTATGCTTTCGGTGTACCTATCCCGATGAACCAGCCTGCTGTTGGCGATAACGCGTTTGCGCATGAATCAGGCATTCACGCAGATGGCGCACTGAAAGACCGCCGCAACTACGAACTCTATGACTTTGAAGAACTGGGAAGAGGCGAGCCTGAAATCATCGAAACAGGCAGAATGATTACAACAGGTGAATACGGTGGAATTAAAGGTTTCAGAAACGTATATAACAACCTTGAACTTGAATTTAAAGATGAACATGAAGCAAGAAACATCCTTGAACTTGTCCGCTATGCAAACGTTCATACACAAAAACCGCTTACATCAAGCGAATTAAGGTTTATATACTATTATCCTGATATTGCGGCAAAAATCATGACAGTATCTCCATACTATGAACCGCACGGTGCAATCAAAGAAAGAGTCGGTACAGTTATTGAATCATGCAAGATAGTATAATATGTCAATTGAAAAAGTAAGAGAATATTTAAAACAATTTAACAGAGAAAAAGATATAATTGAACTCGAGCACTCCAGTGCGACTGTACAGCTTGCGGCAGAAGCGCTCGGCGTGGAGCCAGAGAGGATTGCAAAAACTCTATCCTTCAAAATTCCTGAGGGGGCAATCTTAGTCGTCGCGGCAGGAGACGCAAGAATTGATAATAAAAAATTTAAATCACAATTTGGCTTGAAAGCAAAAATGCTTTCTCCTGAAGAAGTTATAGAATTTACAGGGCACGCAATCGGCGGAGTTTGCCCTTTTGCGATTGAAAATAAAAATGTGAAAATCTATCTGGATGACTCTTTAAAGCGATTTGAAACAGTTTACCCTGCATGCGGCAGCGGAAATTCAGCGATTAAATTAACCCTTACTGAACTTGAAGAATTAAGTCATGCATCAGGCTGGGTCGATGTGTCCAAACTCTCGGAATAATAATTTTATTTTGCAAAATCTGTTTTCTCATGTGCGGGGAATTTTAAATAATAATTAATCAAAATCAATTAAAGATTTAACAGGCACTCCAAGAACATCTGCAGTCAAGAAGAGTTTTCTGAGGCTAATATATTCTTTTCCTGTTTCAATACAGGCAAGATGTTCCCGTGATAAATCAATCATTTCAGCAAAAAATTGACAATGGGACCATGCGACGACAGCGGATTTTATTCTGAAACCGGCGGCAGAATATATTCATTTGTCGGAGATTTTATTAGTCAGGGTGATGACGGTCCAGTTGTATGCGTAGATATAAACGGTACCAAAAGACCAAACCGTTACGGATACGATTTATTTATCTTCTATTTCACAACAGACGGATATGTTTTGCCAATGGGGCAGCCGCATAAAGATAATCCGGAAGGAGGTACTGTTGGCGATCATAGTTCTACGAATTTTTTCATTACAGGAAAAGAAAATTGCAAAAGCAGCTCAAATGTCAAAAATCAGGCAGCCTGCGCATACTATGCAATGCAAAACGTAAACCCGCAAGGGGACGGAAATTACTGGCAGGATTTTTTAGGAAAAAATAAATAAAGTTCAAAATAAGTTTTTCATGCTAAAATAAAGAAAAATAAGGAGAATTTATATGGGAATGACTTTAGCGGAAAAAATTATTTCTGAACATGCAGGAAAAGATGTGCACGCAGGTGAACTTGTAATTGCGAATGTTGATGTCGCTGCAGTACAGGACGGCACAGGACCTTTAACAGTTCAGGAATTTAAAAAGCTTGGCATTCCAAAACTCAAAAACCCTGAAAGAAGTATTCTCTTTATTGATCACGCATCACCAAGTCCGAGAAAAGAGCTTTCTAACACACATACAGTTCTTAGAGAATTTTCAAAAGAATACGGCGCAGTTTTATCAGATGTAGGTGCAGGAGTTTGCCACCAGAGGCTTGTTGAAACCTTTGTAAACCCGGGAGAAATTCTTGTTGGAGCAGATTCTCATACCTGCACATCCGGCGCACTCGGCGCATTTGCAACAGGCATGGGGTCTACGGATATTGCGGTTGCAATGGCGCTCGGAAAAACCTGGCTCAAAGTTCCAGCAACTTTTAAAATCGAAGTTACAGGAAAATTTAAACCTGGAATTTGTTCAAAAGATTTAATGCTTCACCTGATTGGAATGATTGGCGCTGACGGGGCAACTTATAAGGCTCTGGAATTCTGCGGAGATACAATTGAAAATATGTCAATGTCAGAAAGATTTACTCTTGCAAATATGGCTGTTGAGGCAGGTGCTAAAGCCGGATTATTTGTGGCTGATGAAAAGACTAAAGCATTTTTAAAATCCAGAGGAAGAGAAGATAAATTTCGTACAATAAGACCGGACAGCGATGCTGTTTACGAAAGAGTAATTAAAATTAATGCGGAGGATATCGTACATACTGTTTCATGCCCGCATACAGTTGATAACACAAAACCTGTCGAAGAATTAAAAGACGTTAAGGTTAATCAGGTATTTGTCGGCACATGTACAAACGGCAGAATAGAAGATTTAAGAATTGTCGCTGAAATTCTTGATGGAAGAAAAGTCCATGATGGTGTCAGAATGCTTATCTGCCCTGCATCAAAGGATGTTTATCTGCAGGCACTTGACGAAGGTTTAATTAAAACATTTGTAGAAGCAAACGCTACAATTCTACCTCCGGGCTGCGGACCTTGTGTCGGGGTTCATGCCGGAACCCTCGCTGATGGTGAAGTCTGCCTTGCTACGCAAAACAGAAATTTCCAGGGAAGAATGGGTAATGTAAACGGATTTATTTACCTTGCATCCCCTTATGTTGCGGCATATACAGCCTTACGCGGACATATTTCGGCAGAATAATTCTAATCTTTCTCAAAAAAATATTGCCCGCCCCCTGTGTATTTTTGCGTGTGTAAATACTGAAAAAAATTCCTTACCATTGGAGTAAGGAGATTTGTAATGTCCTCTAATAAGCTGCAATATCGTAAAATGACCACGGAAGAACTGGTCGTTTTTTCACAGCAAAATGATTTGAAAGCGCTTGAAGAATTAATCAGGCGTGAGCAAAAAAATGTCTTTGCCACGTTTTCTTATCTTGCCCGAAAACGGGAAAATATCGCTGATTTAACTCAAGAAGCACTTCTTCGAGTCGCTAAAAATATCAATTCTCTAAAAAATCCCAAACATTTTAAACGCTGGCTTAATCAAATTGTAACAAATCTTTTTTACGATGAGCTAAGAAAAGCAGCCAGAAAACCCGAAATAATCTCAATAGACGAGGAACAGGGGGATGAAACAAATTTTTCATTGAAATCAATAATTCCAGATAAAAAATGCAAGCCGCCGGAAAAATGCATTTCATCTGAACTTGAGCGGATAATTAAAGATGCAATACGTACACTTCCTGAACAATTCAGGATTGCTATAGTTTTAAGGGAACTTCAGGGGCTGAGTTATGAAGAAATTGCAGAAGCAACAAATTCAAGCGTCGGAACAGTTAAATCAAGAATTTCCCGTGCAAGATTAAAGCTTCAAGAGGGATTAAAGTCGTACATATAGAAAGGAAAATATATATGCATCATCAGCTAAATTGTAACCAGGTAGTTGCACTTCTTACTTTTTACATTGAAAATAAACTTGATGAAAGCCTCAGCATTGCGGTGAGAGAACACCTTCACTCTTGCGATAAATGTCAGGAAAAATATTTAAAGCTTAAGCGGATTTTAGAAAATTTTTCTGAAATTAAATCTAAAATTAATGAGGAAGAAATCACTGATTTCAGCGAATATGAAACAGCTCAGTACGAAAAGTTTAAAGCAAATCTTTCAGCATACATAGATAATGAATTAAGTGACAATGAAAATATTAAAATAAAAAAAATAGCAATATCAAATCCTCTGGCGAGGAAAGATTTAGAAAAGGTTTATGCTTTCAAACAGCTTTTGCACTCTTCCTTTAACAGGACAAAAAATGATTTAAAAGAGGATTATGCAAGAAAAACTATGGAAAAAATGTATGAAAATACTCCTCCCGACTCAACTAAACCATTCTACAAACTTGTCGGGATATTTGTTAGCATAATGGTGTTTATGATAATAGGACTAATAAACCTGTTACACTTTTAAATTACCGTATTTGGCATAGGCTCTGCGCTGATATTCAGCCATAGAAATCCCGCGCGGACTTTCAAGATTTCGCAGATTTTTATTATTCTGCATTTTTGAAATCATACTTTTTTGCTGCTTTGAGGCGTATTCGTTACGCAAAATCGGCGTTATAAGGTTGCAGGAAAGGATTGAACCGAGCATACTTGCCCCGACATCAACCCCGTTTTTGAAAGCTTTAAAGTTTGGTGAAATTTCATCAAAGTTTGCAAGCTTTGTTATATCGAAATCCCACTTTCCTATAGGAGATGCGTCACCTTTTTTCTTAGGGATTTTAATCCCTGTTTTCTTTAGATAATTCAAAATTGCAGGAGTAGTAAGTTTTCCTGTGGTAACTAGCTTTGAGGCTATGTCTTTAACTGAATTTGTTACGACATAAAATGAAAGAATATTAACAACAGCATCTGCAATTTCCTGCGGGATAAGGAAAACTTTTTGTTCAGGTGAAATCTTATCATTAAAGAATACTGCGCCGACCTGTGCAAGAGATGATAAAATCCATCCTAAAACCCCTGTATGAACAAGCATTTTCCCCGGCTGCTCACCGTATTTTTCAAGGATGATATTTTTAAATGCACTGAATCTTCCTGCTGACCATTTTCCTAAATTTTTAATTACATCGGGAGTTTTCATTTTTTAGCACCTCCCGGAGAATCATCCTTATCAATCATGATGTTTGTAAGGAATTTGGTAAGAGGTGCGTCAATAAGAAAGTTTGTAAACATCATGACAACAAGCGCAACAATTGTCCCCATTGCGTTCTTGTACTGGTCAAAGGCATCTTTTGAAACTTTAAAGAAATTCGACGGCTCAAATATTTTCATATTCATAGCCTTAATACAACCCCAGCGAATTGCAACACCGGTCAGGGTACCGGCAATAATTTTGGCAATAGTTCTTGCGACAGAAACCTTTCTCGTTTTTTCGTCAACATTTTTATTATGGGCGTCAATTGGCGGCTGCATAAGAATTGCAGACACACCAAGGATAAGTCTTTGTTTGTCGGAAGTACACTTTTTCCCGAAATTTTCTATACCTTTTATAAATCTTGCATTAGATATCGGCTTAAAATTAGGCATGGCATTATAAATTCGCTTACCCGCAGCACCAAGCCGTGAGGTAAACGAATTTCCGAAACTGATATTAGATATTTTATCTGTTGACGCCATATTACTACCCAAGAGAATAAAGATAATAAAGCTCTAAAATTGCTTGAAAAAACGATAATTTTAAGAAACTTTAAGTAAATATTTATCCGGCAAGAGCAATAATAACTCAAACAAAAATTAAAGAATAGCGCCTTTAGGTACTACAGTTACTCCATTTGGAGAAACATGAAATCCGCGGCGGATATCTTCCTCTCTATTATAGCCAATCCGCGTATTCGGCGGTATCTGAACATTTTTATCGATAATCGCACGTTTAATTCTTGAATATCTGCCGACATTGACATCTTCCATTAATATACTTTCATATACCTGAGAATAACTGTTTACTCTAACGTTTGGAGAAAGAACACATCGGGAAATACTTCCGCCAGAAACAACACAGCCTTCTGACACAAGTGAATTCGTTGCCATACCGACTCGGTCGCCTTCCTGCCATACAAATTTTGCAGGCGGGTAGTTATAATTAAAAGTTCTCAAAGGCCAATCTTTTGAATAAAGATTTAATTCGGGATTAGATTCCAATAAATCCATATTAGCCTGCCAGTATGCATCAATGCTTCCTACATCTCGCCAGTACCCGCGCTCCGCATCAGTTATTCCAGAAAATTCGTTTGTAGCAAAGTTATAAATATAAATATCTTTGCCTTCCTCTAAAAGCATAGGGATAACATTTTTCCCGAAATCGTGGCTGGATGAAGTTATCTGCTCGTCTTCATTCAGAGCTTTTAGAAGAATATCCTTGTTAAATATATAATTTCCCATTGAAGCCAGGCATTTATCAGGATTTCCTGGGATTGATTTAGGCTTTTCTTTTGGTTTTTCAACAAAATTAATAAGCTTCCAGTTGTCATCAACCTCAATAATTCCAAATTCAGAAGCTTCTTCAATCGGTATAGGAATAGCCGAAATCGTCAAATCCGCATTTTTCTTTTTATGAAAATTCAACATTTGCGAAACATCCATTTTGTAGACATGATCTCCGCCAAAGATACATACATAATCAGGATCTTCATCAGTTATATGAAAAACATTCTGATAAATAGCATCAGCAGTTCCTCTGTACCAGTCACTGCCTGTTCTCATCTGAGCAGGCGCCAAATCTACATACTGGTTCAAAAACGGTGACAATGCCCAGCCACGCGTAATATGCTTATTAAGTGAATCAGATTTATATTGTGTCAAAACTTTAATCTTAAAAAATCCGGAATTAATAAAATTATTCAGAACAAAATCAATAATTCTGTATCTTCCTCCAAAAGGAACAGCAGGCTTTGCCCGGTCTTTTGTCAAAGGAAGAAGTCTTTTGCCTTCCCCGCCAGCAAGTATCATAACCAATGCATCATCAATAGACATATTACCCCTCTTTTATTATCTATACAAAAATTATACAAAAGTCATGGAAAAAATGCACTAATACTTAATAATTATTTTTCCTAAAAAGTTTCAGAAAAAATAGCAAAAATTTTTCTTTATGAACATTTGAAAATTTACAAGAAAAATAAGGAGAAATAATGATTACAAATAACATAACTACTCCCAATTATACCCCTAATTTTTGTGCTCTAAAAAATTTCAAATTACCGACCAAAGAAGTTCTTGAGTGTACCACTGGGAAATTAAGCAACGAAACTATAGAAAAGCCGGACGGTCTATTTTCAATTTTTTCAAAATTATTTTGTCTAAAAAAAACTGATATTAAAGATTTTGCAAAAACACCGCTAGCTTTGGATCTATACACAATATCTTCGGGCGTTATGATAAAAACTAACAATCCGGCAATTGCGCATATATCAAACAGAATAAAATCGCTGCCCACTGAACAAATGACTCAAGAAATAAATCAAATTATAAAAAAGATGGGAAATACCCTCAATATTCAGATTGATGATGAAATAACAGGCTACAAAGTTGCAAATGGTAAAATCTCAATCATAAAAGAAACTAGAATAAATCCTTAAAAAAAGACCCGCCGAAAACCGGCAAGTCTTTTTCTTTTATATATGATATAAACTATTTACACAAGGCAAGTAAAATACCTGCAGCTACACCTGAACCGATTACACCCGCAACATTCGGACCCATAGCGTGCATCAATAAGTAGTTTTGAGGATTAGCCTCTAAACCGACCTTATTTGAAACCCTTGCTGCCATAGGAACAGCTGAAACCCCGGCAGAGCCGATAAGCGGGTTGATTTTTTCTTTCGAGAAAAGATTCATAACTTTAGCAAACAATACCCCGCCTGCGGTTGCAAAACCGAATGCAAGTATTCCAAGAACAAGAATAAATAACGTCTGAGTTGTTAAAAACTGATCCGCCGAAAGTTTAGACCCGACAGAAAGTCCCAGGAAAATAGTTACGATATTAATTAAAGCATTCTGCATTGTGTCTGATAATCTTTCAACAACGCCACACTCTTTACAAAGGTTGCCGAATGTCAATGCACCAATAAGAGGACACGCATCAGGCAGGAAGATTATACAAAGCCCGAGCACCACAAGCGGAAATATAATCTTCTCACGCTTTGAAACTTCCCTCAACTGTTTCATTTCAATTTTACGTTCTTCTTCCGTTGTCAAAAGTTTCATAATAGGCGGCTGAATAACTGGAACAAGTGCCATATAAGAATAAGCAGCAACAGCAATTGCACCTAAAAGTTCAGGCGCAAGCTTTGTTGTAACGTAAATTGATGTCGGTCCATCTGCTCCGCCGATAATACCAATAGCACCTGACTGCGGCAGAGTAAATCCGAAACAACACAAAGCAAGGAGCAGCGCTGCAAAAATTCCAAATTGTGCAGCACCTCCTAAAAGTGCTGTTTTAGGGTTAGCAATCAAAGGACCGAAATCTGTCATAGCGCCAACCCCCATAAAGATTATTAAAGGGAATAATCCTTTATGTATACCAGCTTCATAAATAATTCCTAAAAATCCGTTCGGACCTGCAATATCTGCGACCGGAATATTTGACAACAATCCCCCGAATGCAATAGGTACAAGCAACAAAGGTTCAAACTGTTTTTTTATCCCCAGCCACAGGAGGAAACAGCAGATTATAAGCATAATAGGAGAGCCAAACTGATGTAAAAATTGCTCAAACCCGCTTGTAATAGACGGATCCGGCGGTTGTATAAAATTTGCAATCCCCGTGGACTGCCATAATTTTCCTAAACTGTCTAATATATCCATTTTTCTATCCTTTTCTTATAATTGACTAGCCGACCGTAACAAGCACATCGCCTGTTTTTACCTTATCTCCCGCTTCAATTTCAACGGACTTTACGACACCTGACAGAGGAGATTTAATTTCCGTTTCCATTTTCATAGCTTCAATAACGGCAATTACGTCGCCTTCTACTATACTGTCGCCTGATGAAACGAGAACCTTCAACACATTCCCCGGAAGTGCCGCCTTGACAGGAGCAGCCTCTCCACTTGTTTCATGCGTATGAGCTTCAATGCCGGCTTTAACATCTATATCATAGAGTTTTCCGTTAACTGTAGCTTTTTTACCTTCAATTGCAACAGCGTATTTTTTACCGTTAACAGTTACCGTGTAACCGTTTGAAGCATCCGATTTTGGTTCCGCTTCACCTTTTTCACATTTTCTGACACCAATTGTTCCTTTACCTTCAAGGAATAAAATACCTTTTTCTTTGCATGCAGCAGAAATAAAGATATTTTCATCATTAACAGGCAATCCGGCATCTTCAAGACGCTTTATTGCGGCTTTAATACCTTTAGAATCATCTTTGTCATTAATATCAACAACAAGTTCTGTTGTCGGTTTAAGATTTAGCTGTTCAGATGCAATTCTGACAACCTCGGCATCAGGTTCGCAAGGCGTTTTACCGAAATATCCGAGAACCATTTTCCCGTAGCCTTCTGCAATTTTTTTCCACGACCCGAACATTACATTATTAAATGCCTGCTGGAAATAGAACTGCGATACAGGAGTAACAGATGTTCCGAAACCTCCTTTCATAACAACCTCTTTCATTGCAGCAACAACTTCTGGGAATTTATCCATTAAGTTGTTATCGCGGAGCATCTGAGTATTTGCAGTCAAAGCGCCACCCGGAAGCGGGGACTGAATAATCATTGGATTAACAGCTAAGGCTTCCGGCGGAAGGAAGTAATCTTTCATACATTCTTTAAATATTTCTTCTGTTTCCAGAATTTTTTCAATATTAATACCCAAATCGTAATCAGTACCCTTAACAGCATGCCACATAGAAACAATGTCAGGCTGAGCAGTTCCGCCAGATACAGGTTTCATTGATAAATCAATACCGTCAGCGCCGCCATCAAGTGCCGCAAGGTAAGCAGCAAGCCCTGTGCCGGCAGTTTCGTGTGAATGAAATCTTATATGAACATCATTACCTAAGATTTCTCTTGTTCTTTTAATTGTTTCATACACCTTATGCGGATTAGAAGTTCCCGAGGCATCTTTAAATGCTAAACTGTCAAACGGTACTCCAGCATCAAGAATATTTCTTAAAACTTTTTCGTAAAAAGCTACATCATGAGCGCCTTCACATCCAATCGGAAGCTCCATCATAGTTATGGTTACTTCATGCCGTAAGCCGTTATCGCGTATGCATTGACCTGAGTAAATCAAATTATTAACATCATTCAAGGCGTCAAAGTTTCTGACAGTCGTCACACCATGCTTTTTAAACAATTTTGCGTGAAGATTTATAATATCTCTCGGTTGGGAATCCAGTCCTACAACATTAACACCTCTGGCAAGGGACTGCAAATTGACATCCGGTCCGACAGCAGCTCTTATCTTATCCATTGTTTCAAATGCATTTTCTCTGCAGTAGAAAATAGGAGATTGAAATCTAGCGCCCCCTGCAACTTCAAAATGATTAATCCCCGCATTTACTGCAGATTGAAGAGCAGGAAGAAAATCATCCACAAAAACTCTCGCGCCGTAAACAGACTGAAATCCATCTCTAAAAGAGGTATCCATTACTTTAATCAGTTTCTTTCCCATAATTTATATCCTTTCAAACAATTAATTTCAAAATTATCCTTGAGCCTTTGCAACCGCTATCGCAACAGCAATCGCCTCATCTTCCGAAATATTTTTCTTATAGCCTTTTTTTTCTACAACTTCAATTTCTTCCGGGAAAAATTTATTAAGCCATCTTATAAATATTGACATGGCATTCATCGCAAGAACCATTATAAAAAGGAATGAAAATACAACCCCCATACCTATAGCCAAGAGGACAAGCCCTTCCTTTAAATGCATTAAAAATTCACTCATAATATATCTCCCATATTAATTATCAAATCTTTTTCCCCGTCAAAGAGCAAAAGTTCTCCGTTTTTAGTAAGACATTTTGCAACTCCTTTGACTTCTTTATTAAAAACTTTTACACATATTTCTTTATTCAAAAAACAGGCATGCGAGGAATAATAATTCTCAATATAAGGAAAACCTTCCTCCAAAAATTTATCATAATTTTCAAAAAACAATGAGCATAATTCTTTTCTAAAAGCTGCTCCATCAACAGGACGTTCAGTTTCAATATTTAAAGCTGTAACTTTTTTATCAGCTATCAGATGTAAATCTTTCTTTTGTGCATTCAGATTAACACCTATCCCTAGGACAATTCCTTTAAAATCATTTCCTTTCATAACGGTTTCCGCCAATATGCCGGCAATTTTTCCTCCGTTAACAAGTACATCATTAGGCCATTTTATTTCAGGCATGACATTATATTTTTCAAGCAGTTTACATAAAATAACCGAAAGATACTGCGATAGGTTGGAATAAAGCTCTTTAAAACTAACAGAAGGTTTTAAGATAAAAGACAAAAACAAATTATCTCCGCCCAAATCAATCCAGCTTCTAGAAAGTCTGCCGTGACCTGAGGTTTGGCGGTCAGCATATATGATGGTTTTGTCATCCAATTCAGCCAGATGCTCTTTCCCGTATATGTTTGTCGAATTTATTTTTTTTAAATAAACTTCTCTCATTAATCCCCGAAAATTTTGCCAACAGAATACATTTTAAAGCAAACAAAAAAAATTTGCGATTTTTTTTTTACGAGTTAAAATAAAAACAAGAAGAGGGGAATTTAACATGAGTGAAACAGGTCACTGGATATATAACACGGTAATTGCAGGGCATGCAATGAGTTTTAATCTTGATACCATATTTACCATGTGGTTTGCAATGGCTGTTGTTATAATTTTTGCACTTATTGCTACCAGAAAACTCACAATGGTTCCGACAAAACTTCAAGCTGTATGTGAATCCGTTATGCAGTTCTTCTGGGGAACTCTTGATACAATGATTCCGAATAAAAACAGACATCATGTACCGCTTGTTGCATCATTATTTTTGTTTATTTTGACGGCAAACTTAATGGGGCAGCTTCCTTTAAGATTAATCCATCTTAAACAAGGGGAACTGGCTTCCCCTACCAACGACCTGAACCTAACGGCTGCCATGGCAATTATTGTTCTGGTATATTACGTATTTATGGGATTTAAAGCTAAAGGATTTAAGTTTTTATTTCACGAATTATCTTTTACAGGAGTCATAATGACGCTTGTAGAACTTATTGAAATGATAACAAGACCTTTAAGTTTGGCAATCCGTCTTTTTGCAAATATTCTTGCAGGTGAAATTCTTGTATCTGTGGCACTTGGTTTATTTGCATATCTGCTCCCGCTGCCGGTTATGCTATTTGAAATTCTTGTAGCATTTATTCAGGCTACGGTATTTATGATGCTGACAATAGCCTATGTTTCCGCAGCAACCGGAGATGAGCATTAATTAAATAACTACAAAGACTACAATTAAAATAAGGAGAAAATTATGATCGACACAAACACAACTATGGAACTTGCTAAGTTAGGCGGCGGTATCGCAATCGGTTTTGGTGCAATCGGTGCCGGACTCGGTATCGGTATTGCAACAAAAGGTCTTATGGATGCAATCTCAAGACAACCTGAAATCGCAGGTAAAGCATTTGGTTTCTTTCTTTTGGGTGCTGCGTTATCAGAAGCTTGTACTTTGTACGCACTTGTTGTAGCTGCTAAATTGATAGGACTTATGTAATATGGAATTTAATGCAACATTTTTAGTTTCAATGATTAGTTTCCTCATATTCACCTTTATTATGAATATGATATTCTATAAACCTCTGGGTAATATCATATCCGAAAGACAGGGGTTTATTGACGAAACTACAAAAGTTGCACGAAATATGTCTGATGAAGCCGACAGAATTACCGCAGACAGAGAATTTAAGCTGAACAAAGCTCACGACGATGCTAAAAAGCTTATTAATGACAAAGTTACAATTGCCAAAGATGATGCCCAAAAGCGTACAGATGAAGCAAAAAAACTCAGCAGTGAAAATATTCTGGCAGCAAAAAATGAACTTTATTCTCAGGCTGAACAGACAAAAGAAGCACTCAAAGGCAACATCAAAGAGCTTGCTGAAAATATTTCGCAGAAAATTCTCGGTGAATATACTCCTATTAACGATGTAAACAGTGAAGTCATAAATAAGGTAATCAGTTAGAATGAAAGAATTTGCAGAAATATGGGATATAATAGTCAGAAGTAATACATTTAACTTTGTATTACTGGTGGCAATATTCTGGTTTTTATTCAAAAAAATCAATGTTTCCAACTTTATCGGAAAATTACAGCAGGATATAATTAACGCGATTGAAAACGTTAAAAAATCAAAAGAACTTGCCGGAGAAAAATTATCAAAGGCAAAAGATTCCGTTAAAAATCTGGAAAGCGACATAAAAGCCCAGATGGATTTGGCGGATAACACTGCAAAAACTATTTCTGACAACATTCTTGAAGATACTGAAAAACGTATTGAAATAATTCACTCCAGCGTTGATAAAACTATAGCCACCGAAGAAAAAAGCTTATCTGCTAAACTTACAGAAAAAGCAGCAGCGGCGGCAGTTGCTATTGCTAAAAACCATATAATTAACACGCTTAAAAACAGACCTGATTTGCATGATAAATATATTGGTGAAAGCATACAAGAATTAGACAGGATACAGTTGTAAGCTATGAAGAATTCAACAGAACATATTTCCATTTCCGCAAAGAATTACGCGAACGCATTAATAGGCATCGTGAATGATAAGCAGTCGACATTTGAAGATATAAGCAGAGATTTTGAAAATATCCGCCAGATTCTAAATATGTCGCCGGAATTAAAAGAAATATTAAATAATCCGACTATTCCTTACGAAACGAAAATCAGTATTGTTGAAGAAATTTTCAAAAATGAAATCGGTAATACAATGCTTGATTTTCTAAAAATTTTAATTGAAAAGAAAAGATTTGGTGAATTTTCTCAAATTTATAGAGCATATATAGAAAAATTAAATGATATCTACAATATTCAGCCGGTAACGGTTGTTTCGGCGATAGAATTATCCGAAGAAGAAAAACAACAGGTTGTTCAAAAACTTGAGAATAAACTAAACAAAACAGTTCAGCCGGATTGGGAATTAGATAACGATATTATAGCAGGTCTTGTAATCAAAATTGATGATGATGTTATTGATATGAGTATCAAAAACAGGCTTGCTAAATTAAAAAAAGATTTGATGTTAAGGTAAGATAAGAGGTTAACTATGGTACTGATAAAACCCGATGAAATAAGTTCAATTATTAAAAGCAAAATTGAAAATTATGAATCAACAACAGAAATTTCAAATACCGGTACGGTAATCGAAATCGGTGACGGTATTGCAAGAATTTATGGTTTAAGAAACGTTATGGCGAGTGAACTTGTTGTATTTGATGACGGCAAAGATACGCTTGGTATTACTCTGAACCTTGATGAAGATAATGTTGGTGTTGTAATTCTCGGTGAATACACCCAGATTAAAGAGGGAATGACAGTCAGAACAACCGGAAGAATTGCATCTGTTCCTGTTGGCGACGGATTAATCGGAAGAATTATTGACCCGACTGGTAAGGCAATTGACGGCAAGGGCGACTACGAATATACAAAAACAAGACCTATTGAAAGAGTTGCTCCCGGTATTGTTACCAGAAAATCTGTACATCAGCCTCTGCAAACAGGGTTAACTTCAATTGATGCACTGACTCCTATCGGAAGAGGTCAGCGTGAGTTAATTATCGGTGACAGACAAACCGGTAAAACTGCAATTGCTGTTGATACAATCATTAACCAGAAAGGTAAAAACGTAATTTGTATATATGTTGCAATCGGACAAAAAGCCTCAACAGTTGCGCAAATTGCCAAAACTCTTGAAGAACACGGAGCTATGGATTATTCAATCATAGTTTCAGCTACGGCGAACGAATCTGCACCGTTACAGTATATTGCACCGTTTGCGGGTGTCGCTGTTGGTGAAGAATTTATGGAACAGGGTAAAGATGTCTTAATTGTATATGATGATTTGAGTAAACACGCTCAGGCATACCGTGCAATGAGTTTGCTTTTGAAAAGACCACCTGGACGTGAAGCTTATCCTGGCGATGTATTCTACCTGCACTCAAGACTTCTTGAACGTGCGGTAAAATTAAATGACAACCTCGGAGGCGGGAGTATTACTGCACTTCCTATTATTGAAACACAGGCAGGCGACGTTTCAGCATATATTCCGACAAACGTAATTTCAATTACTGACGGACAGATATTCCTGGAAACAAACTTGTTCAACTCAGGCGTAAGACCGGCAATCAACGCAGGTATTTCTGTATCACGTGTAGGCGGCGCAGCCCAGACTAAAGCTATCAAACAAGTAGCAGGTAAATTAAGACTTGATTTGGCTCAATTCAGAGAATTGGAAGCCTTCGCTCAATTCGCATCAGACTTGGATCAGGCTACTAAAAATCAGCTTCTCCGCGGTGAAAAATTGACGGAGGTATTAAAACAGCCTCAATATGCTCCGCTTAGCGTTGCCGAACAGGTTTCAATACTATTTGCGGCAAATGAAGGTATTCTTGACGATGTTCCGAATACTGATATTGCAAAATTCAAAAAGGACTGGTTCGTTCATTTGAATTCAAATTTGAAAGAACTCGTAGATAACCTGAATGCGGGCAGTGCACTTTCTGATGAAGATAAAAAATTATTGAAAGAACAGCTTGAAGCATTTAAGAAAACCTTCTAAAAGGAGAATTTATCATGAAATGTTACAATCACCACGATAGAGATGCATTTGGAATATGTACTGTATGCGGAAAAGGCTTATGCCTTGAATGCATGAATAATCAGAATGCAGTTATTACATGTAATGATAAAAGCTGTATCGGTAAACTCAATCGTACAAAATTGTGGAAAACATTTTTGTATATAGTACTGGTAGCTTTGATTTTATTACTTATTTTTGACTAATATAACGGAAAAAAGATATGGCAAATCTTAAAGACATAAAAAACAGAATAAAAAGTGTTGAAAGTACAAAGAAAATAACCCGTGCAATGAAAATGGTTGCAGCGGCAAAAGTAAAAAAAGCGGAAAGTACAGTAAAAGCGTCACGTCCATTTACAGCGGAATTGAACGGAATGTTTCAGAAACTGTTAAATTCTGTCGGCGCATACAGTGCAACTACGCTAAAAATAAAATCTGCCGTTGACAATTATCCGGAATTGCTGCAGACAAGAGAATTAAAAACGGCAGGAATGCTTGTTATTACATCAAACAAAGGGCTTGCAGGAGCTTATAATGCTAACGTTGTAAGAAAAACTCTCAAGGCAATTCAGGATTATAACGCAAAAGGAGTTCATGTAATTCTCTTTATTATAGGTCAAAAAGGTATTTCGGCACTGAAAAGAAAAGTCGAAAACTTAGATTGTGAGATTGCCAAAACTTATCTTGAGGTTGCAAATAATCCGTCCGGGACAACATGTTCACTTGTTGTTGAGGATTTGGCTGAATATTTTGTCAATAAAAAAATTGACAAAATTGAGATTATAACAACAAGATTTAAGAACATGATGAGTTATTTTGTTGAAGCATGGGAGGTTCTTCCTCTTCAACAGCCAGATGAAAAGGAAGCAAAATTACACGATAACGTAATTGATCCGATAATGGAATTTGAACCTGATATGCATAATGTATTACAAAAAGTTGTACCGATGTATATTACCAATATCATTTATCAAGCGGTACTGGAGGCTCAGGCAAGCGAACTTGCATCAAGAATGACCGCTATGTCCGCCGCTACAACTAACGCTGAAAAAATGATTAATACATTATCTATTGAATTCAACAAATCAAGACAGGCTGCAATTACACAGGAAATCGTAGAAGTCGTATCTGGCGCACAACAGATTAGTTAGAAATTTGCAGAAGCAGAAGATTTTAAAAACACGCAGGGAAACTAAAAACTGCGTGTTTTATTTTTACTGGCAACTGAATGTGCATGTAAAACTTTTATAAGGAATTCCGAAATAAAAATTTTAATGATATAATATTTTTATAATCTAGGTTTAGTGGAGAGAAAAGATATGTGTGGAATAGTAGGATATATTGGAAATAAATCTGTTGTTGATATTTTATTGGACGGATTAAAACAGCTTGAATACAGGGGGTATGATTCATCAGGGATTGCAGTGAGATGCACTGATAAAATAGAGGTGTATAAAGCTGTCGGGAAGCTTGAAAATTTAAGCGCTGAACTTATGCCTCACAGGTCAGAACTTGCCGCCTCTACGATCGGCATAGGTCATATCAGATGGGCAACCCATGGTGCACCGACAGTTTTAAACGCACATCCGCACACATGTAATTGCGGAAATCTCGTAATTGTACACAACGGCATTATTGAAAATTATAAAGAACTACGCGCAAAACTTTCAGACCTTGGATGTGTTTTTAAAAGCCAGACAGATACGGAAGTCGTAGCACACCTTATTGCAAGAAAGTATGCAGAAACAAAAAATTTGACAGAAGCAGTAAGGTTAGCAACAAAAGATATTGAAGGCGCCTATGCGCTTTGTGTTCTTCATAATGACGAAAAAGATAAGCTTGTCGCGACAAAAAGAAATGCACCGCTTCTTGTTGGTATCGGAGAAGGTGAATATTTTGTTGCCTCTGATGTTCCGGCTATTATCAAGCACACCAAGAAAGCGATGTATTTAACCGATAATCAGATAGTAACATTGACTAAAAATTCCATGAAACTCCTGGATGAAAACGGTAAAGAACAGCCGCAAAAGATTGAAATATTACCATGGGAGCCGGTAGCCTTGAGCAAAATGGGATTTAAGCACTTTATGTTAAAAGAAATCCATGAGCAGCCGGATGTTATAAGAAATATTCTTGTCGGTAAAATGCATTCCTGTGACGAACCTGTTATTTTAAATGAAGTTAAACTTACAAAAGAAACTCTGAAACATTTAAACAGAATACAGATTATTGCCTGCGGAACCTCGTTACATGCCGCAATGATTGGGAAATATATTATTGAAAATTTCTGCGGTATTCCTGTTGATGTGGAAGCGTCCAGCGAATATATATATAGAAAAACCGTAACAGATTCGCATACTCTTGTAATAGGAGTTTCGCAATCAGGCGAAACCGCCGATACGTTGACAGCGATAAAACAATCCAAGGCAAAAGGTTCGCATATACTGATAATCACAAACCGTCCGGATTCTGCTATGGCGCGCGAAGCTGATAGTTTGCTTTCTGTCAATGCAGGGATTGAGGTTTCTGTTGCTGCAACAAAATCTTATATTGCACAGCTTGTATCCTTCTACCTTCTTGCAATGTATATGGCAGAAATTAAAGAAAGCCTATCGGAAACTGATTTGAAGTCATTGAAAGTCGAATTAATGCAAATTCCGCAAAAGATTGAGCAGATACTTTCGCATAAAGAACAAATTAAGCACTGTGCAAGAGTTTACGCTAATACAAAAGATTTCATTTATATAGCTCGCGGCATAAACTTCCCGACTGCACTGGAAGGAGCTTTAAAACTCAAAGAAATCAGCTATATAAATGCAACAGGCTATCCGGCAGGCGAATTAAAACACGGTCCTATCGCAATGCTTGACAACACAATGCCGGTATTATCAATTCTTCTGAAAGGTTCTGTGTACGAAAAACTTCTATCTAACAGTGAAGAAGCAAAAGCTCGAGATGCAAGAATGATTGCCCTGACAAATTCTCATGATGAAAAATTAAAGGATTTATTTGACAATATTATAGAAGTACCTGAAGTGCAGGAACTTCTATCACCGATTATCGCAATCATACCGTTGCAGCTCCTTGCATACTATATTGCGGAATTTTTAGGAAAAGACGTTGACCAGCCGAGAAACCTCGCGAAATCAGTAACCGTGGAGTAATTGACTTGATAGTGTCGGAAAACATAAAATTAACAGTAAATTTTCCGTTTGATGACGGGATTATAGAGCGCGCACTTTCTGATGCAGGCATAAAGCCTCTGCGCTGGGCTATAGTGAAATCTGAAAATAATTATATTGAACTAAGTGTTTCATACGTTAAGGAAAGTTAATACATAATTTGATTTTCAGATGTTTTGGTTGTAGACTGTTTCGTAATGATGTGGCCGGGTTGGAATTAAAAAACTTACCGGCCGGTACAAAAACAAATTAAGGAGAAATTGGAAATGACA
>CALUVR010000016.1 GCA_944324285.1 Candidatus Gastranaerophilales bacterium | reverse complement strand
CCTGCCTGACGAATTTCATCCATAATTTTTTTCAAACGTTCTTCAAATTCGCCGCGGTATTTAGTACCTGCAACGAGTAAGCCCATATCAAGCTGGATAACTTTTTTACCGTCTAAGATATCCGGAACTTCCGCATTAACAATTCTTGCGGCAAGCCCTTCCGCAACAGCGGTTTTACCGACCCCCGGTTCTCCGATTAAGACAGGGTTGTTTTTGGTACGTCTTGCTAGAATTTGAATAACGCGTTCAATTTCTTTTTCTCTGCCGACAACAGGGTCAAGTCTTTGTTCCTGAGCGGCAAGAGTTAAATCTCTGCCGAATTCATCAAGACTCGGCGTTTTAGTTTTACCGCCGCTAGATGAAGATGATGAGGAGCTTGAAGAACCTGAAGTTGTTGTTTGAGGTTTTGATTCCCCGAGCATTTTAACGACGTTGCTTCTTATTTTATTCAAATCAACGCCGAGGTTCTCGAGAACCCTTGCGGCAACACCTTCGCCTTCACGAATTAAGCCTAAAAGCAGGTGTTCAGTCCCGATATAATTATGCCCGAGCTGTCTTGCCTCATCCCAGGATAATTCAAGGACTCTTTTTGCTCTCGGGGTGAACGGAATTTCAACTGCGACAAAGCCTGAGCCTCTGCCGATAATTTTTTCAACTTCCGCTCTGGCATCTTTCAGGGTAACTCCCATAGATTTAAGGGTTTTCGCGGCAACGCCGGTACCTTCGCCGATAAGTCCCAGAAGAACCTGTTCCGTGCCGACAAAGTTATGTCCGAGTCTGCGCGCCTCTTCCTGAGCAAGCATTATAACCTTTATGGCTTTTTCCGTAAAACGTTCAAACATTAAATTAGCTCCTATTCTCTCTTTTATGATATATATTTTACATAAAAAACAAAAATCTTTCAAGGGGGCAAAGGGGTATTAGAAAATATTGAAAAATTCTAAAGTATATGATAAATTTGAAATATATATGCGAAAGAATAAAGGAGTAAATATATGCTAAAACTTAGACAGAGAGTGTATTTCGGGGGGGGGGGCACCTTCTGAAGGCAAAAGGAACGGAGTTCCAGGATTAATAAACAAAATCCATAAGTTAACAATTATCTCCGCAAAATTTTATTCAAAAATTAACCAGACTTTTTTCTGCTTACCTCCTTATAAACCTGCTTTTACATTAGCGGAAGTGTTAATAACCCTCGGTATCATAGGTATTGTAGCTGCTATGACAATGCCCGGACTTATTGCAAAACACAGAAAAGAAGTTTTAAAAGCTGAATTTAAAAAGACCTATAGCGAATTACAGCAGATAAACCTGATGTTTATTAAGGATGAAGGGCTAAATATGTGTGAATATAACTGGATGCTTGTTGATGGCGGGTCAGCTGTAATGGAAGCTTCAAAAGAATTTTCAAAAAAATTCATAGAATACTTTGCAGGAAAAAACGAGTATATTGATAATGAAGGTATTAATAAGGTAAAAACTCTAACAGGAAGTACGGCAGCTGTAACTATGTTTGATGACGGATCAGTCTGGAATATGCAGAAAAGGACATTTTATTTTGAATATGGAAATCCGGCTGGCACCGGGAAATGTCCAGTTATAACAGTTGATATAAACGGATATTACAAGAAACCAAACCAGCTTGGCGTTGACATGTTTTCATTCCGTCCGACAAAAGACGGGCGGGTAATTCCGCTTGGTAATCCGGATACAAAGAAGGATGCCGCGAACGGAAGTAATGGATTTACAGAATGCTCTATGACATCATCTGATAGCACAAACGGTATGGGATGTGCTTACTGGGCAAGCATAGATAAAAATCCTATGGATAACACTAAGGATTATTGGAATGATTTTATAAAATAAAAAAACAGTTGACAAAAAATTTTGTTTTGGTACTATAGAAAACGTGGAAAGGGAAACCCCACGGGTTGAGAAAACAAGAGGCAAAAGCTGAAGTAAAAACCCGAAAGTATAAAACAGGCTCCCATCGTCTAGAGGCCTAGGACAACACCCTTTCACGGTGTAGACGGGGATTCGAATTCCCCTGGGAGTACCATTTATAAAGCGGCTTATATGCCGCTTTTTTAGTGCTATTTATAATTTGTTACATAAGGTTGATAATTTATTACAAAAGTAGTATAATATTTTCGGATGTGTAGTGAGGTTTGCTATGATTAGAAATGTCAGGTTTGGAAATTTATATGCGGATTTTGCAGGGCAGCAGGCTAAGCAAAATAATCAGCAAAAACAGGATTTAATTAACAAAAATTATCATGAAATCTATTCGCATGAACAGGCTCATAAATCCGCAGGCGGGGCTTTAGCCGGAAATATCGTCATTGAAAAGAACGCTGATGGTATTCCGGTTGGCGGGCATGTTCCTATAAAAATGCCGGCGCTGGACCCGAATAATCCTCAAAAGACAATTGACGAAGCAAATATCGTTATCCGTTCTGCTATGGCGCCGGGGGATCCTTCTCCACAGGATTACAAAGTCGCGGCTCAGGCTCGTGCGATAAAAGCTCAAGCGCAAAGCATGCTCTCAGGTGCCGGACGCAGGCTTAACGTAATGGGTTGATTACAGGATTGTTTTTGTTTTCATAGAACCTGTATGTTAGGACAACGGTTTCTCCGTTTTCCTGATAATCTACGGAAAATTCGTTATAATATTTAAAACCGTGCTTTTTATAAAAATAGTCTGTAAATTTGCACACGGATTTGTAAGGATAAATCTTATCGCCAGGTTTTGTCGGATTATCTGTTAAATCAAGATAGGAACACACGATTCCGTCAGTTATATAATCGCTGCCAGCGTTTCTGCTTTCGTATTTTAAAACATTTGTCGACATCTGCAGTTCGTTAATCGTCATGATTAAATTGTATTTGCTTAAGTCAATGTTTTCTATATCCTCTGCAACTCCGAAATCAATTTTATAGCCCTGATATTCCAGCATTTTAATTATCAAAATAGTTTCGGAGGAGTTTGCAAAATAGAGTATTCTATTCTGTTTATCTATCATTTTTAATTTATCTCTTACTGAGCACGATAGATTAAAAATCGGATATTTGTGCATTAAAGCCGGTTTATCTTTTATGTTTTTGAAAAATCCTGAACACGTTGCAATTTCTCTTACCTGAGAAACTGTTGCGCCCTGTCTGAAGTATTCAAAAATTCTTATTGCTGAACGCGCCCAGAGGTTTGTCGAAACAAAAAGCAGATAAAATAACGCAAAGAATACAATAATAAATTTTACTGGATTATTTTTCTTACAATAAGAATATACAAGAATAGGCGCGCAGACCACGCAAAAAGAGGTTAGAAATCTTATGCTGTAGGTCATATATTGAAGTTCCAGCGCCATGACAAAAATTGTGACAGGCAGAATTACCGCAAAAGAAAACACATACCAATCTTTTTTTCGTCTTGTGAAAATCGGGCGTATAAGAGAATAAAGCAGGCAGGGCAAATATACAAGAAAACCTAAAATTCCCATGCCCATCAACGGTTCAATCAGTTTGTTGTTTGTAACGGAAGAATCAGATGAATTAACTCCGTCAAACGGCACAAATAATCCCATATTAGAGATTAATGAATCTCGGAATTGCATGATTTTTACTCCGAGGGTTTGATTCCAGGTAAATCCCGTGAAATCAAAAAACATAAATATATATTTTATAAAATCTGCAGCTACTGATTTTAATCCGTTAGGGTTTCTGTGTGCGGCTAAAAATGACGCTGACCCTGCAAAATCTCCGTAGTCAATGAAATTCAGGATGTAATTATACGCCGCAAACAGTATGAAGTTTATAATTCCGAAACCAATAAACAGTAAAAACGGTTTATAAAAGTCTTTTTTTCTGTAATAAATACTCATAGCAATCATCCATATACCGACGCCAGGTATAAGCATTATGGAAGGGGTTTTAGTGCCGATTGCAAGAGCATAAGCCATCGCGGATATAAAAATAGGAAGTTTTTTCCCGTTTTTTAAAGCATTCCAGAAAAGCAGAATGCTTGCAAGGACAAGCCCCGAGATAATAATATCTGTTTCTGTTCCTGATATTTGAACTATAACAGATGCGAACGAAGAGGTTATTAATAAAACCCACAATATTCGTCTTAGAGAAAATCCTATGTTTGATAAAATTCCCCATAGCGAGGCTATTGCGAGAATAAATCCGCTGAATGAAAATATTCCGAACCAGACGCATTTTTGAAGGAATAGGATAATCCAAGCATAGAGAATTTCCGAATTTATCGGGAGCATAAGGCTTCGGGCTTCCGTTGTGCTGTAGTGATTTAAGCTGTGATTTGACACCCAAAAAAGGCTCCTTAATACGTGGTACCCTTCGGCATCGGGGTTCACTACAGGCATGAAACTGATCAGCCACAGTGCTACAATACACATGAATAAAGTGCTTAAAAATAATACCAGGATATATTTATCTTTGAGTAAGGTATTAACGAAACTTTTCAACGGAGTTTTTATCGGAAACTCAGGTTTTGGTCTGCCGGATTTGTTCCACACAAGCGCAGACAGGAGGAGAAAAAGAGTATTCGCAATCAAAACCCCGATTTTTGATATTGCTGAAAACAGCGACAATACTTCAAACGTAAGCACTAAGTTTGCGAAAGAGACTAGTAAGAAGCAAATTAAAAACAGGTAAAACTTATGGCATTTGAATACTGAGGTTACGAAAAACGAGGTTAAACAAACCAGTATTAAAGATGTAAAAAATAGCAGCATATCCCTCTCCTTAATTAAGAATGTTAGCAAAACCCCGTTTTTCATGCAAGATTTTATTTGATAATTGGATTTTTAATGTTTTCATAAATGTAATATTTATAGGTTGCTTCGTAATTAGACATTGTTTCCGAAAAGGTCAATGTCTCAAACAGTTTAAAATTATTATTTCCCCAGAAGTCTTCAGCAGTTTCGCAATATGATATGTATGGAATTGATTTATTTATGCCAAATGCCAGATTTCCCTTGATGTCGTTATAGTTGCAGTAAATACCTTCCCCTCTATATGAGCCTTTGCGTATTTTATCAAGCTTATTGAACATTAAGGAGGACTGTTTATTTTCAAGCGTAATTATAAAATTATATTTTTCAAGGTCAGTATTTTCGAAGTTTTCAATTAAATCGACATCAATGTGATATCCCTTTAATTGGAGAAGTTTTATCATCAATAATCCGTCTGTTTCCTGAGATAAATAGAGAATTCTATTATTCTGGTTGAAATCCTTTATATAATCCCTTAATTTGCAGTAGATATTCTTATAATTATTATTAATAACCCCGGAAATGCCTGTACACATTGCAGTTTCTCGTATAGCTTCCGCTGAATACCCGTGACGTAAATAGTTAACCAGATAAGGTACATTTTTGTTTGTAATATTTAAAGATATATAGAAAAATCCAAGACAGGCAAAAAATGTTATCAGAATCTTATAAAAGGATAATTTCCTGGAATAAGAATATATAATTACGGGTGCCGAAATCAGTGCAAATGTTACGATAAACCGTATATTAAATGACATATAAACGACAGAATACGCCATTAAAATAAACGGAATAATAAACATAATTGAAAACAAGGACATTAAAAACTTTTTACGTTTTAATCTCAACCCGTTTATTGCAAAAATCAAACACGGAAAATATACCAAAAGCCCGTTAATTCCTAGCCCGCTGCGGTCTGCATTGATTAATTTGAATGTATAGTCGTTTGTGTAACGTCCTAATAAAAACGGTTCATTAAAAATTCTAAGAAGTTTTTTCAAAATTTCAAAAGCTAAATTTGAAAAATTATAAATCCCGTCAAATTCTGAAAATCTAAACATCATAACAAAGTAATTAATGCAGTTGAAAAGAAAACCCTTTAATCCGAAGAGATTTTTGTGGGACTGCATAACAGATTGAGTAGATATAAAATCTCCGTAATTAATAAAGTTAAGAATATAGTTATAAGATGAAAAGATTAGAAAATTTAAAAATAATACACCCAGCCATAGCATTAGTCTTTTATAGGGGCGGGAGGTTTTGTAGTGGTATCCTGCAGCGAGAAAAAATACAAAAACAGCAGGCATGATGAAAAATGCAGAGGTTTTGACACCCATAGAAAGGGAAGCCGCAAGTGCTGACATAAAAAATGCCGGTTTATTTTCAGATTTAACATAGTCAATAATCAGGTATAAAGCAGTCATTGTGAGGGCTGCTATCATTATATTTGTTTCAGTGGACGCCAGGCAGGCAGCGACTGCAGTAAAAGAGGAAACTATAAATATAACCCATAATTTTTTTCGTATCGAGGTTGTGAATTTTGCCAGAATTCCCCACAGCGAAACAATATATAATATAAAAGATAAAAACGAAAACCCGCTCAGGAAAACATCTTTTTTCAAAAAAAGTAAAACCCAGGTGTATAATAATTCTGAATTAACAGGGAAAACCACTGCTTTTGCATCCGCAATATTAAAGTGGTTAAGGTTTCCGTGCTCTATCCAGAAAAGACTCCTGACAACGTGATATCCGATTGCAGAGGCATCATTTGAAGGCAGTATTAGAACGAGAAACCCCGCTGCCATAAGCATAAAGATAAATCCTGCCAATAATATGGCAAGAATTTTGTCTGTTTTTACTGAATAAAAAATTTTCCTGAAAAAATCTTTGAAATGAAATGTAACTCTCGGTCGCTTTAGGCTTAGCCAGATTATAAGCGACGATATAAAAATAAATCCATTTGCCAGAAGTATTCCGAAAACAGAAACAGCTGACATAAGAGATAATACTTCCAGTGTTAATATTATTTGTGCAAACGCTGAAAGGAAAAAATAAATTATATTATTTATCAAATTTTTTGAGTCAAGAAGATTTGCAATGAAAAATGCGCTTGCAGAAACCAAAATTAATGAAATTAAAAATAAAAGCATATCCCCTCCCCTGATTACCAATTTAACAAAATGAATTCAAAAATGCAACAAAGGTACTTTACAAGAAAAATGTTTGCGCGTATAATAGATAAGCAATGACAAAAATTTTTCAATACCGACGTATAGTAAGTAAAATAAAAGGGCTTGTTTAACAGAATAAGACACTTACTTTTGTCGAAACTATAAAAATCATAAACAAGACCTTTTGGAAAAAAGGTCTTTATTTTTGTTAAAAAAGGTAAAAAATATCAGCAGAAAAAGCAATTAAAAATTTCAGGAACGTTAGAAAATAAGTGAAAGGTTAGTAAAATGTCAAAAGAACTTCGACGAAACTCAATCATAAAGGCGAATGCCCCGCTCGTCAGACTTATGAATTTAATCTGGGGCTTGTAGTACACGGATTGAGGAACTGCTGTTTTTCGGCAGTTCAATGGAGAAAAACACAAAAATGATATCAGGAATAACAAGCTATATATATTCAGAACTCGGAAGCAGTTCATCTTTATTACCCCTTGCAATTAAAGACGTAGCAAACAGCACTGGTTTAACTGCAGGTTCTTATATCACAGGTAAAAACGTAGAGAGTCAGGACAGATTTATAGATGAATTCGGAACAGAAGCCATCTGGATTGGCGGAATTCCGTTTTTAAAAGGACTAACCAACTTCACATTATATAAAGCACTAGGGATTGACCCGAAATTTGATGTAAGAAACTTTAAAAATAAAGAAATTCTTGCGCTTGCAATAGAGAAAGCTCCGACAAAAGAGATTGCAGAGAGCATTAAAAAAGCCGCAGCAAAAGAAAAACTCGTTAAAAACCTTGCAATGGGTAAATTTGTCTTTGCAACGGCAGGTGCAATTGCTTTGTATACGGGGCTTACAAAATACAGACAAAATTACAGACTTAAAAAAGCAAAAGAAGAACTTGCTGAAAAAAATAAAAATGCAAAACCTGTAAATAAAGCGTCTGTACAGATGAAACATGAAGTTCCGCAGGCATTTAAGGGTGTTACACAGCAAAAAGGCAAGGATATCACCTTCAGCGGCGGACTGCAGGAATTCATGTTCAACCCTGCCAAAAATATGATGCTCTTAGATGGTGCCATTACAGAAGAAAGACTCAGAAATTCCCAGAGTACTCAGGAATTTATTAATTATTCAATTAAAGAAGCAGGAACCTGGCTATTTATGTATTTTGCAGGCGATATGATAAAAAATCATCTTGAGAAAAAATCGCTTGCAAAAAAACAACCGCTCCCGATTTCTCTTGATTCAAGAATAATAGAATGTAAAGAATTGAGAGAAGCGTTCAGACTCGGAACAATAAAACAAAGTCTTGATGACTTTGCAAAAAAATGTCCAGAAACAGCATCCGATGTAGATATTTATAAATTTATCCATGAAAATCAGGACAATTTTATTGTAAAAATGGGCAAAAAATCAAAACTCATTGCGACAATAAAGGGTTCTAAGGATGTCACATCTTCTAAAATCGACACAAGAGCATATCTTGATATAAAAGAATTTAAAAACCTTAAAGACGAACTTAACCTTTTATACGAAAAAGCCCCGAAAGAAGATTTAGACGGCTACTTGAAAAAAGTAATCAAAGCAAAGAGAATTTCCGTAATCAAAAACATTGGAACCTGTGTAGGCGCCTTAGGGGTTGCGGTGCCTTTGTTAATGATAGCGATGAGATATATTCTGCCGAATAACAAAGAATATAAAGTAATGGAACAGGCAAGAAAAGAAAACACTATTGCGACAGCATAATTCCCTGAGCTGCAATGAATGCTGTTGACCAGCAGTTCTGCAGATTAAAACCTCCACAAAAGCCGTCTATATCAAGAACTTCTCCGCAGAAATACACTCCTGGAATAATATTTGATTCCATAGTTTTAGGATTAATTTCCTTCAAATCAACACCGCCTGAAGTTACGACTTCTCCGTCAGGACGGGTTCCGACGGCTTCTATTTCAAAGTTTCTGAGTTGTTTCAAAATTTTATCACGCATAAGTCCGTTGATTTTATGGCATTTTTCGTCCGCATTAACTCCGTTGTGTAAGAGTATGAATTCCGCAAAAGATTTCGGGACATAATCTGATAGAAGATTTTTAATGCTTTTGTGCGGATTTTCGTTTAATACACTTTGAAAATCAAAATCACCAGTAAAATCTACATATATATAATATGGGAATTTTTCACGAGCCATAATTGATGAAATATAATATATCACAGGACCTGTGACACCGGTATGCGTAAACATAAAATCGCCTGAATATTTTTTACCGTTCACCTCTGCCGTGATATTTTTAAAACTGACGCCGCTTAAATCAACAAAGTTTTCTTTGGTTTTAAGTCCGCAAAGAGAAGGTCGCGGCGGGATTATCTTATGCCCGAGGTTTTCGGCAAGAGAAAACCCTGAATGACCGCCTGTTGCAATAACAACTTTATTGAATTTATGAATGGATTTTCCGCAAACAAGAGAAAATCCGCTTCCCTCTTCAATAATACTATCAACTCGCTGCTCAATTATTTTGACACGGTTCAGACTGTTCAGCAATTTGTCGCGAACATCTACAGCACTATTTGATAAAGGAAAAATTCTTAAATCGTCCTGAACGTAAGTATCTACACCTATTGAACGAAAAAAATCCACAGTTTCTGCAGTGCCGAACTTAGAAAAAACAGAAAATAAAAACTTTTCACCACGCGGGTAGTTTGCAGCGAGTGCTCGAAAATCATATTCTGCGTGGGCAATATTACATCTGCCCCCGCCAGTTGGCAGAAGTGTCGCAAGAGGAGATCTTGCTTCAAATATTGTTACATCAAAATCTTTTTGGAGAAAATATGCGCAAACACACCCTGCAGGTCCGCCGCCAATAATTGCGACCTTAGATTTCGACTCTTGTACCATACAAAAACACCATTTCCGGATTTTCAAGATCACTATGTAAGTCCGAAATTGTCTTATGCAATACCGGATGTTCAAAATCAGGATTCAATTCCAGCATAGGAACAAGAATAAATGCTCTTAAGTGCAAATATTTATGAGGGATTGTAAGATTTTCATCATTAATAATTTCTTTATTATAAAAAAGAATATCAATATCTATTGTTCTATCCTCATAATTGTTACCGCTTCGTTCTTTACGTCCCAGCTGCATTTCAATTCTTTTACACTCAGCAAGAAGTTCCTGAGGAGGTAGTGATGTCTTAATTTCGACAATAGCATTAACAAACCAGTTTTTAGAACTCATATCCCAGGGTTCAGTTTCATAGAATGCAGAAGTTCTGATAACGCTGATATTGTCGCAGGCGCCGAGTAAACTGGTGGCTTGTTGGATATAGCCAATTCTGTCACCTTTATTAGACCCTAAAGATAAATAAACTATAGCCATACACTTATTTTATAGATTATTAGCGATAAAGTCAACATGGCATAAAGAGGAGAACAGAGCGTTGAGAACAGTTTAGTAAATAGTAAAATAGGAGTAGGAATTATGTCCCCCCCCTTTTCAAGGGGGGTAAAACCTTCCGCCCGCAGCCTTTTGACGAGGGAGATAGAATTTGTAAAAAGGCAACCCTGCATTTGCCTCCCGTTGTAAGGGAGGTGGTGCGTTAGCGCCGGAGGGTTTCCTTTTACCCCTCACCCCTGCCCTCTCCCTCAAGGGGAGAGGGGGGTAAATCTTCCCACCTGTAAAGGGGGATTTCTTTTCATACAGCCCCCCTCACCCTGCCCTCTCCCGCAGGGTGAGGGACAAAGGACAAAATGAATATGGAGTAAAGATTATTAAAATCCCCCTTAATCCCCCTTTACAAAAGGGGTAAACCCTAATCCCCTCTCCATATTGTAGAGGGCAGTCTTTTTATCCTCCTTTACTTGGGGAGATTGTGCTT
This sequence comes from Candidatus Gastranaerophilales bacterium, assembly GCA_944324285.1. Taxonomy (GTDB): domain Bacteria; phylum Cyanobacteriota; class Vampirovibrionia; order Gastranaerophilales; family Gastranaerophilaceae; genus Scatousia. The sequence goes on along the minus strand of CALUVR010000016.1, from coordinate 43,575 downwards.
AACGTTTTTCCAATTCTCTTTGTTTATAATATAATTATCCCTATATACGAAGACTCCCGTTTATATATCTAACGGGAGCTTTGGTTTATATATTCAAAAAAGTGATTTCAACAAATAGGATTAGCAGCTTAATGCCATTAACGCTTTTACTGAACGAGCATTATCTCGTACTTCCTCATCCGAATGCATTTCTACTGTGTCTTCAAGAATTTTGATTGCTTCGGATTTATCTTCAAGAGCAAGCAATTCATTGATAGTGCTCATCGCAACCAGTGTACTTAAATCGTTTATACCTTTACCTTTGTTTGTAATTACAACTTCCAAAGAATCGTGTACGTTTTTCTTAACCAAGGCTCGGGAAGTCATTTCTCTAACTTCATCTATTGCCGAATTTGTTCCAACCTCATTCAATACATTGATTGAATCTGGATCCTGGTGGCGGCAAAGCGCTTCTATAATATTTTTAACTTTTCTTCTATCCATTTTCTTCCCCCTATGCTACTAATCCTATGGATTGTTCAAACATTTCTTTTAATCCGTTTTCACCGCGAACAGGACGTGTCATGTAGGCTTGAATTGCATGTTCATCCTGCATTGCATTCCACTTCGTTTTAAACATATCTACCAAGTCAGCATTCATGGCTGATCCAACTTTCGATTTAACCTTTTCGCCTGCTTTTGAAATAAAATCAAGAGAAACTTCTGTTTGTTCTAAGTTTTTCCAGAAACCTATAACACCATCTTTCATTCTGTTACAGAAAGCTCCTACAGATTCAATAGCTGCACTGATTTTAGAACCTGCACTGGCAAGAGAACCTACAAGAGCGCTTGCCTTTAACTTACCTGTAAAACTTGGTTGTGCGGCTTTTTCTTTTTCCGGTGCAAATACGTCGGCTGTTAATACATTACCTTTGAATGATGATACGGCGAACGGATTTGAACTTCTAGCCACTGTTTGTTCGTGTTTCGTATTATTAAAAATACGCTCACGAATTGCTGAGATTGATAAATTTGCCATTATGTAATCCTTTCCTACCTAAATTCTTCACATTTATAGGATATCATATAAGCCCGATTCGCCATCAACCTTTTGGAGTATTATTTCAATAAAACATTATACTTTAGTTGCAGATTTGAAATGTTTTTTGTGTTAAAATGTAGATATGGGATGTGTAAATGAATTAAACGAACTTATTGATGTTGTGGCAAGGCTTCGCGCGCCTGGCGGCTGCCAGTGGGACAGAGAACAAACTCACAAGACTCTCCGTCCTAATATGATTGAAGAAGCCTATGAGGCTGTCGATGCAATTGATGACGGTGATTTGAACCACTTAAAAGAAGAACTCGGAGATGTCTTATTACAGGTAGTTCTCCATTCCCAAATTGCCTCGGAAGAAGGGGCTTTTACCATTGAAGATGTCGCAAAAGGACTTAAGGATAAGCTTATCCACCGCCATCCGCATGTTTTTGGAAATGTTAAAGTTAATTCAACAAAAGATATTATTGATAACTGGGACAAGCTTAAGGCTGAAGAAAAATCTCACAGAAAATCGGCTATGGATGGAATATCAAAAGCGCAATCAGCCCTGATGAGCGCCCAGAAAATAAGTAAAAAAGCAGTCAAAACAGGCTTTGAGTGGCCGGATGAGAAATCTTTGTATGAGTGCATTTTTTCTGAATTTGAAGAATTTAGAGAAGCGGAAAAAGACGGAAATAAGGACAAAATGGAAGATGAATTCGGTGATATACTTTTTGCAACTGTCAATCTCGCCCGCTGGAACAAAATTGACGCAGAGCAGGCTCTCTTGAGGGCAAACAAAAAATTTATGACAAGATTTAGAAAAATGGAAGAATTAGCAACAAAGCCTCTCTCCGATTACTCTTTCGAAGAATATGATCTTCTCTGGAAAGAAGCTAAAAAACAGTTGGATAAAGGTTTCAGGAGTTTGTAAATAAATATTAACAACTTTATTTCTAGAAAGGCAATTTTTCAGTAAAAAAATCCTTTATTAATATATAAGGAAATGAGGATAACCTAAATGAAAGAACAAGAATTAAATACAATGATGTCAGTAGTTGCTGACCCTATAAAAAACGTATATAAAATAAATTCACATAAAGATTTGGAAGAAATCCAGAGAATCATTCGTATTTTTAATATTGCTGATGAACAGCATAACAAACATACAATGCTGTCAATCAAAAATCTTGCGACGTTCAGGCTGGTTTTGAGTAACAATTAGGAGTCTGTAGCGCAATAAAAAAGTTTCGTTGGAAAAATAAGGAAAAAGGAATAGTAATAAAAAGCCTGCTAACAAAAGCAGGCTTTTTTATTATTATAAACGTATTAAAATTTCCGGGATAAATATCAAACCGCCGATTATTACGGCTATAATCGTCACAAACATCACCGCGCCTGCCGATATATCTTTTGCCATCCCTACCATCCTTGAATAACGGTTATGGAAAATTGCATCAAGTGAAAATTCAATTGCAGAATTAAGCATTTCAGCCGCAACCACAAGTCCTATTGCAAGGAGCAAGACACTTATTTTTAAGGCGCTGAAATTTAAAATAAACCCTAGAATAAGGACGAAAACCGCAGTCACAAAGTGAATTCTGATGTTTCTTTCACTTTTTAAAACTATTCTTAGTCCCTTACGTGCATTTTTAAAGGTATTTCCAAACCCCTGAGCCTTAAATTTACTCATACTTCCCCCAAACTTTCCAGAGCTTTATTTTGCTGTTCTATAACAAAATTATAATCCTCCATTGTCTGGTGGTCAAATCCTAACAAATGCATTATTCCATGGCTTATCAAAAAAGCAAGTTCATATTCAGGCGTAACCCCCTTTTTTGCAGCCTCTTCCATAACTTTATCAAGTGCTATTATGACTTCGCCAAGGTTAATCTCTCCGTCAAAGATAAATTTTTCCTCTGAATCCGCAAATATCGCAAAGGTTATAATATCCGCAGGATAGTCTTTATCTCTGTATTCCCTGTTGATTTCATGAGTTTTTACGCTGTCGCAGTAGAGAAAATCAAAGGTAATAGTATTAAATTGCTCCCCGTTTAAGCAGCAATTTTCGCTGATTTCCGGTCGTTTCAGGTAAAATTTAAGGATTTTTTTTGCTATTTGAATAAATTTACGCTCATTTACATCCCAATCGGGAAATATATTTTCACTGAAAATATTAATTTTCATTCTTTCCCTCATTGGAATTTCTGTCCTCAAGCTGTTTTATCTTGTTTTCCAAATCTTCATCAAGCATTTTGGATGGCAGGTTGATTTTATTTTTCTTAAGTTCTTCTTCAATATTTTCCTGATATTTAATTCTGTTATGCTGCATACCGCGCAGAATTCGGCTGAAGGTCGCAGCGATAACTTTTATATCATGGAGTGTTAGAGGACTGTCGGACAACTGTCCGTCATTCAGCCTTTCAACAATAATCTTATCAATAATTTTTTCTATTTCCTCTGATGTTGGATTTTTCAAAGAACGTACTGCAGATTCTACAGCATCCGCTATCATAAGGATTGCGGTTTCTTTAGAATTAGGTTTTGGACCTGTATAACGGAACTGTTCTTCCTTAACGTTTTCCGCGCCTTCTTCTTTTACTGCCTGATTATAGAAATAACTTGCAAGCCCTTCGCCGTGGTGCTGGAGGATAAAATTATTGATTACAGGCGGAAGCCCGTATTCTTTTGCAAGTTCGACACCGTCTTTAGGGTGTGCGGTTATAACCATTTTGCTTAATCTCGGGTTTAATTTTGTATGCGGATTTTCGATACCGAAATAGGATTGGTTTTCAACAAAGAAAAGCGGTCTTTTCAGTTTACCTATATCGTGGTAAAAAGCTCCGACTCTTGCAAGTATCGGGTTCGCCCCTATTGCTTCCGCAGCAGCCTCGCAGAGGTTAGATACCATAAGGCTGTGATGATATGTCCCCGGTGCCTCAAACTGCAAACGCTTCAATAAAGGCTGGTTATGATCCGCAAGTTCCGCTAAGCCGTATGGCGTATTTATTTTAAATATACTTTCAAATAAAGGAAGGGTTCCGAGCGCTATCATAGAACTTATTATTCCGTTTAGTGCAATAAATACGCAGTTTTTCAGGATTAATACATTATTAACCTCAATCAAACAGCGTTCAAGAACGTAAATTGCAAGCAAAATCACAAGACCTGCCGCAGCAATTACAAAACCGGCTTTAATCAGGTCAAAACGTCTTGAATATCTTATTTGCGAAATTGTAATCATAGAAACAAGACTCAAAAGCGCAAAAGTTACGATAATATGTGCCGAATACTGCGCACCTACTGTCAAAACTGACAATAATACCATCGTCGCAACAATTGCGACTCTCGGGTTTGTGAAAATGGCAAGTAAAAGTACAAACGCCGGAATAGGCAGAACATACGGGGAAAATCCGGTCGGCATAACTACGGATATTCCTGCAAGAATTAGGGCAAGAGTTCCGGATATAGCCATATAACGAGGTTCAAGAAACTGCTTTTCAAAAAATTTCATATACGCAATAAATATAAGGGTTGCCAGAAATACAAGAATATAAATTGCAATCAACCCCTGCGCATTTAATTCGTAAACATTATATCCCGCCTGCCTCAAGGCATCACGTTTCAACTGCGTGACAGGCTCCCCTTCAAAAAGAATCTTATCCCCTTTTTGAAAAGTAACCTCATAAGGTTTTACGGAATTTTCAGCGTTCTTACGGGCAATTTCTGTTGCAAACTCGTCTACCACAAGGTTCGGTACAATTACTTGACTCAGTAATGAATTTATAATTGAAATCTGCCGCTTTGATACATTTGATATAAGATTTTCACTGATTATCCTGTCGATACTCACGGTTTCAAAGTCTTTTTCGCTAATACCTTTCTGCAATATATTGGTAAGGGTCAGATTAGCCTTATCAAAGACTTCTCGCAGCGAAGTATCATCCGACTTTAAGAAGAAATTGATGACAAAGTTTTTACGGCTTTCGCTTGAAATATCAAATAAAAGCGCCAACTCTTCAAATTTTACATCATCTGTCGCATTTTTTTTCCTTATCTGTACAATAGAATTTTCCAGGGTGTCGAGGTTTGTTTTGATAAAATTATCTTCTGCCGGGGCAAGAATAGGGTCAACCTTTTGTGCCACCTCTTTTTTATGCTGTTCTGTGCGTTTTACGTCTATTACCGTAATAGTTTTTTGTGCAACGACATCTTTTTTGCTTATGCCGTTTTCAACTATTGTTTGGAAAAAGAAATTCTGCGACGCTATAACCGCTGTCATCAGTATGGTAAACAACAAAAATCCTGCTGTTTTATATGCCTGCGACGAAAAGAAAAAGTCGCGTATTCTGGCTGTAAAAATTAATTTATTCATTCTATTCTCACCATTTTATCAAATCAAATACCACATCAATTATTTTATATCTTCCTTAGAAATTTTCAAGTTTGCTGTTTTCACTATTTTTTGGACATCTTCAATTAACTTTCTGTTAATTGAAATAAGTTCAGCAAGCACAGCAATTAACGAAACCTGAACCCCTGTCAGGAGCAATATTGCTGCAAGAATAAGGGATTGAATATGCCCCTGACCGCTTCCTGCTGCATAATAATACAAAAATCTTATCCCCAGGATAAACCCGAATAAAAGCGAAACCGCACCTATTGTTATAAAAAATCTAAAGGGTCGATATATTATAAACATTCTAAGCATTGTAAAAATCGAACGCCATACATACAAAAACATATTAGAAAATAATCGGGAATTTCTGAGTTCAGGGTTAACTTCAATTTCCACACACTCAGTTACAAGTCCTTTAGCCTTTGCCTGAATTATTGTATCAAGGGTATAGGTATAATTATCAAATACGTTTAATTGTATGGCAGCGTTTCTGGAAAAAGCCCTGAAACCGCTTGGAGCGTCTTTTACATCTGTTTTACTAACACAACGCATAACAAAAGACCCAAGTTTTTGCAAACATTTTTTCAACGGAGAAAAGTGTTTTATTTTTTCAACCGGTCTTGAGCCGATAACAATATCAGCCCTGCCATCCAATATCGGTTTTATTAAATCTTTTATATAATCAGCCTTATACTGGTTATCAGCGTCGGTGTTGACGATAATATCCGCTCCCATCTCCAGTGCTCTGTTAATCCCTGCCGAAAAAGCCTTTGCCAGCCCCTTATTTGAGCCTAAGGATAGCACTTCATCAACACCTGCTTCTTTTGCCGCCTCAACCGTCCTATCCGAAGATCCGTCGTCTATCACAAGAACTTCTATTTCGTCAATTCCATCAATCTTTCGCGGCAAATCCTTCAACGTTACGGGAAGCGCCTTCTCCTCATTTAGACACGGAATCTGAATTACCAGTTTCATACATACCCTCTCAGTTTTTTTTATTATATAATTAAAATATAATATTTACAAACGGGGATGATTATATGGGTATCTGGATAATAACAATTTTGGGACTTATCGCAAGATTACTGTTTATTAACAAGCCTGAAGGACTATGGAATGATGAATATATTTCCTGGCTGGTGGCTTCACAACCTTTAATAATTGAATTTGTTAATCATATAAAATGGCAATGTCACATGCCGCTTTATTATATATATTTGAAACTTATAATGGTATTTTTCGGTCAAAGCGACATTGTGCTAAGACTTGCATCAGTTCTTCCGGGAGTAGTTTCAATTCCTGTAATGTACCTTGCCGGACGCCAGAGAGGGAAAAACACTGCGTTTATAGCAGCAATTTTTACTGCGATGAGTTCTTTTCTTATATATTATTCTCAGGAAGTCCGACTCTATTCGCTGCTGTTCCTTTTTTCGGCACTTTCGCTTTTGTTCACCCTGAAATTGCTCAAAAATACCGACATAAAAAACCTCTCAGGGCTAATTATTTCCGATGCTTTAATCCTTTTAACCCACACAATAGGCTTTGTTTACGTATTTTTTAACTTACTTTTTGTAAGTGTGTTTTTATACAAAAATTTCAAAAAGATAATTCTCACATTATGGTGCACTATTACAGCTCTGTTACTTTTATCGGTTCCGCTGCTTGTTAAAATATTTACAACACATACATTTTCACAGTGGTGGGGAAGTTTTACACCGGCAAAATTCGGATTTTTAATGACCGACTACTTCTCGCCGGTTTTGACAAATCTTGTAGATTCTCCTTCACAATTTTTCTACAAAAATACGCCGGAATTTTTTATATGCGCGCTTGTTCCGACACTAATCGCTGCGATTTGGATTGTTAAATCTTTAATAAAAGATAAAATAAATCTCGGACTTTTTCTCTGCTCGGTTTGTGTGATTTTAGTTATGACAATTGCTGCGATAACCGGCAAACTTGTATTCATCACAAAATATTCAATGGAAATATATCCTGTATTAATTTTTCTTGCGGCATGCGGTGCTATGAGTTTCAGAAAAAAGATATGGAAATATTCACTTATAATAATTTTCTGTATAATACATGTCGGGTATCTTGCAGCAAGCCCGGTTTCCGCGCCTAAAATAAGACGCGCTCAAGGGCATGCCATCGTTGCGGATTTAATTAAACAATCAAACCTTAAAAAAGGAGATACCATCATCCTTGAATATTATCCGCCTTCCCGTTTTGAAAAATATTTCGACTTTTCGGATTATAAAGTAGTCACAATAGATAAAGGCAATTTTCCGCTCTACATGTCACCAGATGCCGATTACGCCAGAGCATTGAGAGAAGGAAAGGCTCTTTACCGTGAAACTTTCGCCTCAAATATGAATCCCTACCTTAAGTATAAAATTAATACTGAGGTTATAAATAATCTCAAAAAAGGTCAGAGCGTTTTAGTTGTCATGCTTAACAGTGTTGCATTTTATCCTTCAAATGTTATGATGGCTATAACAGCAGATGATGAACTGTATAACCAAACACCTTTATTATTTTTAGTTTTCTCGCACATTAAAACCCAAATATTCTATGATTTGTCTGAAAGCCTTACGAGAATTGACTTTAGAAGTAAAGGAGAATGGGCGGCAATTAAGTTTACAAAACTTAATAATTAGTGGAAGGAATAGCAATTTTTCTTATGTTTGAACCTATATATATGTAGAAGGGTTTAGTAAAAAATAGTGTTATGAAGGTAGAAAAGATTAACTTAACAAATTACAACGGAGCGTCAAAATTACGCGTTACACGCGGAATGCAAAGCCCTAACCGTAATTTTACAACCCCGAATTTTACAGGTTCAGTGCTGCAGGCTGACCTTGTAAAAGACCTGCAAAAACTAATGCCAAGGACAATCAAAGTAACAAACAGATTAGCTGACAGCATGGGTGAAATTCAAAACATTATTATCAACTCACTTGGTACAGGTCTTGTTGCTCCGATCTTTATTAAATATAATCCGCTATCAAAAACAGATGAAGATACAAGAACTTATTCGGCTTGGAGGCAGCCGATTTCGGCTGTACTTGCAGTCGCAACCCAGGCAAGCATGGTCGCTCCGTTTAATAACCTTATTAACTGGATGGCAAACACAGGTAATCTACCAGATCACTATAACAAAACCAATTTCCCTAGTGATTCTTATCTCAAAAAATTATTGCAGCAAACAAATCCTAGTTTGAATAAAGAACAGTTAGACAGGGCTGTTGAAAAAGAAAAAACAAAACTTTATAACGAACTTTTAGAAAATCTTAAAAGTAAAAATACAATATATATAAAACAGTACAAAGCTCCGTCAAAACAAATGGATGATGCGTCTTACAAAAACCTTCTCCTAAAAACTGTTGAGGGCATGATAAAAGATGATGAAGAGAAGCAAACCAGCTGTAACAAAACAAGTGAAAAACGAAAAATAAGAAGTGAATTTTTCAGACAGCATAACGATAACGCAAAACGTGTTTTAACTGATATTAAAAATAATTTGGAAGGGCTGAATAACGTTCACGACTATAAAGATTATCTGTCGCATAAGATAAAAACATTGAAATCAGAAAATGCAGACTACGAACTGATAAAAATGGTAAAAGAAGTTAAAGAACGTGCAAATATTAAACCTGCAGAAGCTAATGCTGAAAAAGCCTTGATGGAAGAAATTAGAAATAAAGTTTCAAAAATGCTTAATCACGCGGATACTTATTCAAAAGCAATATCAGAAGAGGAAGTATCAAAACATGTTGAAGAAAGCTTAAAGAATAAAAAACATGCTCTCGAAACATCAATTTCAACCCTTCAAGAGATAAAAAACAAAATTAATGAAGGAATATCTGTAAAAGATATTGAAACAAAGATTGCAAATAAATTAAAAGAAGCAAATATAACAGAAGATTGCAGCATCAAGACTCCGTTTTCAATAAAAGTAATAGAAAAATACAAGGCTAATATAGAAAGCAGTCTTGATGGTTATAAGCGGTTTACGGGACTGATAATTTCATTAGCGGTTCTGCCGATTACCTGCTGCTTATTGAACTGGATTTACCCGATATTTATGGATGCTGTATTCCCGAACCTTTCAAATAAAAAACACGACAATGAAGCTTCCGCACTCGTTGCTAAAGCTCCTAAAACAGAGGAGGCAGCACGATGAGCAAAGTTCATAATGTAATTTCAAATATAGCAAACAAAACAGTAGAATACGGGCTTGTAAAACCTTTGCAGAAACTCTCTACTGCACCGGGCATGGGACATGTAAGAAAAGAATTCTGCAACAAGAATCTTAATTTCATGAATGGTGTCGGAATTGCATCAATCATCCTTAAAGATGGTCTTGGCTGCTATATGTATGTTAAACAGAGTTTAAATAACGAAAAAATACCGGCTGATAAACGTAAATTTGTAGCAGCGCTTGACCTTGCAAACGGCGGATTGATGATAGCAATGCAGATATTATTATTCCTTACAATTTCAAGTAAAGCTATGCAGAAGAAAATGTTTAAAGGACTTTACGGCAAATATTTCAGCCGTGGTGTTACAAAAGGTTATCAGGCAATTATAAAACAACAGGATAAATACAAAAATATAACAGGCAAAGAATTCCAGAAAGGAATGGATGCTATTCACGACAAGGCTGTTGAAGCATTCAGTAATATTACATCACTGGTAGCGGCAACGATTATCGGAAAACGTGTAATTGTTCCGTTTATAGCAACCCCTCTGGCTGATAAGACAAAAGAGTGGATGTGCAGAAATGATAAACCGGAAGAAATAAATTCCGAAACTAAAAACACATACTGTAAAGAAAAACATGACCACCGTAAGTCGAACTGCCAGCCGCAAAATCCGTTGACGGCACAAGTAAACAGATTTACAGATAAAATAAAAACCTTAGCAACCCCTGAAAAATAATCTGGTGATTTTTAGATAGAATGCACTGCCATGAAATATATTCAGTATAGTCACTTTTATGTTCGTATTTTCAACCGTTTTTTTTAAACAAAAAAATTCAATCTTATGAATATTAAAAAAGCGGCCTAATACCGCTTTTTTCTTAAAAATTTTAAAAAGGTTTTGTCTGATTAAGTTTCAGGCGCAAATCTCTAAATCTTGCGATATCTTCCTGCGTTTTACCGGAATCCTTAAATACTGCCTGTGTCGACGGGTGAACCATCAACACATAATCCATGTGGATTTCTAAAAAATTATATTTTCTAGGTGCCTGATTAGCATTACGAGGATAAATCTCGGCATTAGTAACCGCAAGGAAACGTCTTTCTTTATCATTCAAAAGGTCTGTTAATTCACGGTTTGTATTTGTATATTTTGAAACGTGTACAATACCTTTAATATCATGGTCAACCGTTAATATGCTAACCTCTATTGGAACCGTGTCAATATTTTTTGCCATCTTCTTCTAATCCTTTAATTACTGATATGTTAAGTATAATACATTCTTCAAGAATTGTCTATATGTTAAATTTTATCAATTCTTTTCTTCATGCGGGTTCCGTAAACCTCGTGTACGTCAACGACAGAAAGAAATGCTGTAGGATCAATTCTTCTCACTACTTCTTTCAATTTACTCATTTCAAGACGAGAAACCACGCAGTAAATAACGGTTTTATCAATACCTGAATATCCGCCCTTTCCATACAAATAAGTAATCCCGATTTCCAAATCTTCAACAAGAACTTTTCCGATTTCTTCTGATTTATTACTGATAATTCTGACGGATTTAGAAGTATCAAGTCCGTCTATCACAACATCAATAACTCTGTAGGCAACAAAATATGTAAGGATTGAATACATCGCCTGTTCCCAGCCGAATACAAGTCCTGAGGCACCATAGATAAATATATTAAATGCCATAATGATTTCACCGACAGAAAGCCCGAATTTTTTTGACAGAACCAGTGACATAATTTCAGTACCGTCAAGCGAACCCTCATTTTTTAAAACGATACCGACTCCGAGTCCCAAAATCATTCCGCCAAATACTGTTGCAAGAAGATGATCTTCCGTAACAGGTAAGTGATGAAAAAGGTTTGTCGCAATACCGAGCATTGCAATTGCAAAGAATGTCTGAAGCACAAACTGCTTACCCATTTTCGTCAAGGCAAGACACACAAACGGGATATTTAAAATTACGATTAAAAGCCCGAGGTTATAGTTGAAAATGTGGCTCAAAATCATTGAAACACCGACAACCCCTCCGTCAATCATCTGGTTCGGAACAAGGAAGCCTTCAATCGCAAAACCTGCAGTAAATGCTCCTATTGCTAAAAACAACATTTTTTTTATTAAGTTAAATATATTTTTAGGCTGCAAAAATGGTTTAATATCTGTTATCATTTATTATTTTCCCTTTTCCCGGTATTTTTTCTTATTGTAATAAAATTATTTATTTTAAAAATAGTTTTTTTGCCGTCCTCAAATTCATCTTCCTCTTTATATCCGAGGATATTTTCCAAATCGTTTTTCAAAGTAACTAAATCTTCATAACGTTTAAGAGTTCCGTCAAGGGCAACCGACACATCACCTGTTTCTTCCGATACAACAAGACAGGCAGCCTCGCTTGCTTCTGACATACCGATTGCAGCACGGTGGCGGGTTCCGTATTTCCAGCTTAATTTCGGATCTTCCGTAAGAGGAAGAAGAACCCCTGCTGATATAATTTTGGGTCCGCTTATGACAACGGCACCGTCGTGGAGCGGAGTATTCGGATGGAAAATTGTGAGCAAAAGTTCTGTTGATAAATCTGCATTTAATTTTGTTCCGACATCATAATAAGTATTGCTTAAATCATTTTGGAACACCATAAGGGCACCGGTGTGAGATTTTGAAAGAAATCTTACGGCTTCTATAATTTCTTTCATAACGTCAATTTTTTCATCTGAATCATTCTTATTATTATTTGAAGAAAAAGCTTTGCTTATAAAGTCAACCTGCCCGAGAAAACCCAGAAATCGGCGGAGTTCAGGCTGGAAAATTACGATAAGACTCAAGGATACAAGAGTTACTATCGCCTTCAAAAACATCCCGAGAATTTTTAAATCAAATCTGACAAGGATTTCCCCGAACATCCAGACAAAAATTAAGATAAAAATACCTTTTACAAACTTTTCAGACTGGGTATTTTTTATAAACTTTTTGTAAAACGCATAGAGAATTAGGATGATTACGACGACTTCAAATAGGTTTGTCCAATTAAATGACAAATCCATCGCGCCTATTTGAGATTGTAAATAGAAAATAAAATCGTCGAACATCTTAATACTTTAACCTATCCGGAACTACATCGTGAGAAATCAAATCCTCCAGTGTCTCTCTCATAACTATAATATCAGATTGAGAATTATTTACAAGTACCATTTGAGGTTTTTGTACCCTATTGTAATTTGAAGCCATTGAATAATTGTATGCTCCGGTATTAAAGACGCATAAAATATCGCCTTCTTCAATTAGCGGAAGCTTGATATTATCAATCAAAACATCTCCGCTTTCGCAGTAACGACCTGCGATTGTAACATCTTCTGCCGCTGCTGTTTCCGGTTTGTTTGCAATTTGTGCAAAATATTCAGCCCTGTACATTGATGGGCGCGGGTTATCTGCCATACCTCCATCAACGGCAATATATTTTTTCCCTTTAGGAACCTGTTTGGAACTTCCTATAGTATATAATGTCACACCTGCAGTTGAAATTATACTTCTACCAGGTTCTATAAATAGTGTCGGAGGGTCAATTTTGTATTTTTCAATACTTGCATTCAGGCTTTTTATAATAACGTCCGCGATTTCAAAAGTTGACGGAGGAAGGTCTTTTTCCGTATATTTAACGCCTAAGCCGCCGCCTATATTTATTTCATCAAGCTTCAGAGAGAATTTTTCATCCAGACGCGCAAGCTCTTTTACAAGAATTTCAATTTCATCGTGGTAAACTTTAGTTTCAAAAATCTGCGAACCTATATGGGCGTGGAGTCCGTGGAGTTTTAGGTTTGTATATTCATTGAGAATTAAATCAACAGCTTCATCAATTTGAGTCAAATCGAAACCGAATTTTGAATCAAGATGACCGGTTTGAATATATTCGTGAGTGTGGCATTCAATCCCCGGAGTAATTCTGAGAAGAATATCAGCTGTTTTATTTTTACTTTTTGCAATTTCATTTAACAACGAAAGTTCCAAAAAGTTATCAACAGAAAATCTGCCCACCCCTAAATCAAGAGCGAGATTAAGTTCATCAAAAGACTTGTTATTCCCGTTAAAAAGAACCTTTTCCATAGGCGCACCTGATTTATAAACAGTATAAATCTCGCCCGCAGAAACGACATCAAAGCCAAAACCTTCTTTTGAAAGAATTGCGGATGTCGCAAGGGTACATAAAGCTTTTGATGCGTACATCATATTAATTTTAGGATAAGATGAAAAAGCGTCTTTATAGTCCTTGCAAATACTTCTTATTGTTACTTCATCCAGCACATAAAGAGGGGTCCCGTATTTTTCAGCAAGTTCTACGAGGTCACACCCGCCGATTTCGAGATTTCCTTTTTCATTAACTTTTGTTGTAACCGGTTTTATTGACTGGTTTGTACTCTCTCGCATTTGCTGGCTCCTGATAATATCTCTTTTACATTACCAGTTTAACACAGGGAAAACAAAATTTAAATACTAAAGATAAAGGAATTATAAAAGATTTAATGGTTTAAAAGTTGAAACGATGAATGGATATTTTAGCAATATTAATAATAAAAGGTCTATATTTGTTTTCGAAACGATAGCGTGAGCGGAGCGGAAGCGTGTTTGAGAAAATAAATATAGACCTTTTTATAAAAATCTCATTTTACTTTAGCAAAATTGCGCAGGTCATAAGAATGCTGAAAACTGCCATTAAATCCCGCGCCTTGAATAATACAAAATAAAAATGTTCACAACTTTTATCTACTGACGCGTTATAATTTTTCATCAATAAATACACCCATAGAGCAAAGGGAATTGTTAAAAATGTCAGAAGCACCAGTGGATTTGATGTCATAACCCCGAACAGAATTGCCGCTATATAACCCGCGGCAACAAATATTCCAAAAAGAATTAAAGCTTTCCCTTTATCATTAATACGGCAGCAGAGAGTTTTTTTGTGAGAAATTTTATCGCAGTCATAATCAAGAAGCGTATGAATATACAGAAACGCCACCGTAAACATCACAACCGCAACAGAAAGTACAAAGACTTCCGCAGAAAAAGATTTTTTCATCACATACCAAACTCCTTCAAACATCAAAGGTCCGAAAAGTAGTCCGATTATTATTTCACTCATACCGACAAGGGAAAATTTCGCATAAGTAAGGGTAAGAATTCCGCCGAGCGCCATCAACAAAATTACACCCCACCCGCTATTAAAAAATAAAATCATGCCTGTAATAATTGCTATCACCGAACACGCCGCAATCATTTTTTTTAAATCTTTAAGAGTTATCGTGCCATTTCTTAAAAAGCAGCACTTTGTTTCAACTGCACTTTCCATCATTTTTTCATCTCGTGATAGAATGCCGTAATCAATGTAATCATCAGCCATATTCCCCGTAAGGTGCGCAAAGCTAATTCCTGCAAGTGCCAGTAAACCGTTAAAAATATTTCCGCCGGACATCAGCCCGAAAACAAAAACTGTAAGCCACGAAAGAATTGTGACAGGCAGCGCGAACGCTCTTGAACAATCAATAAAAAATTTTATTTTTTTTATCATTTTAAAAGTCCTTTGACTCTCATAACAGCTTCATAACTTGCACCTGCTTCAAGGAGTTCTTCCGCAGTAAGTCCGAAAAGGGTAATTAATCCGTAGACTTCTTCAGGATTTTTTTTTATTTCAGATGCAACAGTTTTTACGGCATCTTCTCTTGAAAGATTAGACACTCTGTCATTTATGCCTAGATGCAAACTCCTTTTTTTAGCTTTACCCATTACACCCCTCACCAAAAGCTAAAAGTGCCGCACCTATCATGCCCGAATAGTTGCCGGTCTGAGCCTTCACAACCCTTGTTGGAGTTGTTATTATTGCCTTATTGACTTCTTCTGTTAAATATTCAGTATCAACGAATTCCCCCATAGAACCTGAAAGTACAATCACATCAGGGTCAAAAAGGTTTGAAAGCCCTATTAGACCGTCAAGAATATCGTTTTGCCATTTATTGAAAATTTCTGTCATAAGTTTATCGCTGTTTTTCCAGCCGTCAATAACATCGTATGTAGTAATATCAGGATTTTTTGATAATTCTTCTGCTGTATGTTTTAACCCTGAACCTGAGGCATAGGCTTCAAAACAATCCCAGCTTCCGCAGGTGCATTTTCTGTGTTTATCCGTGCGCATTTTAAAATGCATTTCACCTGCGGCACCGTTTTTGCCTTTAAAAAGTTTGTTATTGATAATTATGCCGCCGCCGACACCTGTTCCGAGCGTAATCATTATTGAATCTGCCATACCTTTTGAGGCTCCTAAAATATGTTCCGCCCAGGCTGCAGCGTTTGCATCGTTTTCGACAAAAACTTTCTTTTTACTCAAAGATTTGAAATCCATATCCGGATAACCTTTTGCAATATTACCTGTCGAACCTAGGATTTTATCGTTTGAATTATTGACAGCCCCGCAGGTCGAAATTGCGATGATATCAACATCGTTTTCGTATTTTGAGATAATACTTTTAAAAGCTTCCCTGATTTTTTCGAAAGTTTTCGGGGTCGGACGCTTTTCTATTTCGCCCGTAATCTCTCCATTTTCATTAACAATTGTATTATAAATCTTAGTTCCGCCAATATCTATGGCAAGAGCCTTGCGCATAAGTGTTTCCTTTTTACTATTTTCTGTTGACAAAACGTTTTGTAATCAACTGTGGTCTTGTGATTGCCGAACCTATTACAACGCAGTGAGCACCGAGTTCAAAAGCCTTATCAACCTGCCACGGTTCCCAGATTCTTCCTTCCAGCGCAACAGGAACATCCGTTTCTTTTACAAGTGCCTCCAGTAATTCAAAGTCTGGACCTTCACCTGCATCTTTTGAATGGGACGTATAACCTGATAAGGTGGTAGATAAAATATTTGCGCCGAGTTTTGCACAATTTACCCCTTCTTCCACTGTCGATACATCCGCCATGGAAATACGCTTATTTATCTTAATATATTTGATAATATCGTTTAAAGTACATCCTTCTCTCGGACGCGAAGTTCCGTCAAATGCCACTATATCCGCACCGGCATCTATTAGGGAAATAACTTCCTTCAATGTCGGTGTGATATATACTATCTCTTTCCAGTTTTTTGGAATAACATCCGGTTTTGTAATCCCTATAACAGGAACATCAAAAAGTGTCTTTGCATTTTTGACATCGCGAACTCCAGCAACACGAAGCCCGCCTGCCCCGCCTTTCACTACGGATTTCATCATGGCTGCCATGCATTTTTCTAAATACAAAGGCTCAGAAGGCATTGCCTGCACAGATACTACTACTTTATTTTTTAAACGATTAACCATTTCCATATATATATTATAACTTAAAATCTTAACTTATGCTATAATATATTTAGAAAAGGTGAGGAAATTTAACATGAAAAAAAGTTTGGTAAAATATCCGTTTTTAACAGAACAAGTAGAAGTTTATACCCGTGACAACGGACATACAATAGTTTTAGCGCATAAAGAAGGCTCTATGGCGAACGTCAGCACCTGGGTAAAAACAGGTTCTATAAACGAAACTGACAAAAATAACGGAATTTCCCACTTTTTGGAACATTTAATGTTCAAAGGTACTCATAAACATAAAGCAGGCGAGTTTGACAGAATTCTTGAAGCTAAAGGCGCTATAGTAAACGCTGCGACCTGGAAGGATTACACTTTTTACTATGTTACCCTTCCGAAAGGCGAAGGCGGAAAAGATTTAAATCTTGCAATTGAACTTCACGCGGATATGATGCTTGATCCTATTTTGCCGGAAGAAGAAATAGGGGCGCCGTTTGATTTGAATGATTCTCAAGTTACTGATAAGCGTGAACGACACGTTGTCATTGAAGAAATAAGAATGCGCAAAGACCAGAACTGGACAAAAGTTTATAACGCATGTAACTACAATATGTACTCAAAGCACCCTTATAAGCGCGATGTTATCGGAACTCCGGAAATTATCTCTCAGGTAACCCGAGATGACATTATGAACTATTACCGTACATTTTATTCACCCGAAAATATGACGACTATCATCGTCGGAGATTTCGACAGTAATGAAATCTTAGAAAAAGTTGAAAAAGAATTTGATTTTAAAGGCAGAGCAAATGCTACGCAAAAATTTAATGAACCAGATTCGCCTGTATCTTCAACAAAAATTGTAGAAAACACAGGTCATATTAACACTTCATATATTATGTACGGATGGCTCGGTCCTAGGGCAAATGATTTGAAAAATACTATCTGTCTTGATTTAATAAGCATAATTTTCGGCGACGGAACAAGTTCACGGCTCTATCAAAATTTGATAGAAAAACAGTCGGATCCTGTATTTAATATGATAAACAGCGAGCACTACCAATTCAAAGACGGGAATAATTTCTTTATTCAGGCAAATTATAAACCAGAAAAACAGGAACTCGCCAGAAAACTCATAGAAGAAGAACTCTCCGGACTTTTGATAAATCCAATTACGGAAGCAGAACTCCGGAAAGCCAAGAAAAAAACGAAATCACGCTTCGCATTTTCCGCAGAAACTGTATCGGAAATCGGAGAAACTATCGGGTATTATACTACGGTTTGTAACGATTTAAAACTTATTGAAGATTATCTAAGAGATTTAGAAGCAATAACTGTTGCAGATTTAAATAATGCCATAGAAACATATTTAAGTCTTGATAATGCTGTTATTTCAATTCTGACCCCTGAAAAAATGTAACTTGAAAAAACACACAACATCTTGAAAGTAAAATTCGAAGTATTCTTTTTCAATTTTATTGCTTATTCCAAACTCGTACTGCCTTTTTCATGCAGGCACCGTAAAAGTATACAGCAGCTCAAAGTTTATAATTCATACATTTCCGCAACATGCTTTACTCCGTCTTTGTTGACAGGCAGGCAGTAATGAATGTTGCCTGAAAAATAGTATTCTCCGCGGCTGCCGCGTACAATTAAAAGGGAAAATAAATCTTCTCCAGCCCTGTTAGGTTCACCCATACCGTTTATATCTATGGCAAAAATAGGTCTGCGCTGGTGGTCAGCATTTTTATACACAATCAGAATACTGTCATCCTCCATAACAAAAACATCATCAACTTTGTTCATCATGTAAGAAAAAAATCCGGTGCATTTTGTATTAGTCGTATATTCTTTGTATTGCGGGATACATCCGTTTTGTAATGCATCTTTTTCGCAATATTTTTTGATTTTAAAATTTGACATAAACTCTGTGTAAAAATCGTCGCATAACGAGAAATCATGCGCAATCGAAGGATCATCCGAAAAATAACATCCGGTTGCGCCGCCAAGTCTTTTTTCAGTACGTAAAAGCGCCGTTTGATATGTAGAATAAATATTTTTAAACCTGCGGGAATTTTCCGTCTTAGATAAATTTTTAATAACAGTTGAGATGGACAATGCTATTAAAATAAATATGACTCCAGCAAATATGACAAAAGTTGAACTGACTGCTTTGTATTTTTTCATTACACTACCTCGATTGCTTCTGTTTTAATATCAACTAACACAGGTCCATCTATTTCAAATGCCTTTTTAATAGATGAAAGAAGCTCTTCTTTTGTTTGAACACTAAAACCTTTTATTCCGTAAGCCTCTGACATTTTTACAAAATCCGGATTAGAAATTTTGGTTTCAGAAAATCTGCTCCCAAAGAACTGTTCCTGCAGCTGTCTTACCATGCCGAGATAACCGTTATTAAGGACAAACAATTTAACCGGCAGATTATAATCTCTGCAAGTTTCCAGTTCTGAAATATTCATCTGCAGGGAACCATCGCCTGATATACAAATGACCGGACGCCCTGAATCTGCGATACAAGCGCCTATTGCAGCAGGCAGTCCGAACCCCATAGTTCCTAAGCCTCCCGATGTTAAAAAATTCGTGTTCTTGGTAAATTTAAAATTTTGAGCAGTCCAAAGCTGGTGCTGCCCAACCTCCGTACAAACTATAGGTTCCATATCTTTCGTAAAATCGCTTATTGCCTCAATAACTTCAAAGGAATGCAGTTTTTCTGAAATTTTATGGTTTTTCTTAATCTTTTCCTTAAAGCCCGCTGTCCTTTGCAGCCAAAGACGCTGCTCTGAATTTTGCAGATATGAATTTGTTTTTAATTCACAGATTAAGTCTGATAAAACATTTTTGATATCTGCATTAACAGAAATATCTGCCTTTAGATTACGTGAAATTTCATCTTTATTAATATCAACCTGAATAAATTTTCCGTTAAGTTTTCCGTCTTTAAAACAGCACGTAATTCTGTCATTAAATCTTGCGCCAAGTGAGAGGATTAAATCACTTTCACGTAAAGCCTGATTGGCAGAAAAAGAACCAAAAATTCCGTACATACCGAGGTAATTTTCTTTTTCCTGAGGATAACATCCTAAAGACATCATTGAATTTATAACGGGTATGTTCAAAATTTTTGTCAGGGAGAGTAATTCCTCGGATGCGTCCGAATGGATTACGCCGCCTCCTGCAACAATCACAGGTCTTTTGGCATTACAAATTTCATTTAAAATATTTTTAATTAAGTCAGGTGAATATTCTTTTTGAGGTGTTTGAACTATCGTTTGAGGTCTAAATTCTACAGTTTCCGAAAATATATTTTTCGCTAAATCTATAACCACCGGACCTTTTTTGCCGCTTATTGCAGTATTAAAAGCTTTTTCAAGAACCTGCTGCAAATCTTTGACATCGGTTACCTGATAATTAGCTTTAGTGCAAGATTTAGTAATATCTATAATATTAACTTCCTGAAAAGCATCTTTTCCTATTAAAGAAGCCTGAACCTGCCCCGTCAGAACGACCAGAGGAAATCCGTCAAGGTAGGCATTCGCGATACCTGTCACAGTATTTGTCGCACCGGGTCCTGAAGTTACAAGGACGACTCCGCATTTCCCGCTTACTCTTGCGTAACCATCAGCTGCATGTACTGCTGCTTGTTCGTGCCTTACAAGAATATGTTTAATATCATTTTGTTTAAATAATTCGTCATAAATACTCAAAACAATTCCGCCGGGATAGCCGAAAATGGTATCAACATCCAGTTGCTTCAATGTCTTAATAAGAATTTTGGCACCTGAAAGAGTTTCTGTTTGAGTATTAGCTAACAAAATGAATCATCTCCTATTCCGTTTATTCTAACACATATTCCTTATTGTGTAAAGTTAAAAAAGTGGAATTTATATAGCAGTTTACACCAAATGCTCAAATAGTGTCATGCTCAAATTATTTCTGTATGTCTATGCTGTTAGACCCTGAAACAAGTTCAGGGTGACATGTCTACGTTTTTTTAGCGTAAACTGCTATATAAATCAAAAAAAGTGCCCATAAGGCACTTTTTTAACTATCTATGTCTAATAAATCTTTCCACTGTTGTTTTTTAGTTTCAATTTTCTTTTCTCTTGCTTCTTGTCTTGCTTTAGCTTCTTCCTGCTGTTTTTTCCACTGTTCTTCGCGTTGTTTTTGGGCTTCTTCTCGTTGTTTTTTTAAAGCTTCTTGCTTTGCTTTAGCTTCTTCCTGCTGTTTTTTCCACTGTTCTTCTCTCTGTGCTTTAGCTTCTTCGCGTTGTTTTTGGCGCATTTCCGCTTCTTTTTTATTAGCTTCTAATTTTTTGTAAGTTTGTTCTTCTGCTGCTTCAAGTTTATTCAAAAAATTTGAAATAGGGCGTTTTTCCGCAGCCTGAGCTACTCCTACCGATAAAATTGACAATGCCATTAATGCTATTAAAGTTCTTTTCATATAAAAACTCCTTTCCTTTTGTAAAAAGTATTATACTAAACTTTCTCATATATTTCAATTATTTTTTCAATTCCGTTTTCAGCAGTCTTGAAAATTTCAAGCATTTGCGAATATTCGTAAGGTTCGCCCTCTGCTGTTGTCTGGAATTCTATAATCTTGCCGCTTTTCGTAAGAACGACATTACTGTCAACCTGCGCATGCGAATCTTCTTCATAACATAAATCCAGACGAACTTCTCCGTCAATTATTCCTGCAGAAATCGCCGCAACAGGTTCTATTATCGGATTTTCTTTTATAATACCTTTTTCAAGGAGCTTTTCAACGGCAATTTTCAAGGCAAGGAAACCTCCGCAGATACTTGCGGTTCTCGTGCCGCCATCTGCCTGAATTACATCAGCATCAATTGTTATTGTCAAATCAGGAATTTTCTCTAAATCAATACTTGCCCTGAGGCTTCTGCCGATTAGCCGCTGAATTTCCTGAGTTCTGCCGGAAATTTTAGTGCGTTCTCTCTGGCATCTTGTATTCGTAGAAGATGGAAGTAGAGAATATTCCGCAGTAAGCCAGCCGCGCGGGTCATCTTTTTCCATCCATTTTGGTTTTCCTTCTTCCACAGAGGCAGTTGTGATAACCCTTGTGTCGCCAAATTCCACAAGAACTGATCCAAGCGCATTTTTTGTAAAATCTTTTGTAAATCTAATCTCTCTTAATTCGTCGTTTTTTCTACCTTTTCTCATAACCTTATCCTTTATAATCGTAATCCCATATATAAATTTGTCCGCAGTATTTGCATACTGCATGTTCGTTCATAAACTGTAAATCCGGCACAAAGGTATAGCCGTCAACAGAAATTTCTATTTCGTTTTTACTGTTGTATCTTTGCTCAAAATGTCTTGCGCCATGGTAATCAGGTGAAAACATTAATTCAAATTTGTCGCGTGATTTACAGAATTTACAGATAAACATTATTCGTCTTCTTTTTGCTCTGCCCTTTTCAAAATATTTTTGTCTAGTTTTTTAACTTTTTTCTCCCGTCTTTCCAAATTTGTGTTTAATGCTTTATACCAGAGAGTCCAGCAGACACTTCTCAGAGGGAGCGTAAAACCTGTTACAATAAAAAAGGCAATCTGATAAACTAACAACTCCGCGACCTTTGTCGGAGTAATAATCTGTGAACGCGGATTTAGCGTTATAAGCCAGTTGTTGAAATTGTCCAGCGGAATATTTGTCATAACCCAGTTTTCAAAAGGTTTTGTCAAAAATGCAGTGACACCCGTCAAATCAAAAAATACTGAAAACCCTTCCACAAAAAGATAATGTGTAAAAAATCCTATTATACACATCAGAATAAAGGTTCTTGCAAAATTTCCTTTAATCAAAAGCATACTGCGCCTGAAGCATCCGAAAACTGAAACATCGTCTTCAAACGTAAACACCTGAAAAATCAGAATAAAATAAATAAACAAAACAGCCGCAATTATTATAAAAAACGGGTTAATTGCAAGGATACTCAAAATCCCGACAAGGAACCACAACCCGACATATTTAAAAGTTCTCTGCGTAATGAGTGCGTTATGAGCGGGAAAATCATAAACCTTCCCTGTATTCAGAGCGCTTTCTGTCATAGAATTCAATGCACCATAGGCTACAAGATAATCCCAAAAAGCTTTTAAAAATATTATCATACCCGGAACCGTTATCAGAATTACGCATGCAACTATTGTTGTAAAACTGTTAAACGCAGGAGATTTTTCAATAAGAACCGGCAAATATGCGGTATAAAGCCCAGCAAGCCCGAAGATTAACCCCATACCGAGAATTTGTCCCAGAACAGGAAATGCCATATATTGCGTAAATTTTAAAAAGTTAAGACAATATATTTTTACGCCTTCAATTAATATATTAAAAATTCCGTTTCCTGTAGTTTTTCTTGACATATTCTCTCCTTGTTTAGAAACTCACGGATGATTTATTTTATTTTCTTGTATTATAATTTTATTATAAATAAACTAAAAAAAACAATGACAGATTACAAAGAATTAATTAAAAGTTTTAATAAAGAAAATTATACGTCAGGGCGCGTCAATTTACATATACATTCAACCTATTCGGACGGACGCGGGGATTTTTGCGATTTAATCAAACAGGCAAAAGAAAAAGGGTATAAAAAAATTGCAATCTGCGACCACAACACAATAAACGGTTATCTTGAACACGGTATTGATGATATTGTAATCCCGGCGGTTGAATTTGATGTCTGGTGCGGATATGTGTTTATGCATTTGCTCGGCTACGGCGTGGACGTTAATAACAAAGAACTCCAATCATTCTGCGCAAAATCGAAACGGGAAACTGAATTAGATATTGTGAGAATTTTTGCGACCCGGAACATAAAAAAACTTATCCGTGCAATACATAATGCAGGAGGAATTGCTGTTATTGCACACCCAGCTTGCTGCTGGGCGCTGAGTCATGACCGATTTATAAAAAAATTAATCTCCTACGGCTTAGATGGAATTGAAGTTTACTACCCCTACAAACGCCACCGCGGAATTATAAAATTCACGACAACTCATAATATTGAAAAAATCGCAGATAAATACGGACTGATAAAAACCGGCGGCACTGATTTACATGATTATAACTTATAAGGGTAGTCATCTTTAAATTCCCAGTTATCATACTGTAACAAAGCTGAGCAACGGTTAGCGGTGCTTTTACAAGCTTCTAAGGCTTTTTCTCGAGTAGTTATATACTGGCATATAAACAGCTCCGAAAGATTTATTAGGATATAATTCATGCGCATCCTCCTTACTATGAGACTTATTGGTAGCTATAAAAAACATAAACATATCCTTCCCGTAACTATTAGGAAGCCTCTCGCCGTTTATATCAAATATTAAATCAATACAATGACCAAAATGCATTGCTACTGTTGATCCGTCTGCAAAATAAATCTTTGTACGTTTAGTATTATCTGTTTCCCCATCTTCAGTTTCAACATATACCCCTTTTTCCTCCTCTACACTCTTTATATAAGGTGCAAAATATTTTTTCCAGTACGCATAAGTCAAATCATGCTCAAGCTGGGGATTTTCTGCAATTTGTTCCGAATAATCATCTATATCAGTCCACTGGTATGCCTTTGTACCATTATCATTCTCCGCAAACAAAATTGCCTGCTCCATCGAACTGACAAATTTCTTTAATCTGGCAGTGGCTTCTGACTTTTTATGACTTTGAATTAGTGTCGGCAAAGTCATCGCTGCAACGACACCTATTATTCCAAGAGTAATCAAAACCTCAGCCAACGTAAACGCTTTATTAACCATAAATTCCTCCTATTTTGCTAGTGTCACTAGTTGTATTAATTGCTAGTATAGCTAACAATTTATAAATGGACAAGGGTTATTTACAAAAATTTGCAAAAAACTTAAAAAGACTGCGCAAAGAAAAAGGACTGACACAGGATGATTTAGCCTCAGACAAAATTTCGCGTTCTATGATTAGCCTTATTGAAATAGCAAAAACAGACCTTACGGTGTCAAAAGTAAAAATAATTGCTGACACCCTGCAAGTTCACCCGAGAGACCTTTTTGATTTTGATTAATGCTGCTGCTTTAAATACGCCTCAATAAACCCGTCTAAATCGCCATCCATTACAGAATCCACATCACCGACTTCAAAGCCCGTGCGATGGTCTTTTACCATTTTGTAAGGGTGAAATACGTATGAACGTATTTGGGAGCCAAAATTTATATCAACATTTTCTCCTTTAAGTTCGGCTAATTTTTTCTCATGTTCAGCCTGACGGATTGCGAGGAGTTTTGACGCCAGAATTTGCATTGCATTTTCTTTATTTTGTAATTGAGAACGTTCCTGCTGGCATTTGACGACAATTCCTGTCGGTTTATGGAGAATTCTCACGGCAGTTTCGACTTTATTGACATTCTGTCCGCCTGCTCCGCCAGAACGCATTGTATCAATTTCCAAATCCTCAGGCGGAATTACAATAGTTTTTTCAAAGTCTGCTATAATCGGCGATACTTCAACCGAGGCAAAACTTGTCTGGCGCTTTCCGTTTGCGTTAAATGGAGAAATTCTGACGAGTCTGTGGACACCTTTTTCAGCCTTTGCATAACCAAAGGCATATTTTCCGGTAATCTTTATGGTTGCGGATTTTATTCCTGCCTCATCACCGTCCAGCTTATCAAGCAACTCAACATGCCATCCGCGATTTTCCGCCCAGCGCATGTACATACGAAGAAGCATGCTTGCCCAATCCTGAGCATCAGTTCCGCCAGCGCCTGCGTTTATCGTTAAGATTGCGTCCGCTTCATCGTATTCACCGCTCAGCATAAGTTTTATTTCAAATTTATCAAGTTCTTTTTCTATTGCAGATAAATTTTCATAACTTTCATTTATCAAATCAGGGTCGGAAATCTCAATAGCAACAGCTGCATCATCCAGTGCAGACTGCCACCTTTCCAGTAGTGAAATATTCTCTTTAATCTCTTTTATCTCTGCACCCAGTTTTGATACTTTATCCTTGTCTGACCAGATATCAGGCGACTGCATTTCGTTTTCTAGTCTTTCAAGTTTTGAATGGAGCGAGGCATAGTCAAAGACACTCCTTCGCGCTTTTTATGCGTGGCTGTAAAATATTCAAAAGCTGCTTTAATTCTGTTTCCATATAATGATTATACAATGAAAATAAATAAAAAGATTTGTAATGCTCATACAAATCGTAAAATTCTAAGACAGTTGAAAAAATATTATGAGCGGTCTAGAATAAAATTAATGGATTTACCCTTAATTTTACCAAAAAAGAAAGACTGGAACTTATGGCAAACACTAACGAAAATATAAGAAATATAGCAATTATCGCACACGTTGACCACGGGAAAACAACACTTGTAGACTGTCTTTTGAAACAGGCTGGCGCTTTTCGTGAAAATCAGCAGGTGCAGGAACGCGTACTTGACAGTAATGATTTAGAAAGAGAACGCGGAATTACAATTCTTTCAAAAAACATTTCAATAAATTATAAAAATACAAAGATTAATGTAGTGGATACTCCGGGGCACGCTGATTTCGGCGGAGAAGTAGAACGAGTTCTCGGAATGGTTGACGGAGCACTGTTAATCGTCGACGCGGCAGAAGGTCCGATGCCGCAGACAAGATTTGTTCTTTCAAAGGCTCTTGAACTTGGTTTAAAAATTATAGTTGTTATTAATAAAATAGATAAACCTGCCGCGGAACCGCTCACTGCACTGGATAAAGTTTTTGACCTGTTCACCGAACTTACGGACAGAGAAGATTTAATAGACTTTCCGTTCATTTTTGCAAGCAGCTTGAACGGTTTTGCAATAAAAGATTTAGATGACGAAAGAAAAGATATGATTCCGCTTCTGGACTGCATATTAGAAAACATTAAACCGCCGAAAGGGGATGCATCAAAGCCATTCCAGTTCCGCGCAACAACTCTCGATTACAACGATTATGTCGGAAGAATTGTTATCGGACGTATTGAAAACGGCTCGGTTAAATCGCAGGAACAGGTTTGCGTAATCCACGCGGACGGTTCCCAGGAAAAAGGGAAAATCACAAAACTTTTCGGATTCCACGATTTAGGCAGAACTGAAATTCAGGAGGTTTTTGCAGGTGATATCATAGGGATAGCAGGATTTTCTGATATTCAAATCGGCGAAAGTATCTGTTCTTTAGATAACCCGCAGCCGCTGCCTTTGATTACGGTCGATGAACCTACACTGCAGATGAATTTTTCCGTAAACGACAGCCCGTTTGCAGGACAGGAAGGAAAATTCGTAACATCAAGACAATTAAGAAAACGCCTTTACGACGAACTTGAAAAGAATGTAAGTTTACGCGTTGAAGATACCGATTCTACAGATGTTTTCCGAGTATCCGGAAGAGGCGAACTGCATCTGGGGATTTTAATCGAAACAATGCGCCGTGAAGGTTACGAATTTCAGGTATCAAAACCGGAAGTTATATATAAAACAATTAACGGGGAACAGTGCGAACCTTATGAAAACTTAATTGTTGATGTTCCGGAAGGATATGCGGGAAGCTGTATTGACAGATTATCAGGAAGAAAAGCCGAAATGAAAGAAATGAATAATAATAAAGGCAGAACTTCCATGACATTCCATATTCCGGCTAGAGGTTTGATAGGTTTTAGAAGCGAATTTATCCGTATGACCCGCGGAGAAGGTATAATGTATCACACATTCCTTCACTACAGACCTTACGCAGGGGATATTCCGCGCCAGAGAAACGGCTCAATCATTGCGCACGAACAAGGTGAAGCAATCCCTTACGCACTCGCTCAATTTGAAGACCGTGGCGTATTCTTTGTAACTCCGAAAACAAAGGTTTACCGAGGAATGATTATCGGCGAATGCAACAAACCTCAGGATATTGTAGTAAATATCTGTAAGACTAAAAAGCTTACCAATATGAGAAGCGCTACGGCTGATGTAATGGTTACACTTCAAGCGCCTAAAATTCTATCACTTGAAGAAAGTCTTGAATATATCGGAGATGATGAACTTGTTGAAATTACTCCTGAAAACATCAGAATTAGAAAAGCTGATTTGAATAAGAAAATATACAATTAAACTAAACAATAGAATGTAGAAATGCAAAAAAAAAGCCTCCTGTGTGGAGGCTTTATATATGTGGAATTAAGAATGAAAAATTTACGCTTCAAATAATTTATGTAGTCTCTCTCTGATATCTTCCTCATCAAGATCATGAGTAATAGTATTTAAATCTATAGCCATCTGGTAATAATGCGCGGCATCGTTTCTAAAATCAAGCATCTGGCTTGCACGACCGGCATTGAAATAAGCAAGAGTATAACTTTCGTTAATTTCAATTGCCTGTTCAAAGTATTCCAGCGCTTCTTCTGCATCACCGAGTCCGTCAAGATATATAATCCCAAGATTATTTTGAGAGAATTCATTTTCCGGATTTAATTCGATAGATTTATGGTATGCAACCAGAGCTTCTTCAAGGTAATCTTTTTCCCAGAGAGCAATACCTGCCTTTGAATAGCCTCTGTAATCTTCAGGATTCAAGGTAATCGCATCACAATATGTTCTGATGGCTTTGTCTAAGTCATACTCAGCCATATAGATATCTCCGAGCGCAATATATAAATCATAATTATTCGGATCAAGAATAATACCGGCCTGATAAGTTGCAACGGCAGCCTCTGTATTACCTTTAACTTCACCGTATATAGCGCCGAGTGCCTGACATACAATTGCTGTCCATTCGTTATCAGGATTGATTGCAATTGCTTTTTGATAATACTCTATTGCATCATCGTATAACTCTGCTTTTGAAAATGCATAAGCTAAGGAATTATTATAAAAAGGATTTTCAACTTCACGCTCTACTGCAAGTTTAAACGCGCTGATTGAATTAATTTTATCTTCTTTTTTCAAATAAAGATGACCGAGTTCATAATAAATCTGGGCGGTATCGATATCAAATTCCAAAAGTTTTTCGTAACAGTCGATAGCTGCATCAGTATTTTCAGGGAAATACGTCTGCAAAACTGTTGCAAGCTTCACGAGTACATCACGGCAAAGCGGATTAGATTCGAGAACTTTTTTATAACAATCTACACAGAGATCAAGCTCATTATTCTTTAACGCCAAATCGCCCATTTTAGAATAGAAAATTTGCCCGTGGCATGTTTCTGTGACAGCTTTTTTATAAATATTTTCCGCAGCCGGATAGAGCTTGAACTTTTCAAGAAACTTGCCGACTGTATTAAAAGTAAACACCGAAATGTCATCAGAAATGTTTTTGTAGAACATTTTTAATGAAGGTCTGTCCCATGCCAGCATGACACTGCCTGACAGGAAATAGTAAACAAATTGAAGATAATCAGCAAAATTTCCCTTATCGGAATTAATTTTTTGTAAAATAGCCTGAGAAAGAACCAATCGTGGTCTTGCAGACTTAAACTTACCCATCTTAACAGCGGATTTAAATTCCTCCATGGCTTCAGGATAGTTTTCTGCAAGCTTCATGAAAAAGCCTGCATAAAGATGCGCATTCATATTATCAGGAGCAAGCGAAACTGCTGTTTTACATTGATCAATTGCCGCGTTAATACTAATTTGCCCCTGTTCCCACATAAGGCTTGCCAGGCGGTAATAAGACTCCGGAATTGTCGGGTCAAACTTTACGGCATCAATATAATTGGTTATAGCATCTTGTAAATCCTTATTGTTTTGTCTTATTAAATATCTTTCATGTGCAAGACGCGCTTTTTCCAAAGACTCTTTTGCTTTTCTTAGTTTTTCACTGTTATCACCTGAAACAGACTGAATTAAAATTTGTTCTGACATTTTGAGCTCCAAATAAAATGTGTATAAGTATCATTTCGACAGAAAAATTTTCATTCTTTATTATTTTTACAAAATATCCTCCAAATATATTAGATAAATGTGCAATTTAATTCCTTTGTAATATAATCAGGATATGATGTATCTTAGAAATGAGTATGATGTAATAGTAGTCGGCGCGGGACACGCTGGATGCGAGGCGGCTATTGCGTGTGCAAGATTAGGTGCAAAGGTTCTTCTGGCAACCTTAAACCTTGATAATATTGCGCTGCAGCCGTGCAACCCTGCTATTGGAGGTCCTGCTAAATCCACTCTTGTCCGAGAAATTGACGCCCTCGGCGGAGTTATGGGGGAAGTTGCCGACGCAACTTACATCCAGATGAAAATGCTTAATTCCTCAAAAGGACCTGCAGTGAGAGCGCTCCGCGCACAATCCGACAAAAAAGAATACTCAAATTACATGCGCCACCTAATTGAGAGCAATGAAAATATTTACTTAAGACAAGCCTGCATTACAGACTTAATAGCAAAAGACGGCATAATAACAGGTGCAATTGATGAATTTGGGATTGAATATAAAGCAAGAGCGGTCATCCTGACAACCGGAACATCTCTAAATGGCAGAATTTTTGTAGGTCTAAAATCTTACAGTGCAGGCAGACTTGGAGAACAGGCTGCAATCGGACTATCAGACTCTTTAATGAAACTCGGGATTAAAATAAAGAAATTAAAAACCGGCACCCCGCAGCGTGTTGATAAAAGAACCATAGATTACTCAAAAATGACAATTCAGCCGGGGGATGAGGTTTTGAATTTCTATTCATTCAAACCAAACCGCCCGATACGCCCGCAGGTTCCGTGCTACTTAACAAGAACAAACGAACGCACCCACGAGATTATCCGCGCGAACCTTGATAAATCCCCGATGTATAAAGGTTTAATCCATGGCGTCGGTCCACGCTATTGCCCTTCTATTGAAGATAAGGTTGTCAGATTCAGCGAAAATCCGTCACACCATATTTTCATTGAGCCAGAAGGACTCGGAACTTATGAAGTTTATATTCAAGGCTTCTCGAGCAGTCTGCCTGCGGATGTTCAGGTGCAAATGCTTCACACTCTCCCCGGGTTAGAAAAAGCTCATGTCATAAAACCCGCTTATGCAGTTGAATACGATTACGTTCCGGCAGTCCAGACAACACATTCTCTTATGTCAAAAAAAGTCAAAGGACTTTTCTTCGGTGGACAAATCAACGGAACAAGCGGTTATGAAGAAGCAGCCGCTCAGGGTTTAATTGCAGGAATAAACGCAATCAATTATATCAACAACTCAGAAATGCTTGAACTTCCGAGAAGTTCTTCCTACATAGGCACCCTCATTGATGATCTTGTCACAAAAGACATTGAGGATCCTTATAGAATGCTCACTTCCCGCTCGGAATACCGATTACTCTTAAGACAGGATAACGCCGACGCCAGACTGACTCCAATCGGACATAAAATCGGGCTTATTGACGATAAACAATTTAAAATATTTAATCAAAAACAGGAAAATATTCAAAAAGAACTCATCCGTATAGCAGAAACTAAACTTCCAGCAACAGAGGAAGTGAATACAATTCTTGCAAAATACGGTGAACATATTGATAGAGGAATTAAACTCGCAGAACTCCTCAAACGCCCGAATGTTGATTATAAGGTTATTCAAGAAGTTGACGCTGAAACAAGAGAATTAAATCTTTCTCGTGACGTTTACGAACAGGTTGAAATATTAACAAAATATGAGGGCTACATAAAACGTCAGGAATTTCAGGTAAATCAGGCAGATAAACTTGAAAAATACAAAATTCCGGATAACATTGACTATATGCGGATTGAACACATTTCATCAGAAACTAAAGAAAAATTAAACAAAATCAGACCGAAAACATTAGCCCAAGCATCACGCATCGGAGGTGTTAAACCGGCTGATATATCTGTCTTAATGGTATTGCTGGACAAACATACCTTCGCCAGAACCGAAAACTAAGCATTTGTATCAAGTTTTTTAAATTTGATGTTATTATTCTTTAGTATCGCCTCAAAAATGTGTTCTTTATTAACATTTACGTTCATGGTAACTTTTCCGTAAACACTGTTGTTCCTAAGCTGTGAACAGGTCAACCTCGCATCCCTTATCCAAAAATTACTCATCAGCATTCCAAGCGTGAATACCTGATTACGACCGATTGCAGTTGAGGCATCTACTTCATATTTACCCTTAAATGCAGGGGTATTATAATTATTCATTGAAATTTTTTGTACGTTCATATTTCATTTAAGTTCCATCATAAAATTATTTGACCTAAATTTCTGTGATTTTCATAAAAATTTACAAAAACAAACAAAATACAGATATTTAATTTTTCTTCCATACTACGCAATATGTATCGTTATGATTTTTATATACAGGAGTAAAATTGTTATTTTCTAACTCTTTATATAAAACCTTTCCGGTAGTTAATGTGTGATCGTTCGGGTGTTCTCCTATAACAAAAATCCCGTTTTTACAAAGAGCCTTATCCACCTGCGTTACGACATTTTTCACGGTACGAACTATTGTTTCATCCAATAAAGGGATTTTTGCAGATTCATCTTCTATTGTCGTCAAATGATAGAGCGCGTTCCTAAACAAAAGAACATCTGCACTGTGATCCGGAACAATTTCGTCAAGCTTTAAAATATCTCCTTGAACAAAATTACACATCCCTGACTTTTCCGGCTTCACCTGAAATTGCTTTGTTGCTATATCAGGTATCAATTTTTTAAAAATTAACCTGTGAATACGTCTTAAAAATGAGATATTCTCCCTCCATGGAATTTCATCAAAGAATTCACTAAATTTGCATTTATATTCCGTTTGTTTTTCCGTTAAAGAACTTTTATCATAAAACGCGAGATAATCGTCATCAAAAGAGGAATATCCCATTTTATATGTATTTGATAAAGAATCGTTGCTTTTTATTGTTTCAATAATAAATTTGCCGCTTTTTGCGTCAGTTATTGCCTGAGGTCCTAAATCAAACCCTGTTATATTAATCTTTTTCCCGATTTTATCAAGTATCATTGCAAGAGAATATGTTTCGTAACCTTTAGAACAGGCTCCGTCTATAATATTAATCTCAGGTTTATCTTTCAGAAATTTAAGGATATATTTTTTGACAAATTCAAGAGTTTCAGGCTCTCTAAAAAATGCTGTTTCCAGTATTAAAAGGGTTCTTGCTCCGACAAATGTATCTTTTGCAAGTTTTTCAAACGCTGCCTGCCCCCTAAAAGTCACTGTTTTTTTGAGGGGAGTTTTTTTGTTTCTACAATGAGGTTGTATATTTATTAAATCCATTACATCTTTAATAAAGCCGCACAAAAAATAAATTGCATCATAAAACTAAATATTTTACAAAAATTCAAACCTGTTAATTAATATAAAATTTCACGACCGATGGTGACGCTTTTACAAAATATTATAGTTTTTAGAATATGAGAGAACTTTTAACCAATCTATTGTATAATAAATAAAAATCCAGGAGTCAATAATTGTGAAAAATATAGCAGAATTAAAGGCTGAAACAATACGTAAAAAATTAAAAATATTACAACAGGCAGGAACATTTGAAAGCAAGGAAACAATTCACTCTGAATTGCTTGCATATTTTTTGTTAAAAAATCGTGATTTTTTAACAAAGTTTTTGAATAAAGCAGGTTATGATTTTGAAAACTTGAGTGGAATATCGTCAACTACAGAAAAATATCATATTGATGTATTAATTGAAAATGAAGAATTTGTACTGGTAATTGAAAATAAGTATAAAGACAGAAATAGAACAAATCAAAATAATACAAGTAAAAAAGATGATGACAAATACATAAAAGATCAGTTAACACGTTATGAAACTCTTATAAAAGAAAAATACTCTAAAACTCCCATATTTGTTTATCTAAGACCATTCATGCACCAATTAGCAAATAAAGAATGGAAAAAAATAACATATAAAGATATCTTAAATATAATAGAAACAATTGAAACAAATGAAGAACTTGAAGCCTATAAGAAAATACTTAAGGAAATATATTATCCCCAAGAAATATGTATTTCCGCATTAGAAGAATATATTAGTTTTAAAGATAAGAATATTGACGATGAAAGAGATGATATAAACGGGTATTCAATAGAAATCCCGTTAAAACATCTAAATCCTGAATACAACAGCTATATTCAGTTTGAACATTTTGAACCTGTCGAAAAAAGAGGGAAAATAAAAATAAACTTACTTGTTAAATCTTCTGACAAAACTAATAAAGATAGTGAATTATTAGAAATAGTTTCTAAAAAATTAAAAAACAAACTTAAAACATCTAAAGATGGAGAGTATGAATGGGTTCATGAATTTATATGTAGAAATTGTAATTTTACGGAGGAGCTTGTAAGAAGAAAAATAAAAAATTCAAAATTAATTGAAATATTAAAACAAAAAGTTTAAAATAATTAGTCTGAGAATATTTTGCGTTAAGGAGTGAATGTGATAACACTAGATTAGATTTAATTATATGTATTGCGCAAGCCCTTATAGGTTTGTATTTAGATTTGTTTAATAAGAAAATAAATCTTGAGATTTGTTGACAAAGATTAAAATGCGACTTAAAATTATAATTACCAATTTAAGGAAAGCATGGGTGAAATTCCCACACTGGACCGCAGCCGTTATAGTCGGAATGCTTATTTTGGTTGATGTTACCACGGAAATCTGGGAGATTTTTTTATGAACAATACTATTTATTCAAACAACACAAATGTTGTTAATTTGGAATCTGCAAAACGAAATTACATGTCAAATCCTGTGGAAGTCAGCAGTGATAAAAACATTACACTTGTTGACGGTTACCTGAAACAGCTTGACTGGAAAGTCAACGAAAATTCCAACATGACATATTCAATTCAGGGTCTGAACAATTACGTTGCATCTGAAATCAGTAAACAATACTGGCTGAATAAAATTTATCCGTCGCATATCAAAAGAGCGCATCTCGAAGGGGATATACATATCCACGACTTGAATATAATTTCAGTTTATTGTGTCGGCTGGGATTTAAAGGATTTATTAGCAGAAGGATTTACCGGAGTAAAGGGTAAAATAGAAAGTGCACCACCGAAACATTTCAGAACAGCACTCGGACAAATTGTAAATTTTATGTACACAATGCAGGGCGAAGCCGCCGGAGCGCAGGCATTTTCAAATTTTGACACACTGCTTGCCCCGTTCATCAGATATGACAAACTCAGCTATGAACAGGTAAAACAGTCAATGCAGGAATTTATTTTCAACATGAATGTTCCTACCCGTGTAGGTTTTCAAACTCCGTTTACAAATATAACAATGGATCTGACTGTTCCGTCATATTATGCAGAGCAGCCGGTCATTATTGGCGGTGAATTGATGGATTCTGTATATAAGGAATTTCAGCCGGAAATGGATATGCTGAATAAAGCATTTTTTGAAATAATGCTTAACGGCGACAATTCAGGCAGAGTTTTCTCTTTCCCAATCCCTACATACAATATTACAAAAAATTTCGACTGGGATAACGAAAATATAAAAGGACTCTGGGAAATGGCTGCAAAATACGGTATCCCATATTTTTCAAACTTTATAAATTCTGATATGTCGCCTGAAGATGCACGTTCAATGTGCTGTAGATTAAGAATTGACAACAGAGAACTTGAATACCGTGGTGGCGGACTTTTCGGTTCAAACCCGCTGACTGGTTCTATAGGGGTTGTAACGATTAATCTGCCGAAATTAGGTGCTTTTGCAGGAAACAAATCGGAATTTTTTGAAA
Organism: Candidatus Gastranaerophilales bacterium; assembly: GCA_944324285.1. Taxonomy (GTDB): domain Bacteria; phylum Cyanobacteriota; class Vampirovibrionia; order Gastranaerophilales; family Gastranaerophilaceae; genus Scatousia. The sequence continues at coordinate 7,896 of CALUVR010000016.1, read as the reverse complement.
AACTTACTCAAAAAATGGAACTGGCTAAAGAAAGCCTGGAAATTAAGCGTAAACTTCTTGAAGAGTTGACGGACAAAGATCTCTATCCTTATACCAGATTTTATCTGCGCGATATAAAATCAAGATTTGGTGTATACTGGAAAAATCATTTCTCAACTATCGGCTTGATAGGAATGAATGAAGCTTGCCTGAATTTTTTGGGCAAAGACATAGGAACTCCGGCAGGTAAAGAATTTGCTCTTGAGGTAATGGACTTTATGAGAGCAAAAATAATTGAATTTCAAAAAGAAACAGGAAACAATTATAATCTTGAAGCAACACCGGGTGAGGGCGCCTCTTACAGACTAGCTAAGCTGGATAAAGAAAAATATTCGTATTACACAAACTCGACCCAGCTGCCTGTAAATTACACTGATGATATTTTTGAAGTTCTTGACCATCAAGACGATTTGCAGACTAAATACACAGGCGGAACTGTTGTACATATTTATGCCGGTGAAAGAATACAAAATACAGAAACAATGAAAAATCTTGTCAAAAAAATATGTTATAACTATCGATTGCCGTATTTTACATTCTCGCCGACCTTCAGTACCTGCCCAAACCACGGATATATATCAGGTGAACACTATACATGTCCGTATTGCCTTGCTTCCTGCGAAGTTTATTCACGTGTCGTCGGATACATAAGACCTGTTAATCAGTGGAATAAAGGAAAACAAAAAGAATTTTCCGACAGAAAAACTTTTTCAATTGAGGATTGCGGATGCAAATAGGCGGAGTACAAAAGACATCCCTTCTGGATTATCCTGAGAAAATCAGCGCGATTGTATTTACTCAAGGATGCAACTTTCGCTGCGGATACTGTCACAATCCAGAGCTTATAACAACAAAAGGGCAGATATGGACAGTACCTGCTCTTTTGGAGTTTTTAAAAACGAGAACGGATAAGCTTGACGGAGTTGTAATTACGGGAGGAGAACCTTGTATTCAAGATGATTTAGAAGATGTAATAAAAGAAATTAAATCTCTGGGATTTCTGATAAAACTTGACTCAAACGGAAGTTTTCCTGAAAAGCTAAAAAAAACTTTACCGTATATAGATTATATTGCAATGGACATAAAAGCTCCGCTTGAAAAATACTGTGAAATTACAAAAGTAAATATTGATACCGGAAAAATAAAAAAAAGTATAAATATAATCATGGAATCCGGAGTAGATTATGAATTCCGAACAACCGTAGTTAAGTCACAACTTAAGTTTGAAGATTTTGAAAAAATAGGCAAGCTCATTCACGGAGCAAAGCGGTATTATCTTCAAAAATTTATTCCGTCAAAAATTCTTGATACCGAACTTATGGGAGAAGAAACATATTTAAATGCTGAATTTGAAAAGATAATAGAACTTCTTAAACCGTATATAAACACAGTAAAGCTAAGAGAATAATGATTAATATTCCCTCTCCCCAGGTTGTCTTGCTCGCTCGCGTTTAACGGCATTCTGCGCCTTGCTAATGTGTCTACAACACAATCGCAAAAGCGCTCCAGCTGTAAAAAGAACAGATAGTTTGATTATTTAGTTCAGATAGTTTAACTATTTTCACAAAACATTTGGAACCCGCTGTTATTAGAAACAACGAAAATTCCTATTTTAGTGAAAAACTAAAATAGGAATACCTTGTCTTTGGGCATAGCTTCTCAAGTAAGGAGATATTTCCGATGGTTTTTGGTCATAACAAAATACAGCTTGAATTTTAGGTCTGGTTACAAGTATTTCGTTATAGTTCCTGCTGTAGCTGCGTTTGGATGTTTCCATATTAGTAAATATATTTCTGTAAGCATTTGCAACATTCGGGAAAAACCTATCAAGCAGACTCATAGGAACATCTTCGATCTTTCTCAATAAATTAATATATTCTGCGTCTGTCAAATTCAATTCTTTTTTTAGCTGATTAGGGAAATAAGTTCTGGTCTCATTATTGGAAAACAAATATTGCGAAAATAAAGTGCTTCGATCTTTTTTATATCCGGAACCGAAATCCCGCCAGTATCCGGCCTGAATATCAGCAGACGGAACATACAAAACAAAACCTTGCGGTCTGAATACTCTCCAGTTGCCTTTGCTGTAATTTATGTATGAAGAACTCAACAAAGCATCTGAATTTATCATGCCAAGCGCCTGAAACATAGCAGCATCATTCTTTGTATCAAGCCCGTGGACAAGTATATTCAAATCATTTACAGAAATATTTTCTGCAAAGCCGACTTTTTTCAAATTAATTCCTTTTTGGATATCAATAACCGTATTTCTAATCCCGTCTTTTTGGATGACAGAAACAAATCGGGAATTATGATCAATGTCACATACTTTCGGGATGTTTGTCTGCGGCAGGTTTATCGCATTTTTTTGGATTTCGTGTATCAGCGGAGAAATTTGTTTTTGAGCATCATCCAAAGCAGCGGAATATCTTTTGAAGAACTGTTCTTGTTTCTTTACACCCTTTATATCAGCATTTGTAAGAATATAAAGTAACTCAAATGCATTATTCTGCCGAAGTTCATACGCAAATTCTTTTGCTATTGAACTTTTATTTGATGAGTTATTATATCTTGCAAGCCAGTTATGATTTTTTATTATTTCATATATTTTAAGTTTGTCCTTCTCACGCATATTGAACTTATTTAGGAGATAATATGTATCAAAAGCGGAATTTTCCGGATGATGTTTATCCACATCGTATGCTGATTTATTTAAATCGTGAAGAAGTGCTGCAATTTGAATATGCTTTTTGGAGGCTTCAGGTAATTTTTCATAGTCAGGATGTTTAAAAACCCCTTGCAAAACTTTAAGAATGTGAATATCAAGCGTGTAATCATGTGCCGGATGCTGGACTTTGCCTATTGTTGTCAAAAATTCAGGAAAAGCTTTTGTTATAGCTGTAAGTTCTTTAGACAATACCGGATTGTTTAAAACTGTCACATCATTACCTTGAGTAAATTTTATAACATAAGGTGTTAATTTTGATATTGCAGCCTTTACATTTGCATCCTTTATTACTGCGAGTTTACCATCCGGCTTATGCGCACTTGGAAATCCGTTTAAAATCAGTCTGCCTGAATAATTTTTCAACTCAAAACCAAAATAATCAAGACTCTTTATCCTTTCACCATAAGAAAAATCTTTAACTATATTCCATACATCTTTTTTAAAATTATCGAGCGGATATTTAAGATTTAGTTTAGGCACATTATTATCAAAGTCCAAATGCATAAATTCACTTTGAGGATTTGCCATATTTTTCAGTGCACTGTAAAAATTGTCAATAATCTTTTGCTCCAACGGTTTTACATTAATACCTATTGAATGAGAAAGACGAGCAAGTGTTTCACAATAATCGCTCTCATTTTTAGGAAGTATTTTTATATCCAGGTATTTCTGAAATCTGTAGTCTTGATATTCTGATTTATATTTTGTTATTTTTCTCAAGATGTCTCTTTTTTGCTGCAAATTCAATTGATGAAACGATGTAACACCTGAGTATTTTATAAACTCCTTAAATACTGGTATAATGTCTCTGTATGAAAAAAAACTTTCACCTGACTTTTGGATTTTCACAAGCAGCTTCATTATATCAAAATCATACCCGCCGTTTCTATCGGCTGAAAACTTTAAAATTGTATTTAACATTTCCTTATTTAAGCTGCTGCCGTGAAATTGTTTTAGAATTTCATTTAAACCTTTTAATTTGTCGACATCTACTATTTTGTTATCATTAATTGTTATTTTCAACAACATAGATAAATCAGCATGCGGTTTTCGGGCTTGAATTACTTTTACGGCCAGAATATTTTTATCATTAAGATACCCCGAATTGTCCCGGCATAGGGAAATAATTTTTGCAAGATCTTCTTCTATCTGATGGTGCGAATTTTTCCTCAAATACGCAACAAGATTAAGCCCTTTTTTACTGAATGAATTATCCGGATTGTGAAGTGCAAGGGCAATGGAGGCAATATTACTTCTAATCCCTGCGGCTTGAACAGATTGCAATTCTTGGAATCTGCCTGTATCAAAATATCCATTATTATCTTTACATTTAGCGGTAAATTTTGCGATGTCAAGCCGTTCTTTTTCAATAGTATTTTTTACAAGCATGGTTGTTTGTTTTATAACTTTATTATCAAGCGTTCCATCAGGCTTGCAAGATGCTTCCAGAATATATGGAATCTCGTTCAGAAGTTTATCGCCCATCAGGTCGCTGACTGCTTTGGTATAATCTTTAGAAATATTGCCTTTTTTATCTTTTACAGCATTTAGAATTTGTTCAAAAATATTGTACTGCGTTATCTGTTCCGCTAAATTTTCTCCGGCTATAGAATTACTGTTGTTTTTGATATTTTTCTGCGATAGAATTCTAGTTTTCAGCTCGTAAAAAGTTTTTATACAATCCCAATTGATTGAACCGTCTGCATCTTTTACCCGTTCAAGGCAATAGATTAAAGTTTCAGCTTTTTTCGTGTGTGGATTATTTTTTAAATAGTTTTTTAGATTGTGGGTAAAATCATTTGATACAACTCCTTCTTTATCTGAACCTATTAGTGCATATTTTTGAAGAATTTTTATATCTTCAACATCAGGAGAAATACTTTTTACAAAGTCTATATTAGGATATCTTATAAGAGCGTTATTATCTTTGAATATTTCACAGTATTTTAAAATTTTAGGAGAGTTCTCAGCTGTATCAATAATCCGTCTGAAGTTTTCAAGAGAAATTGCCCCTGAATTGTCAGGAGAATGTTCCAGTGCAAATTTTAAATATTCAGGCTTAACCTTTTGTCTTTGCCGGCTTACTTCATCCAAAATTTCTTTTACATTATTATTGTTCTTTACATATTTGATTATCTCAAATATTTCTTTATCGACGTGCCCGTTGTTCTTTTGGATATCATTCAATACATAATCTCTCAAATTTTCGCCGATTCTGCCTTCTTTATTTTTAAGATATTTATAGCAATCCAGATGTCTGCTTTTATTTAGCAAGGAAAACAACTCATTATTTTTTGAAGAAATTATACCCTTTGCATCTTTATTAATACTTATCAGTTTAAAGTAATTCTCTGATGCAGAAGCAGAATAAGTTTTCAAAATATTCTCAAGGAAATTAAGATTTACTGTAGAATGATTTTTATTATTGTCTTTTGCCGCTTCGATTATATTTGTGATAAATTTTATGCCGAATTTAGCATAGGGGTCATTTTGTTTTTTTGAGCTAAAGAAGCGTAATAGACCTTTCTTTTTAAAACATGCTTTTGACAAAACATCAAAAGCTTCCTGATTAGCAATTCCCGATGAATCCAAAATGCACTGATAAGCTTCGATAACATTTTCTTGCGGAAGCCTGTTAAATTCCTTTTGAATGGAGATAAAAATTTGTTTATTGTTTGCATTATCCAGGTAAAGATTCCTGGTAAAAGAATCTGCCGTTTTAACAATAGTATTAACTCCGCGGAACGCTGGGGTGTATTCAGTTTTAGTGTATATTTTATTTATATCAACCGGGGTAATCATATATTAAATCCTATACAAATAATTCATCTAAAGGTTTCTGAATATCTTTTTCTTGAGAAGTTGAACCGGGATGCAAAGCTTCTAACAGTCTGTCAAGATGCTCTTTACCATTTTTTAGTATCTCACGATAGCCATGATTTTTAGGAAAAGTTAGTTCCGGCGAATAGTATCCGGCAGGTAAAACTTTGTCGCCTTTCTGCTGAATATCTGTGCAGACAACAAATTTTATTGTTGCATTCTTGTGAAATAACGACTCCGCAGGACAACTATTGGTAACAATAATATTATATTTATCAGCAGTTTCTTGTATCTCGTAATATTTTAAAAACAAATCTTTAATTTCTGAGTTTGTGAATTTTTGCTTTACTTTGTCTGTTGTTACTAAAATTTTTGAATTCATTTTTATTATATCTGGTAAATTAGCAGCATACCAGCATAAATTAGTATCTACATTATTCTTAGGGAAAACGACATTAGCAGAAAAGTAACCATCAGGTATTAATTCCCCAGAATTAATTCGCATCTTAATCCACCTCAACTATACTCTTATTATGAGCTATACTATTTAAATATATTTTTTTGCTGCCTTGTAAAATAATTTTACAAATTTTGTTGCAGCAGTTTTATTGTCTTTAGCAATATAATTTGTAATTATTTCAATATCATTATATGCTTATGGAGCACTTTTAATTGCAGGACAGAAATGGTATGAAGAAAAAGAAAATATACTTATAATATTACCGTCTAACCTTATTTCTCAATGGTTTCCGTTAAGGTTCCGTTTTGTGACAGAAAATTTTTTTACGGAACTCGTGTTACTTTTTTACGGCAAAAGTCCTATGTTTGTTATCGGGTATTATCTTACAGAAATAAGGCTATTGGCATATTATCTTCCACTTTTTATATTTTTGTGAAAATGGTAGTCCCACAAATCGGACATACCGGACTTTTCTGTAACCCTAAATTATTCTAAAATACATTTACACAGAAGGGCTTTGAGGCAAGTTCCCTTTTTCTGTATTGTCCTGTTTCTTTACATCCAAATACACCCTAAACTTCCGCCACATAAGGTTTACAACCAAAAAACGAATGGATGGACTTCAACGGACACTACGTGGACTTTTTAAGTAATTTGGTTTGATTATTTTCGGACACTTCCGGCAGGTTAAAACCTAAACGCAAAGCCACTTTAAGGGGTAAAATCATAACCGTACATGATTGAAATGTCTGGTTTAATACAACAATCGCAAAAGCGTTCCAGCCTCAGCTCGCTCGCGCTGGACTCTTCACCAAAAGCCCTTCGGGCTGGTTGGTTCTCAAACACTGAATTTTATAAGTCAAACAGAAACCGGCATAAAGCCTGCTTTCGTTTTGCAATAAAAAACTCCCCAGGTTGGACGGTCTTGCTCGGCGGCATTAAACGGGTCTTCGGTTGCCTGCCGCAATGTCTAAGACATTTTGCAGGCAAGCCTCCGCCCTCTGCCGCCTCGCGCTCGAACCTGACAAGGCTCTGCCTTGTGGTTCTCGTCCAACTTTTGAAACTTCTGTCATTACAAAAGCAGGGACAAGCCCTGCTTTCGTTTGGCAATAAAAAACTCCGCTGACTGTACGACATTGGAACTTTTTATAACAGAATTATACAACAAAATAACTGACATAAATACTACTTGCATATTTAATCAGATAGAAAATTTAAAACATTTAGCCTGATGTTTATTGAGAGATTCCCAGATGATTCAAGATGAAACTTTCAAAGTCATTTTAATAATTTTATATATTCAAAAGCAAAAAATTTCACAGAAGTTCTTCTGCAATCTATTCATTTTTTTATTTTTTTTCTAAGATTTTAGTATTACAAAATTACAAATGAATAAAAGTGGTCTGAAAGATAATGAGAGCAATCATTTTGAATGTAATTCTTTTTGTAATAAAAAGTAATTATGTAATTTGTTGATTTTCGTTATTTGAAAGTTTTTCGTCAGAAGTCTTATTGGCTTGTTGTTCTATTATATATGCATTTACACGATTTTTTGCAATGATTTCTGCTTCTTGCAAAATATTTTCTTCAGCAAGAAAACTATCAAAGTTTGTACCTATATGTTTTTTATCACTCATACTAACCTCTTTTATGATTATACAGCAAAATTCATAAGATATTTGATTGTTAAAAAGCCTTAAAACACAGTCAAAACAAATATGTACAGGGGATATTATTCCAATTATAATAATAAAAATGGCTGTTTTAGGCATTTTTGAACATTTAAACAGAATTGCTGAATCTAGAATAAACGAGATTAAACGGAAACAATATTTTAAATATAAATATA